>NZ_JBSHDX010000001.1:508001-598707 GCF_053616535.1 Brevundimonas sp. NPDC055812 | reverse complement strand
GGTGGGGCTGGCTGCTGTTCTTCTGGACGCTGCTGACGGGGTATATAAGCGCGCGCGCTACTGCGCCGTCAGCCCGCCGTCGATCTTGAACTCGGCGCCGGTCACGAACTTCGACTCGTCCGACGCCAGATACAGCACGCAATAGGCCACATCGTCCGGCTCGCCGATGCGCTTCAGCGGAATGCCGCGCGCCAGTTTCTCGTGCGCGCTCGCCTCGTCCCCGCCCGCCATGGCGACGAAGGGATCGAGGATCGGCGTCTTGATGAAGACCGGGTGCACCGAGTTGGCACGCACGTTCCAGCCCGCCTTGGCCGCCTCCAGCGCCACCGTCTTGGTGTAGAGCCAGACCGCCGCCTTGGTGGCGTTGTAGGCGCCCATGCCCGGCGCCGCCGCCAGTCCCGCGATGGATGAGATGTTGACGATCGACCCCGCGCCCGAGGCCCTGAGCGGCGCCATGGCGTGCTTGCAGCCCAGCATGACGGATTCCAGATTGATCGCCTGAACCTTGCGCCAGTTCTCCAGCGTGTCCTGCTCGGCCCACAAAAGCTGGCCGCCGATTCCGGCGTTGTTCACCAGGATGCTGAGGCCGCCCATATCCTCGACCGCCGCGCCGACGACGCGGACCCAGTCGTCCTCGCGCGTGACGTCGTGCTCATAGGCGAAGGCCGTGCCGGGGTGGTCGGCGTTGATCGCCTCGGCCAGGGCGCGGACGCCGTTCAGGTCCAGATCGCTGAGCGCGACCCTGGCGCCCTCGCGGACCAGCATCCGGGCCATGGCCTGGCCCAGCCCCCCGGCGGCGCCGGTGATCAGGGCCGCCTTGCCCGCGACGCGCCCGCCCGTCACTCGACCAGACCCTTGACCGCCGCGTCGATGAAGCGTGCCATCGCCACGTCGCGCTCGGTCACCCCGTCGGCGTCATGGGTGGTCAGCAGCACCTCGACGCGGTTGTAGACGTTCGACCACTCCGGATGATGGTCGACCTTGTCGGCCAGCAGAGCGACGCGGGTCATGAAGCCGAAGGCGGCGTTGAAATCGGCGAAGCGCAGGGTGCGCGCGATGGCCGGGCGCGGATCGTCGGCGCGGCGCCAGTCGGGCAGGCCCGCCAGAACTTCGGTCACGTCGAGGGCGGCGGTCATGAGCGTCTCCTTATGCTTTCGTCAGGCGTATCGTGCGCCCTGAGGCGCGACAAGCCGCCAGCCTGCGTCAGATGCGACGCTTCCCCGGATGACGGCGGCGACGGGAGGCGTTACACCCCCATCCATGACCCAGGCCGATCCCTCCCCCGACGCTTCCGGCAAGACCTCCTCCTTCGGCTTCCGCGACGTGGACGCGAAGGAAAAGGTGCAGATGGTGCGCGGCGTGTTCAACTCCGTCGCCTCCAACTACGACCTGATGAACGACCTGATGAGCGCGGGCGTGCACCGGATCTGGAAGGACGCCACGGCGGCCAAGCTGAACGTCCGGCCGGGCGAAGTGGTGCTGGACATGGCCGGGGGCACCGGCGACATGGCGCGCCGCTATTCCAGGATGGCCCGCGCGGCGCAGGATCGGCGCGGCGGCGAGGACGCCACGGTCCTCGTCATGGACTACAACGCCGAGATGATCCTGAACGGCGTGGCCAAGGGCGGCGAGCCCGAGATGGCCTGGGGCGTCGGCGACGCCATGAACCTGCCGCTGCCGGACGCTTGCCTGGACGCCTATTCGATCAGCTTCGGCATCCGCAACGTGGCCGACATTCCGCAGGCCCTGCGCGAGGCGCGCCGCGCGCTGAAGCCGGGCGGCCGCTTCATCTGCCTGGAGTTCTCGCGCCCCACCACCGGCGCGTTGAGGAAGGCCTATGACGCCTGGTCCTTCCACGCCATCCCGCGCATCGGTCAGCTGGTCGCCAAGGACCGCGATTCCTATCAGTATCTGGTCGAGAGCATCCGCCGCTTCCCCGATCAGCAGACCTTCAAGCGGATGATCGAGGAGGCGGGCTTCAGCCGCGTCAGCGTCACCAATCTGTCGGGCGGCATCGCCGCCATCCACCACGGGTGGGCGATCTGAGCCGGCTGACCTTCAACGCCCCGCCGCCGACGCCCAAGGCCCAGCCGGTGCGCCATCCGGTCGGCGCGGCCTTTCGCATGGTGCGCTGGGGCTGGGTGCTGGCGCGCCACGACGCCCTGATCCCGCGCGAGGCCAACCCCCTCCTGCCCGCCTGGGGCCGCCCCTTCGCCCGTCTGATCCAGCTGTTCGCCAGCCGCAAACACCGCGCCGGACGGCCCGGCCAGCGCGTCGGCGAGGCCTTCGAGCATCTCGGCCCCGTCGCCATCAAGCTGGGCCAGGTGCTGGCCACCCGCGCCGACATCTTCGGCCTGCAGTTCGCGCAGGATCTGGGGCGTCTGAAGGACAAGCTGCCGCCTTTCCCGCTGGAAGAGGCCAAGCGCGAGATCGAACGCTCGCTGGGCCGCCCGGCCGAGAGCCTGTTCATCGATCTGACCGAACCGATGGGCGCTGCATCGCTGGCCCAGGCGCACCCCGCCTGGCTGGCCGACGGGCGCAAGGTGGCGGTCAAGGTGCTGCGCCCCGGCGTCGAGCGCCGCGTGGCCCAGGGGCTGGACGCCATGCGTCTGGGGGCCAAGCTGGTCGACCGTTTCGTCGAACCCGCCCGTCGGCTGGAGCCGCGCGCCTTCGTCGAGATCATCGCCCAGTCGCTGCAGCTTGAGCTGGACATGCGGCTGGAGGCGGCGGCCGCCTCCGAACTGGCCGAGGTCATGGCCAAGGACGGCTATATGTCGGCCCCCGCCGTCATCTGGGACGGGGTGGGCAAGCGGGTTCTGACACTGGAATGGGCGCCCGGCCTGCCGATGACGGACCCGGCCCTGGTCGACCTGCCCGGTCTCGACAAGGACGCCCTGGCCGACAAGGTGGTGCGCGCCTTTCTGGTGCAGGCGCTGGACCACGGCGTCTTCCACGCCGACCTGCACGAGGGCAATCTGTTCGCCGACGCCCCCGCGCAACTGACGGCCATCGACTTCGGCATCGTCGGGCGGCTGGGCCCGGCCGAGCGCCGCTACCTGGCCGAAATCCTGTGGGGCTTCATCAGCCGCGACTACGACCGCATCAGCCGGGTCCATTTCGAGGCCGGATACGTGCCGCCGCACCATTCGGTCGACACCTTCGCCCAGGCCCTGCGCGCGGTCGGCGAGCCGGTGATCGGCCGTCAGGCCAGCCAGGTGTCGATGGGCCGTCTGCTGGGCCAGCTGTTCGAGATCACCGCCCTGTTCGACATGCATATGCGCCCTGAACTGGTGCTGCTGCAGAAGACCATGGTCTCGGTCGAGGGGGTGGCGCGCCGCCTGAACCCGGATCATGATCTGTGGGAGGCTGCCAAGCCGGTGGTCGAGCGCTGGATCAAGCGCGAACTGGGACCGCAGGCCCAGATCAAGGAGACGGTGGAGGAGGCGATGGCCGCTCTCAAGGCCCTGTCGCGTCTGGTGCAGAACCCGCCGCCGTCTCAGACGTTGGTGATCGAGAAGGCCGGAACGCGGCCCTGGGTGGTCGCCGCCGTCACCGTCGCAGTCTGCGCGTCGGCGGCCGCCTTGGTGCTGACGCTTTGGCCGATGATCGTCGCCTGACGTTTCTTCGGAGCCTGCGTTTCATGAAGACCACTTCCTTCGCCGCCGTCCTGTCGGGCGCCCTCCTGCTGGCCGCCCCGGCGCTGGCCCAGACCACGGCTCCGAGCCGGGCGCCGGCCCAGGGCGCGGCTGCGGCGACCCTGCCCGACGCCTTCGAGGGGGATGCGCCCGCCGCTTCGACGGCGCCCGCCTCGCCGCCGGTCGCCGGTCCCGCCGCCCAGGCGCCGGACATCGCCCGCTCGGAAGAGGCCCTGCGCCGGGTCATCGCCGCCTTCCAGGCCAATCAGATCGACTATTCGGTGTTCAGCACGGACATGGCCGAGCAGATTCGCGCCCAGTCCGGCGCGGTGGCGCCCCTGATCCAGCAGTTCGGCCCGCTGAAGACGATCGAGCATCGCGGCCAGCAGAGCGGCGCCGACATGTTCCGCGTGGTGTTCGAGAAGCAGGCCACCGACTGGGTCATCGCCTTCGACGACCAGGACCAGATCGCGGCCCTGCTGTTCCGCCCGGCCCAGGACTGAGGGCGCTCTGCGCACAGCCGTCCTCCCCGTCCCTTCGCCGTCATCCTCGGGCTTGAACCGAGGATCCAGTCATCCGCACGCCCGACCTCGGAAAACAGGAGCGCGACGCCGCCTCTGATCCTCGGGTCAAGCCCGAGGATGACGGAGGGTGTGGAAGGCTAATCCAGCGACGGCTTGCCGCGTCCGCTCTTGATCGAGGCGCGGCTGGACTTGGCCTGCAGTCGACGCTCCTTCGACGCGCGCGTCGGCCGGGTCGGCACGCGATAGACGGGCTTGATCGAGGCCTCGGCCACCATGGCCTCCAGCCGCTCGATGGCGTCCGCCTTGTTGCGCTCCTGCGTGCGGAAGCGCACGGCGCTGATGACGATCACCCCGTCCAGCGTCAGGCGGCTGCCCGCCAGCTTCATCAGCCGCGACTTCACCGGCTCGGTCAGGCTGGGCGAGTTCTTGACGTCGAACCGCATCTGCACGGCGGTCGAGACCTTGTTGACGTTCTGGCCGCCCGGTCCTCCGGCGCGGAAGAAGCGGAACTCCAGCTCATCTTCGGGAATGCGGCTCATGACGCCTCCCGGCGGGCCCGCACGACGGCGGCGTCCAGCGCCTGCAGGAAGCGCGAGCGGTCGGCCGCGGAAAAGGGCGGCGGCCCGCTGGTCGGCACGCCCATGGAGCGCAGGTGCTCGCCGATCATCCGCCCGGCCAGGGCTGACCCGATAGAGTCTGCCGTGAACGGCTGACCGTTGGATTTCAGCGCCTGCGCGCCCGATTTCAGCACCCGGTCGGCCAGCGGAATGTCGGCGGTGATGACGATGTCGCCGCGCGTGGCGCGCTCGGCGATCCAGTCGTCGGCTGCGTCCGGCCCGGCGTCGACGACCACCTGTTCGATCAGCGGTTCGCGCGGCGTGTTGATCCAGGCGTTGGACACCACGAAGACCTTCAGGCCGCAGCGGCGCGCCACGCGATAGACCTCTTCCTTCACGGGGCAGGCGTCGGCGTCGATGTAGAGGGTGGTGGGCATGACAGGCTTATGGCCCGAGACGGGCGAGGGGAGAAGACGCGAGGCCTTCCCCCTGCCGTCATATCAGGCGACGCCGTCGCGGATGCGCTTCAGATCCGGCGCCAGCGCCTCGTCGGTCAGCATGGCGATGGCTTCCTCGACCGTGACGATGGTCTGGGCCTGGGAGCCGAAGCGGCGGATGGCGACCTTGCCTTCTTCGGCCTCCTTGCGGCCGACGACGGCGATGGCGGGCACCTTGGCGACCGAGTGTTCGCGGATCTTGTAGTTGATCTTCTCGTTGCGCAGGTCGATCTCGGTGCGCAGACCCGCCGCCCGGAACTTGGCCAGAACTTCCTCGGCGTAACCGTCGGCGTCCGAGGTGATGGTCGCCACCACGGCCTGCGTCGGCGCCAGCCACAGCGGGAAGGCCCCGGCGTAGTTCTCGATCATGATGCCGATGAAGCGCTCGAACGAGCCCAGGATCGCGCGGTGCAGCATGACCGGGCGGTGCTTCTGGCCGTCCTCGGCGATGTAGGTCGCATCCAGACGTTCCGGCAGCACATAGTCCAGCTGGATCGTGCCGCAGGTCCATTCGCGGCCGATGGCGTCCTTGACGATGAAGTCCAGCTTGGGCGCGTAGAAGGCGCCGTCGCCCTCGGTGACGACCGGCTCGGTTCCGGCGGCGCGGGCGGCTTCCAGCATCTGGGCCTCGGCCTTGTCCCAGAATTCCTCGGTGCCGGCGCGCAGCTCGGGGCGGGTGCCCAGGCTGATGTATTTGGTCTCCATGCCCAGGTCGGCGTGGACCGAATAGGCCAGCTTGATGAACTCGGCCGTCTCCTCGACGATCTGGTCCTCGCGGCAGAAGATGTGGGCGTCGTCCTGCGTAAAGCCGCGCACACGCATCAGGCCGTGCAGCGAGCCCGACGGCTCATAGCGGTGACAGGCGCCGAACTCGGCCATGCGCAGCGGCAGTTCGCGATAGGAGCGCTGGCCCTGATCGAAGATCTGCACGTGGCCGGGGCAGTTCATCGGCTTGAGGCTGAGCGTCTCGCCCTCGACCGTCTCGCAGACGAACATATTGGCGCGGTACTTGTCCCAGTGGCCCGAGGCCTCCCAGAACTTGCGGTCCAGCACCTGCGGCGTCTTGACCTCGACATAGCCCGCGGCGTCCAGACGGCGGCGCATATAGGCCTCCAGCACGCGCCACAGCACCCAGCCCTTGGGGTGCCAGAAGACCATGCCCCGGCCCTCTTCCTGCATGTGGAAGAGCTCCATGGCGCGGCCCAGCTTGCGATGGTCGCGCTTCTCGGCCTCCTCGATGCGCAGCAGATAGGCGTCCAGATCCTCCTTGGTCGCCCAGGCCGTGCCGTAGATGCGCTGAAGCTGGGCGCGGTTGGAATCGCCGCGCCAGTAGGCGCCCGCCAGCTTGGTCAGCTTGAAGGCCTTGCCCACGAACTTCGTCGTCGGGAAGTGCGGCCCCCGGCACAGGTCGGCCCATTCGCCCTGCTTGTAGACGGTGATCGTTTCCGTCTCGGGCAGGTCGCGGATCAGTTCGGCCTTATATTCCTCGCCGATCTTTTCGAAGTGGGCGATGGCCTCGTCGCGGTTCCAGACCTGACGCTCCAGCGGGGCGCCCCGGTCGATGATCTCGGCCATCTTCTTCTCGATCTTCGGGAAGTCGTCGGTCGAGAAGGGCTCGTCGCGGGCGAAGTCGTAATAGAAGCCGTCTTCGATGGCCGGGCCGATCGTGACCTGGGTGCCGGGGAACAGCTCCTGCACCGCCTGGGCCAGCACGTGGGCGGCGTCGTGGCGGATGGTCTCCAGCGCCTCGGGGTCGTCGCGCATCAGCAGGCGGAAGTCGCCGTTCCCGTCGATGACGCGGTCCAGGTCGCGCTGCTCGCCGTTCCAGACGACCAGGGCCGCCTTCTTGGCCAGCGAGGGCGAGATGGCGGCGGCCACGTCGCGGCCCGTCGAGCCGGCCGGATACTGACGCACGGCGCCGTCGGGGAATTTCAGTTCGATCATGACGGTCGTTCTTTTTCGGTCTTGGCGGGCGGGACGGGATCATAGCCCGAACCGCCGAAGGGATGGCATTTACAGAGGCGCCGCACGGTGAGCCATCCCCCCCGCACCGGACCGTGCCGGATCAGGGCGTCGCGCCCGTAATCCGAACAGGTCGGCATGAACCGGCACTGCTGGCCGATCAGGGGGGACAGCGTCAGCTTATAGCCCCGATGGGCCGCGCGGACGCTGCGTTCGTAGAGAGACATTAGAGAGACCGGGGTCCCTTCGCCGGGGGCTCTGTTTCGGGTTCGTCGCGCTTATCCCTCTTCAAAGCAGGGGGATCAACTGACGCGCCGTTCAGGCCGCGCCGGCGAGACGAGTTCGCGTATCGCTGTGGTGTTTTTCCAGCGCCTGCTTCACGGCGTCCAGCGTCGCTTCCAGCGCCACCATGGTCGAGGCGTGGCGGGCGGGATAGTCGGCGACCTGCTTCAGCACGCGCAGGCCTTCGAAGCGGCCCTCAGGGCCGTCGCCGCCGGATTTCAGCATGGCGGACAGGGCGTCGCGCGCGGCCTCGATCTCCTGAACCGAGGCGCCGAGGATGTTCTCCCCGACCACGCCCGCCGCCGCCTGGCCTAGGGCGCAGGCCTTGACCGTCTGGGCGAAGTCGCCGACGCGATCGTCGGCGTCCAGCGTCACATCGACGATCGCCTTCGACCCGCACAGCTTGGCCACCCGCTCGGCCGAGCCTTCGGGCGCAGGCAGACGCCCGCTGTGCGGCAGATTGGCCGCCAGCGACAGAATGCGCGCGCTGTATAGGTCGTCGATCACGGGATGAAGATAGGCCTTCGCGGGCTGAAGGTGAAGAGACGCAAGGCTTCTCCCTCCCCTTCATGGGGAGGGTGGTCGCGCAGCGACCGGGTGGGGAGGGCTGGGTCATGGACGCGGCGCTTGAATAGCCTCGCCGCCCCCACCCGACTTCGCCCTACGGGCTCAGCCACCCTCCCCATGAAGGGGAGGGAGAAAGTCGCGTTCTATCCGCCCTGCAGCGACGACCACGTCCGCGCGGTCGGCGACGCCTCGACGACCGCCGGGCTCTGCCCCGGCTGCATCCGCGCGGCCAGCCAGCGCAGGTTCTGGTCCGCGGCCTCGGGCGGCAGGTCGCGGCGCAGGATGGCCTCGGCCTCGGCGGTCTTGCCCTGCAGGCCCAGCGCCAGGGCCAGGTTCTGGCGCACCTGCAGCCCGGCGCCCGGCTGGGTCGCCGCGCGACGCAGCAGGATCTCGGCGGACGGCGCGTCGCCTTCGCCGATGCGGGCGATGGCGGCGTTGGTCAGGACGTCGGCGTTGTCGGGCGACAGGCGCAGGGCCTCGTTCCAGACCGCCTTGGCGTCGTCGGAGCGGCGCACCTGCTGATAGGCCACGCCCAGCAGCGACAGGGGGCGCCAGTCGCGCGGCGCCGCCGCCTTGGCCTGTTCCAGCGCGGCGATGCCGTAGAAGGCCTGCCCGCGCGCGATATGGGCGCGCCCGACCTCCAGCATGGCCTCGACGTTGGCGGGCTGGACGACCAGCACGCCCTGCGCCGTCTCGGCCGCCTGATCATACTGGCCCAGTTCGCGCAGGGCCTGGGCCAGCTTGACCCCGGCGACCGGGTCCATCGGATTGATCTGCTGCTCCTGGGTCCAGAAGACCGAGCGGCTGAGGGCGTCGGCGCGGTCATAGCCCGCGCGTGTGGCGGCGTCGGCAGGCGCCCGCGCTGTGGGCGCAGTCTGGCTCAGGGCCGGGACGGCGAGGGCCAGAAGCGTCAGGCTGACGGTTGCGGTGAGGGCGGCGTTGCGCGACATGGAAGGGGTCCGTGGCGGTTCTGCCCTAGGGTCGCGCCGACGGGTCAAGGTTTGGTTAATCGGCGTTAAGCGTCGGAAAGGTCGCCCTCATGTCCCCTCAGTCCGAACTGCTGATCGCCGCTTCTGAGACCGCGCGCCCGGTCCGCATCGTCAAGGCGGGCGCGGCGCTGGGCGGGCGGATCGCCGCTTGGGCCGAGGCCAACGGCTTCACCGGCAAGGCGGGCCAGCTGCTGGTGGTCCCGGGCGCCGACGGCGCGCCGGAGCAGGCCCTGTTCGGCGCGGGCGAGGCCTTCGACCCCATGACGGCCCGCGGCCTGCCGACGAGGCTGCCTGCGGGCGATTGGCGGCTGGAGGGCGTCGAGGGCGAGGCGGCGCATTCGGCGGCTCTGGCCTTTGCGCTGGGGGGCTATCTGTTCGACCGCTACAAGACCCGGCCGGAGCGCGGCCGCGCGCGTCTCGTGGCGCCGGACGGCCTCGACCTGACGGCGACGCTGAACATCGCCGCCGCCTGCGCCCTGACCCGCGAGATGGTCGACACCCCCGCCGCCGACATGGGGCCGCTGCAGCTCGAGACCATCGCGCGCGAGATCGCCGAAGGCGCGGGAGCGAGCCTGACCGTCACCACCGGCGACGCCCTGCTGGAGGAGAACTATCCGGCCGTCCACGCCGTCGGCCGCGCCGCCGCCCCGCACCGCGCGCCGCGGGTGCTGGAGATCGGCTGGAATCTGGACAAGGCGGACTGGCCGCTGGTGGCTCTGGTCGGCAAGGGGGTGGTGTTCGACACCGGCGGCCTGGACCTCAAGGGCGCCGCCGGGATGCGCAACATGAAGAAGGACATGGGCGGCGCCGCCCATGCGCTGGCGCTGGGCCGCCTGATCATGCAGGCCGGTCTGCCGGTGCGGCTGGTGGTGCTGGTCGCGGCGGTCGAGAACGCGGTCTCGGCCGACGCCTTCCGGCCGGGCGACATCCTGAACAGCCGCAAGGGTCTGACCATAGAGATCGGCAACACCGACGCCGAAGGGCGGCTGATCCTGGCCGACGTCCTGACGCGGGCGGGAGAGCATGAGCCGGACCTGACGCTGGACTTCGCCACCCTGACCGGCGCCGCCCGCATCGCGCTGGGGCCGGAGCTCCCGCCGCTCTACACCGACGACGACGCCCTGGCCGAGGGCGTGCTGAACGCCGGTCGGGCCGTGGGCGACCCCCTGTGGCGGATGCCGCTGTGGGCGGGCTATCGCGCCTCGTTGGACAGCGAGATCGCCGACGTCCGCAACGATTCCGCCGCCTGGGCCCAGGCCGGATCGGTGACGGCGGCCCTTTTCCTGCAGAAGTTCGCGCCGACGACCGGCAGTTGGGCGCACATGGACGTCTTCGCCTGGAATCCTCGCGCCCGTCCCGGCTGGCCCGAAGGCGGCGAAGCCCAGGCCATCCGCGCCTGCTTCCGCTACCTCAGCGAGAAATTTTCCAAATAGCCAAGGCTGTTAACGCCCCCTTCGGGATCGGCGCCTAGGGTAGGCGGCTCGAATTATCCGAGCCGTCGAGAGACCGCCGCTTGACCGATGTCCTGGCCCTGCTGCCGCCTGGCGCGCCCCTGATCCTTCGGGACGGGGACCGCGTGGTGCTGGCCGAACAGGCGCTGGAAGGCCTGATGCGGGCCGAGGCCTATCGCCGGACCGACCCCGCCCACTGCCGTCTGCCGGTCGCCGACATCGTCGCGGACGACGGTCAGCGCATCGACCAGCTGCTGTTCGGCGAGGCCTTCGATATTTTGGAACGCAGTCAGGACCGCGCCTGGGGCCGCGCCCGACGCGACGGCGTGGTCGGCTGGGTCTCGCTGGAGGCCCTGGCGTCCGGCGCGTCCCTGGCGACGCGCCGCGTCGCCTCCGTCTCCGCCGCCCTGCCGCTGAACGCCCTGGTCGGCGACGATGCTCAGGGCCTGGCCGACAGCGACCTGCAATCCATCGGCGCCTTCGAGCGCGACCTGGTCGCCGTGGCCGAGCGCCTGCTGGGCCGCCCGCACGCCCTGGGCGCCCGCTCCTCGCTGGAGACGGACTGCTCGGGCCTGGTGCAACAGGCTCTGCTGGCCTGCGGCCGGCCCGGCCCGCGCCGCGCCGCCGATCAGGCCGGTCTCGGCCGCGCCGTGTCGCGAGAGGACGCGCAGCGCGGCGACCTGGTGATCTGGCTGTCGTCGGCCGAAGGCGACTGGACCGGCCATTCGGCCCTGATGCTGGACGCCGAGCGCATCATCCACGCGACGGGCGCGCGCGGCGGCGTGGTGGTCGAAACCCTGGCCGAGGTCGAGGCCCGCCTGGCCGCCGACGGCTTCGCCTCCGCGCTCTTCCGCCGGGTCTGAGCCCTCAACCTGATCCCTGAAACGAAGAAAGGCGGCCCGAGAGCCGCCTTTCCGTCGTCTGTCCTGTCCGTCGGCCCTCAGGCGTCGGGCGCCGGGTTCGTCGCCTGGGTCGCAGGCGCGTCGACGGCCGGGGCGTCAGCCGGAGCCGAACCGGCTTCGGTCGCGGCGGCGCCTTCAGCGGCGGGGGCCTCGCCTTCGGCCGGAGCGGCGGCGCCGGGTTGGCGCGCGGGGTCCGGCGCCGGAATAGCGTAGCCGCCCGAGCCTTGCGACCGCAGCCAGGCGATCAGGTTGATGCGGGTCTTCTCGTCGCGGATGCCGGCGAACGACATCTTGGTGCCCGGCACATAGCGGCCCGGCGCGTTGATGAAGTGATCCAGCTCGTCATAGTTCCAGGTCGGGGCCTCGGCCTTGTGCTTGGCCATGGCGTCCGAATAGGCGAAGCCCGCGCGGTGCATGGCGGGGCCGCCGACCACGCCGAACAGGTTCGGGCCGATGCCGTCGGCGCCGCCCGAGTTGACGGTGTGGCAGGCCTGGCAGCGCGCGAAGGCGGCCTCGCCGGCGGCCAGGTCGGCGGTCGGCAGGACCGTGCCCCAGTCGATCGGCAGGACGGCTTCGGCCGCGCCTGCGGCCGCTTCATCCGGCGCGTCCACGAAATAGCCCATCTTTTCGGGCTGCTTGGTGTGGTAGACCATGCCCGAAACCTGCTGGACCACCAGGATCGCAAAGGCGGTGCCCAGGCACGCGCCCATAATCTTGTTCCACTTCAGATCGCCGCTCATTCCGCGTCGTCGCATCCCGTCTCTAGATGAGCCCCCCGACCGCGAAGCGGCGTTCAGGCGTATTCTTGCGTGGGCGTCTCTTACACGCTAGCGCGACCTTCGCAACCGGCCCGGACGTTTCCGGGCGTTTTCAAGGCGCTGGGCGACCATGAATCCGCTGATAATGATACCCGCTCGCATGGCGGCGACCCGTCTGCCCGGAAAACCCCTGGCGGACATCGGCGGCAAGCCGATGATCGTGCGCGCCTGGGAGCAGGCCATGGCCTCGGGTTTCCGCGTCGCCGTGGCGGCGGGCGACCCGGAGATCGTCGCGGCGGTGCAGGCGGCGGGCGGCGAGGCGGTGCTGACCGATCCCGACCTGCCCAGCGGGTCGGACCGCATCCTGGCGGCCGCCCAGGCGGTCGATCCCGACGGCGTCCATGAGGTGGTCATCAACATCCAGGGCGACATGCCCTTCGCCTCGCCGGACCTGGCCAGGGCCTGCGCCGAACTGCTGGCGCGCGAATCAGCCTGCGACATCGCCACCCTGGTCGCGGCCGAGGCGGATGTCTCGGACCGGACCAATCCCGATGTGGTCAAGGCGGTGCTGGCCCTGGCGGACGGCGGGACCAGCGGCCGCGCCCTCTACTTCACCCGCTCGACGCTGTACGGGGAGGGCCCGGTCTGGCGTCACGTCGGCATCTACGGCTACCGCCGCGAAGCCCTGGCCCGCTTCTGCGCCGCCCCGCCGTCGCCGCTGGAGAAGCGCGAAAAGCTGGAGCAACTGCGCGCCCTGGAGATGGGTCTGCAGATCTGGGCCTCGGTGATCGACGAGGCGCCGCTGTCGGTGGACAATCCGGCGGACCTGGAGGCCGCGCGGGCGCTGGCCTGACTATACGCTCCGTCACCCTCGGGCTTGTCCCGAGGAGCCAGCCGCGATCGTGGCCGCATTGACGCCGTGCTCAAACGTTCAGACGTCGGCGGCACGCCCGACGATGGGTCCTCGGGACAAGCCCGAGGGTGACGTGGAAAGGGGATCAGTCGTCGTCGCCCGTCTCGCCGTCGTCGGGGATGGCGGGCATCTCCACGGACGGGGCCAGGGTGACGATCTCCTTGATCTCGGCGCCGGGGAAGGCCTGCATAATCGACACCACGAAGGGGTCCGCCTCGACCGCCGCGCGGCGGGCGGCGCGGGCCTTTTTCTCGACCTCGATCAGGGTCTCGCCGCCGCCCTGTCCGTTGGCGGCGATCAGCCAGGTGCGGCCGGTCCATTCCTTGAGCCGCCCGGCCAGACGCCGCGCCAGATCGTGGGGCGAGCCCTCGGCCGGTTCATAGGTGATGGCGCCGGGGCGGAAGCTTACCACGCGGACGTAGCGCTCCACGTCCATCTGCAGGGTGATCTCGCGCTTCTCGCCGATCAGGGCGACCACGGCCTCGAAGCTCTGCGGGTCCGGCAGGGCGGGCGCCGCCATCGGCCGCGCCGCGAGCATGGCCGAGGCGCCGCCGCCTCCCCCGCCTGAGCCGCCGCCGCGAGGGCCGCCCGCGCCGCCGCCGGGGACGCCGCCCGACTGGATCGCCTTCAGCGCCTCTTCCGGTCCCGGCAGGTCGGCGGCGTAGGCCAGTCGCACGATGGCCATCTCCACCGCATCGGCCGGATTGGGCGCGCGCCGCACCTCGTCCAGCGCCTTCAGCAGCATCTGCCAGGTCCGCGACAGGGTTCCGGCCGAGATCGCCGCGCCGAGCGCCGCCAGCTTCTGCGCCTGATCGCCGGGCAGGCGGGTGGCGTTCGGCCCCAGCATCTTGGCCACCGAGGCCGCGTGGCAATGCTCCAGCAGGTCGTTGGCCACCTGCACCGGATCGGCGCCGTAGCCATAGAGGGTGCGGAAGGTCGTCAGCGCCTCGGCCGTCTTGCCCGCCATCGTCTGCTCGAACAGGGCGATGGTCTGGGTGCGGTCGGCCAGCCCCAGCATGTCGCGCACCGTGGCCGTCTCGACCACCGCGCCGCGCTCGGCCTGAACCAGCGCCTGATCCAGCAGCGACAGGCCGTCGCGCACCGAGCCTTCGGCCGCGCGCGAGATCAGCGCCAGGGCCTCCTGCTCGATCTTCATCCCTTCGCGCTCGGCGACGCGGCCCAGATGGCCGACCAGAATCTCCGGCTCGACCCGGCGCAGGTCGAAGCGCTGGCAGCGGCTCAGGATCGTCACCGGCACCTTGCGGATCTCGGTGGTGGCGAAGATGAACTTCGCGTGGGGCGGCGGCTCCTCCAGCGTCTTCAGCAGGGCGTTGAACGCCTGCGTCGACAGCATGTGGACCTCGTCCAGCACATAGACCTTGTAGCGGGCCTCGACCGGCGCGTAGCGGACGCTTTCCAGGATGTCGCGGATGTCGTTGACGCCGGTGTGCGACGCCGCGTCCATCTCCATCACGTCCATGTGCTGGCCCGCCATGATGGCGGCGTCGTGCCGCCCTGTGGGGCTCAGGGCCAGGGACGGCTTGTCGATCGTCTCGGTTTCGTTGTTCAGCGCGCGGGCCAGCAGGCGCGCCGTCGTCGTCTTGCCGACGCCCCGCACCCCGGTCAGCATGAAGGCGTGGGCGATCCGCCCGGTGGCGAAGGCGTTGGTCAGGGTGCGGACCATCGCCTCCTGGCCGATCAGATCCTCGAACGCGCGCGGCCGGTATTTGCGGGCCAGGACGGTGTAGGCCTCGCCCTCGGCAGGCGGCGCTTCGAAAGCCTTAGACGCGGGAATGGGCGCTGCCTCGGCCTTCGGTTCAGGCGCGGGTTCGGCCGCAGCGACGGGCGCGGGCGCGCCGAACATATCGTCGGTGTTGGGGTCGCGCTCCTCGACTTCGGGCGCGTCTTCCTCCCACGGAGGACCATCGAGACTGTGATCGGCGTCGCTCATGGCCCTGTCTTAGCGCGAAGGGGCGCTGTCGCGCACCCCCTCGCGCCGCAGAGAGGTTCAGAGATCGGTGGGCAGTTGGCCGCCGTTGTCGCGGATTTTCTGGATCACCTGCTTGTGCAACCAGATATTCATGCTGGCGCTGTCCGACTTGTCGCCGGTGTAGCCGAGTTCGTCGGCCAGTTCCTTGCGCTCGGCCAGCGAGGATTCCAGGCCGATCAGCTTCATCAGGTCGACGATGGAGGTTCGCCAGTTCAGCTTCTGCGCGCGCTGCTCGTTCATGAAGTCGAGGATGCCGGCGACATCGACCTCGGCCGCGGGCTGGGGCGCGACGGCGGCTGCGGTGGGCGCGGGCGCCGGGGTCGGTGCCGCCGCTTCGGGCGCGGGGGCGGCGGGCGTCGCCGCCGGGGCCTCCTTCTTCCTGAAGACGCCGCCGAGAATCTTGCCGAGAATGCTCATTCGCCTGCTCCTGATGAGGGGATCGAAGCCCTTTCAGCGAATGAGGCGCGGCCCGGTTCCGTGAAGCTTGCGCGACGGGCCTTCCACGCCGCCGTTCGCCCCTCCCTCGCCATCCTCGGGCTTGACCCGAGGATCGGGCCATCTGTCTGCGGGCATCGGCAAGACAGAGCACGCCGTTTAACTCGATCCTCGGGTCAAGCCCGAGGATGACGGCGGAGATGCGGGTGCGGTGGAGATGTAGGGGACGGCGCGCTCAAGCAGCGAGTGACCGCGTCGCGAGCGATAGCGCACTAAAATATCGCATAAAAAAAGCGCTCAAGCCGTGAGCGCCCGCGGCGCGAACATAGCGCCCTAAAAAATAAGGTGGAGACCGCGACCCGAAGGGGAATTCGTTGTGGCTGCTGCCTTCCGGCCCTGACCAGGTTGGCGAAGCCTTCGCCCGCGATCTCCGAGAGGGGATATGACGGCGGACGGCGCGGGAATCAAGCCCTCCCCTGCGCGCGCTGTCGGGGCTATGAAGCGCCATGCCCTATCGCAACGCCTTTTCCGGCAATCCGCTCGACCGCTCCGGCGACCTTCGCAACGACGCCGCCTGGCTGGCCGAGCAGGAGGCCAACCCCGAAGCCCTGGCCATGATCCTGTGGGAGGGCCGCCCCTTGGTCGAAACCCATGAAGGGGCCGAGCGGCTGGTCTGGCTGTCGCTGGCCCACGCGCGCGACATGGCGCGCGACCGCGACGTCTTCCTGGGGCTGTGGAAGGGCGCGCCGGTCTTCGCCGCCGAATTCGAGGGCTCCATCGACCCGACCACCGGGCCGGCCGGGGGGCTGGGCCGTTTCGTCGAGATGCGCGAGGCGGCGGTGGTTCTGCCCGAGGCGGACGCCGCCATCGCCGCCACGGCCAAGAGCCTGTTCGACTGGCGGCGCCGCCACGGCTTCTGCGCCGCCTGCGGCAAGGCGTCGGACCAGGCCTCGGGCGGCTGGAAGCGCGTCTGCCCGGCGTGCGGGACGGAGCATTTCCCGCGCGTCGACCCCGTCGTCATCATGCTGCCGGTCTATAAGGGCGGGGCCGAGCCCGTGTGTCTGCTGGGCCGTCAGGCCGCCTGGCCGGTCGGTCGGATGTCGGCTCTGGCCGGCTTCATGGAGCCGGGCGAATCGATCGAGGAGGCCTGCGCCCGCGAGGTGATGGAGGAGGCCGGTCTGACGGTGTCGGCCGTCGCCTACCACTCCAGCCAGCCCTGGCCCTTCCCCGGCCAGTTGATGATCGGCCTGATCGCCGAGGTCACGACCGACGAGGCCGCCCCCGACCAGACCGAGTTGGAGGCCGTCGCCTGGCTGACCCGCAGCGAGGCGCGGGCCGTTCTGGACGAGACCCACCCGACCATCCACGCCCCGCCGCCCTACGCCATCGCCAGGCGGCTGCTCGAGACCTGGGCTCGGGGCGAGGACTAGGCCCTCGGGACAAGCCCGAGGGCGCGGGCCTTACGGCAGGAGTCTTACAGGATCTGGGCCGCTTCCTCGAAGTCGAGGCGGGGCGAGCGGGGGAACAGGTTCTCGTCCGTGCCGTAGCCCAGGTTCATGATGAAGTTCGGCTCGACATTGCTGTCGGGGAAGAACTCGGCCTTCACGCCGGCGGCGTCAAAGCCCGACATCGGCCCCACGTCCAGACCCAGGGCGCGCGCGGCGATGGTCAGATAGCCGCCCTGCAGCGAGGCGTTGCGGAAGGCGGCCTCGCGGCGGCCCGCCTCTTCCGGGAACCAGTCGCGGGCGCCCGGCGCGTGCGGGAACAGCTTGGGCAGGGTCTCGTGGAAGTCGATGTCCTGGGCGATGATCAGATTGACCGGCGCGGCCAGGGTCTTGGCGCGGTTGCCTTCGGCCATGTGCGTCGACAGCCGGGCCTTGGCCTCGGGCGAGGTGACGAAGACGAAGCGGGCCGGGGTCATGTTGACCGCCGTCGGGCCGAACTTGGTCAGGTCGTAGAGCTTGCGGATCAGGTCTTCGGACACGGGCCGGTCGCTCCAGCCGTTGCGCGTGCGCGCCTCGGTGAACAGCTGGGCCAGAACGGCGTCGGAAACCGGAAGATCACGGGCGGAAAGGGCGTCAAAGGCCATCAGGGCTTCTCCAGAAAACTGATTGGTAACTTCAATGGTGGCTAATTAGTTTTGCGAGTCGTCGCCGTCAAGGGATCAGCAACCGATTTTGTGACGAATTTGCAGGGAGGCGAGCGCGACAGGCTTTCTTCGTCAGGGTCTGGAGGCGCGCGGCGCTTGGCCCTATCTAGGGCTCATGAAAGACCTCAACGCCCTGATGCAACAGGCCCAGGCGATGCAGCAGAAGCTGCAGGACGCCCAGGCGAAAATGGCCGAATCCACCGCCGAGGGCACCTCGGGCGGCGGCCTTGTGACCATCTCTCTGAAAGGCCCCGGCGAGATCACCTCGGTGAAGATCGACGACAGCCTGATGGCCCCCGGCGAGGGCGAGATCCTGGCCGACCTGATCGTCGCCGCCCACGCCGACGCCAAGCGCAAGCTGGACGAGGTCAACAACGCCCTGATGCGCGACGCCGCCGGACCGATGGCCGGGATGAACATCCCCGGAATGCCGAAACTCTTCTGATGGCCGCCTCCGCCGGGCCGGAAATCGAACGGCTCATCAGCCTGCTGGCCAAGCTGCCGGGCATGGGCCCGCGCTCGGCCCGGCGCGCGGCGCTCGCCCTGCTGAAGCGGCGCGAGCAACTGCTGGTCCCGCTGGCGGCCTCCCTGGCCGAGACGGCGGACAAGGTGGTCAACTGCTCGGTCTGCGGTTCGCCCGATACGCGCGACCCCTGCTCGGTCTGTTCGGACCAGACCCGCGACAACACCCTGATCTGCGTGGTCGAGGAGGCGGGCGCCCTGTGGGCCATGGAGCGCTCGGGCGCCTTTCGCGGCAAGTATCACGTCCTGGGCGGCCTGCTGTCGGCGCTGGACGGCGTCGGCCCTGAACAACTTCGCATCGCCGAACTGATCGGCCGGGCGAAAGGCGGAGAGGCGAAGGAGGTGGTCCTGGCCCTGCCCGCCACCGTCGACGGCCAGACCACGGCCCACTACCTGGCCGAGCGCCTGTCGGCGGCGGGGGTGCAGGTCACCTCCCTCGCGCGCGGCGTCCCTGTCGGCGGCGAGCTGGACTGGCTGGACGACGGCACCATCATCCAGGCCCTGCGGGCGCGACGGCCCGCTTAGGAACTGGAACCGCATATCCGTCACCCTCGGGCTTGTCCCGAGGGCCCATGGTTACGCCAAGCTTGACGTGAGACGACGCAAGCGAAGGCGTGAAAGCGCCTCAGGATCTCGTCTGAATTCACCCTGGGCCCTCGGGACAAGCCCGAGGGTGACGTCAAATGGAACCTTCAACGTGATTGGGCGGCGTGGTGATGTGCGACGGCTCTAAGGCTGCCTGTTCGGTGGTCGTCGGGAGCGCCGCCGCATCACCCGGTCGCCCAGCGCCTCGGCGTATTTCAGGGTGAAGGCCAGGGCGGCGGGATTGCCGCGCCGGGGGCCGACCGAATCGGCCATCACCGCCCCGCGCTCGCCGATCGGCAGGGGCGCGCCCGTGGTGGTGTCCAGCGCGGTCTGGTGCTCGATCTCGGCGTTCAGCCGCGCGCCCATCAGGATCACCTGCACCGAGAACCACGTCCACAGCAGGAAGCCCATGGCCGCCGCCAGCGGGCCGTAGGAATCGGTGCGCACGAAGGTGGTCAGGAACCAGCTGAACAGGAAGGACACCAGCAGGCTCAGGCTGGCCGCGAACAGGGCTCCCGGCGTCAGCCAGCGCCAGCGCGCCCGCGATCGGCTCGGCCCCAGCCGATAGATCAGGGCCAGCGCCCCGACATAGCCGAAGAACAGAAGCGGCCAGCGCAGCGGCGCCAGATAGGCCCACTCGTCCTGCAGGCCGAACACCGCCAGAACCACCGGCACGCCCACCACCAGGGCCGAGCTCAGCAGCACCGCCGCCATGGCCGAGACGGTGAAGCCCATGCACATCAGGTTGTAGACGACGATGTTGCGCCGCTCGACCTCGTGATAGGCGAGATTCAGTCCGTAAAAGAGGGTCTTGACCCCCCCGTTGGCCGCCCACAGCGTCAGCAGCAGGGTCCAGACCAGGGTGAAGGTCAGCTGGCCGGTCGAATTGCCCGCCAGCCGCGTCATCTCCGTCCCCAGGAACTGGGCGACATTGGCGGGCAGCACCTCATAGAGGAAGCTCAGCTGTCCCCAGGCGTCGGCGGGATCGGCGAACAGGCCGTAGATGGTGACGAAGGCGCCCAGCGTCGGGAACAGGGCCAGCAGCATGAAGAAGGTCACGCCTCCGGCGACGAAGCCGACGCGGTCGCCGAAATAGCCCATGACCGTGCGCCACAGGATATCGACCCAGCCCTTGTGCGGAATCTCCAGCGGGCGGCGCGCCAGGCGGCCCCGGCCGGGCTCGTCGGCGTCATAGTCCTCGGGCGTGGGATCGCGCGGGGGCAGGGGCTCGGGCCGCTCGGGCCGCAGCTCCAGGCCGAAGCGGTGGCCCTGGGTGTAGAGCAGGTGCGCCGCCGTCGCGCCCGTCGCCAGCCCGCCCGCGGCGGCGGCCAGATAGCGCAGCAGTCCGCCCGCCGCGCCGTGTGACCCCCGCGCAGCGCGACGTTTCCCGGCGCGCGAAGCGCGATGACTGGACTGTGGTTTCATCCCCATTCGCCCTTCAACGGCCACGCTGTCGGGCCGTTCCGTCTTGAAATCATGCGTTACAGACCCCAATCACCGGGAATGTCCGATCAGAACACCCAACCGACCCTGCTGACCGCCTGGAAAGGCGCCCAGGCCCGCCTGAAGGCCGCCGGCCTCGACAGCCCCTCCATCGACGCGCGCCTGATGCTTGAGGCGGCGACGGGGGCGGGCCGCGTCGATATCCTGAACGATCCCTATCGTGCGCTCAGCCCCGAGCAAACCCTGGCGCTGGACTCTATGGTGGACCGCCGCCTGCGCCGCGAGCCGGTGTCGCGCATCCTGGGGCGCAAGGGCTTCTGGAAGATCATGCTGAACGTCACCCCCGACGTGCTCAGCCCGCGCCCGGACACCGAGACGGTGGTGGACGTCATCGTCCGCGCCTTCCCGCCGAACTCGACCTTCGAGATGGCCGACCTGGGCACGGGTTCGGGCGCCATCCTGCTGGCCGCCCTGGCCGAGCGACGCGGCGCGCGCGGCGTCGGCACCGACATCTCGACCGAAGCCATCGCCGTGGCGCGCGAGAACGCGGCCAATCTGGACCTGAACAACCGCTGCACCTTCATGCGCACCGACTGGGCGGCGGGCTTCGCCGACGCCAGCTTCGACCTGGTGGTGTCCAATCCGCCCTATATCCCGACCGGCGACATCGCCGGCCTGGACCCCGAGGTGCGCGAGCACGACCCGCATCTGGCGCTGGACGGCGGCCCGGACGGGCTGCAGCCCTATCGCGACCTGGCGCCCGAGATCGCCCGCATCCTGCGTCCCGAAGGCGTCTTCGCCGTCGAGATCGGCTGGGATCAGGGCCAGGCGGTCAAGGCCCTGTTCGAGGCGGCGGGCTTCACCGACGTCAAGGTGGTTCAGGATCTGTCGAACCGCGACCGCGTCGTCACCAACGGCCCGGACCCGCGCGTCGGCCCCATCCCCGAGGTCGAAGGTCCCGTTCAATAAGTCTGCGGCGATAAAAACCCTTGGAAAGCGTCTCGCTGCGCGCTAAGTCCGTGGTGTTCCCCACTCAAACGCATCCTTTTCGGGCCGGTTCGCCTGAACAAGCGCGTCGGAGTTCAGTGACGGTCGCGCCCCTAAGACGGACGTGGCGGACCACGGGGAACGCACGGTTTTCCGAACAGATCGCACCGGGGATAGGCCCCGAACGAACGGAACGACGAACAGGGTCCCGCCCGTCTTCTTCGACGGCGGCCCGCACCAGCACGGTAAGCTCCGATGAGAGATTTCAAGGGCATGAAGCGTCAACGCGGACGCAACCGTAAGCCCGGCGGCGGCAATAACGCCAACGCGACCAATCCGAACCGTTCCTGGGACTCGCAAGGTCCCGAGAACATCAAGGTCCGGGGCAACGCCCAGACCGTCTATGAACGCTACATGCAGCTGGCGCGCGACGCCGCGGCCGCCGGCGACCGCGTTCTGGCCGAGAACTACACCCAGCACGCCGAACACTATTTCCGCGTCCTGCGCGCCCTTCAGCCGCAGCGCTCGGTCAGCGAGATCGCCCAGCGCGAACAGGCGGGCCAGGGCTTCGACATCGACTTCGAGGACGAGTCGGGCGCCCAGGCGGCGGCCATCATCGCCGCCCAACAGGCCGAGGAGCGCCGGGTCGAGGAAGAGGCTCGCCGTCAGGCCGAACGCGCCGAGCGCGAGGCCAACCGCGATCGCGAACCGCGCGAGCCCAGAGAAGCACGCGAACCGCGCGAACCGCGTGAAAACGGCGACGGCGACAACCGCGAGGGCGGCCGTCGCGAATCCCGCCGCGAGCGCTGGGAGCGCCGCCGCGAGGAGCGCAATCGCCGCTTCGAGAACGGCGAGTCCGACGACGCCTCCAGCGACGACGCCGCGACGGTCCAGGACGAGGGCCGTCCGTTCGGCGAGTCCGCTCCCGAAGCCGCCGCGCCTGCCGTCGCCGATCACGCAGCCGACGCGCCCTCGGCCGATGTCGTGCCCGACGCCGGCGATGAACCCGTCGCCAAGGCTCCGCGCACGCGTCGTCCGCGCGCCGCCGCCGCTGCTCCGGCCGCCGCCGATGACGCCGCTGCGGCCTTGCCGGGCTTCCTGACTCGCCCCACGGCGATCGAAGACGCCGCGCCGAGCGACGAAACGCCCGCCCCGCGCACCCGCCGTCCGCGCCGCAAGGCCGAGGCGGTCGCCGACGACGAATAGGGCGAGATCGCAACCTAAGCGGGTGCGTTCATATTAATGCAACCAGTTGCGCGTCACTCTCGAGCCATCGGGAGGACGTGTGATGGAATTCGTTCTACTGGCGGTCGCCCTCGGTCTGGCGACGGGGATCGCCGGCGTCAGGCTGTCGATCGGCGCCCACGGGCGCATAGGCGCGGCGCAGAGGCTGCATGACCGTCAGGCCGCCGTCGCCCGACGCCGCATCGTCGATCTGGAGGGCGCGGTGTGCGACGTCGAGGCGCGCCTGCTGCGGGCCCAGGCGGTCGAGGCCGCCGGCCGACGCACCCACGCCGCCCTGCTGAGCGCCGCCAGTCGCGAGATGCGCGGCCCCCTGGACGCCGTTCTCGGCTTCGCCGACCTGCTGCGGATCAACGCCGTCAACGACCCCCTCAGCCATCGCCAGGCCCAGGCCGTCGATCAGATTCGCGAGGCGGCGGTCCGGTTGCGGACCCTGGTCGAGGGCCTGACCGTCTTCGCCGGCGCCGCCTCTGCGGGTGCGGCGGCCTCCGAGCGTCTGGACCCTCTGCTGGTCGCGCGCCGCATCTGCCAGGCCCTGGCCGATCAGGCTCGAGCGGCGGGGGTCGACCTGCGCCCGCCGCCGTTCCAGGCCGGTCTGACCGTCCAGGCCGAGGCTCGCGCCCTCGACCAGGTGATGAGCGGTCTGATCGGCAACGCCGTCCAGCACAACCGGCCGGGCGGGACCGTCCTGATCGAGGGACGCCGCGTCGACCACGAGGTCTGGATCACCGTGCGCGACACGGGGCCGGGCCTGTCGCCCGGCCGGATCAAGTCTCTGTTCGACCCCTTCGTCCCGCGCCGGCGGCCCGTCGCCTCGACCGACGGCGCGGGCGTCGGCCTGGCCGCCGCGCGTCGTCTGGCGGCCGCCATGAACGGCGATCTGGCGGTCGAGAGCCGCGAGGGCGAGGGGGCCGCCTTCACCCTGCGTCTGCCCGCTGCGCCGCCCTCCGAGCCGCAGGCCGCCCCTCGTCCTCAGCTCCAGGCCGCCCCGCCCCTGCCGCGCCTGCCGAACGCCGTCCTGCTGTACATCGCCGAGGACCCGGCCGCCGTCGCCCTGATGCGTCGGCTGCTGCACGCCCTGGGTCCGATCCAGCTTCACGTCGCCGCCACCGCGCAGGAGGGGACGGATCTGGCGCGCGATCTGCAGCCCGACGCCGTGGTTCTCGACCTCGATCTGCACGGCGCCGAGGGATTGTCCGTCAAGACCGCCCTGGCCGAGGAACCCCTGACCCGCGACCTGCCTGTCCTGGCCTTGTCGGCGGCGGTCGACCCGGACTGGGTGGGCCGCGCCCAGGCGGCGGGCTTCGCCGAATACCTGACCAAGCCGGTCGCCCTATCCGAACTGGCGGGGGCTCTGGCGCGTCTTCTGACGCCCTCTTCCCCGCCCGAAACGGCGATGCGCGCCTGACGACCTCACGCGCTCGCGACGACGGGCGGGGTTGACGCCGCGCCTCATGGCGGCTTCCTAAGAGAAACGGGGCTTTCGATCCTCGTCGCGTGAGAAGACCGAGATGCCGCCTATGCCGAACCGACCTCTGACGCCCCTGTTCAAGGCTTGGGTCGGCCCGGCCCTGGCTGCGGCGGCCCTGGCGGCCTGCGCCACGACGCCGCCGCCTCCGCCGCCGCCCCCGGCGCCGCCGCCCGTTCCGCCGGCGCCCGAGGCGCCGGTCGGCGTCGTGCTGGACGACTGGCGCGGCGTCATCACCCCGGCCGACCGCGATCGTTACCAGCGCCGCGCCGCCGCCTGGACCCTGGCGCTGGAGCAGGCCCGGCGTCAGCCCGGCTCGGGCGACCTGACGGCCCTGGGCGCCTTGATCGATCCTGACGCCGGCCGTCCCGGCGTCGCCCCGCCGCCCGGCGCCTACCGCTGCCGCACCGTCAAGCTGGGGTCCCAGGGCGACGAGGGCGGCCTGGGCTATGTGGTCTACGGCTGGTTCGCCTGCCGCATCGAACAGACCCCGGCCGGGCTGAAGCTGGTCAAGCGCACGGGCTCCCAGCGTCCGGCGGGCCTGCTCTTCCCCGAGAACGACCGCGAGATGGTCTTCCTGGGCTCCATGGCCCTGGCGTCCGAACCGACCGCGCGCAGCTATGGCCAACGCCCGGAACGCGACATGGTCGGAGTGCTGGAGCGCGTCGGCGAGGCCCGCTGGCGCCTGGTCACGCCCTGGCCGGCGACGGAATCCAACCTCGATCTGCTGGAGCTGGTCCCCGCGACTCCCTCGCGCTGAACGGGCGCGCTGAACCGTCGCGGTTCCCGGCCGTTAGGAGGGGATGATGTTGGAGACTCCCATGCGCCTCGGACCCGCCTGCGCCGTCGTCATTCTCAGCGCCGCCGCCCTGACCGGCTGCGACCGCGCCGCCGCGCCCGATCGGCCGGCCTCGCCCGCGCCGGCCCCCGTCGAGGCGGCCCCTGAGGCTCCCGCTCCTGCGCCCGAGGCGCCGGCCGCGACCCAGCCTCCGGGCGAGCAGGGCGGGGGCGACGACTGGCGCGCGGTGGCCACGCCCGCCGACGCCAGCCTTCTGGGTCGTCTCGATCAGGCCTGGCGCCTGGCTCGGGCCGAGGCCGAGGAACGGGGCTTCGCCGATGAGGTGGAATCCCTCGGCGTCCTGGTCGACCCCAACGCCGGCCAGGCCGGCCGTCTTCAACCCCCGCCAGGCGACTACCGGTGCCGGACCATCAAGCTGGGCGCGCGCGATTCCGGCCAGGGCGGTTCAGGGGGGCTGGCCTACGTCGCCTATCCCGCCTTCCGCTGCCGCGTCGAACTGACGCCGGGCGGCGACCTGATCCTGGAGAAGACCACTGGCAGCCAGCGTACGCGCGGCCTGCTCTATCCCGACACCGACCGGCGCCTGGTCTACGTCGGCGCCCAGGCCTGGGGCGACGAGACCGGCTTCCCGGCCTACGGCGCTCAGGCCGAGCGTGACCAACTGGGCGTGTTCGAGCGCATCGGACCCCAGCGCTGGCGCCTGGTCATTCCCTTCCCCAAGCAGGAATCCAAGCTCGACATTCTGGAGCTGACGCGCTGATCGCGGCTTGACCGGGCGGGGCCGCGCCCGTCACCCTGCGCTTTCCTCGCCTTAATTCGGGAGCACGCGCATGCGCGGCGTCGGCCTCACGCTCGGATCCATCATCGCCATCGCCGTCGTCCTGGCGGTCGTGCTGATCGGCTTCCCGACCTACAACGTCTATACCAAGCAGATGGCCGGGCGCGCCGCCTATGAGGAGGCGGTGCAGAACCGCCGCATCCGCGTGCTGGAGGCCCAGGCCGCGCTGGACGCCGCCAAGTTGACCGCCCAGGCCGAGATCGAGCGCGCCAAGGGCGCCAATGAGGCCAACCGCATCATGGCCGAGGCCCTGGGCGGCCCCGAGGCCTATCTGCGCTGGTCCTACATCAACATGCTGCAAGAGACGGCCGGCAAGGAAGGCCGCCAGACCATCTACATCCCCACCGAGGCCGGGATGCCGATCCTCGAGGCGGGGCGGCGCCCGGCGACCCGTTAGGTCGAAGGCGACGGAACCGGGTGCGCCGCTCAGGCCTTCTGACGATCACGAACGATTGAAGGAAGGGATGTTTCATGAAGTTGCGGCCGTCAGTACGGGGCCTGCCCGTTCTTCTCGGACTCATGATGCCGGCTCTGGCGGCGTGTGGTCAGGGCCAGGCCGAGAAGGCCGAGGACGCGGCGCCGCCGCCCGCAGCCGCCGCGCCTGAAACGGCGCCGTCCCCGAAGGTCACGGCGTCTCCGGTTCCTCCTCCTCCGGCGGCGGCGCTCCGCTCCTCGCCAGGCCCTCGAGGGTCGACCGTGGACCTGACGCGGGTCCAGGTCACGGGCTCCATCCTGACGGTGGAGCTGCGCTACACCCCGCCGCCCGGCGAAGCGGTCTCCCAGTGGTTCTTCAACATCAGCGACGTCAGCGTCATCGACGACGCCACCTCGCAGCGCTACGGCGTGTTGCAGGACGAGGAGAAGAAGTGGATGGCCGCGCCGCTCTCAGGCGGGCGGATCGGCGTCAGCACCGGGCGGGACAAGCCGGCGATCATCTGGTTCAAATTCCCTGCGCCGCCCGCCGACAGCGCCACCATCTCCCTGAACATGCCCGATGTCAGTCCGTTTGACGGCGTGCCGGTGCAGCGGTGAGGCGAGTGCGCGTCGTCGCCGCGGCGACGGGGCTGGTCGCGGCTCTGGCCGCCTGTTCCGGCGAGCGGTCCGACGAGCCTGGCCCGTCGCCCGCCGCTGCGCCGACGCCCTCGCCGCAGGTTGAGGCGAACCCCGTCACGCCGCCGACGGCGGGGACCGGCGCCCAGAACGGCGCTCTGGGCGCCGGCGCTCGTCTGACGGGTCAGGTCAGCGGCCTCACCGGCCGGATCAGCGGCTTCGCCATGCGCCAGACCGAGACGCAGACCATTGTCGAACTGGCGTCCGACGTGCTGTTCGCCTTCGATTCCGCCCGGCTGACGGCGGAGGCGGAAGCGGCGCTGCGTCGCACGGCCGAACTGGCTGCTCAGGCGGGATCGGGCCGCATCACCGTGGTCGGCCATACCGATGCGGTCGGCGAGGACGCCTATAATCTCGCGCTTTCCAGGCGACGGGCCGAGGCGGTGGCGCAGTGGCTCGCGGCGTCGGGCGGCGTCCCGGCGGATCGCCTGCACGCCGAGGGCCGCGGCGAGGCCGAACCCGCAGCGCCCAATGCGACGACCGACGGCCAGGACGACCCCGAGGGCCGCGCCAGGAACCGCCGCGTCGTGGTCGCCATTCCGCGCGCCTGAGCCGCCGCCTCAGACCCGCGTCAGCCGCAGGTCCTGATAGTCGTAGCTGAAGTCGATGTCCGGCGAGACGCCCTTGACCGTGGCCGTCGCGGGCTTGGCCGTGGCGATGCTGAAGGTGACGAAGGCGTCTTCCTCGCGCTTGTCGGGGAAGCGGGTGCGGAAGGTCTCGCCGTCATAGGGCTCCAGCCAGCCCTGCAGCGCCGGGGTGTGGGTGAAGCGCAGCCACAGGCCGGACTTGCGGTTGCGGCCGCGCCCCTCGGTCTTCGGCTCGATGACGATGTCGCCGTACCAGGGATCGCGCCAGGTCCCGGCGTAGGCCTCCAGCGGCAGGGACGGGGCCGCGCCCGCCGCCTGTTTGGCGTCGATCTCGACGGCGGCCTTCAGCGACTTCTCGATCCCCTCGGCCTCGCGCTTTTTCGAATCCGCGATCCAGTCGACGTCGACCTTGTTCATGGCGATGTCGGACAGGCCCGAGCGCAGGGCGCGCAGCAGGAAGCTCTCCTCGGCGTTGGTGAAGACCGAGAATCCGATCTTGCGGCCGGGGATCAGCACCGTGGCCGAAATGCCGCCGGGCGAGCCGCCGCCGTGGGTCGCCAGCCGTTCGCCGCGATAGTCCTGCACCTGCAGCCCCATGGCGTAGGTCGAGGCCACGGCGCGGTTGGGCAGCTCCGCCGTCGGTCCGTTGGACGAGGAGACCACGATGTTGGGCTTGTACATCTCGCGCGCGGCGGCTTCGGAGAACAGGCGCGTCCCGTCGGCCAGCCTGCCTTCGTTCAGACGCACGGCGATCCATTTGGCCCAGTCGGTCGCGCTGGCGCAGATGCCCCCGGCCGCCGCCGCCGAATCCCAGTTCCACACCTCGACGATGGATTCGGCGATCTGGGTCATCGGCCCCTGATAGCGCAGGGGCGGCCCGACGCGGCCGTGCGGCAGGGCGGACTTCGCCGGATCGGCCAGGCGGGCCAGGGGCACGCTCTCGCTCATGCCGACCTTGTCGAAGATGCGGGTCTGGACGAAGTCCTCCCACGACAGGCCGGATGCCTTTTCGATCACCGCCCCCGCGACCACGAACATCAGGTTGCAGTAGTCGTAGTCCTCGCGGAAGCCGTCCTCGATCGGGACGAAGGCGGCCTGGGCCAGCACCTGCGCGCGCGTCCGGTCGCTGTTGGGCCAGAACAGCAGGTCGCCCGCGCCCAGGCCGAAACCGGCGCGGTGGCTCAGCGTATCGCGCACGGTGATCTGCTGGCTCACCAACGGGTCCGACAGGGTGAAGCCCGGCAGATAGGTGCGGATCGGCTCGTCCCACTTCACCTTGCCCTCGTCGACCAGGATGGCCAGGCAGGCGGCGGTGACGTTCTTGGAGTTCGACGCGATGGCGAACAGGGTGTGTTCGTCGGCCGGTTCGGCCTTGCCCTGGCGGCGCACGCCGTAGCCCTTGGCCAGCACCGTCTTGCCGTCACGGACCAGGGCCAGGGAGACGGCGGGCTGCTCCGGCCAGGCGGCCATGCAGCGCTGCACCCAGGCGTCGGCGGCGGCGGCGATCTCCTCGTCGGAGCGGGTATCGGCGCTGGTCTGGGCCCAGCCGGTCGCGGGCAGGGCCGCGCCCGTGGCGGCGACGGCGGAGGAAATCAACGCCGCGCGGCGCGACAGGCGGATGGACATCAAGGACGCTCCCGAAGACTGAACGGCGACGCTACCGCCGCCGCTTCGCCGGGCCAAGGGGCGCCCCCCATTCATCCCGCTCATCCCGGCGGATGCCGGGATCCAGTGCTTTGGCTTCAGGCGCGACGGTTCATACTGCGAACGCGGCTCTTACTGGGCCCCGGCGTCCGCCGGGGCGAGCGGAGATTTCACAGACCCTACGCCGCCAACCGCCACCTTTGCAGGTGCTCCAGCACGTCCGCCACGATCTGGGCGCGAGTGAAGCCGGTCACGTCGCGCGGGCGCGTGCCGTCGCCGGTCACGGCGCTGAGCCGCCATTCCAGGGCGCGGCGGCTTTCGGGCGCCTCCAGCGCGGTCAGGGCCGGGCGAGGCCGCGACCGGGCGCCCAGCCGATACAGGAAGTCCCGCCCGTTGGCGTGCTCGACCCTCAGCCAGACGCCGTTGTCGTCGCTCTGGACCTCGCTGTTCTCCAGACCCTCGGCGACCACTGCGGCGCGCACCTCTTCCAGCGCCGGGGCGCCGTGGCGGGCGATCTGGCGGTCGATGTCGCGGCGGCTGGCGGGGGCCAGGATGCGCTTGAGCTGCTCGCGCAAGGGCGCCGCCTCGGTCTCGACGGCCTCGCCCCTCAGGTCGGCGCCCATTTGCCGCGCCAGGCCGAAACAGGCCAGGATCATGATGACGGCGAAGGGCAGGGCCGCTACCAGGGTCGCCGCCTGCAGGGCGCCCAGACCCCCCGCGAGCAGCAGCAGGGCCGCCGCCAGCCCCTGCAGCACGCACCAGTAGATGCGCTGCCAGCGCGGCGTGTCCTCGGCCCCGCCCGACGCCAGGGTGTCGATCACCAGCGAGCCGGAATCCGCCGAAGTGACGAAGAAGACCGCCACCAGGGCGATGGCCAGGGTCGAGGTGATCGCCGCGCCCGGCAGATACTCCAGGAATCTGAACAGGGCGGTCGACAGATCGGCCTGGACCGCGTCGGAAATCGCCCCCGCCGCCTGGGCCATGTCGAAGCTCATGGCCGTATTGCCGAAGACCGTCATCCACAGGAAGGTGAAGCCCGACGGGACCAGCAGCACGCCGATCAGGAACTCCCGCACCGTGCGCCCGCGCGAGATGCGGGCGATGAACATGCCCACGAACGGCGACCAGGCGATCCACCAGGCCCAGTAGAACAGCGTCCAGTCCGCCATCCAGGCGCGCGGCTCATAGGCGTAGAGGGTGAAGGTGCGGACGAAGAAATGATCCAGATAGAGGCCGAAATTCTGCACATAGGCCCGCAGCAGGAACAGCGTCGGCCCCGTGATCAGCACGAACAGCATCAGGCAGACGGCCAGCAGCAGGTTCAGCTCCGACAGACGCCGAACCCCCTTGTCCACGCCCGACAGGACGGACAGGGTCGCCACGCCCATGACCACGACGATCAGGGCCACCTGCATGGTGACGCTGCTGGGCAGGCCGAAGACGTAGTTGAGGCCCGAGTTCATCTGGGCCACGCCCAGCCCCAGGGAGGTGGCGATGCCGAACAGGGTGCCGCAGATGGCGAAGATGTCGACCATGTCGCCGATCGGGCCGTTCACCCGCTTGCCCAGCAGGGGATAGAGGCTGGACCGCATGGTCAGGGGCAGCCCCTTCCGGTGCGCGAAATAGCCCAGGCTCAGCCCGACAACGGCGTAGATGGCCCAGGCGTGGACGCCCCAGTGGGTATAGGTGATGACCATGGCCTCGCGCGCGGCGTCGATGGTGCCGGGTTGGGCCTCGGGCGGGGCGATGTAGTGCTGCACCGGTTCGGCCACGGCGAAATACATCAGGCCGATGCCCATGCCCGCCGCGAACAGCATGGCCAGCCAGGAGACGTAGGGGAAGTCCGGCTCGGCGTCGTCCGGCCCCAGCTTCAGCCGCCCGGTCGGCCCCACGGCCAGCACGGTCGCGAACAGCAGGAACCCGGCCACGGAGGCGACGTAGAACCAGCCGAAGGTCTCGATCACCCAGGCCTGTGCGCGTCCGAACAGCAGGCCGGACGTGGCGGGCGCCAGCAGGGCGAGCAGCAGCAGTCCGCCTGCGATCGCGCTGGCCCCCCAGAAGACACGGGGGTTCATCTTGGTCGTCAGCATGGGCCGCAAGCGCACGGCGACGCTTATGGTTCCATAGCTGGGCCCCTTGCGTGTCTCATCGGCCACACCCACCTCGTTTGCGACAGCTCAAGGCGTCGCTTCCTGTAAGGGCGCATTGAGTCGACATCCGCCTCCCGAGGGGAAACCGAACGCCATGAATCTCGACCTCTATTCCGACCGCGCCAAACAGGCCGTCCAGTCCGCCCAGTCGCTGGCCCTCGCCCGCCGTCACCAGCAATTCGCGCCCGAACACCTGCTGAAGGTGCTGCTCGAGGAGCGCGACGGCCTGGCCCGCAAGCTGATCGATCAGGCAGGGGGCGACCCGGCCACCGCCGAAGCCGTCACCGAAGGCCTGCTGAAGAAGCGGCCCCAGGTCGAGGGCGGCTCGAGCCAGCTCTACCTCGACGGCGACCTGGCGCGCGTCTTCAACGCCGCCGAAGAGGCCGCCAAGAAGGCGGGCGACGCCTTCGTCACGACCGAACGCCTGCTGGCCGCTATCGCCAAGGAAGGCGGCGCCGCCGCCGAGGCGCTGAAGTCCGCCGGGGTCACGGCCAGGAAGCTGGACGACGCCGTCGCCGAAATCCGCAAGGGCAAGACCGCCGACAGCGCAGGCGCCGAGGACAGCTTCGACGCCCTGAAACGCTATGCCCGCGACCTGACCGAGGCCGCGCGCGACGGCAAGGTCGACCCCGTCATCGGCCGCGATGAAGAGATCCGCCGCACCATTCAGGTCCTGGCCCGCCGCACCAAGAACAACCCCGTCCTGATCGGCGAACCCGGCGTCGGCAAGACCGCCATCGTCGAAGGCCTCGCATTGAGGATCGTCAACGGCGACGTGCCCGAAAGCCTGAAGGACAAGAAGGTCCTGTCGCTGGACATGGGCGCGCTGATCGCCGGCGCCAAATACCGCGGCGAGTTCGAGGAACGCCTCAAGGCCGTCCTCAACGAGGTCGCCGCCGCCGAGGGCCAGATCGTCCTCTTCATCGACGAGATGCACACCCTGGTCGGCGCCGGAAAGACCGACGGCGCCATGGACGCCTCCAACCTGCTCAAGCCCGCCTTGGCGCGCGGCGAACTGCATTGCGTCGGCGCCACCACCCTGGATGAGTACCGCAAATACATCGAGAAGGACGCGGCCCTGGCCCGTCGCTTCCAGCCGGTCTTCGTCGAGGAGCCGTCGGTGGAGGACACCGTCTCCATCCTGCGCGGCCTGAAGGAGAAGTATGAGGTCCACCACGGGGTGCGCATCTCCGACAGCGCCATCGTCGCCGCCGCCACCCTGTCGAACCGCTACATCACCGACCGCTTCCTGCCGGACAAGGCCATCGACCTGATCGACGAGGCCGCCAGCCGCGTGCGCATGGCCGTCGACTCCAAGCCCGAGGCCCTGGACGAGATCGACCGCCGCCTGGTCCAGCTCAAGATCGAGCGCGAGGCGCTGAAGAAGGAGAGCGATCAGGCCTCTCAGCACCGTCTTGAGAAGCTGGAAGACGAGATCGACGACCTGCAGGGCCAGTCGGACGAGATGACCGCCCGCTGGAAGTCCGAGAAGGACAAGGTCGGCCAGGGCGCCCAGGTGCGCGAGACCCTGGACCGCCTGCGCCTCGAACTGGCCGCCGCCCAGCGCGCCGGCGACCTGGGCCGCGCGTCCGAGATCGCCTACGGCCAGATCCCCCAGCTGGAGAAGCAACTCGCGGATTCAGAGTCCCAGGCGGCGGTCGCCGCCCCGCTCACGCCCGAAGTCGTCGACGCCGAACAGATCGCCGCCGTGGTCAGCCGCTGGACCGGCGTGCCCGTCGACAAGATGCTGGAGGGCGAGCGCGAGAAGCTGCTCAAGATGGAGGACGAACTGGGCCGCCGCGTGGTCGGTCAGGACGAGGCCCTGGCCGCCGTCTCCGACGCCGTGCGCCGCGCTCGCGCCGGTCTGAACGACCCCAACAAGCCGCTGGGCAGCTTCCTCTTCCTCGGCCCCACGGGCGTCGGCAAGACCGAGCTGACCAAGGCCCTGGCCGGTTTCCTGTTCGACGACGACAACGCCATCACCCGCATCGACATGTCCGAATACATGGAGAAGCACTCGGTCAGCCGCCTGATCGGCGCCCCTCCGGGCTATGTCGGCTATGACGAGGGCGGAGCCCTGACCGAGGCGGTGCGTCGCCGCCCCTATCAGGTCGTCCTGTTCGACGAGGTCGAGAAGGCCCACCCCGACGTCTTCAACGTCCTGCTTCAGGTGCTGGACGACGGCCGCCTGACCGACGGTCAGGGCCGCACCATCGACTTCAAGAACACCCTGATCATCATGACCTCCAACCTGGGCAGCCAGTATCTGGCCGACCAGCCCGAGGGCGAGGACGTCGAGGCCGTCCGTCCGCTGGTCATGGAACAGGTCCGCGCCCACTTCCGGCCCGAGTTCCTGAACCGCATCGACGAGATCATCCTGTTCCACCGCCTCGGCCGCGAACAGATGGGCGGCATCGTCCGCATCCAGCTGGCGCGTCTGGAAAAGCTGATGGCCGACCGTCGCCTGACGCTGGCCCTGGACGACAGCGCCCTGACCTGGCTCGCCGACAAGGGCTACGACCCGGTGTACGGCGCTCGCCCCTTGAAGCGCGTCATCCAAAAGGAGCTGGTCGACCCGATGGCGAAGAAGCTGCTGGCCGGCGAGATCGAGGACGGGTCGGTTGTGGCCGTGTCAGCCGGCGCGGACGGGCTGGAGATCGGCAAGGCTAGGGTGCACTGAGGGTAGCTTGACCGGTTCAGGCAAGCTGCCGTATCCGTGTTCTGTGGATCTTTTGCAAACGATACGGGCTGATATCGAGGCCGTGCCAGACGGCGAGCATACTGCTGGCTTGAAGGCTGTGTTGCATCATATCGAGATCGCTTATCGTCATCTGGCGCGGGGGCAAGCCGAAGGGGAGGACTCGGCTTTTAATGATGCGATCTATCGAACTAACCAAGCGTTCGAGGGGAGCATCAAGGAGGCGTATAGAGTTCTCGCAGAAAAAGACCCCTCTGGAAAAACGCCGGCGTCTATTGAGAAGTATCTAGAGCAGAAGAAGATTTTCAAAGACAGGGTTTTGGCCCAGTTGAAGGACTACAGGACGAACTGGAGGAATCCGTCAACACATGATTACAATCTTTTCTTTGATCAAGATGAAGCTTTTTTAGCTATTGTTTCGGTTTCTGCGTTTTCGAAACTTCTTATTCGGCAAGTTTCTGGTTTCATATCATTTAAAGAAGCCAAGGAGGCTGTGAAGGAGGTTGCGGCTCCTGTTCCTGAGGTCGTTGATTCCGGTGCGGTTGACGCGCCATATCTCGGATTTTTGATTAGAAAGCTTGTAGTTGATTTTTTCTCCAATCAGCCAATCTCTCAGTCTGAAAGCGTAAGTGAAACTAGACTTCTGGGTGGATTGGAGGGATATATTTCAACTTTGCTTCCAGATTTTGAAGTTGTTACTGACGTTGGTGTAGGTGATTCTCGTAATCGCGTCGATATGGTTGTTTTGGGTAAGGGGGCTTCAGTTTTTGTGGAGCTGAAGCGATGGCGGTATGGAGAGAGTTGGCGCGATGCTGGCGTTGCTCAGATGATGAGTTACCTTCACGAAGCGGGATCTAAAGAAGGTGTTGTGGTCTTTTATGACGTGAAGGAGACCACGTATGTCGAAGTCGGTGGGTTTGCCTCGGGCGATATTTCGGTAAGCGTGGTGGCCCCAGCCTCGGAGTTGCGTTGATCCGCGTCGGATTCGCTCTCTTTATTCCGTCATCCTCCGGCAAGCCGCGTCAGCGGCGCAGACCGGGGGACCCAGCGGCGCGCGGGAGCGCGAAAGATCCACGCTCGGCGGCCGTGCTAACATCGCCTTCGGCGCCGCTGGGTCCCCCGGTTCCGCGCTGCGCGCGGCCCGGAGGATGACGAAAGAGGGGGAGCGGCATAGGTTGTGCGCATGGCGACCCATCGCACCTTCATCGCGACCTACATCATGGCGAGCGGGCGCAACGGGACGCTCTACGCCGGCTCGACCTCCAATCTGGAAAGCCGCGTGTGGAAGCACAGGACGCGCGCCTTTTCCGGCTTCACCGACGCCTATGACTGCACCCGTCTGGTCTGGTTCGAGCAGCACGCCCTGATGCTTGATGCGATCCGGCGCGAGCGGCGCATCAAGAAGTGGCTGCGCGACTGGAAGCTGGCCCTGATCGAGAAGGACAACCCCGACTGGCGCGACCTCGCCGCCGACTGGTTTTCTGATCCGAACTGGACCCCGCCGCCCGGCGCCGACTGAGCCTCACCCCAGCACCGGCATCACCTCCACTCCGTCGCAGGGGAAGGGGTTCATGTGCGGGTGGTTCTCGAACAGCCGGGTCGCCGCCTCGTGGCTGTCGGCGCGCACGACCATGAAGACGGTCAGCAGGTTGACCACGTCGCTCACGGCGCCGTCGTCGTCGATGCGTTTGGTCGGGCCCAGCGGGCCGCCCTGAAAGACGATGGAGTCGCGGTGCGCCTCTTCCCAGGCGGCGACGGCGGCGACGCCGAGGCGGGCCGTCTCGGCCTGCTCGGCCTCGCTCATGGCGCGCCAGGCCCGCCATTTGGGGCCGGTCTTGTCGCTGGTGAAGACGGCCAGGTAATGGGTCTGCGCGCTCATCGAAGCCTCCCGTTTGCGCCAAGGGTCGGTCTTTCGTCGGCCGTGGGCAAGCGGGACCGCCTCCCCTTGTGGGAGAAGGAAAATCCGCCGGCCTTCACATCAAGGCTTCGCAGCGCCTGATATTTCCCGCCTCCGCGCCCCGCTCGTCTTCATCTCCCCGCCCCACCTCCCGCCTCCCGCATCCTGCCCCTCGTCCCGTCGCAGGGGAGGGCTCGCTCGGCCGGCGAACCGAAGCGGCGGCGGGAGCGGAGAGAACGGGGTCCGTGTCGGACCGTCGGCCTCCCATCGCGCGCGCCGGGCAAGGGGAACCCCAGCGGAAGGCGGCGACGGTTCGGGCGGGCGGTTCAGGATGTCCTGTGGGCGGCGGAACGAGGCGAACGCCTCCAACGTCGTTCCGCGGCCTCAAGCCGTGCGCAAGCGCGACCGGCCGCAGACATCGGGACGCGGAGCCGACGGGGTCTAGCGACGGGGCGTTCGACCCGTCCGTCAGAGAGGCTCCGGCCAGGGTCGAGGGGGTTACTCGGACCGTTCCAGGACCGCGTCGTCGCGCGGCCTGCCCGTCATGGGCGCCGGGGGTAGCCGCGAACAACGGCGCCTGCCCCGAGCTCATGTCCGACTCTTCGCGCGGGGCGTCGGCCTTCGTCGAAACGGTAAATCACATCTTCTCCGGGCGAAGCCCCGGCGCCCCGCCCAGCCCTCTCGCCGCCCGGTCACCCCGAGGCGGACAGACGCGTTCCTTCTCCCCTTGTGGGAGAAGGTGGGCGAGCGGAGCGAGGTCGGATGAGGGGTTTCGCGACCTCAAATCCCCGGCCTTCATCCAGCTTCGGAGAGACCCCTCATCCGGCCCTGACGGGCCACCTTCTCCCACAAGGGGAGAAGGGCTCAGGCCGCGTCGGGTCGGGAGGTCCCGAAGGGCCGACGACCGCGGCCTGCTCGACTGCGCTCAAGTCGCGAGGGTCCGCGACCCGAGCATAGCGCCCTCAGCTGCGCTCAAGCAGCGAGCGACCGCGTCGCGAGCGATAGCGCCCTCAGATGTGTATGGCGTGGCCCAGCGCGCGCAGGGACGCCTCGTGGAAGGCTTCGCCCAGGGTCGGGTGGACGTGGATGGTTCCGGCCACGTCCTCAAGCACCGCGCCCATCTCCAGCATCTGGGCGAAGCTGTTGGACAGCTCCGACACGTGCTGGCCGACGGCCTGGACGCCCAGCAGGCGGTGGTCCGTCTTCGAGGCGATGACGCGGACGAAGCCGCCGTCCTCGCCCGCCTCGATGGCCAGGGCGCGGCCGATGGCGGCGAAGGGGAAGACCGCCTGAATCACGTCGTCGCGGCCCTTGACGTCGTCGGGGCCGAGGCCCGCCGAGACGATCTCCGGCTCGGTGAAGCAGACGGCGGCGATGGTGGTCGGGTCGAACACGCGATCATGACCGGCGATGATTTCGGCCACGACTTCGCCCTGGGCCGAACCCTTGTGCGCCAGCATGGGCTCGCCGGTCAGGTCGCCGATGGCCCAGACGTTCTTCATGCTGGTGGCGCAGCGATTGTCGATCTTCACGAACGGGCCGTTCATGGCCACGCCCATGTTCTCCAGGCCCCAGCCCTGAGTCCGCGCGCGGCGGCCGACGGTGACCAGCACCTTGTCGGCGTCCAACTGCATCGGGTTTCCGTCCTTGTCGGTGACGTTCAGCTTGCCGTCGCCGAACCCTCCCGCGCGGGCGCCCAGCAGCAACTTAACTCCATGCCTTTCCAGCCATTTGGCGACCGGGTCGGTCAGGGCCTTGTTGTAGAGCGGCAGGATGCGCTCGGCCATCTCGACGATGGCCACCTCGGCGCCCAGCTTGCGGAAGGCGATGCCCAGCTCGAGACCGATATAGCCGCCGCCGACGACGACCAGCTTCTTGGGCACTTCCGGCAGGCTCAGCGCCTCGGTGGACGAGATCACGTCGCCGCCGAAGGGCAGGAAGGGCAGTTCGACCGGCTCCGACCCCGTGGCCAGGATGACGTGTTCGGCGGTGATGCGGATGTCGCCGTCGTCGGTCTTCACCGTGCAGGTCTTGGCGTCCGAGAACTCGGCCCAGCCCTTGATGACCTTGACCTTGGCCTTCTTCAGCAGGGCGGCGACGCCGGCGTTCAGCTTCTTGACCACGCCGTCCTTCCACTCGACCGTCTTGGACAGGTCGATGGCCGGGGTCGAGGCGGTGATGCCCAGCGTGCCGTCGCCGGCGGCCTTTGCCACCGTCTCGAACTTGCCTGCCGCGTGGATGATGGCCTTGGACGGGATGCAGCCGACGTTCAGGCAGGTGCCGCCGAGGCCGGGAGAAGCGTCCACCAGCACGGTCTCCAGCCCCAGCTGGCCGCAACGGATCCCTGCGACATAGCCGCCGGTCCCGGCGCCGATGATCAGGACTTTGGTTTTCAGGGTCTGGGTCACCTGTTCAGGCTCCTTAGTCGATCAGCTGCTACCCGAAGAGCTTCGGCGATACGCGGATCGTAGATGAAACGAGGTCCATCACTGTCGATGATGGACCAGCCAGAGTTGGGAAGAAGACGTGTCGGCAAGCCGTTACGTCTCAGATAGAGCACCACGACCGTGCCGCGCTCGGGAGGAAAGAAGCCGCATTCCCTGTCGACGCCGTTGATATGCCGCATACGGTGGATCTCGTCGGGGCCGACAGTCCCTTTGATGATCGCCACGGTGCGCCAGGTTAGCCGCGCATGGTCGCGCGTGAGCCAAGCACGTCCATCGAGCCGAGCCAAAACGACGCTGTCAGCTTGATCCCAATGCAAGCGCTGCCTTGCAAGATCTGCAGAATGGTCAGCATCGAACATCACCGTGCAGGCGATGGTGGCGCTCGGTCCCAAGAGGCACAGTATGCATGCGCCAATGGCTGCTGCGAGCGACGTTCGCATTCCGCTCTACATCCACAAGGTCGCCGGATTCTCCAGCAGGTTTTTGATCTTCTGCACGAAGACCGCCGCGTCATGGCCGTCGACGATGCGGTGATCGAAGCTGGAGGACAGGTTCATCATCTTGCGCACGACCATCTGGCCGTTCCGCACCACGACGCGCTCCTCGATCTTGTTCGGACCGACGATGGCGACTTCGGGGTGGTTGATGATGGGCGTGTGCACCACGCCGCCGAGCGTGCCCAGCGAGGTGATGGTGATGGTCGAGCCGGACAGTTCCTCGCGCTTGGCGCTGCCGTCCTTGGCCGCGCCCGAGACGCGGGCGATCTCCTCGGCCGTGTCATAGGCGTCGCGCGCCTCGGCGTGGCGGACGACCGGGACCATCAGGCCGTTCGGCGTCTGGGCGGCGATGCCTAGGTGGACGGCGTTGTGCTGGGTCAGCACGCCCGCCTCGTCGTCATAGGTGGCGTTGATGTTCGGCTGGTCCTTCAGGGCCACGACGATGGCGCGGGCGATGAAGGGCAGGACGTTCAGCTTGGCGCGACCTGTGCCCTTGTTCTGGGCGTTCAGGTGGGCGCGCAGCTCTTCCACCGCCGTCATGTCGATGTCCTCGACATAGGTGATGTGCGGGATGCGACGGACGCTCTCGGCCATCTTCTCCGCGATCTTGCGGCGCAGGCCGATGATGCGGACTTCGTTGGTTCCCTCGGCCCTGGCGTAGAGCGAGCCGCCCGAGGCTGTGGCGGGGGCGAACGTGCCGCCACGCGCGACGAAGGCGTCCAGATCGGCGTGTTCGATGCGGCCTGCGGGGCCGCTGCCCGGTACGAAGACCAGGTCGATCCCCAGATCCCGCGCGCGGTTGCGCACGGCGGGCGAGGCCAGCGGGCGCTCGCCCGGCTGGCGGCCGGTCAGGGCCGGAACGGGTTTGGCGTCGGCCTTGGGCGCAGCAGCAGGCTTGGCGGCCGGTGCGGCGACCGGAGCCGGCGCGGCCTTTTCGGCCTTCGCGGCGGGCGCCGGAGCGGCGGCGGGGGCCTCGGCGACATTGCCCTTGCCCTCGACCTTGAAGCTGACCAGCGGGCCGCCGACGGCGATCTGCTGACCGGCTTCGCCGTGCAGGGCGACGACGACGCCGGAGATGGGGCTGGTCAGTTCGACCGTCGCCTTGTCGGTCATGACCTCGGCCAGGATCTGGTCTTCCTGAACCGCGTCGCCGACCTTGACGTGCCAGCCGACCAGCTCGGCCTCGGCCGTGCCTTCGCCGACATCGGGCAGTTTGAAGACGTGGTTGGCGGCGCCGCCCGGCGCAGGGGAAACAGGTGCAGCTTCGGCCTTCGGCGCTTCGACGGCGGCCGGAGCGGGCTCGGGTTCAGCGGCGACGGGCGCGGGGGCCGGTTCGTCGGCGGCGGCGTTGCCTTCGCCCTCAACCTCGAACTCGGCCAGCGGGCCGCGCACGGCCATCATCTGACCGGGCTCGCCGTGCAGGGCGGTGACGACGCCCGCGACCGGGCTGGTCAGTTCGACCGTGGCCTTGTCGGTCATGACGTCGGCGACGATCTGATCCTCGGCGACCGTATCGCCGACCTTGACGTGCCAGCCGACGAGCTCGGCTTCGGCGGTGCCTTCACCGACGTCAGGAAGCTTGAAAACAAAACGACCCATCTTAGCGACCTCCCGTCATGACGGCTTTCAGCGCGTCGGCGACCCGCTGCGGTCCGGGGAAATATTCCCATTCAAAGGCGTGCGGATAGGGCGTGTCCCAGCCGGTCACGCGCGCCACCGGGGCCTCCAGGTGATAGAAGCAGCGCTCCTGCACCAGCGCACTCAGTTCGCCGCCGAAGCCCGAGGTTTTCGGCGCCTCGTGCACGATGACGCAGCGGCCGGTCTTCTTGACCGAGGCCTCGATGGCCTCGATGTCCAGCGGAACCAGGGTGCGAAGGTCGATGACCTCGGCGTCCACGCCCGCGTGCTCGGCGCCCGCCAGCGCGACCCAGACCATGGTGCCATAGGCCAGAATGGTGACGTCGGAGCCTTCCTTCATCACGCGCGCCTTGCCGATCGGCTCGACGTATTTGCCGGTCGGGACCTGGGCCAGTTCCTGGGCCTTCCACGGGCTGACCGGCTTTTCGTGCCAGCCGTCGAAGGGGCCGTTGTAGAGGCGCTTGGGCTCGAAGAAGATGACCGGATCGTCGTCCTCGATCGCTGCGGTCAACAGGCCCTTGGCGTCATAGGGGTTGGACGGGATCACCACCTTCAGACCGGCGATGTGGGTGAACAGGCTTTCCGGCGACTGGCTGTGCGTCTGGCCGCCGAAGATGCCGCCGCCGTAGGGGCTGCGGATCACCATGGGCGTGGTGAACTGGCCGCCCGAGCGATAGCGCATCTTGGCCGCTTCGGAGATGATCTGGTCGTAGGCCGGATAGATGTAGTCGGCGAACTGGATCTCGACGACCGGGCGCAGGCCATAGGCGGCCATGCCGATGGCCGTGCCGACGATGCCCGTTTCCGAGATCGGGGCGTCGAAGCTGCGGTTCAGGCCGTGCGTCTTCTGCAGGTGGTCTGTGACGCGGAAGACGCCGCCGAAATAGCCCGCGTCCTCGCCATAGGAGACGACGGCGGGGTCTTCGGCCATCTTGACGTCCAGGGCCGAGTTCAGGGCCTGGATCATGTTCATCGAAGTGGTGCTCATGGTCAGACTCCGACCTCGCGGCGCTGTTCGATCAGGCGCCAGTCCTCGGTCGCATAGACCTCCTCGAACATGGTCTTCACGCTGGGGCGCGACTGGCCCAGCGTGCCGATGGCCTCGGATTCACGGGCGGCGGCGCGGACTTTTTCGACCGCTTCCTTCTCGGCTTCTTCCTGTTGTGCGTCCGACCATTCGCCGAGCACGATCAGGTGCTGTTTCAGGCGGGCGATCGGATCGCCCAGCGGCCATTTCTCGTGCTCGTCGCCGGGGCGGTAGCGGCTGGGGTCGTCCGAGGTCGAGTGCGGGGCGCCGCGATAGGTGAACAGCTCGATGATCGTCGCGCCCTGATTGGTGCGGGCGCGCTCCTCGGCCCACTGGGTCGCGGCCCAGACGGCCAAGAAGTCGTTGCCGTCGACGCGCAGGGCGGGCAGGCCATAGCCGATGCCCTTGGACGCGAAGGTGGTCTCAAGCCCGCCGGCGATGCCCTGGAAGGAGCTGATGGCCCACTGGTTGTTGACGATGTTCAGGATGACCGGCGCGCGATAGACGGCGGCGAAGGTCAGGGCCGAGTGGAAGTCGCTCTCGGCCGTCGAGCCGTCGCCGATCCAGGTGATGGCGATCTTGTCGTCGCCGCGGATGGCCGAGGCCATGCCCCAGCCCACGGCCTGAACATACTGCGTGCCCAGATTGCCCGAGATGGTGAAGAAGCCGTAGTCCTTGGCCGAATACATGATCGGCAGCTGGCGGCCCTTGATGGGGTCTTCGGCGTTCGAATAGATCTGGTTCATCATGGTCGCGAGCGGATAGTCGCGCGCGATCAGAAGGCCCTGCTGGCGATAGGTGGGGAAGCCCATGTCTTCGCGGCTCAGGATCATCCCTTGCGCGACCGCGATGGCCTCTTCGCCGGTGCACTTCATATAGAAGCTGGTCTTGCCCTGACGGTGGGCGCGGTGCATCCGGTCGTCGAAGGCGCGCGTCAGGATCATGGCCTTCAGGCCACGACGCATCGTCTCGGGGTCCAGCTTGGGATTCCAGGGGCCGACGGCCTTGCCTTCATCGTCCAGAACGCGGATCAGGCGGAAGGCGTGGTCGCGCATCTCGGCGGGGGCCGTGCTGACGTCGGGGCGGTCGACCGCGCCCGGCGCATCGAGCTTCAGGTGGCTGAAATCAGGCGTGTCGCCCGGCCGGCCCGAAGGCTCCGGGACGCGCAGCGACAGCGTCGGGGTGTTCTTCATCAATGCCTCCCGTCCGGTTGAACCGGCCGCGTTTCCTTATGAAGCAGGGCATAGCATGTCGGCTCACTGTTAGCTCTCCCAAAAACACCCTTGCCAAATGCTGATTTGGGGTATTTTATTGCGCAGAAAGCTAATTCGGAGAAAGCCTTTGGCCGACGAACTCGACCCCATCGACGCACGCATCCTCGACATCCTTCAACAGGACGCAGGCCTGTCCGTCGCCGAGGTCGCCGATCGCGTCGGCCTGTCGGCCTCGCCGTGCTGGCGCCGGATCAAGAGACTGGAGGACTCTGGCCTGATACGCAAGCGTGTCACGCTCTTGGACGCCGGACTTCTGGGCCTGGACTTCGAAGTCTACGCCATCGTCAAGCTGAGCCTGCCGACGCGCGACAACCTGCAGATCTTCGAACAGGCCGTCGAAGGCTGGCCCGAAGTCGTGCAGTGCGCCACCATCACCGGCCGCGAGGACTATGTCCTGCGCATCATCACCACCGACATGCACGCCTTCGATCAATTCCTGCGCGACAAGCTGCTGACGCTGGGAATCGTCTCCAATTGCGAGAGCCACATCGTCACTCGCGGGGTCAAGAACGTCACCACCCTGCCGCTGGGCATCATCACGCCGCACGTCAGCTGAGAGGCGTCGCCTTTCGGTCAGGCGGAACCTCCATTTCACGCGGCTCGTTGGCCTGAGGTGAAAAGCGGAGGTTTCCGACATGCTGAAATGGGCGCTCATCTTCGCCGCCATCGCCCTTGTCGCCGGTCTGCTGGGTTTCGGCGGGATCGCGGGCGCGGCGGCGGGCATCGCCAAATTCCTGGCTGTCCTGGCGCTGATCGTCTTCGTGGTCTTCCTGATCCTGGGCGTGACCGTGGCCAAGAAGGTCACCTGAGGGTTTCGAACGCCACCGCGTGAACCTTGTCCCGCCCCAGAAGCGCGGCCAGGGGCGGGGTTGGGAACAATCCCGCGATCGCCGGATCGCGTACATCCAATCCGCCGGTGAAGGCGCCGAAGGCGGGCATGATCAGCCGCCGTCCGTCGGTGACGAAGCAGGGACGGCGCACGCCTCGTCCATAGGCGGCGACGCGAGCGGCGGGATGCAGGTGGCCCGCCACCTCGCCCGGCGCGGGGTCGGGCTGCGGCTCGTGGATCAGGAACAGGCCGCCCAGCGCCAGGGTCTCGACCACCCGGCCGGGCAGGCGCCTGAAGGGATTGGCCAGCGCGCCGGCCAGGGCGTCCAGGTCGTGATTGCCCTCCAGCCAGATCCAGTCGCGACCCGCGGCCAGCCTCTCCAGCCGCGCCAGTTGGGCGCCGTCCATGCGCGACACAGCCTTTGAATCATGGAAGCTGTCGCCCAACAGGACGACCGCGCGCGGGTCCAGCGCGTCGATTTCGGCCTCCAGCCAGGCCAAGGTGGCGGGGCTGTCGTATGGCGGCAACATCTGCCCGCGCGCCGCGAAGGCCGAGCCCTTCTCCAGATGCAGGTCCGAAGCGATCAGGGTCTGACGCCCCGGCAACCACAGGGCTCCGGAGCAGCGCAGCACGCAGGCTTCGCCGTTGACCGTCAGCTTCAACCCGCCGCACGGATGACGATAGGGCGACAGGATTTCCCGCAAGGCCGCGTTCACGCCGCCCCCTTCAGCGCTTCGGGCGCGTCTTCCATGACCTCGGCGATCAGGGCCTCGGCGCTTTCATCAAGGATCATTTCCGCCGCGTCCCCCACGACCCGTTCGCGTCCGATCTGCACCAGCACCGGCACGCAGAAGGGCGAGGGCCGGTCCAGCGCCTTGTGCATGATGCGGCCGTGGATGCGGCTCAGGAACTGGCCCAGCCGCGCCACGTCCAGCAGGCCCGTCGCTGCATCCGCCCGCGCCGTCCTCAGCAGCAGGTGATCGGGCTGATGGCGACGCAGCACGTCGTAGATCAGGTCGGTGGAAAACGTCACCTGCCGCCCGGTCTTTTCCGCCCCCGGTTGGCGCTGCTCGATCAGGCCCGAGATAAGGGCGCAGTTGCGGAAGGACCGTTTCATCATGAAGCTTTCCTCCAGCCAGGCCTCCAGATCGTCGCCCAGCATGTCCGGCTCGAACAGGGCGTCCAGATCGAGGTCGTCCATCGGTCGGATCGACCAGATGGCCAGCGAGTAGTCGGTGACCACAAAGCCCAGCGGCCCGACGCCCATCCGGTCCAGCCGCCGCGTCAGCAGCATGGCCAGGGTCGTGTGCGCCAGCCGCCCCTCGAACGGATAGGCGACCAGGAAATGCCGCGTGCCCCTCGGAAAGGTCTCGACCAGCAGGGTCTGCGCTTCGGGGATGGCGCTGCGCAACGCCTGAAGCTCCAGCCACTCCTGCACGTCGAACGGCAGGACGCGCCAGTGGTCGCGGTCCTGCACCATGCGCCGCACCCGCTCGGCCAGGGAGGTGCCCAGAGGGAATTTCGAGCCGCCGTAGGAGGGAATCTTCGGGTCTTTATCGACGGCGGGCGAGACCAGGGCGTCCGTTTTCACGATGCCCTGAAAGGCCCAGACCTGACCGGCGAAGACGAAGGTGTCGCCCGGCGTCATCTGCTCGAAATACCATTCCTCGGCCTCGCCGATCTTGCGGCCTGCGATCAGGTGTTTGCCGCCCCCGCGCCGCCCCGCGACGCGCACGTTCAGATTGGCGGCCGAGACGATGGCGCCGACGTTCATCCGGTGTCGCTGGGCCATCTGGGCGTTGCGGACGGTCCATTTGCCGTCGCGGGTGCGCACGATGCGGGCGAAGCGGTCATAGGTGCGCAGCGCATAGCCGCCGGTGGCGACCAGATCGACCACCTCCTCGAACGCCTCATAGCTCAGGCCGCGATAGGGACCGGCCGTCGTCACCTCGGCGAACAGGTCGGGCAGGTCGAAGGCCTCCGAACAGGCGCAGCCCATGACATGCTGGGCCAGCGTATCCAGCGTGCCCGTATGTTCCGGCTCCCAGTCGAAGGCGTTCTCGGCCACGGCCTCGCGCGCCGCCTGACACTCCAGCATCTCGAAGCGGCTGGCCGGGACCATCAGGGCGCGCGACGGCTCGTCCAGTCGGTGGTTGGCCCGGCCGATCCGCTGGACCAGACGGCTGGCCCCCTTAGGCGCGGCCAGCTGGATCACCAGATCGACATCGCCCCAGTCGATGCCGAGGTCCAGCGTCGAGGTGCAGACTACGGCCTTCAGGTCGCCGCGCGCCATGGCCGCCTCGACCTTGCGCCTCTGCTCGGCGGCCAGGGAGCCGTGATGCAGGGCGATGGGCAGGTCGTCCTCATTGATCGCCCACAGCGACTGGAAGACGAACTCGGCCTGCCAGCGGGTGTTGACGAAGATCAGGCTGAGGCCTGCGCGGCGGATGGCGTCATAGACTTCGGGAATGGCGTGGACGCCGGTGTGCCCGGCCCACGGCACGCGGCCTTCTGACACCAGCACGTCGACCACCGGCGGCGCGCCGGGGTCGCCGAGGACGACGCGAATCCCTTCTCCCCTTGTGGGAGAAGGTGGGCCCGAAGGGCTCGGATGAGGGGTGCCTCCAGGGCGAGATGAAGAAGCCTCGGCAACGTCCCGAGACCCCTCATCCGTCAGGCTCCGCCTGCCACCTTCTCCCACAAGGGGAGAAGGGGAGAGCCAGTCGGCGATCTTTTGCGGATCATCCACCGTCGCACTCAACGCCACCCGACGCATTTCAGGCGCGAACGTCTGCAACCGCGCCAGCCCCAGCGCCAGCAGGTCGCCGCGCTTGCCGCTCCAGATGGCGTGGACCTCGTCCAGCACCACGCATTTCAGATCGGCGAAATAGTCCCTCGCCCCCTCCCAGGCGCAGAACAGGGCCAGCTGCTCCGGCGTGGTCAGCAGGATGTCGGGCGGGAAGTCGCGCTGGCGCTGCTTCTTCGACTGTTTGGTGTCGCCGGTGCGGCTCTCGACGTGGATGTTCAGCCCGATCTCGCGGATGGGCGTCATCAGGTTGCGCTCGACGTCGGTGGTCAGGGCCTTCAGCGGCGACAGATAGAGGGTGTGAACGCCTGATCCCTGCCCGGCCTCGGGCCTCGGGCCGCGCTCGGCCAGATCGATCAGGCTGGGCAGGAAGCCTGCCAGCGTCTTGCCGCCGCCCGTCGGCGCCACCAGCAGGGCGTGCTGTCCGGCCTCGGCCGCCGCCACCATTTCCAGCTGATGCCGACGCGGCGACCAGCCCCGACCGGCGAACCAGTCGGCGAACAGCGGCGGAAGCGTTGCAGTGATCGGCGTCGTCACGACAGGCCTATAGCATGTTCCCGTTCCGTTTCGTCACCTTCGACGCTATCTAGCAAAGGTGACTGTCGAATCCGCCGAGATCAGCACTGCGTCGACCCTGACGTTCGACCTGCCGCCCGCGTTGGCTACGCCGCCGGGGGCCGGCGCCGTGTGCGACGATCAGGGCGCGCGCAAGATCGGGCGCGGCGCCGCCGAGAGCCTGTTCACCGGCGGCGACGTCATCGTCGCCCACGCCGGGCTGACGGCGCGGCGGCTGGGTCTGGCGCCGCCGCCGCGCTCGGCTGAGATGCTGGACGCGCTGGAGCTGTTCGCCTTCGTGCGCCCGGCCCGGTTCTGCGCCCCGTCGGCCACCGGGCTGGCGCTGGCCCTCGGGCGCGAGGAGCCGAGGGGGGCCGAGGCCCAGGCCGCCGCCCTGCGCGCCGCCGCCGCCGACCTGCTGGCCGAACTGGCCGCGCCCGCCTATCCGGGGCGGGAGGAGGCCTACACGCTGGCCCTGACGCTGGAGCGCGCAGGCTGGGGTTGGGCGTCGCGGGTGCTTCAGGCCCTGCGCGCCGGGCCGTTGCGCAGCCGCCAGCAGCGCGGCTCGGGCCTCGACGTCTGGGCTCGCCTGCAGGAGTGGGAGGACGAGGCGCCGCGCGGCGAGGCCGGGTCCACCCCGGTCGATTCCGAGAGCGCCCGCATCCGTCTGGACAAGCTGCTTCAGGCCTCGGGTCTGGACGAGACGCGGCCCGCCCAATCCGACTATGCGGCCGAGGCCGCCTATGCCTTTTCGCCGCGCAACGAAGAGGGCCGTCCGCGCGTCCTGCTGGCCGAGGCGGGGACCGGCACGGGCAAGACCATGGGCTATCTGGCGCCCGCCAGCCTGTGGGCCGAACGCAACGTCGGGGCGGCGTGGATCTCGACCTACACCCGCGCCCTGCAACGCCAGATCGACCGCGAAAGCCGCGCCCTGTGGCCCGACGAGGCAGAGCGGAGGCGCAAGACGGTGGTCCGCAAGGGGCGCGAGAACTACCTGTGCCTGCTGAATCTTCAGGACATGGTGCAGGCGGCGCAACTGGGGAACGGCGACCTGATCGGCATGGCTCTGGCCGCGCGCTGGGCCGCCCATACCCGCGACGGCGACATGACCGGCGGCGACTATCCCGGCTGGCTGCCCGGCCTCTATGCCACCGCGCCCCTGCATCAGGCGGGCCCGGCCAATCTGGTCGACCGACGCGGAGAATGCGTTCACGCCGTCTGTCCCCACTATCGCCTGTGCTTCGTTGAAAAGACCATTCGGGCCAGCCGTCGGGCCGATCTGGTGGTGGCCAATCATGCGCTGGTGATGACGCAGGCGGCCTTCGACGGCGCCCGCACCGCCCGCGGTCTGAAGCAGGACGGCGAAACGGCGGCGCTGAAACGCATCGTCTTCGACGAGGGCCACCACCTGTTCGACGCCGCCGACAGCGCCTTCTCAGCGTGTCTGTCGGGGCAGGAGGCGGCCGAACTGCGCCGCTGGATCAGAGGGCCCGAGGGGCGCGGCCGTCGCGGACGCGGACTAGAACAGCGCCTGGGCGATCTGGCCGCCGACAACGAAGCCGCCTCCAAGGCCCTGAAGGACGCGCTGCAGGCCGCCGCCCAACTGCCGGGCGAAGGCGTGTCGGGCCGCATCGCTCCGGCGTCCGGCGAGGTGAACCCCGTCGGGCCAATCGAGCGATTTCTGGTCGCGGCGCTGGAGCAACTGCGCGCCCGCGCGGCCGAGACCGGCGGCGCCGAGTTCGGACTGGAGTGCGCCCTGCGCCCCGTCACCGAGCCGGTGCTGGAGGCCGCGCGCGAGGCCGCCCGCGCCATCGCCGCCGTCGAGGCGCCGCTGCTGGCCCTGTCGCGCCACCTCGAAGACATTCTGGACGAGGAGGCGGCCGAGCTGGACGGCGCCGCTCGCGCCCGCATCGAAGGCTCGCTGCGCGGGCTGGACCGGCGCGCGCGCATGACCCTGCCCGGCTGGCGCTCCATGCTGGCGGCGCTGGAGGAGGGGGGCGATGAACCGGACCCCGATTATGTCGACTGGCTTTCGGCGGAAGCCGCTTTCGGCCGCATCCACGACGTGGCCCTGCGCCGTCACTGGATCGACCCGACCGTGCCGCTGGAGGCGGCGGTGGTCATGCCGTCGCACGGGGTGCTGGTGACATCCGCCACCCTGTCCGATCCGGCGGCCGAGGATCCGTTCGACCTGGCTCGCCTGCGGACCGGGGCGGCGCGGCTGATCGAACCGGCGCGGACGCTGAAGGTCGACAGCCCGTTCGACTATGCCACCAACAGCCGGGTCATCGTCGTCAATGATCTCGTCAAGGACGACCCGCGCCAGATCGCCTCGGCCATGCGCGAACTGTTTCTGGCGGCGGGCGGCGGCGGACTGGGCCTGTTCACCGCCATCCGGCGGCTGAAAGCGGTCTATGAGCGACTGGGGCCGGAACTGGCGCGGGCGGGCCTGCCGCTCTACGCCCAGCACGTCGATCCGCTGGAGGTCGGAGCGCTGGTCGACGTCTTCAGGGCCGAGCGCGACAGCTGCCTGCTGGGCACCGATGCGGTCAGGGACGGGGTGGACGTGCCGGGGCGGTCCTTGCGCGTTCTGGCCTTCGACCGGGTGCCGTGGCCGCGTCCGGACCTGCTGCACAAGGCGCGACGCGAGCGGTTCGGCACGGGCTCGGGCGGGCGTTCGTGGGACGACGCCCTGGCGCGCGGGCGGATCGCTCAGGCGTTCGGCCGTCTGATCCGCCGCGCAGACGATCGGGGCGTCTTCGTCATGCTGGACGCCGCCTGCCCGACGCGCCTGTTCGCCGCCTTGCCGCCGGGGACGGAGGTGCTGCGCCTGGGCCTGGCCGAGACGGTGGAGTTGACCAAGGGCTTCCTGGCGGAATCGGGCTGAAGCCTCCGCTCCCTCTTCTTTCGTCATCCTCCGGCAAGCCGCGCAGCGGCGCTGACCGGGGGACCCAGCGGCGCCGAAGGCGATCTTTGCTGCGGGCGCTGCGCGCGGGTTTTCGCCCTCCGGGCGCCGCTAGGTCCCCCGCTCTCCCTCGCTTTCGCGAGGGGCGCCGGAGGATGACGAAAGAAAAGGGGCCTGCGCATGATCGCTCTGTCGGTTATTCAAAGCGCTGCGCTTCAAACTGACCCAAGGCCCATGTCCAAGACCACCTCCGCCACTGTCGCCCTGACCAACGCCGGCGTCGCTTTCGAACTGCATCCCTACGATTACGACCCCGAAGCGCCGCGCGTGGGCCTGCAGGCGGCCGAGGCCCTGGGCTGGGCGCCCGAGCAGGTGTTCAAGACGCTTATGACAGTGGTGGACGGCAAGCCCGTCTGCGTCGTCGTGCCGTCCGACTGCGAGGTCAGCATGAAGAAGCTGGCCGCCGCCGCCAGGGGCAAGTCGGCCCAGATGATGAAGCCCGCCGACGCCGAGCGCCTGACCGGCTTCAAGGTCGGCGGCGTCAGCCCCTTCGGCCAGAGGAAGGCCGTCCCGACCTTCATCGACGAGACGGCGATCCTGTTCGACCGGGTGCTGATCAACGGCGGCCAGCGCGGCCTGCTGCTGGAGCTGGCGCCGGACGAGGCGGCGCGCGCCTGCACGGCGACGTGGGCGGACCTGACGGCCTGACCGGCCTAGCTCTCGAACGTCACGACCACGCTGTCGGCGGAACGCTCGGCCTCGCCGTGGAACACCGCCTCGATGTTGTTGCCGTCCGGGTCGAGCAGGAAGGCGGCGTAGTAGCCGGGGTGATAGGGCCGCTCGCCCGGCGCGCCGTTGTCGGTTCCGCCCGCCGCCAGCCCCGCCTTGTGGAAGGCTTCGACCATGGCGCGGTCCTTCGCCTGGAAGGCCAGGTGGCAGCGGCCCGTCGGCCGGCCCTGCGCGGCGATGCTGTCCACCGCCGAGACGAACAGTTCGTCGGCCCAGAAGAAGCGTTCGGCTTCGCCGCCGATCGGCACGCCCAGGGCCTCCAGCACAGCGCCGTAGAAGCGGCGGCTGGCCTCCAGGTCCGGCGTCACCAGTTGCAGATGGTCGATCAGCCGGCCGCGATGAAGCTGCTGCGTCTCCATGGTCCTCGTCTCCTGTCAGATTGCGATTCGAACGGGCGGCAGCCTGGCCTGTTCCTGCTGACAGGACGTGTCAGCAGCCGCTCATCCTGCTAAAGCGCGCTCATGACCGACGCCGTCCCGCATCACAGCCGTAAGGGCTTGATCATCCCCTTCGCCATCGTCGCCGTGGGCCTGGTCCTGTGGACCGGCTGGTGGTTCTTCCTGACCCAGCAGATCGAGCGGCGCATGGAGGCCAAGATCGCCGGGCTGCAGGAGGGCGGCTGGACCATCCAGCATGCCGGGATATCCACCACCGGCTGGCCGATGCACGCGCGGGTGACGATCAAGCATCTGGACGTCGTCGCCCCGTCCGGTCATGCGATCGCGGCGCCGGAGATGATCGCCCAAGCCAACGCCTACAATCCTACGCGCTGGGTGCTGGCGGCGCCGGACGGCCTGACCGTCACGCGCGCAGAGAAGGGCAAGACCGCCATCCGCGCCGAGGGCATCCGCATGAGCGTGCACGGCCTGACGCAGCGCTGGCCCAATGTGGCGCTGGAGCTGGAGAAGCCGGTCTTCACCGCCCTGCCGGACGCCGAGCCCTTCCCGCTGAAGCAGGCGCGTCTGGTGCAGTTCTACATGCGGCCGCACCTGGTCGGCTCGGACACGCCGACCGATGATGTGGACGTGCTGTTCCGTCTGGTCGACGGCGAGGGCCGCCCGAACGGCCCGGTCGAAGGCTTCACCCAGTCGGGGATGTTGAACGCGCAGATCGAGGCGGTGATCGAAAAGGCCTCGGCCCTGCGCAAGGGCGCGGACGCCAAGGGGCTGCTGACCGCCTGGACGGCGGCGGGCGGCCGCTTCATCGACGTGAAGGGCCAGCTGCAGGCCGGCGAGAGCAAGGCCTTCGTCTCCAGCGACGCCCTGTCGGCGGACGGCAAGGGCCGGCTGGAAGGCGAGGTCTTCGTGCGCGCCGAGAAGCCGCTGGCGGCCATTGTCGGCCTGGCGGGCGCCCAGCAGGGCGGGGCGCTGGACCGCGCCGCCGCCGCCAGGGCCGCCGCCGCCACGCCGCAGGGCGGGACCGGCGACGACGGTCAGGGCGTGGAGCTGGCCATCCTGTTCCGCGGCGGCCGCACCTATCTGGGGCCGTTCGCCCTGGCGCCCGCGCCGCAGCTGTTCTGATGCTGATCGAGCCGCCCGCCGACGAAGCGCGCCTGTCGCTGGAACGCGCCGTGGTCGAGGCCGCTCGCGCCCGGCTGGCGGCGGGGCCGCGCGGCTCGGTCGACGGCGACGCCATCGCACTGCGCGCGGTTCTGCAAGGCGCGAGCCTGTCGGAAAAAGCGGCGGTGCGCGCCGTGCTGGGACGGCTGGAGGCGGCCGACGGACGGCCGTTGATCGCCTGCGGATCGTTGTCGCAGATGCTGGCGGCTGACCGCTGGGGGCTGGCGGCGCGGCCGATGGCCGAGGCCGATCAGGCCCTGATCGCCGTGCGCGACGGGGCGGCGAAGAAGACGCGCGCCCTGATCGATCTGTCGGCGCGGCCGTGGTGGGGGCGGCTGCTGGCCCTGCCCATGCTGAAGGTCATCGCCGCCTTGCCGGATGACGCCGCCGGGGCGCCGCGCGCCCTGATGGTCGGGACCGAGGCGCCGGGGCCGACCGGCGACGACCGCACCTTCTGGGTCACGGACAGCGGTTGGCCGGACGCCCGCATCGTCGAGGCCCTGGGCCAGGCGGGCCTGGCGGCTGAATTTCTGTCGGGCGGAGGCGGGTTGAAGCTGTTCGTCCTGACGGGCTATGTGCAGGCGGAAGACATCAGGCTGGACGGCGCGCCCGGCGGCCTGACCGGCGTCATCGGCGCCGCTCCCGTCTTCTGAAACCCAGCGGCCGACAGGATGACCCGCGCATGACCGAAGCGAACGCCCCCGAGGGATCGCCTCAACCCAAGAGCGGCGTGCTGGACATCGCCCCCTATGTCGGCGGCAAGAGCGCCATCGCCGGGGTGGCCAAGCCGATCAAGCTGTCCTCCAACGAAAACGCCCTGGGCGCGGGCGAAAAGGCGCGCGAGGCCTTCGCCGCCGCCGTCGCCTCGATCCACCTCTATCCCGACGGCCGGGCCGACCGACTGCGCGCGGCGGTGGCTGAGGCGCATGGGCTGGAGCCGGAACGGCTGATCTTCGGCAACGGCTCGGACGAGGTCTTCGCCCTGCTGAACCAGACCTATCTGGAGGCTGGCGACAACATCGTCACCAGCCAGTACGCCTTCGTCGCTTATCAGATCTCGGCCCGCGCCTGTCAGGCCGAAGTCAAGCAGGCGGCTGAGCCGGACTTCCGCGCCGATGTCGACGCCATGCTGGGCCTGGTCGATGAGCGGACCAAGCTGGTCTATCTGTCGAACCCGGCCAATCCGACGGGCAGCTTCGCCACGGGCGAGGAGATCCGTCGCCTGCACGCGGGCCTGCCGCCCCACGTCATCCTGGTGATCGACGAAGCCTATGCCGAGTTCGTGACCGAGCCGGACTGGGAAAGCGCCTTCGACCTGGCGCGCACGGCGCCCAACATCGTCGTCACCCGCACCTTCTCCAAGCTGCACGGCCTGGGGGGCCTGCGCGTCGGCTTCGGCTATGCGCCGCTGGCGGTGGAACAGGCCATCGACCGCATCCGCCTGCCGTTCAACGTCTCCCTGCCGGGGATCGAGGCGGCCATCGCGGCGTTGGGCGACGAAGCGCACCAGAAGGCCTCGCGCGACCTGGTGGCCGAGTGGCGGCCGCGCCTGATCCAGGCCGTCAAGGGCTTCGGCTTCGAGGTGTTCCCGGCCTCGGGCAACTTCATCCTGATCCGCTTCCCGGATGCGAAGCGCCCGGCCTCGGCGGCGCAGGACTATCTGCAGTCCAGGGGGATCATCGTGCGCGGCGTGGCCAGCTATGGCCTGCCGGACTGCCTGCGGGTGACGGTCGGGACCGAGGATCAGAACCGCGCCGTCATCGACGCGCTCAGCGAGTTCGCGGCGGGCTGACGCCTCAGTCGCCGCTGTTGAAGCGGACCACGCCGATCACGCCTGCGCGCCAGACATGGTCGTCCTCGATCAGGGGGCTGTCCTTGATGTCGCCCAGGCGCTGTTCGTAGTTGAAGAAGGCGCCGACGCCGTAGCGGTCGCCGATCGGCACGGCCAGCAAGGCCGCCGCGCCCGCCGCCGACAGGCCGCCCGAAGGCGTGAAGGCGGCGTAGTCGGTGTTGGCCGCCTCCTGGGCGGTGACGCCGTAATAGCGCTGGACCCGCTCGTCGCTGCCGCCGCGCATATAGGCCATGGTCTGCAACAGGCCGATGGGCGTCACGCGCTGGTGGCTGACCGAGCCGTAGTATTCCAGTCCGGCGTCGTCGCCCGTGGCGTCATGCTGGATGCGGCCGCCGACCACGATGTTCCCCGGCAGGCGCTTGAAGGCGTAGAGCGCCGCATCGGCGCCCAGGTCCGGCCGGTCCATGCCGTCGATATCGCCTGCCGCGAAACGAGGGCGAAGCTGGACGCCCGCATGGAAGCCGTCGCGCTTGATGGCGTTCCAGCCCAGGCCGTCCAAGCCGTTGGCGTAGACGATGTCGCGATAGGAGGCCGAGCCCCAGGCGGTGAAGTTGAAGTCTTCGGCCTTGTCGCCCGACACGCTGAAGCCGCGCACGAAGCCGCCGCCGACATCGACCTTCCATGTCTGCGGCGCCTCGACCGGCTGGAACGGCTGCGACTGCGCCAGGGCGGCGGCGGGCAGGCCGGCGAAGGCGGCGGTCAGGAGCGCGAGGCGGACGGTGGAGCGGAAAATCATGAGCGGGTCCCAGGTCAACAACTGATGATATAGGGGCCCGTCCTGCAAAGCCTAGGTTTGGGGCGGCAACAAGGCGATCGAGGCGCCTTCGATCCGGCTCTCCAACTGCTTCATGAACTCGGCGCGCTTCAGCCCGGCCGGAATAGGCGGCAGGAATTCGAAAACGACCGTGCCCGGATAACGTTTGAAGCCATGCGCCGGCCAATGGACGCCCGAGTTGGTGGCGACCGGCCAGCAGGGCGCGTCCACGTCGCGATAGATGGCGGCCACGCCCGGCTTGTAGTCCGCCGGTTCGCCGGGCGCCGTGCGGGTGCCTTCGGGGAAGATCAGGATCTGGCGGTCGTCGGCCAGGCGCGCGCGGGTCTGGCGCACCATGTCCTTCAGCGCCTTGGCGTGGGCGGCGCGGTCGACGGCGATCATCTTCGTCTTCCAGGCGAACCAACCGAAGAAGGGCAGGGGCATCAGCTCCTTCTTCAGGACGAAGCACGGATCGTCCAGAAAGGCGAAGGGCGCGACCACGTCCAGCATCCCCTGATGCTTGGCGGCGATCAGCGCCGGACCGGAGGGGCGATGCTCCAGCCCGCGCACCTCGACCTTGATTCCCGCGATCCAGCGCAGGCCGAACAGGACGAAGCGCGCCCACAGCTTGATCACCCCCATGGCCGCCTTGTGCGGCATCAGCAACGCCGGCGACAGGACGACCGCGAACAGCGGCATCGACAGATACAGCCACAGGGTGAAGAGCAGGGATCGAACGGTCGTCATGCGGCGGCCTTGGCGAAGGGGGACGGGCGAAGCGTTAGGGAACGGCAGGCTGTGGAGCGGTCGTTTCGGCGGGCCGCTCGGGGTGGCGGCCGGTCAGGCGATGCATCCCTTCGCGGCCGAGAACGGCCAGGTATTTCATGTATTCCAGCGTCATGCGCCGGGCGGTCTCGGTGGCGCGCCACCAGGACGGCGTGTCCAGCGACGGCGTGGAGACGGCGTAGGGCGTCAGCCGCACGCCGGGCGCGGCCCCGCGAATCTCCATCAGGCTGCGCGGCATATGATAGTCGGAGGTCACGACGATCAGGTCGTCATAGCCCTTGGACCGCGCCCAGGCGGCGATCTCCTGGGCGTTGCCGACGGTGTTCTCGGCCTCGAAGCCCAGATCGACGCAGCAGTTGAACAGCTTCTTCGACCCCGGCGTCAGGGCGCGCAGCTCCTTGCGGCGAACCTCGCGGTTGACGCCCGAGATCAGCAGGCGGTCGCCCTTGCCCTGCTCCAGCAGGCGGACGGCGGCGTTGACCCGCTCGGCCGAGGGGCCGGTCAGGGAGACGATGGCGTCGGCCCGCGCCGGCTCGGGCGCAGGCGTCAGTCCTCGCACCCGTTCGGCGAAGACGAACAGGCCCGTCAGCCACATCAGCGCCACCACGGCGATCAGCGTCAGGAACTTCATGCCTAACTAACTAGCGACGCCCGCCCAGCTTCGCCAGCGCCGTCAGGCGTGCGGCCAGCACCGCGACCGCCCCCGCCAGCAGGGGACAGGCGGCCAGCGTCAGCAGGTCCGGCCAAGCCAGCGGCAGGGCCGGCGTCAACCCGCCCTCGCCGCCGATCAGACGCAGCGCGGCCAGCATCAGCGCCGCCAGTCCGGCGCCCGCCGCCCCCGCCCCGGCGGCCAGCAGGCCGAAACGCTTCTGGAACAGGGAGGCGACAGCGCCGTCCGAGGCGCCGTTCAGGCTCAAGGTCTCGATCACCGCCGCCTGGGCCGCCATGCCCGCGCGGGTGGCGTAGGCGATGGCCGCCGCCGTCGCCGCCGCGATCAGCAGGAAGGCCGCCCCCGCCAGGGCCGTGATCAGGCCCGCCGAACGCTCGACTTCGCCGCGCCACAGGCTGTGGTCGTCGACGGTGGCGTCCAGTCCGGCCTCGGCCAGGGCGCGGCTCAGGCTGGGCGCGCTGGCGGGCGCTTTCGGGTCCAGATGGACGATGACCAGATAGGGCAGGGGCAGGTCGGGCAGGGCCGCCTCGCCCACCCAGGGACGCAGCAGAGCCTCTGCGGCCTTGCGGTCCATCGCCTGGGCCTCCGCCACGCCGTCGACCCCGGCCAGGGTCTCGGCGGCGCGCGCGGCGGCGGCGGGGCCGGTTTCATCGACGCGCGGGCGCACCTGCACGGTCGCCTCGGCCCGCAGCTGACGCGCCCAGCCGTGCGCGGCCCGGTCGGCGGCCAGGGCGCCGACGGCGGCGATCGAAGCCAGGAAGCACAACACGGCGATGACCACGACCAGCCAGCGTTCGCCGCCCGCCTCGCGCGGCAGAAGTTCGGGTTGGGCGCTGCCGAAGCGGCCGATCATGTCTGATCCTCCGATGCGGTCGGGGCGACGGCGGGCGCGATCTGCTCCAGCCGCCCGCCTTCCAACCGCAGCACGGCGGCGCCGCTGCGCGCGGCCAGGGCCTCGTCGTGGCTGGCGATCAGGATCGTGGCGCCCAGCCTGTTCAGCGACTGGAACAGCCGCATCAGCTTCTCGCCCATCGGCCGGTCGACGCTGCCGGTCGGTTCGTCGGCCAGGATCAGGCGCGGCCGCGCCACCACGGCGCGGGCGATGGCCAGCCGCTGCTTCTCTCCGCCCGACAGCGTCGGCGGCAGGGCGTCCAGCCGCCCGCCCAGGCCGACCCAGCGCAGCATTTCCTGCACGTCGGCGGCGTACTCGGCCGGACGCTCGCCCGCCAGATGCAGCGGGAGGGCCGCATTGTCGAAGGCCGACAGATGATCCAGCAGGCGGAAGTCCTGGAAGATGACGCCCATGCGACGGCGAAGCGCCGGAACCTCGCGTCGGGGCAACTGGGTCACGTCCTGGCCGAACAGGCTGATTCGCCCCGCCTGCGGTCGGGCGGCCAGCGTCAGCAGCCGCAACAGCGAGGACTTGCCCGCGCCCGAGGGTCCGGTAAGGAAGTGGAAAGAGCCGTTTGGCAGAGTAAGGTTAACGTCCCGCAGCACGGCGGGCCTGCCCGCATAGCCGAAGCCCACGCCCCTGAGGCGGACGGCGTCAGGCGCGGAATCAGGGTCGGCGGCGCGGCGGATCGGATCGGGCATCGAGTTTCGTATTGGACCGGGGCGTTGCGCCGCGACAGGAGGGGGCGATAAGCCTCGCAGTCAGCTGACATGATACTGACCTGCCCCGCCTGCGCCACTAGCTATTTCGTTCCCGACGAGGCGATCGGTCCGAACGGCCGTCGCGTGCGCTGCAAGGCGTGCGGCCACGACTGGCGCGCGACCCTTGAGGACGCCCCTCTCGAACTGGAGCCGGAAGCCGCCCCGACCGAGGAGGTCGAGACCGCGCCCCGCTACGACACCTTCGCCGAGACCCCGGCGCCGGAGCTGCCGCGCGCCTTCCGCGCCAAGGCCGAGCGCAAGCGCCGCGTGCGTCAGGCGGCCGCCGCCGGGGCGGCCTGGGCGGCGGCGGCGGCCGTGGCGCTGGGCCTGCTGACCGGGGCCGTCCTGTTCCGCGAGGAGATCGCCCGCGCCTTTCCGTCGGCGGCGGGGGTCTACAGGTCGCTGGGGCTGGACGTGAATACGGTCGGTCTGGAGGTCGAGGCGCTGCGAGGCCGGACCACGCCGCACGACCCTGGCCGCACCCTGGTTTCGGGCGCGCTCCGCAACATCCGCGACATTGAAATCGTCCCGCCGCCGCTGGTGGTCGTCCTCAAGGATGCTGGGGGCGTCGAGGTGACGCGCCGCATCGTGCGCCTGGACGGACCGCCTATCCTGCCGGGGAAGGTTCAGGGCTTCGCTGTCGTCATTCCCGATCCGCAAGGCCGGGTGGCGAAGTTGAGCGTCGACTATCTGCTCGAGCAAGCGCCCGAGCCCGCCGCCAAGGCGCCATCCGGGTCGGCTTCCGCGACCACGCGCGCAAGGACCTCGGCCGATAGCGCCGTGCGCGAGGACGGCGGCCTGCGCCGCTGAGCCTCTCGACCTTCGTCCAGCCGCTTCGCCTCTCGACTCCGGCCGTGCGAAAAGGGTATCGCCGGGGCATGGCTGACACCCGACCGACGCCCGCCCCCACGGTTCTTCTGTCCCAGGCCGAGATCGAGGCCGTCGTGGCCGATCTGGCGCGCCGCATCGCCCCCCATGTCGATGACGAGACGGTAGCCTCTGTCCTGCTGACCGGCGGCCTGTGGTTCGCCGCCGACCTGACCCGAGCCCTGGCGCGCGAAGGCAGAAATGTCCGCTTCGACGCCCTGTGGCTGGCCTCCTACGGCGACGAACAGACCAGCCGCGGCCGTATCGAGGTCCGCGCGCCCTATCAGCGCTCGCTGGAAGGGCGGAAGGTGCTGATCCTGGACGATGTCTTTGACACCGGCCTGTCGCTGGCGGAAGCCGTGCGGATCACGCGCGAGGCGGGCGCCGCCGAGGTGCTGACCTGCGTCTTTGCTCGCAAGCCCTGGCCCAAGCCCCGAGCGCCCGAGCCTGACTTCGTCGGCTGGGAGGCGCCGAACCGCTTCCTGGTCGGCTACGGTCTGGACCACGCGGGCGGCCTGCGCGGGCTGCCGGACATCTGCGCTCTGGACTAGGTCTGGAGCCAGTCCGCCATCGGCTCGCGGGCGAACATCTCTTCATAGGTCGGACGGGGGCGGACGACCGCGCTGCGGTCGCCGTCGACGAGGACTTCGGCGGCCAGGGGACGGGTGTTGTATTCGCCGCTCATGACCGCGCCATAGGCTCCGGCGCTCATGAAGACGACCAGGTCGCCCGCCTTCAACGGCGGCAGGTCGCGGTCGCGCGCGAAGGTGTCCCCCGTCTCGCAGACCGGTCCGACGACGTCGTAAGGCAGCGCCTCGCCTGCGACCGGACGGACCGGCTTCAGGTCGTGGAAGGCGTCATAGAGGGCCGGGCGCATCAGATCGTTCATCGCCGCGTCCAGGACCAGGAAGCGGCGGCCGTCCGTCCGTTCATTGACCTGGATGACGCGGCTCAGCAGCACGCCCGCATTGGCTGCCATCAGGCGGCCGGGCTCGAAGGCGGCCTCGACGTTCAGGCCATCCAGCACGCGCGCGGCCATGGCGACGTATTCGGCCGGAGCGGGCGTCGCCGTCTCGCCGTAATAGGGCACGCCCAGTCCGCCGCCGAGGTCGAGGCGGGTGACGCTGTGCCCCTCGGCGCGCAGGTCCTCCGTCATCTGGCGCAGCACGCGGAAGGCGGCCTCCAGCGGGCTCAGGTCCGTGATCTGGCTGCCGATGTGGCAGGCCAGGCCCATCGGCGTGACGTGGGGCGAGACCGAGGCGCGAGCGTACAGCGCCATCGCCTCCTCGACCGGGACGCCGAATTTGTCGCCGGCCCCGCCGGTGGTGATCTTGGCGTGGCCGCCTGCGCCGATCTTCGGATTGACCCGAATGGCGATGGCTGGAGACGCCGACTTCTCGGCGGCGACGGCGATCAGCCGGTCTAGTTCGGCCGAGGACTCGACGTTGATCTGGCGCACGCCCTGTTCGATGGCGAAGGCCAGTTCGGCGTCGGTCTTGCCCACGCCCGAGAAGATGATGCGTTCGCCCGGAATGCCGACCGCCAGGGCGCGGCGGATCTCGCCTTCGGACACGGTGTCGGCGCCGCAGCCCAACTTGGCCAGCGTCGCCAGCACGGACAGGTTGGAGTTGGCCTTGACCGCGAAGGCGATCAGGGCCTCGCCCAGCGCGCTCCTATGCGCGTCGCACGCCTCGCGCAGCAGGCCGTAGTGGCGGCGCAGGGTGGCCGAGGAATAGACATAGGTCGGCGTGCCGACGCTGTCCGCCAGCGTCTCCAGAGAGACGCCCTCGGCATGCAGGACGCCGTCCTTGAGGTCAAAATAGTGCACCGGCGGGGAGTCCAGTCAGAGAGAGGAGCGCGAAGGCTCAGTTCATCGGCGGCGGCTTGCCGAACGGGTCGGACGTGCCGTTGTCGATCGGCATCTGGCGCGGCGGCAGGTTCTGCATCGCCGGTTCCGGCAAGTGCTCGGCCGAGCGGTCGCGGATGGCGCGCTCGGTCTGCTTCTTCGGCGTGGCGCCCTGCGGCGGCTCCAGATCGGCCATGCGGCCGCAAGCCGAGAGCAGAAGGGCGGCGGCGCCCGCCAGGATCAGGGTCTTCTTCACAGGCGGCTTCTCCAGTCGGCGATGCGCGCGCGGACCTGTTCCGGCGCCGTGCCGCCGAAGCTCTGGCGGCTGGCGCAGGAGGCTTCGGGCGTCAGCACTTCATACACGCCTTCGGTGATCCGGCCATCCAGGGCCTGCAATTCGCTCAGCGGCAATTCGCCCAGATCCAGGCCCAATGTCTCGGCCCGCTTCACGGCGGCGCCGGTGACGTGGTGCGCCTGGCGGAAGGGCAGGTTCAGTTCGCGCACCAGCCAGTCGGCCAGATCGGTGGCGGTCGAGAAGCCCGCGCCTGCGGCGGCGGCCATCTTTTCGGTGTTGGGGCGGATCACGGCGACCATGGCGGTCATGGCCGTCAGCGCCAGATCCAGCGCGTCGAAGGCCTCGAACACCGGCGGCTTGTCCTCCTGCATGTCCTTGGAATAGGCCAGCGGCAGACCCTTCATCACCGTGGTCAGGGCGATCAGGGCGCCGTTGATGCGGCCGGTCTTGGCCCGCACCAGTTCGGCCGCGTCGGGGTTGCGCTTCTGCGGCATGATGGACGAGCCGGTCGTCAGGTCGTCGGGCAGGGTCGCAAAGCCGAACATCGGCGTCATCCACACCACGATCTCTTCGGCCAGGCGCGACAGGTGGCCCGCCGCGATCGAGGCGGCGGCCAGGCTTTCCAGCGCAAAATCGCGATCCGACACGGCGTCGAGGCTGTTCGCCATCGGGCGATCAAAGCCCAGCGCCTGCGCCGTCATGTGGCGGTCGATGGGGAAGGGCGACCCGGCCAGCGCGGCGGCGCCCAGCGGGTTCTCGTTCATGCGCGCGCGGGCGTCGGAGAAGCGGCCCGCGTCGCGGCCGAACATCTCGACATAGGCCATCAGGTGGTGGCCGAACGTCACCGGCTGGGCCGTCTGCAGATGGGTGAAGCCCGGCATCAGGTCGCCCGCGTGCTGTTCCGCCCGGTCCAGCAGGGCGGCCTGCAGATCCTTCAGTTGCGCCACGGTGCGATCGCAGGCGTCGCGCACCCACAGGCGGAAGTCCGTCGCCACCTGATCGTTGCGGCTGCGCGCGGTATGCAGACGCCCCGACGGCTCGCCGATCAGCTCCGACAGGCGCGCCTCGACGTTCATGTGGATGTCTTCATAGGCGTCGCGGAAGGGGAAGGTCCCGTCCTTGATCTCGCCCTCGATGACGTCCAGCCCGCCCAGAATGGCCTGCGCGTCCGCAGCGGCGATGATCCCCTGCTTCTCCAGCATGCGACAATGGGCCCGCGAACCGGCCAGGTCCTGCGCCCACAGGCGTTTGTCGACGCCGATGGAGACGTTGATGGCCTGCATGATGTCGGCGGGCTTGGCGCTGAAGCGCCCGCCCCATAGAGACTGCCCCTCAGACCCTTTCGAAGGGGAATTGTCAGACTGTGGTTTGGAAGGCGTATCAGACATGAGCGGCTCTGGACGGACTTGGGCGGGCGTGGCGACGTTCGCCCTGATCAGCGTGATCGGCGTGGGCGCGGCGTTGCTATACGTCAATCATCATAAGGGGCGCAAAGACTCGGCGCCCGTTGCGGCTGCATCGAAACAGCCGAGCACCCGCCTGATCGCGTATGCGCGGGGCTCCCTCGCCCGTCTGCAGGCGCCGCCGCCCGCCCCGGCCACCGACTACGCCTTCCTTGACGCGGCCGGACGGGAGGTCCGCTTCGCCGATTTCGCGGGCAAGGTGACCGTGGTGAACCTGTGGGCCACCTGGTGCGCGCCGTGCCGGATCGAGATGCCGACCCTGGCCGCGCTGGCCGATCATTATAAGGGGCGCGACGACTTCGCCGTGGCGGCCATCAGCATGGACGCGGAAAAGACGGCTGACGAGGCGCGCGCCTTCATCGCCGACCATGCGCCGCTGCAGTTCTACATCGACCCGAAGTTCCAGCTGGCCTTCGAATTCCCGGGCAAGGGCGCCATGCCCCAGACGATGGTGCTGGATCGCCAAGGCCAGGTTCGCGCCGTCCTGGTCGGCGAGGCGGACTGGGCCAGTCCCGAGGCTCGGGCGCTGATCGACGACCTTTTGGCAGACCAGTGACCCTTCTCCCACAAGGGGAGAAGGGATTGGATCAGTTCTTGGCCGGGACGCGCTGGTCGGTGGCCGGGTCGACGGCGCCGGGTCGGCCTTCGGCGGCGGCCTGGGCCTGCTTGTCTTCCAGCTTGTCGGCGACCTTGCCGGCGCCTTCCTCGACCGCCTGAGCGGCCTTCATGGCGCCGGATTCGACGACTTCGCCCGTCTGGGCGGCGACGTCGGCGGCCTTGTCGCCGGCGGCTTCGGCGTTGGCCTCGGCCTTGTTCTGCTCGGCCTGGGTGCAGGCGGCGGCGCCGAGCGCCAGGACCGAGGCGGCGGCGATGGTCAGGGTGCGGATACGCATGGGTGATAGCCCCTCTGAAATTTGAACCTTGGCCTTAACGCCGCTGACCCGCTGCGGTTGCGAACCGGGTCAGTCGAGGTCGACCGGAAGGGTCTGGCTGGCCAGCAGACGCTCCGTCGTCTTCCAGTGGTTCGGCCCCTGCCGCTCGACCCAGGCCTGCACCATGTCGCGGCCCAGGCCGTAGTTGATGACATAGGAGCGGTAGGTCTCGATGAAGCTCAGCCGCTGCGCCGCCCGGTCGCGCGCGACGAGGTTGTATTTCTGCAGCTGGTCCAGCGCCGTCTCTCGGTCGATGCGCCCGGCCAGATAGTCGTCGGCCACCGTGTATTCCGCCCGCGCCAGCTCCCGCGTCAGGGCCAGTAGCTGCGTCTGCGCCTCGGCCGTCGCCGGGTCCAGCCCCGCCAGCGGATAGAGGACGCGCGCCTCGAACTCGGTGCGCTCATGGCCGGGGAAGGCCAGGTCGATGCCGTAGTTGGCGCTGCCCTCGGCGATGAAGGACATGGGGCTGAACAGCGGATAGACGCTCATCTCGAACCAGCCCTTGTCCTTGACGAAGGTCTGCTCCAGCAGGGCGTTATAGACGTGGTGGCCGGGGTAGCCTTCGTGACAGCCCAGATCGACCGCCCGGTCGATATAGATGGGCAGGTCGGTGTTCACCTGGATCAGGCTGAAGCCGCCGCCCTTGAACCAGTTATAGCCGGACCACGGCTTGTCGTTGACGAACTCCAGCGTGAAGGTCTCGCCGGCAGGCAGGGTGATATGACGCTCGGTGCGCGCCTTGCACTCCTTGATGGCGGCGCGCATCACCGTATCCAGCCGGTCCTTGGGGATCACATAGCGGGCGCGGAAGGCGGCGACCCGCTCGGCCAGAGGTCCCTCGCCGGGGACCATGGCGTCGATGCGCGCCAGCACCGGATCATAGGACGACAGCGGCCGCAGTTCCGGCCGCACGCCGAACAGGGCCTCGGCCTCATCGGCGAAGCCCAGCGTTTCGCCCTGCAGCATCCGCAGCCGCGCCGAGGCCGCCGAGACATGGGCCTTGAGATAGGCGCGGCGCTGGCGGCTCTGGGCGTCCAGTCCCCGCTCCGGCAGCGTCTCGAGGCGTCGGGCCAGGTCCGCCGCGCCTTCGGCCAGTTGGGGCAGGGCGCGCGGATTGGCCTTGGCCGCTTCGGCCCACTCGGCCGGTCCGTAATAGGCGTCGACATAGCCCGGCTCTCGCTCGCCGATCTCCAGCGTCAGGGCGACATAGTCGCGCGCCACGTCGTCCAGACTGTCGGCGTCCTGTTTCTGGAACGCGGCGCAGCCGGTCAGAACAACGACAGCGCCGGCCAGGGCGGCGAAGGTGATGGCGCGCATGGAAATTCCCTCTTCCCGATCCGCGACGCTAGGCCGACGGAGCCCCCGCGCCAAGAAGGAAGGCGCGGCCAGATTCGGGATTGAGACCGCCTCGCCCATGCTGTAAGCACCGCCGTCCGGCCTCAACGCCGCGCACGCACCCGTAGCTCAGCTGGATAGAGTGCTGCCCTCCGAAGGCAGAGGTCACAGGTTCGAATCCTGTCGGGTGCGCCATCTCTCCCTATATCTCGGAACACGCTGAGGCGTTTGCTAGAAGCTATTCGCTCGCCTGTCGCCGCCGGGAGCTGATACAAAAACATCATCAAGACGTTTTAAAGCGGACTCTAAATATTCACTTCCATTGTCGAGAAAGCTACATCTGCGACTGGAGACCGGTTGAGATGCGTCATGATGACAAAGGTTCACGCTCAGCTTGCTGTAGCTGCCTCGCCAAAACAACGCCGCCCCTATGCGCGTGAACTGGAGCGGGCGTTTCAAAATCTTGGGAAGGATTTCGGATGGAGGGGCGTTCAGGGAATTCTGTTTAAGGAAGTAAACCAATGGTTCGTCACCAGTCACCTTGAAACGAGCCTGCTGTCGCAGCAAACTTCCCTGATTGTCTCAACCAAGCCCATGGCGATTGATCCCATTTTTTGGGACATCTGCGGATTTCCCGAGAACAAGGATAAGCCCTTATCTTTTCGAGCTCTCGGGGCCTGGACATGCCCCGCGCTGGAAATGGTGTCCGCTGACGTGGCCGAAGCGGCTGATGCGAGTGATACGGCGACGACGGCCCTGACCATGGCCGGCGAGCTTCTGGGAGCCGGTACTCCGCCGTCTCTGGCCTGGTTCGAGGCCGAATGCCGCAAGGCTTGGGAGCATCAGCCCGCCATTCTGGCCAGCATCATCACCACCCTAGTCGCAACCGAGAGGCGGCGAGAAGCGCTGGAACTCTGTCTTGAGGCGAAAGCCAGAGGCGAAACAGGCGGCTTTGTGAATGCTGGCGACTCGTTTGTGCAGGCCGCCATTCGGCGCCTCTAGACTTCCCTTTCTGCTTGAGACCTTCCAAGGCAGGAGCGCCATCATGACTCTTTGCGTGTGTGGGACGGCATGAAGCAGTCCTTCTGGTTCGCAGCGTCGGTTCAAGCTCGCGCAGGCGACCTGGTCCGCGTTTTCATAACCGCGCCTTCGGAAAGATCCGGGCTCAGCCGCTGGCTGGGTCTGGCTCGACAGATGAACGCCTCTCGGTCGCCCTTCATCTATAATGAGACGTCGAAAGCGTGGTTCATGGCGAACCACCACGCCAGGATCACAGATGAAATGGCTCTGGCTCCGCGCGAAGCTCCAAGAGTCTATCAGTCATCCCCCGATCCCGACCTGCCCGTCATAAGGGTCGTGCATGGGAAGGTTCTGGGGTCCGCCGTCATCCGAAAGATAAGCAGCGAAGACAGCGGGGTCGACTCAAGGCTGGACCTGGAGATCCTGTCGGAACGCAGCATCGCGCCAGGAGAACCATGGCTGCCTGATGAAGAATGACCGCGCCTGATCGGATTCCACGCTCGATAGCGCCACGACGAACAGGCCTTGAGCATTTAAAGGAAGATGGCGCACCCGAAGAGATTCGAACTCCTGACCCCCAGATTCGTAGTCTGGTGCTCTATCCAGCTGAGCTACGGGTGCGCACCGCCTTGCGGGCAGGGCCGGGTATCTAGCGGGTCGTTCTGGCGCTGGCAAGCAGGTTTTCTCAGAAAATCTTGAGAAAATGCGGGGTTGGCCTCGGGGGCCTGCGGGCCTAGGCATAAAGCCTCCCTCAAACGTGCCGGAGTGCTTGAGTGCGCGCCTTGTCCTTCTCCCGTCTGCGTCCTGCGCGCAGGATTTCGTCTCTCGCAGCGGGGACGGCCTTGGCGGCCCTGATGCTGGCCGGGTGCGCGACGACGGCCGAGCATGTCCAGGCCGGGGCCGCGCCGGCTCCGGTCGAGAGCCCGGCCGCAGCCCAGGCGTCCGTCGCCAGGGGGCCGTTCGTGTCGGCGGCCAATCCCCTGGCGGTCGAGGCGGGGATGAAGGTGCTGGCGCGCGGCGGTTCGGCCGTGGATGCGGCGGTGGCGATCCAGGCGGTGCTGGGTTTGACCGAGCCGCAGTCGTCGGGCCTGGGCGGCGGCGCCTTCATGATGGTCTATGACGCCCAGAACGGCGCCGTCACCGTCTATGACGGGCGCGAGACGGCGCCGGCCGCCGCCACGCCCGAACTCTTCTATGAGAACGGCAAGCCTCTGGCCTTTGTCGATGCGGTTCTGAGCGGGCGCTCGACCGGGGCGCCGGGCGTGATGCCCATGCTGGCCCTGGCCCAGAAGCAGCACGGCGCCCTGGCCTGGTCCGAGCTGTTCGGCGACGCCGAGACGCTGGCGCAGGACGGCTTCGTCGTCAGTCCGCGCCTGGCCGGCATGATCAACGGCGACGCGCCTCAGGCGAAGACCCGCTGGGCGACGGAGTATTTCACCAAGCCGGACGGCGTGCGCTATCAGGCGGGCGACACCCTGCGGAACCCGGCCTACGCCGCGACGGTGCGCCGCATCGCGCGCGAGGGCGCGGCCGCCCTGCAGCAGGGCCCGCTGGCCGAGGCCATCGTCGAGGCGGTGCACGAGGGGCCGCGTCCCGGCGCCCTGAGCGCCGCCGACCTTGCCGGCTATCGCCCCGTGGTGCGCGAGGCCGTGTGCGGGCCTTACAAGATCTACACCATCTGCGTGCCACCGCCGCCGTCCAGCGGGGCCTCCATCCTGGAGCTGCTGGCCATGGCCGAGCGGACGCCGGACATCGACAAGGGGCCGGACAGCCCCGAGGCCTGGGCCGCCTTCGGCCAGCTTCAGCGGCTGATGTACGCCGACCGCGACCGCTATTTCGGCGATCCCGCCTTTGTCTCCGTGCCGGTGGCGGGGCTGCTGGACCCGGCCTATGTGGCCGAGCGGGCGACCTTGGCGCCGGGCCTTCGCGGCGCGGCGCCCTATGGCGTTCCGGCCGGGGCGCCGAACGTCGGCGCAGACGCCACGCGCGAACCGGCGGGGACGTCGCATCTGGTCGTGGTGGACGCCCAGGGGAACGCCGTCAGCATGACCACGACCGTCGAGAGTCTGTTCGGCTCGGGTCGGATGGCGGGCGGTTTCTTCCTGAACAATCAGCTGACCGACTTCTCCCTGGTCCCCACGGCGTCGGACGGCACGCCGGCGGCCAACGCCGTGGCGGCGGGCAAGCGGCCGCGTTCGTCCATGTCGCCAGCCTTGATCCTGGATCGCGAAGGGCGGCTGGTCGGGGCGCTGGGCTCGCCGGGCGGATCGTCCATCCTGGCCTATAACGCCAAGGCGCTGATCGGCGCCCTGGCCTGGGGGCTGCCGCTGCAGCAAGCGTTCGACCTGCCGAACCTGGTGGCCAAGGGGGACGGCTTCGGCGCCGACACCGAGGGCTTCCCCGAGGCCGTGCGCGAAGGCATGGCGGTGCGCGGCGTCGCCTTGCAACCGAACACGACCGAAACCTCCGGCCTGCATGGGGGCTTGTGGCGGAACGGGCGCTGGGACGGAGCCGCCGACAGCCGCCGCGAAGGCGTGGCGCGGACGCAGTAGGGCGGCGAGCCTATTCGCGGGGGCGGATCGTCAGTTGGAAGGCCACCAGGCCTTCCGACACGTCCGTGTTGATGCCCTGATAGCCGCGCAGGCCCTTGGCCTCGATCTCGCGATAGACGACGCCGAAGGAGCTTTGCACTGCGCCTCGGCGATAGGCCACGCCGATGGAGGCGTCGCCGAGATAGGCGCCGGCGTCCTGGCTGACGCCCGAACGCGCGAAGTCGCCGTCGCGCGTGCGCGCGAAATTGTAGCCGACCGCCCGCTTGGAGCCTGCCGCGTACAGATACCAGCGCGGGCGCTCGCCGAAGGCCTCGTCGCCGTTGGGGGCCAGGCGGTCCAGGCCCTCGCCGATACGCAGGGTGGCGCCCGCCTCGGCCGAGGGGCCGTCGCTGCCGACGCCGAAGCCGGCGTGGGGCGTCAGCGACACTTCCAGCCCCGAGGCCGTGCGGCCCTTCGCCGCCGTCCAGCCGCGCGTATAGGTGACATCGTAGCTCTCACCCGAGAAGGCGGCCGGGTCGAGGGCGCGCGGCGGCAGGGGCGCGCCGTCGGCGCGGCGCAGTTCGCCCGTGGTGACGATGCGCAACCGGTCGGTGAAGCCGTCCCCGGCGAACCAGGCTTCCTGGCGCAGTTCGCCCTCATCGGCGCTCAGTCGGGCGACATCGTTGAACTGCACCGGGGCGCCGAAGGCGGCGTCAGGTTCGGTCGAGAAGGGCAGGCGGCTGTCCAGCCGGGCCGCGGCGTCCTCGAACCGGACGGCGTCGCCGCCACGAACGGCGACGGAGCCTTCGGCCATGGTCTGGGGCATGGCGAAGACGGTCGTCGGGGCGACCGCCGCGATCATCCATCCTGCCCATGCCATCGGTCGCATCAACGGTCCCTCCCGATCCGTTAACGCCTCCACAGTGCACGAACGCCAGGGAACCGCAACGGACTCTTTTACGCCTTAATCCTTGTCAGACGAACGAAGCCGCCCGGAGAGGGTTCCCGCGGGCGGCTTGAAGGCGATGGCGATGACCTTGCGGGCCGGCCTTACTGGCAGGCCAGGCACTCGTCGTAGTCGGTGCGGGCGATGGAGAAGAGGTCCGGCTGGTTCGGATCGATCTCTTCTTCCTTCTTGTCCTCGGCGCCGGCGAAGGCGGCGCGCTGCACCGACTTGGAGCGCAGGTAGTAGAGGGACTTCAGGCCCCGCTCCCACGCCGACCAGTGCAGCATGTGCAGGTCCCACTTGTTGACGTCGCCGGGGATGAACAGGTTCAGCGACTGCGCCTGGCAGATGTCGCCGGTGCGGTCGGCGGCCAGTTCGATGACCCAGCGCTGATCCAGTTCGAAGGCGGTCTTGTAGATGGCCTTCTCGTCGTCGCTGAGGGCGTCCAGGTGCTGGACCGAGCCTTCGTGTTCAAGGATGGAGGACCAGACGGCTTCGGTGTCGATGCCCTTCTCGCCCAGCAGATTCTGCAGATAGGGGTTCTTGACCGCGAACGAGCCCGACAGGGTCTTGTGAGTGTAGATGTTGGCCGGGATCGGTTCGATGCCCGCCGACGTGCCGCCGCAGATGATCGAGATCGAGGCGGTCGGGGCGATGGCCAGCTTGTGGCTGAAGCGCTCCATCACGCCGCGATCGGCGGCGTCGGGGCAGGGGCCCTTTTCCTCGGCCAGGGTGCGGCTGGCCTTGTCGGCCTCGCGGCGCAGGTGCTTGAACAGGCGCATGTTCCAGCTCTTGGCCATGGCCGATTCAAAGGCCACGCCCTGCGACTGCAGGAAGGAGTGGAAGCCCATCAGGCCCAGACCCACCGAACGCTCGCGCTGGGCCGAATAGACGGCGGCGGCCATCGACGACGGGGCGCGGGTGATGAAATCTTCGAGCACATTGTCGAGGAAACGCATGATGTCCTCGATGAAGCGGGGCTCTTCGCGCCACTCCAGGAAGGTCTCGGCGTTGACCGACGACAGGCAGCAGACGGCGGTGCGCTCGACGCCCTTATGGTCGAGCCCCGTGTGCAGCATGATTTCAGAGCACAGGTTGGACTGCTTGACCGACAGGCCCAGGTCCTTCTGGTGCTGCGGCATCTGCCGGTTCACCGTGTCCGAGAAGATCAGATAGGGCTCGCCCGTCTGCATCCGGATTTCCAGGATCTTGGTCCACAGGTTGCGGGCGTCGACGGATTTGCGGACCTCGCCGTTCTTGGGCGAGATCAGGTCGAACGGCTTGCCTTCGCGGACCGCCTCCATGAAGGCGTCGGTGATGTTGATGCCGTGGTGCAGGTTCAGCGAGCGGCGGTTGAAGTCGCCCGACGGCTTGCGGATCTCGAGGAACTCCTCGATTTCCGGGTGGTGGATGTCCAGGTAGACGGCGGCCGAGCCGCGACGCAGGGACCCTTGCGAAATCGCCAGGGTCAGCGAATCCATCACGCGGATGAAGGGGATGATGCCCGAGGTCTGGCCCGCGCCCTTGACCTTCTCGCCGATGGAGCGGACGCCGCCCCAGTACGTGCCGATGCCGCCGCCGTTCGAGGCCAGGGAGACGTTTTCGTTCCAGACGTTCTGGATGCCGTCCAGGCTGTCGTTGACCGAGTTCAGGAAGCAGGAGATCGGCAGGCCGCGATCCGCGCCGCCGTTCGACAGCACCGGCGTCGCCGGCATGAACCACAGCTTGGACATGTAGTCGTAGACGCGCTGGGCGTGGTCGGCGTCGTCGGCGTAGGCCGTGGCGACGCGGGCGAACATGTCCTGATAGCTTTCGCCCGGCAGCAGGTAGCGGTCTTCCAGGGTCTTCTTGCCGAAATCGGTCAGAAGGGCGTCGCGCGTGCGGTCCAGCTTCAGACCGCCGACCACCGTCAGCTGAGGCTTGGCCTCCGGCGGCGCCGAGGAAACCGTAGAGAATTCCGTCGTCTGCAGAGCTTCGCCGCCAGCCATTTTCATCCCTGTCCCGAACAAATCGATTAGAAGGCCGTACCGGTTTGAGACACTACATCTAGTGGCTGCTCGCCGGTGTTCGGCTAGATATATGGGTGCATATCCCTAACCGCAGGTAAAGCTCTTGACGGGAGCTTTTCTGACGAATCGGTGGGTGGCTGATCACACCCTGTGGAAATGACTCAGGAATTGGGGGTGATCACATTTTTCACCGAACCGTCGTCGATTTCTGCGAGGCCTGAAAGGGAACGTCGCAACAGCTTGGCCGTTAGCGCCCCATGGCTCCGCATCCTACCGCCTTCCTGACGCGCGCCCTGCGGGTCGCCCGCACAGAAATCGCCGCTGTGGCCGCCATGCTGGTGGTCGCCCTGGGGGTGCTGATCTTCATCGAGGTGGCCGACGACATGCGCGAGGCGGACGGCCAGGCCTTCGATCAGGCCGTGCTGGCGGCGGTCCGACCCTTCGCCGATGATCCGGGTCGGCCCTGGGGGCCGTGGTGGCTGCACGAGGCGGCGGCGGACCTGACCTCGCTCGGCGGCATATCCGTTCTGACCCTGTTCGCCGTCATCGCCATCGGCTTCCTGCTGATCATGGGCAAGCGGCTGTCGGCCCTCATGCTGATCGTCGGCCTGGCCGGCGGGGTGGCCCTGAGCGAGGGGCTGAAGGCCCTGTTCGAGCGCGAGCGGCCGCCGCAGATCTATCAGGCGGTGGAGACGCTGAACGCCAGCTTCCCCTCGGGCCACGCCCTGCTGTCGACCGTCTTCTACCTGACGCTGGGCGTCATGCTGACCCGCGCCTTTCCGCGCAAGCGGCTGAAGGCCTACGTTCTGGGCTGCGCGGTGGTGATCGCCCTTCTGATCGGGCTGACGCGAATCTACCTGGGCGCGCACTGGGCGTCGGACGTGTTTGCGGGCTGGAGCGTGGGCGCCGCCTGGTCGATGGCCCTGTGGCTGGTCGCTTACGCCGCCGAGCGCCGCCAGCGTCTGCATGACGCGCCGCTTCAGGATGCGCCCTAGCCGTCCTTCCTTAGACCAAGGTCTAGCGCCGCGACGGCGCGCGGCTGACGGATAAAGAAGGACGACGCTTCAGGAGGTTCCCATGACCGATTTCGCCGCCCTCTACGCCGAACGGCTGACGACGCCCGAGGCGGCGGCCGCCCTGATCCCCTCAGGCGCGAAGGTCGCCATGGCCCTGGGCGTCGGCCAGCCGCCGACCCTGCTGAAGGCCCTGGCCGACCGGGCCGAGGCGCGGCAGGTCGGCGACGTCAACCTCTACTACCTGCTGTCCACCGCCATCGCGGGCGAGACGGTGATGCGCTACGAGCTGACCGACCGCATCCGCCCGCACAGCCTGTTCCACGGCGCCATCGAACGGAAGCTGGAGGCGCGCGCGATTGAGGAAGGCCGTCGCGCCGTCTGGTTCGTGCCGACCGGCTTTCAGCAGACGCCGCGCGTGCTGACGCGCGAGATCGGCGTCGACACCCTGCTGGCGACCGTCTCGCCGATGGACGCCGAAGGGTATTTCAGCCTGGGGACCAACACCGACTACGCCCTGGCCGTATCGAAGACGGCCGAGCGGGTGATCCTGGAGGTCAATCCGCACATGCCGCGCGTGTTCGGCGACTGCCGCGTCCATGTTTCGCAGGTCGCGGCCCTGGTCGAGCATTCGGCGCCCCTGCTGGAGGCGGGCAAGGCGCCTCAGCAGCCGCAGGATCTGGCCATCGGCGCCCTGATCGCGGGACTGGTCGAGGACGGGGCGACGCTGCAGATGGGCATCGGCGCCCTGCCGGACGCCGTTTGCGCGGCCCTGCATGACCATCGCGATCTGGGCATCCATACCGAAATGCTGACGCCTGGCCTGGTCGAACTGATGAAGGCGGGCGTCGCCACCAACGCCCGCAAGACCCTGCATCCGGGCAAGACGGTGTTCACCTTCTCCATGGGCGACCGATCCACCTACGAATTCCTGCATGAGAATCCGGCGCTCGAGGCTCATCCGGTCGACTATGTGAACGATCCCGCCGTCATCGCCCGCAATGACCGGATGATTTCGGTCAACGCCACCCTGCAGATCGACCTGTTCGGCGCCTGCTGTTCCGAACATCTGAACGGGCGGCAGTATACGGCGGCGGGCGGTCAGCTGGACTTCGTGCGCGGCGCGGCGGCGTCGCAGGGCGGCAAGTCGATCATCGCCTGCCATTCGACAGCGGCGAAGGGGACGGCCTCGCGCATCGTGGCCCGGCTGGACGGTCCGGTGACGACGCCCCGCAACGACATCCACTACGTCGTCACCGAGCATGGGGCCGCCAATCTGAAGGGGCTGACCGACGACGCCCGCGCCCGCGCCCTGATCGGCCTGGCCGCGCCCGAGTTTCGCAAGGGGTTGGAGGAAGACGCGAAGGCGATGGGTTTGCTTTAAAGGCCGCCCGAAGGAGGCTTTTTTTACAATTCCCGTACAGACTGCCCGCAAACGGGGGAGAGAAGACCAGTTATGCACGGGCGCTGGCGACTGTTTCGTCATGCGGCCGGCCGCGAGGCCGGTCCGCCGGCGGTCGCCTATGTGGCGCTGTTCGCCCTTTGCCTTCTGGTCGGTCAGTGGAGCGTGGACGCCTATAAGGCGGTGATCGTCTGGCCGGCGAACGGGGTGTTGCTGGCCGCCTTCCTGCAATTGCCGCGTCGCAAGGCGTTCGTCGTGCTGCTGCTCTGCCTGGGCCTGAACCTGGGCAGCACGGTGATGCGAGGGGACGGGCCGCCCTACGTCTGGCTCAATCCCCTGCTGAACCTGACCCAGGTGTTGATCGCCGGCGTGTTGGCGCGGCGACTTTGCGGCGCCGCCCTGGATCTGCGGCGTCCCCGCCGTCTTCTCACCTTTGCTCTCGGCGCGGCGGTTCCGGCGGTGCTCGTCACCAGCACGGCGTCGGTTCTGCTGGCGGTCTGGGTGCGCGGCTATTCGCCCGAGCTGGCCGTCTTCGTCTGGACGCACCTGGTCATGATGGAGACGCTGGGCCTCCTGGTCGTCACCCCCAGCCTGCTGTTCTTGGCGCGGGCGCATCGTTTCCAGGGCGAGACCGCCTCGCCCTGGCTGTCTCTCAGTCTCCTGGCGTTGACGGCGGTGGTGGTCTCGGCAGTGTTCCTGCAGTCGGGATCGCTGCTGTTTCTCATCTTTCCGCCCCTCATGCTGGCGGCCTATCTCCTGTCGCCGCCTTGGATGGCGGCGACCCTTCTCGCGGCGGCCGGCGTCAGCTGCATCCTGACCCTGGAAGGGCATGGGCCCGTGGCTGCGGCGCAGGTGTCCGAGGTGGCGGCGCTGGCCCATGTGCCGGGGCGGCTGCGGCAGATGTCGCTGTACCACGGCTTTCTTCTGGTCGCGGTTCTGTGCTCCCTGCCCCTCAGCGCCCTGATGGCCGAAAGGCGCGCGGCGGCGAAGCGGCTGGCCCAACGCACCGCCCTGGCGCTGGCGCAGCGGCGGCGAGCCGAGGCCGCCGCGGCCGCCAAGGCCCGCTTTCTGGCCCTCATGAGCCATGAGATGCGCACCCCGCTGAACGGGGTCAGCGGCTATGCCGACCTTCTGTCCCGGCGGGCGGATCTGACGGACGAGGCGCGCGCCCAGGTCGTCGCCGTGCGCGATGCGGGAGAAGCCATGCTCAGGCTGGTGGAGGACGTGCTGGACGCCTCCGACGATGACGCCGCAGTGCGACCCGAGATCTTCCCCGTCGCGGCCCTCGTCCGAGAGGCTGGCGAATCCGCCGCCATGGCCGCCGAGGCCAAGGGGCTGGCCTTCGATCTCGACCTGGACGTGGATGAGGCGGTCAGGGGCAGAGGCGACCCTCATCGACTGGCGGCCGCCCTGCGTCACCTCCTGTCCAACGCCGTCAAATTCACCGACCAGGGACGCGTGGCCCTCAAGGCGCGCCTGGACGGCGGTCGGCTGACTCTGACGGTGCAGGACATGGGGCCGGGGATCGCGCCGGAGCTGGAGCCGGTGCTGTTCGACCTGTTCCAACTGGGCGATGATTCCCTGAACCGTCGCCATGGCGGCGCGGGCCTGGGCCTGCCGGCCGCTCGGCGACACGCCAGGGCCATGGGCGGCGACGTGATCCTGAGCCGGACCTCGGCGCAAGGCTCCGTCTTCACCCTGACGGCGCAACTGGACCTGAGTGCGATTGAAACAGACGTCGAGAGCCCGGGCGGATTGACGGATGCGGCGTCGTCGCTTCGGGTTCTGGTGGTGGACGACCATCCGACCAATCGTCTGATGCTGCGGACCATGATGGAGGCGGCGGGCTGCGCCGTGGCGGAGGCCGTGGACGGACGCGACGCTGTCGGTAGGGCCGCCCTGGAGATCTTCGACCTGATTCTGATGGATGTGCGGATGCCGCGCCTGAACGGGCTGGAGGCGACGCAGATGATCCGCGACGGCGGCGCGGCCTCCGCGCAGGCGGTGGTTCTGGCGGTGACCGCCGACGCCATGCCCGAGGACGCTGCGCGATGCCTGGGCGTGGGCATGGACGGCCATCTGGCCAAGCCGGTCACCCATGATCGGCTTTACGCCGCCGTGGACCAGGCCTTCCGAGCCGCCCAGGCGCGTCTGGCCGCCTAGTCTATGGCCGCCTAGCCTTCCCAGCCGTCCTCGAAGGGGAAGCGTTCCGACCAGAAGGCTTGAAGCGCGGGCAGGGCGTCGACGCGGCGCACCACTTCGGCCATGCGGGGCGCCTCGGCGTAGAAGCGTCGCCGCTGCGGCGTCCAGCGGCTGGCGGTCGCGACATAGAGGTCCAGCACCGTCATCTCCTCGCCCAGCAGGAAGCGGCCCGGCGCGACCTGGGCGTCCATCATCCGCCAGCAATCGGCGATGCGGTCGATGGTGCGGCGCTGGATTTCGGTCTGGGCTTCAAGGTTGTCGCCGACAAGCCGCGCGGGTTCGTCGCGCACCCAGAACATCGAATAGATGGAGGCGGGGATGAAGCTCATCCAGCGCAGGAACTGCGCCCGACGCGGATCGTCGAACGCGGGCGACAACCGCGCCTGTGGATGGGAATCGGCCAGCCAGATCAGGATGGCGGCGCTTTCGGTGATGATCTCGCCGCCGGGCGTGACCAGGGCCGGCACTTGGCGCATGGGATTGACCGCCGCCACCTTGTCTCGCTCGGCTTCGCCTTCCCAGGTCGGCGCCTCGACCACCCGATAGTCCTGTCCGATCAGCCGCAGCGTCGCCTCGACCGGAACCGAGCCTGACCCGGCTGCGCCGTAGAGTGTGAAAACCATCCCCATCTTCCTCCCCAGTTTCCTGTCATCGAAACACCATATCTAGCGGTCTGATGAAAAGTGATCGCTAGATGTGCGCATCTTCCCTTGTCCCCGCGCGCCGGCGGACGCATGGTGGAACGCACCTTCTCCGGATTCGCCTCAGGTCTTCTACGATGAACGCTCCCGCCACGATCATTCGTCCCGGCACGCCCGGCCTGCTGACCCCCTCGGCCGCCTACAAGCCCTTCCGCTACCCGTGGGCCTTCGACATGTGGAAGAAGCAGCAGCAGGTCCACTGGATGCCCGAGGAAGTCCCGATGGGCGAGGACGTCAAGGACTGGGCCGCCAATCTGAACGACGGCGAGCGCAACCTGCTGACCCAGATCTTCCGCTTCTTCACCCAGGCGGACATCGAGGTGCAGGACAACTACATGGAGCGCTACGGCCGGGTCTTCAAACCGACCGAGGTGAAGATGATGCTGGCCGCCTTCGCCAATATGGAGACCATCCATATCGCGGCCTACGCCTTGCTGCTCGAGACGATCGGGATGCCGGACAGCGAGTTCGGCGCCTTCATGGAGTACGAGGCCATGAAGGACAAGCATGACTACATGGGCCAGTTCGGGGTCGACAGCGACGCCGACATCTGCCGCACCCTGGCCATGTTCGGGGGCTTCTCCGAAGGGCTGCAGCTGTTCGCCAGCTTCGCCATGCTGATGAACTTCCCGCGTCAGTCCAAGATGAAGGGCATGGGACAGATCGTGTCCTGGTCGGTGCGCGATGAAAGCCTGCACTGCGAAGGCATCATCAAGCTGTACCACGCCTTCAACAAGGAGACGGGCGCCGTCACCAAGGCCGTGGCCGACGACATCGTCGACTGCTGCAAGACGGTGATCGAGATGGAGGACAAGTTCATCGACCTGGCCTTCGAAATGGGCCCGGTGAACGGCATGACGCCGGACGACATCAAGGCCTACATCCGCTTCATCGCCGACTGGCGCCTGCGCCAGCTGAACCTGCCGGAAGTCTACGGCGTGACCGAGAACCCGCTGCCGTGGCTGCAATCGCTGCTGTCGGGCGTGGAGCACGCCAACTTCTTCGAGGCGCGCGCCACCGAATACTCCAAGGCGGCGACGCAGGGGTCCTGGCACGGCGCCGACGGCGTCTGGGACAGCTTCGACAACATGATGAAGCGCCGCACGGAACCGGCCGAGGCCTGAATCCCGCGGTCACGCGATCAGGGCGCCCCGACGGAAGGTCGGCGGCGCCCCTTTCTTTTCAGGCGTCTCAGTTCGGCGCCTGACGGCCCGCGTTGCAGCGCGCCGTATCGCCACGCTCGCAGGCGGCCACGGTGGCCCGCCAGTCGGCCATGTCGCGTTCATAGCGGGCCTGGGCCTCCTCGGCCGCGCGCAGTTCGGCCTCGTGCCGTTCCTGGGCGAGACGAGCGTCGGCCTGGGTCTGATCGACCTCGGCCTGCCAACGGCGCTGGGCGTCGGCCTGAGCGGCCTGGTTGGCCCGGTCCTCGTTCTCGGCCAGGTCGTTCTGGGCGACGATCTCGGCGTTGAGGGCCTGGGTCTCACGCAGTTCCTGGGGGGTCTGGGCTGAATCCGGCGCGCGGTGATACCGCTCGCCCTTGGCCAGCATCTCGGCCACGGGGTCCTTGGGCGCCGGGGGCGTGGCGCTCTGATTCTGGCTTTGGGCGTAGCTCGCGCCGGCGCTCAGGGCGAGCGCCAGCGCCGAAGGCAGCATCAACGCCGTCCAGACGCGCGAGGGGAGGGGGCGCGAAGGCGTGTGACGGATCATGAGGTCTCTCCTTTGCAGGGCGAGGATGCGAAAGGCCGCAAGCTTGGCGCTTCCGACGCTTGATGGAAACAACGTTCCGGAACGGGGAAGGCTGCGCCTGAGCCTCACTGCGGCAGCAGAAGCTCGAAGCGCGTGCCCTGGGGGCCGGTGTCCAGCAGGACCAGGGCGCCGCCGTGGTTGGCCGCCAGCTCGCGCGAGATGGTCAGGCCCAGGCCTGTGCCGTCGGCCCCGCCGCCGCTGACGAAGGGTTCGAACAGGCGGTCGGCCAGACGCGGCGGGATGCCGGGACCGTCGTCGCGCACGCCGATGGCGGCCATGCCGTCGCGGAGCTCGGCGCTGACGGTGATCGCGCCCTTGCCCTTGTTGAGGCCTCCGGCCGCGGACTCGATGGCCTGGCGGGCGTTGCGCATCAGATTGACGAGGATGCGGTGCAACTGATCCGGATCGGCGTTGACGGTGAAGCGGGCGGGCAGATCGCGCACCAGGCGCACGCCGTCGGGCTCCAGCCCGGCGTCCTCGGCGGCGGCGGCTACGGCGCGGGCCAGCAGCATCTTCTGAAGCTGGGGCGCTGGCTCCTCGGTCTTGCCGTAGGCCAGGACGTTGCGCGCCAGGGTCGAGGCGCGGCCCAGCGCCCGCTCCAACCGGGGCAGGGCGGTCGCCACCAGGGGATCGGACGAGGTCGACAGCCGCTCGGACGCCATCTGGGCCGAGGTCAGCATGTTGCGCAGATCGTGGTTGATCTTGGCCACCGCCTCGCCCAGCGCCGCCAGACGGGCGCGTGAGCGCAGGGACTGACGCACCTCCTCCTGCATCCGAGCCAGTTCGCGCTCGACCCGGCCGATCTCGTCCTTGCGGTCCGAGGGCGTTTCGGCCGGGCTTTCTGGATTGGCGGCGAAACGCTCGATCGAGCGGGTGACGCGGCGCAGGGGCTGCAGCACCAGCATCGACAGGGCGGCGTACAGCAGGCCGCCCGCCACCGCCGCGATCAGCAGCGACATCATCAGGCTGTTGACCAGGAAGCTCTCCAGCTCCTTCTTCAGCGGCTGGGCCGGGGCCAGGATCTCGATCAGGTCGCCCGAGCGATAGCGCGGCGCCGCCTGCACCCGCAGCGAGCGGTCGGGGTGGCCGAACAGGGTCTTCCACGGGTCCAGCAGCCGGGCGCCGACGCTGCGCTGGCGCAGGTCGATCAGTTCGGGCGCGCGCGGCAGGTTGGGGGCCTGCAGCAGCAGACGCCGCACCCCCTGTTCGCCGATGACCACCGACTGCACCCCGCCGATGCTCAGCAACTGTTCGGCGGTGGAATCCTCGACGGCGGAATAGGGCAGGGCCTCGACCCCGACCGAGGCCAGTTCGGCCGCCTGCAGCCGGTCCATCAGCCACCGCTCCTGGAAGGAGGCGGCGCTGGGCACGATGATCAGGGCGGCGACCGCCAGGGTGAAGGCGACAGTCAGCAGCAGCAGTCGGCTGGACAGGCCGTCGGGCGCCCGCGGCTTCAGCCGCCGGCGCAGGGCGCTCCACCGGGCGGGCAGGGCCGCAGGCGTCCTGGCGGGCGTCGCCGGGGCCATGGGCGTCTGCAGGCCGGTCGGAAGGGCCTCGCGCTCCGTCATGACGCCTCCATGCGGGGACGGGCGCGCAGCTTCTGGGCCAGCTTGAGCAACAGGGGCAGCAGCATGGACAGGAAGGCGACCCCCATCAGAGGCCAGAGGAATTCCGCGAACAGGCTCCGAATGTCGGTATTCGGGTCCGTGACCAGAACGTCGTGCAGGCTGTCGCCGATCCAGCAATAGATGGTGTGCGCGGGCAACAGGCCGATGAAGGTGGCGATCACATAGGGCCGCAGCGGCGCCGCCATCACGCCCGCCGCCACATTGATCATGTGGAACGGCACGGTGACGACCAGGCGCGCGACCAGCACGTACCAGAAGGTGTTCTTGTCCACCCCGGCGCAGACCTTGTTCAGCAGGCCCGTATCGGCGGCGGCGCGGCGGCGCAGGGAATCGCCCAGGGCGGTGCGCCCCACATAGTAGACGGCCAGGGCGCCGACCGTGGCGGCGAAGGCGGTGGCGACGCCCCCGACCCACGGACCGAACAGATAGCCCGCCGTCACCGTGATGAAGACCACCCCCGGAACCACGCTGGCCGTCAGCAGGGCGAAGACCAGCATCAGCGCGCCGAGCATCAACAGATAATGTCGGGCGGTCAGGGCCTCCAGCGCCGTTCCATGCTCGCGCAGGGTGTCCAGCGACAGATAGCGATTCCAGCCCATGCCGAAGATCAGGGCGACGGCGGCCAGCAGCACGGCCAGGGGCAGAAATCTTTTGACCCGGTCCAAGCCGCGCTCCGTCCTCTTCTTCCTGACATCCTTAGCGTATTTCCAGACGCCGTGCGCCCCTGTCGGCGATGTGGAAAAGCCGCTTCGGCGTTGACTCTCGTCCTGCCGCCGCTTATACGCCCGCCTCTCTCGCGGCTGACGCTTGTGTCTGTCGCCAACCCCAGTAACCCGGAGCCGACCGTGAAGCGGACCTATCAGCCGTCGCGACTCGTGCGCAAGCGCCGTCACGGCTTCCGTTCTCGGATGGCCACCAAGAACGGTCAAAAGATTGTCGCGCGTCGCCGCGCCAAGGGCCGCAAGCGCCTGACGGCCTGACGTCACGCGCCCATTTCCCTTCAGGGCGGGGCGCATGACCGATCTGATGAAAATCGATCGCCTGTTGCGGCGGCCCCAGTTTCTGGCGGCCGCCAAAGGCGTTTCCCAGGCCCGCGGCGCCGTGGTGGTCCAGCAGTTGGATCGCGCCGACGGCGACCCGACGGTGCGCCTGGGATTCACCGCCACCCGCAAGATCGGCGGCGCCGTGATCCGCAACCGCGCCAAGCGGCGCCTGCGGGAGGCCGCCCGCATGCTGACCCCGCTGCACGGCCGGGCCGGGTGCGACTATGTATTCATCGCCCGGATGGGCACGGCGGACCGCGACTGGGACCGTTTGCTTGACGACGTGAAATCGGCCCTTACAAGGCTCGCAACCCCGCGCGCGGCTTCCGATATGGGAGACCGGGCCGCTTCGACCGCCCGCGTCGCCCCCGACCCGCGCCCCGCCGACCAGGACCGCTGATCCCGATGCAGAACCAGAATTCGCGCAACACCATCATCTTCTTCGTGTGCGCGGCCCTGATCATGGGCGTCTACTACTTCATGGTGATGCGCCCGCAGGCCGAGGCGCGTCGCCAGGCCCAGGTCGTCGCCGCCGAGCAGCAGAAGGCGCGCGAGGCTTCGGCCGACGCCGGTCTGACGCCGTCGAGCGCCGCGCCGGGCGTCTTCATCAAGGAGCGCGCCGAGGCCCTGGGCACGGTCGCGCGCGTGCCGATCCAGACCCCGACCCTGAAGGGCTCGCTGTCGCTGCAGGGCGCGCGCATCGACGACCTGTACCTGACCAACTACAAGGAAACGCTCGACAGGAATTCGCCCCCGGTCGAGCTGTTCCGCCCGCAGGGCATGGAGCACGCCTATTTCGCCCAGTTCGGCTGGAGCGGCCCGAACGTCCCCGGCGGCGTGCCCGGCCCCAACACCGTCTGGCGCCTGACCCAGGGTTCGACCCTGACGCCGACCACCCCGGTCGAGCTGACCTGGGACAATGGCTCGGGCCTGCGCTTCACCCGCGTCGTCTCGATCGACGACCAGTATATGTTCACGGTCAAGGACACGGTGGCCAACCTGGGAACCCAGGCCATCGCCATCGCCCCCTACGGCCGCGTCGAGCGCCAGGGCGTGCCGGTCGACCTGGGCAAGCAGATGATCCTGCACGAGGGCGCGATCGGCGCCTTCGGTTCGGACGGCAAGTTCACCACCGAACAGGTCAAGTACAAGGACTGGGCCAAGAAGCCGCGCATCGAGAAGGACTCGACCGGCGGCTGGCTGGGCATCACCGACAAATACTGGCTGGCGGCCCTGATCCCGACCCAGGACGAGGCCATCGAAGGCCGCTTCTCGGTGCGCGACGCCGACGGGATGAACATCCACGAAGCCGCCATGCTGGGGGCCACCCACACCATCCAGCCGGGCCGCCAGATCGAGGAGACCCAGCGTCTGTTCGCCGGCGCCAAGCGCGCCGAAGTGCTGAAGGGCTATGAGGAATCGCTGGGCCTGCCGCGCTTCGTCTACGCCATCGACTGGGGCATGTTCTGGTTCCTGACGCGTCCGATCTTCACGGTGGTGGAGTTCTTCTACGGCGTTCTGGGCAACTTCGGCCTGGCCATTCTGGCCCTGACCGTCGTGGTCAAGCTGATCCTCTTCCCGCTGGCCAACAAGTCCTACGAGAGCCTGTCCAAGATGCGGACCCTCCAGCCCAAGATGGAGGAGATCAAGAAGAAGCACGGCTCCGATCCGCAGAAGCAGCAGCAGGAGATGATGGCCCTCTATCAGCGGGAGAAGATCAATCCGCTGGCGGGCTGTCTGCCGATGGTGGTGCAGATCCCGGTCTTCTACGCCCTGTACAAGGTGCTGTTCGTGACCATCGAAATGCGTCACGCGCCCTTCTTCGGCTGGATCCGCGACCTGTCGGCGCGCGACCCTTCGACGATCTGGAACCTGTTCGGCGCCGTGCCGTGGGACCCGGCCACCCTGCCGATCCTCGGCGGCATTCTGAACGGCCCGCTGCACCTGGGCGTCCTGCCGCTCGTCTACGGCTTCACCATGTGGCTGCAGATGGCGATGAACCCGCCGGCGCAGGACCCGATGCAGCGTCAGATCTTCGCCCTGATGCCGATCGTCTTCACCTTCATCATGGCTCCGTTCGCGGCCGGCCTGCTGATCTACTGGGCGTGGAACAACGTGCTGTCGATCATCCAGCAGTATGTGATCATGCATCGCTTCGGCGCCGAGAACCCGATCGACAGCTTCATCGCCCGCTTCAAGAAGGCCTGATCGGTTGGACGCTTCGGACGAGCCCAAGGTCGGAGAATACTCGGACGCCGAGGTCGAGGCGGCGCGCATCCTGTTCGCGCGCCCCGCGACCTTCATCATGGGCTGCGCCAAGATCGAGCAACTGCCGACGCCGGACCTGCCCGAGATCGCCTTCGCCGGGCGCTCCAACGTCGGCAAGTCCAGCCTGATCAACGGCCTGGTCGGGATGCACAAGCTGGCGCGCGCCTCGAACGAGCCGGGCCGCACGCGCGAGGTGAACTTCTTCGACCTGGACGGGCGGATGCGCCTGGTCGACCTGCCCGGCTACGGTTGGGCCAAGGCGTCCAAGACCACGGTCAAGAAATTCCAGGATCTGGGCCGCGACTATCTGCGCGGCCGGGTGACGCTGAAACGCGTCTATCTGCTGATCGACGCCCGCCACGGCCTGAAGAAGGTGGACGACGAGGCCCTGGATGCGCTGGACCTGTCGGCCGTCTCCTACCAGATCGTCCTGACCAAGGCCGACAAGCTGAAGAAGGGCGAGGCCGAAAAGGTCCAGGCGGCGACGCTGAAAGCCATCTCCAAACGCCCGGCGGCCTATCCGCACGTCGCCGTCACCTCCTCGGAAAAGGGCTTCGGCCTGCCCGAACTGCGCGCGGAGATCATGCGCACCACCGGCGTCGTTCTCGACTGAATCTCACGTTGGCGTGAACCGTTAAGCCGGACCGGCGTTGTCCCCTCGGTTCTTAACGAGAGGGGAGCGCTCCATGCGTTCAGCGATCATCGGCGGCGTCGCCGTCGCCTGCCTGCTGGGTCTGTCGGCCTGCGGAAACAACAACAAGGCCGAAACCCCGGCCGCCGACGGGGCCGAGACCGCCTCGACGGCTCCTGCGGCGACGCTCGACGCGCCCAAGCCGGGCCTGTGGCGCGTGTCCACCGCCATGGAAGGCATGCCGGGCGGCGCAGCCATCGCGCCCCAGGAAGTCTGCATCAAGGAAGCCAAGCTGGAGGCTCCGGCCAACACCCAGCAGCCGGGCGCTGATTGCACCACCCAGCCCTTCGCGCGTCAGGGCGACGCCATGGTCGCCACGTCGACCTGCACCCTGCCGGGCAATATGAAGGCCGACTCCACCATCCGCGTGACCGGCGATTTCAACAGCCGCTACGTCACCGAGGTCACCACCAAGATGGACCCGGCGCCGACGCCGCAGATGGCCCAGACCAAGGTCACCATGACGGCCGAGCGCATCGGCGACTGCCCCGCCGCCTGATCGCGGCCTGCCGGATAACGACATGATCGTCACGGCCGGTATGGCGTCGCTGAAAAGCGGCCCCATATCGGTCGGATGATCCCTCTGTCCATTCTCGACCTCGCCCCCGTGCCGGAAGGCTCCGACGTGGGCCAGGCGCTTGCCAACACCATCGATCTGGCCCGCCACGCCGAGAGGCTGGGCTACAACCGCTACTGGCTGGCCGAGCATCACAACATGCCGGGCATCGCCAGCGCCGCGACCTCCGTCGTCATCGGCGCGGTGGCGGCGGCGACGAAGACCATCCGCGTCGGCGCCGGCGGGGTCATGCTGCCCAACCACGCTCCCCTGGTCATCGCCGAACAGTTCGGCACCCTTAACGCCCTTCATCCCGGCCGGATCGACCTGGGCCTCGGTCGTGCGCCCGGATCGGATCAGGCGACGGCGCGCGCCTTACGCCGCACGCTTCAGGGCGACCATGACGCCTTCCCGCAGGATGTGATGGAGCTGATGCAGTGGTTCGCGCCCGCCACGCCGGATCAGCGCATCATCGCCAATCCGGGCGAGGGTCAGGCCGTGCCGATCTGGATCCTCGGCTCCTCGACCTACGGCGCCCAGCTGGCGGCGCATCTGGGCCTGCCCTACGCCTTCGCCAGCCATTTCGCGCCGGGCGAGATGATGCGGGCCCTCGACATCTATCGCCGGACCTTCCGCCCGTCGCCGTATCTCGACAAGCCCTATGTCATGCTGGGCTACAACGCCTTCGTGGCCGAGACGGATGAGGCGGCGCGCCTGCTGTTCACCTCGGTCCAGCAAGCCTTCGTCAACCTGAGGACCGGCCGTCCGGGCAAACTGCCGCCGCCGGTCGAGGGCTATTACGAGCGGCTGGACGGCGCGGCGCGCGGCATGATCGACGCCGCCCTGGCCTGCTCGGCGGTAGGCGCGCCAGCGACGGCCAAGGCCGCTCTCGACGCCTTCATCGCCCAGACCGACGCCGACGAGCTGATGCTCACCAGCCAGATCTGGGACCCGTCCGCCCGCGTGCGATCGATCGAACTGCTGGCGGCGGCGACGGGACTGGCGGCTGTCTAACGCTGGCTTTCGGGCGCCTGAGGCGAGATGACGCCCTCGATGTCCAGATGACGCCAGGCCGCGCCTAGGTCTCCCCAAGTCTCAGGACACATAGCCCGCCTGCATCAGTTCGGCGATATGGATGATGGCGACCGGACGGCGTTCCTCGATAACGAACAGATTGCTGATCTTGTTCGCCGTCAGCAGATCGACCACGTCGCTCATCCGCGCTTCCGGATCGACGACGATTGGACTGCGGCTCATAATGTCCGCGGCGCGCAGGGTCGAGATGTCGTTGGCGAAAGCTCGGCGCACATCACCGTCGGTGATAATGCCGGCCAAAGCTCCGTCCGGCGCCAAGACGGCGACCGCTCCTTTACGCCCCTGAGTGATCGCCGAGACCACCGCGCTGAAGTCCGCGTCCAGCGGCACGCTGGCCGGGGCGGCGGCGTTATCGCCCATCCACTCGCGCACGGTCTGCAGGCTCATGCCCAAGGCCCCGCCCGGATGGTGCAGGCCGAAATCCTCGCGCGTGAAGCCGCGACGGTCCATCAGCACCATCGCCAGGGCGTCGCCCATGGCCAGGGTCATCAGCGTCGAGGTCGTCGGCGCCAGGCCGTTGGGGCAGGCCTCGGCCACCTTGGGCATGGTCAGGCAGACGTCCGAATGGCGACCCAGGAAACTCTGGGGCCTCTGGGTGACGCCGATCACCGGAATGTCGTTGCGGGCGCAGAAGAGCAGCGGATCGCGCAGTTCGCGGCTTTCGCCCGAGTTGGAGATGGCCAGAAGCGTCGTGTCGGGGCGCAGCATCCCCAGGTCGCCATGGCTCATCTCGGCCGGGTGAACGAAGAAGGAATTGGTCCCGGTGGAGGCCAGGGTGGCGGCGATCTTGCCGCCGATATGGCCCGACTTGCCCATGCCGGTCACCACGACATAACCGGGACGCGACAGGATGACGTCGGCGGCGCGCGCGGTGGAGGAATCCAGCGAACGCTCCAGCGCCTCCAGCGCCTCTATGTTCAGGCGCACGACTTCGCGCGCCCGATCGGACATGGCGGTCAATTGTTCCGGAGAGGAGGGGGCGGAAAAAGCAGTCATGACGGCTCCAGACGCCAGGGCCGCTTCGGCGGCTCTTCATAGCGCAGTGGCAAATGCCTCATTCGCGAGTTCGATACAATGGCGCCGTCGCGGGTGAATGGTCGATGAATAAATGACAACCAAAGCGACCCTCATGCGTTGCAATACGTCCTGGGGATAGAAAAAGAATCTTGAGACGTATGTCATCACCACAGGGGCTCGCCTGCCCTCGACTGCCCGCGCCGCCTGCCCGACTGGCCGAGGCTGCGCTTTTTCTCGATCTGGACGGGGTGCTGGCCCCCCTAGCGCCGACGCCCGACGCCGTGGGGCCGGAGCCGCGTCGCACCCGCACCCTCACGCAATTGACACAGGCCCTGGGCGGGCGGGTCGCCGTCGTCAGCGGCCGCACCCTGGCGGAGATCGACCGCATCGTCGACGGCGCGGCGAGCGCGGCGTCCGGGGTGCATGGGTTGGAGCGGCGCCGCGCCGACGGCGCCCTGAGCGCGCGGGCTCCGGCGCCTTCGGTGCGGACCGCCGTGGCCGCCTTTGAGGATTTCGCCCAGAGTCGCCCCGGGGTGATTGTCGAGGACAAGGGGCTGTCGGCCGGGCTGCACTTCCGTCAGGCCCCGAACGAGGCGGCTGCGGCCCTGACCCTCGCGACAGCCCTGGCGGATCAGACCGGCCTGACGCTTCAGCCGGGCTCGATGGTGCTGGAGCTCAAGACCCCCGGCGCGGACAAGGGCGTCGCGGTCGCGGCCTTCATGACCGAGCCGCCCTTCAACGGCGCCACGCCTGTCATGGTGGGGGACGACCTGACCGACGAGGCCGGCTTTCGGGCGGCCGAAGCGCTGGGCGGTTTCGGCGTCCTGGTGGGCCCCGAGCGGCCCACCGCCGCCCGCTACAGGCTGGAGAATGTGGAGGCGGTGCTCGACTGGCTCGGCGCCCTGGCCTCCTCCGCCGCAGAGGAGAAGGAGGCGCGCGCATGACGCCCAACCTGGATCTGGCGCCCATCGGCAACTGTTCGGTCAGCGCCCTGATCGACCGTCAGGGGCGGTTTGTCTGGGCCTGCGCCCCGCGCATCGACGGCGATCCCGTCTTCTCGGCCCTCATGGACGGCGCCGCCCCCGAGCACGGCTTCTGGGCGATCGAACTGGAAGGCCAGGTCTCCGTCGAGCAGGAATACGTCCGCAACACCGCCGTCCTGCGGACGGTGCTGACGGCGGCGGACGGCGCCGCGATGGAGATCATCGACTTCTGCCCGCGCCACCTGAAGCATTCGCGCATCTACCGCCCGGTGGCCTTCGCGCGCGTGGTGCGTCCGCTGGTCGGAACGCCGCGCGTCACCATACGCCTGCGCCCTTCGGCCGACTGGGGCGCGAGCCGCGCTCAGCATACCTCGGGCTCCAACCACATCCGCTATCTGTGCAGCGATGTGACCCTGCGGCTGACCACCAACTGCCCGGTCAGCCATGTGCTGAACGAGCGGACCTTCCGTCTGGAGGAGGAGATGGCCTTCTTCCTGGGGCCGGATGAAGGTTATGACCAATCGGTCCTGGCGGGCGTCAACGCCGCCCTGGACCTGACCATCGCGCACTGGAAGCACTGGACCCGGACCCTCTACCTGCCTCTGGACTGGCAGGAAGCGGTGATCCGCGCCGCCATCGCCCTGAAGCTGTGCGTCTATGAAGAGACCGGCGCCATCGTCGCCGCGATGACCACCTCCGTGCCGGAATTCCCCGAAAGCGGGCGCAACTGGGACTATCGCTACTGCTGGATCCGCGACGCCTACTATACGGTGCGGGCGCTCAACCGGCTGGGCGCGGTGGACATCCTGGAGAGCTACCTCGGCTATCTGCGCAATCTGGTCGACGCCTCTGCGGGAGGGCATGTCCAGCCGGTCTATGGGGTAGGGCTGGAGCCGGCCATCGTCGAGCGTATCGTCGACAGCGTCGAAGGCTATCGCGGCATGAAGCCGGTGCGCGTCGGCAATCAGGCGCACGAGCATCTTCAGCACGACGTCTACGGCCAGATCGTCCTGCCTCTGGTCCAGGCCTTCTTCGATCATCGCCTGCTGCGTCCCGGCACGATCGAGGATTTCCGCGCCCTGGAGAAGGTCGGCGAGCGCGCCTTCGCCATGCACGATCAGGTCGACGCCGGATTGTGGGAGTTCCGCACCATCGCCCGGGTGCATACCTATTCCTCGGTCATGTGCTGGGCGGCCTGCGACCGCCTGGCCCGGGCGGCGCATCATCTGGGTCTGGACGACCGCTGCGAGCTGTGGCGCGAGCGGGCGCGCATCATCCGCGAGCGCATCGAAGCCGAAGCCTACTTGCCCGACGAAGGCCGTTTCGCCGCCAGCTTCGGCGGGATGGAGCTGGACGCCGCCCTTCTGCAGATGACGGACCTGGGCTTCCTCGACGCCCACGATCCGCGTCAGGTGAAGACTTTCGAGGCGGTCGAGCGCGATTTGAAGCGCGGTCCCTACCTGTTCCGCTACGCCCACGCGGACGACTTCGGCGAGCCGGAGACCGCCTTCAACTTCTGCACCTTCTGGTACATCGAGGCCCTGGCCCTGAACGGCCGGGTCGAGGAGGCGCGCGTCATCTTCGAGGAGATGCTTAGCCGCCGCACCCATGCGGGCCTGCTCAGCGAGGACATCTCGATCCAGGACGGCGAGCTGTGGGGCAACTACCCGCAGACCTATTCCCTGGTCGGAATCATCAACTGCGCGGTCCTGCTCAGTCGCTCGTGGACGGACGCCCGATGAGCCGCCTGATTGTCGTCTCGAACCGCGTCTCGGCGCCCAAGGACCCCGCGGCGGGTTCCGCCGGAGGCCTGGCCATGGCCCTGTCGGCGGCGCTGCGGAAGTATGAGGGGCTGTGGTTCGGCTGGTCCGGCGAGACGGTCGAACATTTCACCGGCGAACTGAATGTCGAGGACCGGGCCGGCGTGACGGTCGCCACCGTCGACCTGGAGCCCCAGGACGTCGACGAATACTACAACGGCTACGCCAACAAGACGTTGTGGCCCCTGTTTCATCACCGGGTCGACCTGACGGCTTATGAACGGTCCTACGGCGAGGGCTATGAGCGGACCAACCGGCGCTTCGCCGAGGTGCTCGAGCCGCTGCTCGAGCCCGATGACGTCATCTGGATTCACGACTACCACATGATCCCCATGGCGCGGGATCTGCGGCGGCTGGGCGTGAACAACCGCATCGGCTTCTTCCTGCACACGCCCTGGCCCGCGCGTCAGTTGCTGGTGACGCTGCCGCATCACCGTCGGCTGGTGGAATCCATGTTCGACTTCGACCTGCTGGGTTTCCAGACGCGCGAATGGCTGGGGCTGTTCCAGCGCTATGTCGAGGTCGAGGCGCGCGGCCGGGTGCTGGACGACGGCCGTCTCGAAGCTTTCGGCCGCAGCGTCCGGGCCGGGGTCTTCCCCATCGGCATCGACGTGGACGGCTTTCTGGCGGCGCGCGATTCTCCGCTGGGACAACGCACTTATGACCGGATGGCGGCCTCGGCTGTTTTTCGCTCGGTGATCGTGGGGGTTGATCGGCTGGACTACTCCAAGGGGCTGGAGCAGCGCCTGCTGGGCTATGAACAGTTCCTGGAGGACAACCCCGACCAGCGCGGTCAGGTTTTCCTGCTGCAGGTCACGCCCATTTCGCGCGATGAGGTGGACACGTATCAGGACATGCGGGTGCGGCTGGAGGCTCTGGCGGGACGGGTCAACGGCGCCTACGCCGAAATGGACTGGCAACCGGTCCGCTATCTGAACCGCACCTTTCGCCGCGACCAGCTGGCGGGCCTCTATCGGGCGGCGCGGGTCGGCCTGGTGACGCCCCTGCGCGACGGCATGAATCTGGTGGCCAAAGAATATGTGGCGGCTCAGGACCCGGATGATCCGGGCGTCCTCATCCTGTCGCGTTTCGCGGGCGCGGCCGAACAGATGGGGGAGGCGCTCCTGGTCAACCCCTTCAGCCGCGAAGAGTTGTCCGAGGCGATCCAGAAGGCTCTCACCATGCCCTTGTCGGAACGCATCCGGAAGTGGAAGGCGCTGATGCAGGTCGTGCGGGACACAGACGTCGCGCGCTGGCGCGATGACTACGTCCGGGCCTTGCTGGCGACTTGAGTGATTCGAAACGACGTCTTTATCGTCTCATATTGTAAACTCGTCCGGATTTTGATGTTTCAAAATGACCAAGTTTCCGAGGCTTGGGCGACGAGAAAGGCATTATGTGTTGAAACGGCGCCACAGTGGACACATTCAGCGCCAAAATGGGGAACCGCTGCACTGCAATACCGTTCGGCTTTCGAGCGCCTTCGCGGTAACGCACGGGCTTTCGGATCAACCAAGAGTGTGAGGACACCATGAAGCTGAAACTTCTGGCCAGTGTCGCTGCCGCGGGGCTGTTCGCAGCCGGCGCTGCATCGGCGGAGCCCGATGGCTGGTACGGCGCGATCGACGCCGGCTACCACATCATCGACGACATCAACACCGAAGCGTCGGCGACC
>NZ_JBSHDX010000001.1:0-507903 GCF_053616535.1 Brevundimonas sp. NPDC055812 | reverse complement strand
CGCCGACGGCGTGCGCGAGCCGCTGAACCGTCGCGCCACCGTCGACATCAACTTCTAAGCCCTGAGGGGGCCGGTCTCGATCGGCCCCCGAAGGCTGTGTTGATGAAGGGTCAAGGCCGCCGAGCTCCGTCGGGTTCGGCGGCCTTGATTCAATAGCTTAGGCCCAAAGGTGGTCCCCGTTTCGCCTTGCCAAGACGGCGACCTGGCTATTAATAGGGCCTGCTTTCGAGAGATATCAGCGTTTGCTCGCGCCCTTTGACCCCGACCAGTCCGAGCTAAGTCTTAAGATCTCAGTGGATCTGACGGGCCGTCGCTTTCTTATCGTGTCCGCGCCCTTCGGCCGTTTCGGACGCGTGCTGGCGCGCGCCATTGAGATGCGCGGCGGCAAGGTGCGACGCATGTTGTTCAATGCGGGCGACGTGTTGAACTGGGGGCGTTCCGGCGGTCTCGCGTTCCGCGAGAAGGCGGAGCTCTGGCCTGAACAGCTGTCCGCCCTCGCCGCCGATTTCACCGACATTATCGTGTTCGGAGAAGGCGGCCCCTACAATCAGGGCGTGCTCAGCCAGGCGGATCGCTTGAAAGCGCGTGTCTGGGTGCTCGAGAATGGGTATTTCCGGCCGGACTGGATCACCTTGGAGCGCAACGGCGTCAACGGTTCCAGCGCCCTGCCGCGCTCGGCTGCAGGTTATCCGCCGCCGCCGCCGGAATTGCCGGTGTCCCGACCTGTCGGCAGAATCCTGCCGCATCACGTCATCAACATCAGTCTCTATCATGCGGTTCAGCCGCTGGGGCGGCTGCTGTTTCCCCAGTACCGCCATCACTATTCGGCCTCGCCCTGGCGTCAGTGCCTGGGTCACGTGCGCCGCTACCTTGAGCTGGGCCTGCGCCCCCGAGGCGCCAGCGACGCCGGGCGTCTGAAGGCCAAGGGGCCCTTCTTCATCGCCTGCCTGCAGCGCGACGGCGACGCCCAACTGCTGCGCTATTCCGACATTCACGACAATCTGTCCTTCCTGGCGCAGGTGATGGACAGCTTCGCCGCCAGCGCGCCGGCAGGCAGCCGCCTCGTGGTCAAGAATCATCCGCTTGATCCGGGCATCATCAACCTCGCGCGCGAGACGCGTCGGATGGCCGAGGCGCGCGGTCTGCAGGACCGCGTCGACTTCATCGACGGCGGCAATCTGGCTCAGCTCTGCCGCGCTTCGCGGGGTATGGTGGTCAACAATTCCAGCGCCGCCCTGTCGGCTCTGGGCTTCGGCACGCCGGTCAAGGTGCTGGGGCAGGCCTTCTTCGATTTCGAAGGGCTGGCGGATCAACAGTCGCTGGACGGTTTCTGGCGGGCCCCGAAGCCGGCGGATCTCAAGCTTTTCGCGGCATTCCGCGCCTATGTGATCAATCGCACCCAGATCAACGGCAACTATCATGAGCCGCGCGCCATGATCGACACCGCCGAGCGCGTGGCCGACGCCTTGGAGACTCGGCTGGCCTAGGTCGCCGAACGGCTGTTTCCGGGTGTGGCTCTCAAGCCACCCTTTGGCGCTGTCATCATTCTGTCATCCAGTTGTCGCCCGAGCTTCCCAGAGCGCGCTTAAGCCCCCGACATCGAGCGGCCGCATATGGGCCGGCTTGCATGGCATTCCGCCTCCATCTCTGGGGATACAGACAGATGACCATCCGCAAACAGCTGTTCTGGGCAAGCACCGCCCTGATGAGCAGCTTCTTCATGGCAGAGACCGCTTCGGCTCAATCGACCGGCACGGCCGCCGTTGAAGTCGAGCAGGTCGTGGTCACGGGCCGTCGCGGTCCGCGCACCATCGACGGCGCCATGGTGGCTGAAACCGTCGGCAAGTCGCGCTCGAGCATCACTCAGGAGTTCATCGAGACCCAAGCCGCCGGTCAGACCATCAACGAAGTTCTGAACCTGGTTCCGGGCATGAGCTTCACCAACAACGACGCCTATGGCTCGTCGGGCGGCAATATCCGTCTGCACGGCTTCGACGGCCCGCGCATTTCGCAGACCTTCGACGGCATGCCGATGAACGACTCGGGCAACTACTCGCTGTACACCAACCAGCAGTTGGACTCGGAACTGATCGGCACGGCTTCGGTCAACACCGGCACGACTGACGTCGACTCCCCGACGGCCTCGGCCTCGGGCGGCACCATCAACCTCAGCTCGATCGCGCCGACGACGGAATTCGGCGGTCAGATCAAGGGATCGCTGGGCGATGACGACTTCCGTCGCGTTTTCGCCCTGGTGAACACCGGTGAAATCGGCCCGTGGGGCACGCGCGCCTGGCTGGCCTATTCGGACCAGTCGTACGACAAGTTCAAGGGACTGGGCGACCTGAACAAGACCCAGTACAACTTCAAGGTCTACCAGCCGATCCGCGACAACGGCGACTTTGTCTCTCTGGCGGGTCACTGGAACCGCAACCGCAACAACAACTATGCGGACCTGCAGCTGAAGCGCAACGCTGACGGTTCGGCCAGCCTGGCCGACGGCGTGACCTGGGACAGCGATTTCGACACCGATTACACGGCGCCGACCTATCGTAACGGCGAGGCCGATATCGACGGCAACTCCAACCGTTACTGGGCGCTGCGCCAGAACCCGTCGGACACCGGCAACATCCGCGCTCAGTCGCGCTTCACCCTGCGTGAAGGCCTGATCTTCACCTTCGATCCGTCCTTCCAGTACACCCTGGCGACCGGCGGTTCGGGCCAGTTCGTCCTGTCGGAAACCGATCGTGCGCTTCTCGGCTCATCGGGCACGGGCGGCGTCGACCTGAACGGCGACGGCGATACCCTGGATAGCGTGCGCGTCCACGCCACCAACAACACCCACACTCAGCGCTACGGCATCAGCTCGTCGCTGATCTGGCGGATGTCGGACACGCAGACCCTGCGCGCCGCCTATACCCTGGACGACGCACGTCACCGTCAGACCGGTCTCTACGGCCGGGTCGACTTCTCGGATCCGACCAACCCGCACTTCTTCGATCCCTTCGCGGGCCTGCACGACAAGGATCACCGCATCGTCAACCAGGACGGCTACGAGCTGCGGACGCGTGACCGCCTGTCCTACGCCATCCTGAACCAGTTCGCCGTCGAGTACGCCGGCCGCTTCCTGGACGACACCCTGCGCGTCAACGTCGGCGTCCGTGCGCCGTTCTTCAAGCGCGAGATGAACCAGAACTGCTATTCGCAGTCCAAGAGCAGCTCGGTGGTCTGCTCGACCGAGAATGCCGTCAAGCAAGCCGACGGCACCTACAAGCTCGGCACTCGCACGCAGAGCTACATCGCGCCCTATTCGCGTGAAGTGAAGTTCGACGACATCCTGCCGAACATCAACGTCAGCTGGAACTTCAGCGGCAACCAGTGGGTCTACGGCTCGTTCGCCCAGTCGCTGACCCTGCCGCGCACCGACAACCTGTACACCGTCTTCTTCGACGCGAACGGCGACATCACTTCGCCGATCACCGAACCGGAAAAGACCACGACCTACGACTTCGGCTATCGCTACCAGACGGGCGTCCTGATGGCCTCGGCCAACGTGTGGTACACCAAGTTCGATAACCGCATCGTTTCGCGTTACGACCAGGATCTGGGCGTGTCGTTCGACTCGAACGTGGGTGACGTCGACCTGTACGGCTTCGACTCGCAAATCGGCTGGTCGCCGATTGAAGGTCTGTCGCTGTACGCCACGGCTTCGTACACGGACTCTGAAATCGCCAACGACTATCTGGATGGCACGACGGTCATCAAGACGGGCGGCAAGTCGCTGACGGAAACCCCGGATTGGACCTTCGGTGGTCGCATTCAGTACGAAACCGGTCCGCTGCAAGTCGGGGCTCAGGTCAAGTACACGGGCGAGCGTTGGGTGACCGACGAGAACGACCTGTACACCGAGGCCTATACGGTCGTGAACGCCGACGCCAAGTTCGACCTGGGCTACTTCGGCTACAAGAACTCCAGCCTGGCCCTGCGCATCGTCAACCTGTTCGACGAGAACTACTTCGGCTCGATCTCGGGCGCCTACAACGCGTCGCGCAGCACCTACGCCTACCGCGGCGCGCCGCGCACCATGCAGGCGACCCTGACCTACGCCTTCTAAGACGTAGCTGGGATCACCAGCATAAAGAAAGGGAAGGGCGGTCCGGCGACGGGCCGCCCTTTCTTCTTTTGGCTTAGGGCGAACTCCTCCTTGCCGCCATTGAACCCAGGGGCGTCAGGGCCTATCTCGCCCCCTTCGTGCTTCATCCCTTTATGTGGACGTTTTCGCCCCATGACTTCGCCCATGACCCTGCCTATTCCTGCCGAATGGACGCCGCATCGCGCGATGTGGGTCGGTTGGCCCAGTCACGCCGATCTGTGGGAGGACAACCTCGAACCGGCGCAGGCCGAGGTCGAGGCCCTGGTGCGCGCCCTCGCTGGCCCCGGCCGGGAGCAGGTCAAGCTGATGGTCGGCAATGACGAAGCCCTGGCCGACGCCCAGGCGCGCTTCGCCGACGTGGCGGGGGTGACGGTTGTGGCCGGACGCTTCGGCGATATCTGGCTGCGCGACACCGGGCCGATCTTCGGCGCCGGCTCGGCCTCGGCCCAGGCCTTCGTCTTCAACGGCTGGGGCGGCAAGTACGACCTGCCGCATGACGACGAGGTCGCCGACCAGATCGGCGAACAGACGGGTGTCGCCCTGACCCGTCACGACTTCATCCTGGAAGGCGGCGCCGTCGATCATGACGGCGAGGGCACGGTGTTGACCACGCGCCAGTGCGTGCTGAACCGCAACCGCAACACCGGCTGGACGCAAGAGGCGGCCGAAGCCGCCTTTGCGCAGGCTCTGGGCGCCACGAAGGTGCTGTGGCTGGGCGACGGCCTGCTGAACGACCACACCGACGGCCACGTCGACAACCTGGCCCGCTTCGTCGCGCCGGGCGTGGTCGCCTGTCCGATCGGCTTCGGCCCCAAGGACCCCAACGCCGACGTCTATGATGAGACGGCCCAGGTCCTGTCCGTCATGACCGACGCCGCCGGCCGCCCGATCCAGGTGCTGCGCATCCCTTCGCCGGGTCTGGTGCTGGACGAGGACGAGCGGCCGGTTCCGGCCAGCCATATGAACTTCCTGATTGCAGACGGCGCCGTCGTCGTGCCGACCTATGGCAACGACATGGCCGCCCGCCTGGCCTGCGAGGCCCTGGCGACCGTCTTCACCGATCGCGAGATCATCCCCCTGCCGTCGACCGCCATCCTGTCGGGTGGCGGCTCGTTCCACTGCATCAGCCAGCAGGAGCCCGCCTGATGACCCGTCAGATCACCGTCGCCGCCATCCAGACCGCCTACGGCGAGGACATGCAGGCGAACATCGACAAGACCATCGGCTTCATCCGGGAGGCGGCTGCCAAGGGCGCCCAGGTCATCCTGGCGCCGGAGCTGTTCCAGGGGCCGTATTTCTGCGTCTCGCAGGAAGAGAAATGGTTCGGCGCCGCCTATCCCTGGCGCGAGCATCCGGCCGTCACCCAGCTCCAGCCGGTGGCCAGGGAACTGGGCGTGGTCCTGCCCGTCTCGATTTTCGAGCGCGAGGGGCCGCACTACTTCAACAGCCTGGTGATGATCGACGCCGACGGCGAGCTGATGGGCGTCTATCGCAAGAGCCACATCCCCGATGGCCCCGGCTATCAGGAGAAGTACTACTTCCGCCCCGGCGACACCGGCTTCAAGGTCTGGGACACGCGCTTCGGCCGTATCGGCGTCGGCATCTGCTGGGACCAGTGGTACCCCGAAACGGCGCGGGCGATGATGCTGCAGGGGGCCGAGGTGCTGCTGTACCCGACCGCCATCGGTACCGAGCCGCATGACGATACCCTGGACACCGCCGCCCCGTGGCGGCGCGCCATGCAGGGCCATGCCGTATCGAACGTCGTGCCGGTCGTCGGCGCCAACCGCATCGGCCACGAGCAGGTGACCGAGGCGGGCCAGACCTACTACGGCCACTCCTTCATCGCCGATCATCGCGGCGACCTGGTCGAGAGTCTGGACCGGGAGGAAGGGGTGCTGGTCCACACCTTCGACCTGGACTTCCTGGACCGTCACCGCGCGGCCTGGGGCTTCTTCCGCGATCGTCGGACGGATCTGTACGGCGCCCTGGCGACAGGCCGCCCGGCCTGACCCGGCTCTAACGGAAAACTGGATCCAAAAAGAAAAGAGGCGGAAGACCGGGGTCTTCCGCCTCTCTCATTTCATGCGTTGAACGCTATCAGAACTTCAGCGTGGCGCCGAAGGTGAAGTAGCGGCCGATCGCGTCGTAGGTCTGCGGGAAGGTGTTCCCGTTGTTCGCTGACGTGCTGCCGATCTGCGAACCGACCATCGGCGGAGCCTTGTCGAACAGGTTGTTGATCGTCGCCGTCAGACGAACCGTCTGGGTGATGTCCCAGCGGCCGCTCAGGTCGAAGTAGTCGTAGCTATCGATCTGGGCGTAGTCCGGGAACCACTTGGTGTTGCTCGGCTCGACTTCGACGCCCGACAGGTGACGCCATTGCAGCGAGGCGCTGTAATCGCCCATCGACCAGGTGGCGCGAGAGCTCCAGCGTTGCTTGACCTTGGGCTCGCCGCACGACACCGAATAGTAGCCCACGCAGTCGCGCAGGACCGAGTTCGGATCCGCCTGGCTTTCAAAGCGGGTGACGATGTTGCCGTTGACGCTCAGATCGACGCGACCGATGTCGCCCCAGCCGAAGTCGGCCAGTTCGACACGATAGTTGCCGGCCAGGTCGAAGCCCGAGACGCGATCGTTGCCCAGGTTGGACGACAGAAGGGTCACGCCCTTCGATTCCACCCCATTCAGCGAACCGTTCTTGGTGTTCCGGCCGATCAGCTTACAGAAGTCGTTGAACTCGAGGTTCGGGTTCAGCGTGGTGCTGTAGCAGCCGTTCAGGATATCGTCGACGCTGGGGCTGCCGACGGTCTTGTCGACCTTGATGTCATAGTAGTCCACGCTCAGGCGCAGGCTCGGCACGAAGGCCGGTTGCCAGACGGCGCCGATGGTCCAGGTGTCGGCCTCTTCCGGTCCCAGGTTGGGGTTGCCGCCGGTCAGGACGTTGACCTGGCCGGAGTTCGGCGGAGCCACATTCCCGATGTTGCCGTCCGGCACGCCGGTCAGGCGGCACAGATTGCTCAGGGTGCCGGCCTTATTGGCGTCGGCCGGGTTGATGAGGCCTTGCTGACAGGGGTCCTCGGCGCGGTTGTTCAGGCCAGTAACCTGGGGATTGAACAGTTCGCCGATGTTCGGAGCGCGGGTGGCGCGCTGATACATGGCGCGGATGCGGACATCCTCGATCGGCGACCAGTCGCCGCCCAGCTTGTAGCTGCCGTAGTGTGAGGTGACGCCGGCGGCCTTGAACTCAGTCTGGCGGTAGCCGGCTTCCAGGTTCAGGCTGTGGATGAACGGCAGGTTCTCGATCAGCGGGATCGCCAGTTCGGCGAAGGCTTCGCGCATTTCGAACTGACCTTCGCGATCCGGAACCGGCGCGCCGGTGCCCAGAACTTCGCCGTTGGTCTGGGCGGCCTCGTCGCCGCGCGTGGCGGCGCTGGACCGGCGCCATTCCGCGCCGAAGGCGATGGCGATCGGACGTTCGCTCCAGGGGCTGCTCAGGCGTTCGGGCAGAACGCCGGAGATCGAGCCCGAGGCCACGTCCTGCTTGATCGTGACTTTGCTCATCGACGACAGGTTGATGTAGTCGATCATCTCCTGGGTGATCGAGCCTTCGGGGCCGAAGACGTTGATCGGCACGCAGCCCGCGATGCCGCCCGTCGCCGGATCGGCGCCGGGGACCAGGCACTGATCAGCCGAAACCGTGTTCAGGGCGTTCTTCAGCTTGGACAGGGAGCCCCAGTTGCGACGGGTCGTCAGCTGCTGGGTTTCGCCGTGCGAGATATAGGCATCGTAGTTCCAGTCCGGGTTGAAGTCGCCCCGAACACCGGCCAGCAGTTGGACCGTCTTGTTCTCGATGTCCACCGGACGGGTGCCCATTTCGGTGAAGCGACGATTGATGGTCAGGTCCATCATGGTGTCGCCGCCCGGACCCGACACGCACTTGTTGGCGCCGATCATCAAGGCGTCGCACAGCTGCTGGCGCATGGCGTCGGGAATGAAGGGGTTGCCGATCGGCACGCTGTAGACGTTGCCGAAGGTGCCGCTGGAGGCGTTGTCCAGCGAGACGTCGCTCTGGACATAGCTCAGGTGGCTATAGACTTCAGCCGCTGGGTTGATCTTGAAGCTGCCCAGAGCGTTGATCTGATAGCGGCTCAGCGGCGTCTGATACAGGTTGTACGGGTTGTAGTTGTAGCCGGCCGAATTGTAGTTCGGGTGGTTCGAACCGATCAGAGCGCCCGTCGTCGGGTCCAGTTCAGCTCCAGACGGCAGCGGCGTGCCGCTCAGTTCGGGAATGACGTTGCCGTCAGCATCCTTCACCTGGAATGGCGTCACACCGAAACGACCGGGGACCGAGGTGCCCGAACCCAGCGGCGCGCCGGTCGTCGAGGAGCGCGCGACGGTGCCCCATGGGCGACGGTCCTGATAGAGCGGATCGGTCTTGGTGTAGCCGAAACTGACGACGGCGTTGCCGCGATCCTCGGCGAAGTTGCCGCCGACAGTCAGGTCGAACTTGCGGCGAACCGCGTCGTCTTCGCCCGAGAAGCCGTAGGAGGAGGAGAACTCCACGCCTTCGAAATTGTTCTTCAGGATGAAGTTGACCACGCCGGCCACGGCGTCAGCGCCGTAAACCGCCGAGGCGCCGCCGGTGACGGTGTCGATACGTTCGACCAGAGCGACCGGGATGGTGTTGGTGTCGACCACGCCGGACAGGTTGAACGGCACCACGCGGCGGCCGTTGATCAGCACCAGAGTGCGGTTGGTGCCCAGGCCGCGCAGGTTGATCGTCGCGCCGCCCCCCGAGCCGTTGTTGGTGGCCGAACCGACGGCCGGCACAGCGGCGGGCAGGTCCTTGACCAATTCCTCGATGGCGACCGGCTGCGACAGGGCGATGTCTTCCGAGCTTACCGAGGCGATGGGGCTGGCGGCCTCATAACCCGGCTGGCGGATGCGCGAGCCGGTGACGACGATAGAGCTGACTTCGGAAACTTCTTCTTCGGCCGATTGGGCGAAAGCCGGCGTGGCGGCCATGAAGCTGAGGGCGGCGCCCCCGATGATGGTCGAGGCGAGCAAGGACTCGCGGATAATTCTCTTTTTCAAAGAGACCCTCTCCTGAACAAAACAAGCCGTGGCCCGCCCTCTTACGGCGAGGGCTGAACCGACGGCTCGCGGCACGTGCAGGACCGTGTGGCCTGCGGCGGAGACATTACGGCGAGGGTTGCCACAGACAAGTCAGAATTGCGTCAATAATGGCACAGATCGGAAAAAATTACCATTATTTGAAGTATATTCGGAAAAGTAGGCAAAAATTACGCTCATTTTCCGAAATTAAGACTAACGACGTTCTCTGATGCGCCGTCCCGATCATCGGCGCTGCTGCCCCAGGGGTAGCCCCTGTCGGCGCCGCAGTAGGGACGGCGGCCCTGTCGGGCGTTCTCGACCACCAGGCGCGGGCGCAGGCGGGCGGCGCCCGTGAAGACATTGTCGGTGATGACATTGTGGGAAGGCGTCTGGTGGCGGATGACGCCGCGCTCGCCGCAGTTGCGATAGAGAAGGACGCCGGGACGCCCGCCCAGTTCGAAGCGGTTGCCCGTGATCCGGTTTCGCGCCGAGCCGTCGACGGCGATCATCTCCCGCCCGGTGCGCGTGCGAAAGAGGTTGTCCTCAATCCGATTGTCGGCGCTTTCAGCGTCCAGATAGAGGGCGGTGGCGACGCTGCGCCCCTCCAGGGTCGAGCGGGTCAGGCTCACCCGCGTGACGCCGGGACCGACATAGAGGGGGATGGAGCCCGTGCCGCGAACGGTCACCTGTTCGAGGATGATGTGGCTGGGCGCGGCGGCTTGGGCGGCGGTCGTATGTTCGGCCGTGCGGGACGAGGCGCGCAGGTCGTCATAGCTCCCGTCCGCCCCCATGCCCCAGATTCGCACCGAACCGCGGATCAGGCAGTGCGACAGCCGCACGTCGGTCGGGCGGCTCCAACGGTCGGCGGCGAGGCGGCGCGACCAGACGGCGATGGTCGGCGAGCGGGTGGTGACGGCGGCGCCGGGGCGGCCGACGGCGCCCCCCGCGCAGTCCAGCCCTGCGCCCGAGGCTTCGGCGCCTTCGATCAACACGGGGCGCACGACCGTCTGTCCTGACGTCAGAACCGCGCGACAGGTCAGGCGATAAGGCGCCGTGGTCTCGGCCGTCAGCTCGCCCAGTTCCGAGGCGGAGCAGGGACGGGCGGCAGGCAGGGACCAGGTCTGGAGGCCGCCGGCCAGGATCATTCCCGCCAGCAGCATCGCCATCAGGGCAGGGGCGTGGCCAGCGCCAGGGCCTCGGACGCGCAGCCGGGCGCCCCGGCGCCTTGCGCCCGCAGAGCCGCCAGTTCGGCGCGGGCGGCGGCCAGGTCGGTTGCGAATTCCGGCTGATCAGCGGCGCGGGCGTAGACGACGCGCCCCAGATCCTCGCCGGCGGCGACGTCGCTGGGATAGTGCATGCCGCACACCAGCCGGCTCTGGCCGATCTCATGGGCTATGCGGCGAATCTCGGCCGCGCGGTCGGGGGCCAGGGCGGCGAAGGCTTCGCCATAGACGACGGCGACCGTCGAGCTGCCGGACGGATAGGAGGCGCTGCGCCGACCGGCCTCGGTCAGGCGCTGGCAGGCCTGACGGGACGGATCGTCGCCCACCGGTCGGGCGCGGAAGGCGCGCGCTTTGACCGTTTCCGCCGCCGCATCGGCGTCGTGAAACAGCCGCTGCATGAGACGGGTCAGCTCAGGCGTCTGCTGCGGCTCCAGCCGCACGCCCAGGACGCAGTTGAAATGCTGCAGCGCCAGGGGCGGGCGCAGTTCGGCATGGGCCGTGGCCAGCAGCCAGCGGTCGGTGTTCTCCAGCGTCGCCATGCGCGTCGAACGATCCTTGTCGGACTGATCGACGGCGGAGCTGGGCGCGGGCGGCGGGGGCGCGGCGGCGGCCAGCGCCTCCACCTCTGCAGCGTCGAGGTAGCCCGGCGGCGCGGCGGCGACCCGCGCCGCTTCGGGACGCAGAGCCGCCGGGGTGCCGGCGCAGGCGCACAGCAGAAGCGCCGCCGCCGCAGTCGTCGCCAACGCCGGGCGGCGGATCACGCGCCGCTGTTCCAGCTCAGTTGCACCGAGGTCAGGCCGCCTTCGCCCGGCGCGGCCACGACCTGAAGGCTGGCGCCCTTCTCGGCGCGGGCGGAGGCGCCGTAGGCGCGGGCCTCGCCCTGGTTCATGGCCATGATCGGAGACAGGCCCGCCTTCTCGGCGCGCTGACGATAGAAGTCGATCACCGCATCGGGCGTGGCGTCGGTGGTGAAGGTGATGATGCCGCCCGGACCTTCGGGGCCCGACGCCATGAGGGGCGCCCCGTCGGTCTGGGCGCCGGGATAGAGGGCGGCGAAGGTCGGCGCGCCGTCGATGGCGGCGCCCGGCGCCTCAGGCGTCGACGGCGTCGGAGCTGCCGCAGGCGCGGCGGTTTCGGCCGGCTCGGCGGCGGCGATCGACGGCGATTCGCCTTCGGGCGCGGCCTGACTGCGGTCATCGCACGCCGCCAGGCCGACGCTGAGCGCCAAGACGACGGTTGCCACGCTACGCTTCATTCAGCCTACGTCCTTAATCCTATGCGACTATCTGCACCGTGGCCTATCCGTGCGGCGGCAGCAAGGCGGTTCAACCGGTAGGGGCGTCCACATCATCGCCGGGCTGGCCCGTGGACTTGCGCGCCTGCTCCGGTCCGCCGGCCGGGCGGGCGGGCGGGTCGGACATCTCACGCCCCTGACGCGCGATGTCGGCGTTGATGGCGTCCTGATCCGGGTCGATCTCCGAGCCGGACGCCGATCCGCCCCGCAGCGAGCCGGCGCGGGTGTCCGAGCCGGAATCGGTGCCTTGCAGGGCCTTCTTCAAGGCGTCTTCGACATGGCCCAGGTCGGGTTTCTCGCCCATGGCGGCGGCCTCACGGGCGTCTTCGTTCTCGGCGGCGGGATCGGTCATGGATGGTCTCCTTGCTCGTGCAAGACAAGCGGACCGGCCGTCCGGAGGTTCCCAATCGCGCAGGCCGCGCGCGCCAAAGGAAAAGGGCCGGCGGATCTCTCCGCCGGCCCCCTTGGTCTTCCTTACCGATCGTCTTACTTGACGAACAGCTTGTTCCAGCGGCGCGGCTGACGCTTCTTCCAGGCGCCGCGGTGATAGGCGTCCGACCCGATCAGCGGCACGACGGTTGTGGCTTCGGCGTAGACCATCTGTTCGTAGGTGGTCTGGACCTTGCCCCACGAGGCGGCTTCCTGAAGCGTCGAGGACGAGCAGGCGCCGTCGCGCACGTCGGCGACCGTGATCTGCACGGCGTAGCGGTGCATGTCGGCGTCGACGCCGAGGATCTCGGCGCAGACGACGGTGTCCTGGGCGAAGTTCTTCGGCACGCCGCCGCCGACCATGAACAGGCCGGTGACGCCCGCCGCGATCTTGATGTCGGTCAGTTCGCGGAAGTCCGCGACCGCGTCGATCATCATATAGGGCTTGCCCTCGGCCATGCGCTCCTTCTGGTGCTTGACCAGGCCGAAACCGGCCGAGGAGTCGACGAAGGCCGGGCAGAAGATCGGCGCGCCTTCTTCATAGGCGGTCTGGATCAGCGAGCCGGGCTTCTTGGCGTTGCCTTCCGACAGCCACTTGCCCATCTCCCAGATGAACTCGCGCGAGGAATAGCCGCGCGGCTCCAGGCGGCTGGCGATCTCATAGATCGCGTGGTCGCAGGCCTGCAGTTCTTCTTCGTCGATGTAGGTGTCGTAGATGCGGTCGATGTAGTGCGAGCGCAGGATGTTGTCGTCCACCTCGCCGGCGGCCTGATAGTGCTTGTAGCCAAGGGCCTCGAAGAAATCCATGTCGACGATGGAGGCGCCGGTGGCGACCACGGCGTCGACCATGCCGAACTTCACCATGTCGCGGTAGACGTCCATGCAGCCGCCGGCCGAGGTCGAACCGGCCAGGATCAGCCACGGCGAGCAGGCCTCGTCTTCCAGGGCCATGTTGAAGATGTCGGCCGCGCGGGCGGTGTCGCGCGAGCTGAAGGACATCTTGCGCATGGAATCGATGATCGGGCGCGCGTCGAAGCTGGTGATGTCGATGTGCTCGACAGTGGTGGCCAACAGCTCTGCCTTGGCGTTGGAACGAACCGGTGCGTTCATCTCTCGGGTTTCCCTTTGGTTTGAGCGCCCGTCGTCAATAAGGAACAGCGGCCCGGACGGAGCGACGGGCCGCTGCTTGTATCAAAGCCTTAAGACATTTTTCAGTTCAAGGCGTGATGCGGTGGATCAGCGCTTGCGCTTGCGCTGGCCGGCCTTGCCCTTGGGGCGCGACAGGCGGACGACCTTGCGGGCGTTCTCCTCGGCCGTGGTGCGCACGGTCGGGATGGAGCGCGGCGCCAGGCCGTACATCGAACCCATGGGGGCGTCCTCGACCACGGCGATCTCATGCTCGCCATAGCCGTTGAAGCCCGTGGTCATGGCCACGCCATAGGCGCCCAGCATGCCAATCTCGATGAAATCGCCTTCCTGGACATCGGCGGGCAGCCAGAACGGACCGGGCATGTGGTCGATGCTGTCGCAGGTCGGGCCATAGAAGCGGAAGGGCTTCAGCTCCGACGCAGCGTCGCCGTCCCGGACCAGCTTGGTCGGGAAGGGCCAGCGCGAGTGGGTGGCGTCGAACAGCGAGCCGTACGACCCGTCGTTCAGATACAGGGCGTCGCCCTTGCGCAGGTCCACGCGGCACAGCACCGACGACGATTCCGCCACCAGCGCCCGGCCGGGCTCGCACCACAGCTCGGTCGTTTCCGACACCGGCATCTCGTTGAAGCCGCGATGGATGGCGTCGGCGTATTCGCTCAGGTCCGGCGGGACCATGCCCGGATAGACCGACGGGAAGCCGCCGCCGACATCGACGATGTCGACGAAGACGCCCGCCTTCTTGATGGCGCGGCCGACCTGGGTCATCGCCGCCTCATAGGCCGAGGGGCGCATGCACTGCGAACCGACGTGGAACGACACGCCCATCAGGCCGTCCTTGACCGCATGGCGCGCGGCCAGCAGCAGGGCGGGGGCCTGATCCGGGGTGACGCCGAACTTGCCCGACAGGGAATAGGCGGCGCCGTCGGCCGACACGCCCATGCGCACGATCAGGTTCAGATCCTCGGCGTGGCCGGTGGCCTCGAGGATCTTGTTCAGTTCGTCATGGCTGTCGAGCACGAAGGTGCGTACGCCGTGGTCGGCGTAGGCCGCACGGATCGCGCCGCGGCTCTTGACTGGGTGCATGAAGGCCAGACGCGCGTTCGGGCTGACCGACCGAACCAGTTCGATCTCGGCCAGGGACGCGACGTCGAAGGCGTTGACGCCGTTCTCGACCAGGGTCTCGATGACCCAGCGCGAAGGGTTCGCCTTCACCGCATAGAAGACGTCGGCTTTCAGATTATCCTGGAACCACTGCGCCGCTACGGCAACGGAGCGGGGACGCACGAGTGCGACCGGACGCTCCGGGGACCGCTGACGGACCAGGTCCAGGGGAAGCTGGTACGTGTGCAACTCACGTAACCCCCTGATGATTGTTAACCCAGACCCGGCGTTAGCGGCGCAAGTTAGGACCTACGGGGTCCGCCGGAACGCGCGATATGGGGATATTGGGCTGTCATGTAAAGCGGAAATTTCATGGCGGGGTTGCATGGGGACGGCGCTGGGCCGTTCCGCAGAATCTGCGCCGCACTGGACGAAATCGACGCAGACATGCCATTAAGACTTGCCCTTGCGCCCATCTCGCGTCATGCGGCGCCCCCTTTGTCGCAACCTCATCCATAGGTTCATGAGTTCTTCAACAGCCGCCGTCGCGTCCGTTCGCGACGTCTCGAAGACCTACGGGGCCAGAAAGGCGCTCGACGGCGTGTCCGTCGAGGTCGGCGCCGGTGAAATGGTCGCCCTGATCGGTCCGTCCGGTTCGGGCAAGTCCACCCTGCTGCGCTCGATCACGGGTCTTCACCCCATCGATCCCGGCGGAACCATCACCGTCTTCGGCGATGTCGTTCAGCAGAACGGCCGCGTCACGGGCGCCGTGCGCCGCGCACGCAGCCGCCTGGGCATGATCTTCCAGCAGTTCAACCTGGTGGGGCGGCTGAGCCTGTTCTCCAACGTCATGCTGGGCGCCCTGGGGCGTCTGCCGTCGTGGCGCGGCCTGTTCGGCGTCTGGCCGGGCGCGGACAAGGCCAAGGCCATGGCGGCCCTGCACCGCGTCGGCGTGTCCGACTACGCCGCCCAGCGCGCCAACACCCTGTCGGGCGGCCAGCAGCAGCGCGGCGCCATCGCCCGCGCCATCGTCCAGGGCGCCAAGGCCATTCTGGCCGATGAGCCGGTCGCCTCGCTCGACCCCGTGTCGGCCCGCAAGGTGATGGAGCTGCTGGTCGAGCTGAACAAGCGCGACGGCATGGGCGTGATCGTCACCCTGCACCAGGTCGACTACGCCATCCGCTACTGCAACCGCGTCATCGCCCTGCAGAAGGGCAAGGTGGTCTATGATGGTCCGTCGACGGGCCTGGACACCAAGCGCCTGATCGAAATCTACGGTCCCGAATACGAGGACGCGTTCTGGGAAGCCAAGGCATGACCCGCACCGCCATCACCCGCCGCCTGCTGGGCGCCGCCGCCATCGCCGTCACCCTGGGCCTCGTCGGCTGCGGCCAGGGCGAACAGGCCAAGTCCGGCGCCGCCCCCAGCGAAATCACCTTCTCCATCCTGTCGGCGGAAGGCCAGGCCTCGGCCGGCCCGCTCTGGCAGCCGCTGCTGGACGACATGTCCAAGGCGATCGGCGTGCCGGTGAAGCCCTATTTCGGCTCGAACTACACCGTGCTGGTCGAGGCCATGCGCGGCAACCACACCCAGGTCGGCTGGTTCTCCGCCAAGCCCGAAGTCGAGGCCATCGACCGCGCCAACGCCGAGGTCATCGCCCGCACGGTCAACCGTGAGGGGCTGGACTCCTATCAGTCGACCCTGATCGTCAAGAAGGGCTCGGGCATCACGCTGGACAAGGTGCTGGCCTGCGGCAAGGTCTACAACTTCGGCATCGGCGACGCCCAGTCGACCTCGGGCACCCTGGCGCCCATGACCTTCCTGTTCAACGAGCGCGGCGTCGTCCCGGCCCAGTGCTTCAAGACGGTGCGTTCGGCCAACCACCAGGCCAACGCCTTCGGCGTGGCCACCGGCGTGATCGACGTGGCGACCTCCAACAGCGTCAACCTGGTCTTCATGCGCCGAGAGAACGCCCAGCTGGCCGACCAGATCGAGGAGATCTGGACCTCGCCGCCGGTGCCCGAGAGCGGCATCGTCGTGCGTCAGGATTTGGACCCGGCCCTGAAGGAGAAGATCCGCGGTTTCTTTCTGACCTATGGCCAGGGCGAGGGTCCTGAAGCCGAGCGTCAGCGCAAGGTGCTGGCGGGGCTGGAGTATTCCCGGTTCGCCCCGGCTGACGATTCCTATCTCAACCCGATCCGCGAGATGATCGCCGACCAGAAGCGCGGCGAAGCCGAAGCCAAGGGCGACAAGGCCGGCGTCGCCGCCGCCGAGGCGGAAATTCAGCGCCTGCGCAGCCTGCGCGAGGTCCAACCTTGACCGAGGCCCCCCTTCCGACCTCGGCGTCGCCGGTTCCGGCCGCGCCGCAGAAGTCCGCCGTCTCCTGGGCGATGGACGTCCTGGTCTGGGGCGGCGTGATCGCCGTCCTGCTGTACAGCGTCAACGCCGTCGATCTGGGCAACATCTCGCGCCTGTTCTCGGGCAACGACAGCATGAAGATGTTCGTCCACGACCTGCTGCGGCCGGACTTCTCCGACTGGAGGATGTTCGTCGCCAAGATGTGGGAGACGATCCAGATCGCCCTGTGGGGCACCTTCCTGGCCGTGCTGTTCGGCATTCCGCTGGGCCTGGCGGCGGCCCGCAACATGGCGCCCCAATGGGTCGTGACCCCGGTGCGCTGGATCATGAACCTGCTGCGCTCGGTGCCGGACCTGGTGATCGGTCTGCTGTTCGTCACCGCCGTGGGCCTGGGGCCTCTGGCCGGCGTCCTGGCCATCACCCTGAATACGGCCGGCGTTCTGGCCAAGCTGTTCTCCGAAGCGGTCGAGTCGATCGACAAGGGGCCGGTCGAGGGCGTGCGCGCCACCGGCGCCTCCAAGCTGCACGAGATCGTCTGGGGCGTGATTCCCCAGGTGGCCCCGCTGTGGACCTCCTTCGCCCTCTATCGTTTCGAATCGAACAGCCGCTCGGCCACCGTGCTGGGCCTGATCGGCGCGGGCGGCATCGGCCAGGTGCTGTTCGACAGCATGAACGCCTTCAACTTCAAGGCCGTGTCCGCCATCGTCATCATCGTGGTCATCGCCGTGACCCTGATCGACACCCTGTCGCAGATCATGCGCAAACGCCTGCTCTGACGACGCATCGAGTCAGGTTTGCCCTGACTGTCACAAAGGTCTGGCCGGACCGTCACATTCTCCTGCTTTAAGCGTCGCACACTGACGACTGGAGAAGGTCCGGCCATGATCCGTACACTGAAGTTCACGGCCTGCGCGGCCGCCCTGCTGGCCCTGGCGGCCTGCGGCGACAACGAGGGCGGCGCCCCCGGCTCGCAGAAGGCCCGGACGGGCATCTGGGCCGCCGGCTCCTCGACCGTCTTCCCCTTCGCCACCCGCGTGGCTGAGACCTTCGCCCGCAACGGCGGCGGCGGTTCGGCCCCCCGCGTCGAATCCCTGGGCACCGGCGGCGGCATCCAGGCCTTCTGCGCCGGCATCGGTCCCTCGACCCCGGATATCGCCAACGCCTCGCGCCCGATGAAGCAGAGCGAGTTCGACCGCTGCGTCGAGAACGGCGTCACCGACATTGTCGAGATCAAGATCGGTTATGACGGCATCGTCGTCGCCACCGCCCGCACGGGTCAGAGCTTCAACCTCGAGCTGAACGACCTCTACGAGGCCCTGGCCAAGGAAACGCCGGGCGCCGACGGCCAGTTGGGCGCCAACGCGGCCAAGACCTGGAACGACGTCAACAAGGCCCTGCCGGCGACCCGCATCCAGGTCTACGGCCCGCCGCCGACCTCGGGCACGCGCGACGCCTTCCTCGAACTGGGCATGGCGCCGGGCGCCAAGCTGATCCCAGCGGTCGCCGCCATCGAGGCGCAGGACAAGACCCGCTTCGAGACCGTGGCCCACACCCTGCGCGAAGACGGCGCCTGGATCGACTCGGGCGAGAACGACAACGCCATCGTCCAGACCCTGACCCGCACGCCGGGTTCGCTGGGCGTGTTCGGTTTCTCCTTCCTCGAGCAGAACATGGACACGGTGAAGGCCGAGACCATCGACGGCGTGGCCCCTTCGGTCGCCACCATCGCCGACGGCTCCTATCCCCTGGCCCGCAGCCTCTACATCTACGTCAAGAAGGCCCACATCGGCGTGACGCCGGGCCTGGAGCAGTTCGTCCAGGAGTTCATGTCCGAAGGCGCCGCCGGCCGCGGCGGTTATCTGCAGGACCGGGGCCTGGTGCCGCTGGTCGCCGAGGAGCTGACGGCGGAACGCGCCAAGGCCTCGGCCATGACCTCGATGGCCCGTCCGAACTGAGGCGGCTGAATGCGAAACGCCCCGGGCATCGTCCGGGGCGTTTTTGCTTTCTCGCGAGGCCCGTGGTCAGGCCGCCGCGCGGCGTCTCAGCCGCGCCACCCGGCGCAGTCGGCGCCAGAAGCGGCCGCGCGCGGGCTCGGGATAAGGCTGCAGGTTCTCGATGAACTGCTCGGCTGAGGCCCGCCAGCTGAACTTCTCCGCATAGGCGCGGACGTCCTTGCGGTCGAGCTCCAGGCATTTCAGGCAGGCGGTCTTCAGGTCCTCGTCGATGAAGCCCGCGCCAGAACCGGGGATGATGTCGATCGGGCCGTGGGCCGGATAGGCGGCGACCGGGGTGCCCGTGCCCATGGCCTCCAGGATCACCAGGCCGAAGGTGTCGGTCCAGCTGGGGAAGACGAAGACGTCGGCGTCGGCGAAACAGCGGGCCAAATCCTCGCCGAAGCGGGCGCCGAGGAATTTCGCCTCGGGGTATTTCTCTTCCAGCTCGGCGCGGGCCGGGCCGTCGCCCACGATGATCTTGGTGCCCGGCAGGTCCAGCTCGAGGAAGGTCTCGATGTTCTTCTCGACCGCCACCCGGCCGACATTGAGGAAGAAGGGGCGGGGCCAGTTCTCGCCGCCCATCTCCTTGTAGATCGGCTCGAGGTCGGGGCGGAACAGTTCGGTGTCCACCCCGCGCGTCCAAGGCGAGACGTTCTTGAAGCCGTGCTCGACCAGCTCGTCACGCAGGGTCGGCGTGGCCACCATCAGCCGCCCCGACGGCTTGTGGAACCACTTCATGTAGGCGTAGCCGACCTGCACCGGGATCGGGAAACGGGCCGAGACGTATTCCGGGAATTTGGTGTGATAGCTGGTGGTGAACGGCAGCTTCCACTCCACGCAGATGCGCCGCGTGGCGATGCCCAGCGGGCCTTCGGTGGCGATGTGGACGGCTTCGGGCTCGAAGGCGCGCAGGCGCTCGCGAATCTCTTCCTCGGCGCCCAAGGCCAGGCGAATTTCGGGGTAGGTGGGGCAGGGGATGGTCTTGAACTGGCTGGGCTCGATGACCTCCACCTCATGGCCCATGGCGCGGCATTCAGCCACGGTGCGGGTCAGGGTGCGGACGACGCCGTTGACCTGAGGCTCCCAAGCGTCGGTGACCAGAACAATGCGCATGAAGTCGATAGGGCCTTGAGCCGTTTCGCGAAGGCGAAACTTCTAGACGCTCCTCATGACGAAGGCGAGATGGCATGATAGAGCAGGGTTCGAACAGGGTTCACCTCTTCGCGAACGGCCACGTTTAGCCGGACCTCATCTTCGAATGAGGCTTTCCCCAGAAGATTTTGCGCTTTCCCGAATTCTATGCGGCTGAGGGCGCGATGATGCGATGCACATTCGGGCGTAGTCGCCATATATGCGGAAATTCACAGGATGGATTTCATGACGCCGACCGATCTTCGCCATTGGGATGAGCTGGACCGGAACAAGTACCGGGACGAACGTGAGGTGGTGGCCGAACTGCTGGCCGCTGAACCCCTGACGCCTGACGGTCGCGCGGCGGTCCTGAACGACGCCATCGGCCTGGTCGAAAGCGCCCGCAAGAGTCAGAAGCGCCAGGGCGTGGTCGAAAGCTTCCTGCAGGAATTCAGCCTGGGCACCCGCGAAGGTCTGGCCCTGATGTGCCTGGCCGAGGCCCTGCTGCGCACGCCCGACGCCGACACCCGCGACCGCCTGATCGCCGAGAAGATCGGCTCGGCCGACTGGGCCAGCCATATGGGCCAGTCCGACAGCCTGTTCGTCAACGCCTCGACCTGGGGCCTGATGCTGACCGGCAAGCTGGTCGACGTCGACGATGAGGCGCGCAGCGACCTGCCGAACTTCCTCAAGCGTCTGGTCGGGCGTCTGGGCGAGCCGGTCATCCGCCAGGCCGTCGCCACCGCCGTGAAGATCATGGGCGAGCAGTTCGTCGTCGGCCGCACCATCGACGCGGCCCTGAAGCGCTCGGATCGCGAAAACTGGTTGTGCAGCTTCGACATGCTGGGCGAGGGCGCCCGCACCGCCGCCGACGCCGAACGCTATGAAAAAATCTACGCCGACGCCATCGAGGCCGTGGGCAAGACCGCCAAGGGCGAAGGCCCCGAGCGCGGCCACGGCGTCTCGGTCAAGCTGTCGGCCCTGTCGCCGCGCTATCAGGCGGTGCAGGAAGACCGGGTGTGGGAGGAGCTTTATCCCCGCATCCTGCGTCTGGCGCTGATCGCCGCCAAATACGACATCAACTACACCATCGACGCCGAAGAGGCCGACCGTCTGGCCCTGTCGCTGAAGCTGCTGGAGCGGCTGGCGCGCGAACCGGCGCTGGGCGACTGGCAGGGCCTCGGCCTGGCCGTTCAGGCCTATCAGAAGCGCACGACCGAGACGGTGGCCAAGCTGGCCGAACTGGCCAAGTCCTCGGGCCGTCGCCTGATGGTGCGCCTGGTCAAGGGCGCCTATTGGGACACCGAGATCAAGCTGGCCCAGGTCAACGGCCGCACCGACTATCCGGTCTTCACGACCAAGCCCGCGACCGACCTGAACTATCTGGTCTGCGCCAAGGCGCTGATCGAGGCCTCGCCCTACATCTTCTCGCAGTTCGCCACCCACAACGCCCACACCCTGGCCGCCGTGCACCGCATGGCCGCCGATCGCGGCGTGACCATCGAGTTCCAGCGCCTGCACGGCATGGGCGAGGCCCTGTATGACGGCGCCAAGGTCGAGTGGGGCGATGTCGTCGTGCGCGCCTACGCCCCCGTCGGCGGCCACGAAGAACTGCTGCCCTACCTGGTGCGCCGCCTGCTTGAGAACGGCGCCAACTCCTCCTTCGTCCACGCCCTGCTGGACGAGCGCGTTCCTGCGGCCGACGTGGCCGCCGATCCCATCACCTCGGTCGAGGCCCTGCCCGACCGCCATCCGAAGATCCCTGTGCCCATGAACATCTACGGTGACCGCCAGAACTCCCTCGGCCGCGACTATTCGCAGGCGACCGACCGCGAGCGCCATGCGGCCGCTCTGGAGCGCGTCGACAGCGAGAAGCTGACCGCCGGCCCGATCATCGGCGGCAAGCTGCGCGCCGGCGTGAACGCCCAGGACGTCACCAACCCCTACGACCGCAGCCGCGTGCTGGGTCATGTTTCGGAAGCCTCGGCCGAGGACGTCGACGCCGCCGTGGGCGCCGCCGCCGAAGCCCAGGTCGCCTGGGACCGTCTGGGCGGCGCGGGCCGCGCCCCCGTCCTGCGCGCCATGGCCGACGCGCTGGAGGCCGATCTGGACCGTCTGGTCGCCCTGCTGTCGCGTGAAGCGGGCAAGACGCTGAACGACGGCGTGGCCGAGGTGCGCGAGGCCGCCGACTTCTGCCGCTACTACGCCCTGCTGGCCGAGCGCGACTTCGGCGGCCGCCAGACCCTGAAGGGCCCGACCGGCGAGACCAATGAACTGGTCCTGCACGGCCGCGGCGTCTTCGCCTGCATCAGCCCGTGGAACTTCCCCCTGGCTATCTTCACCGGCCAGATCGCCGCCGCCCTCGCCGCCGGCAACGCCGTTGTGGCCAAGCCCGCCGAGCAGACGCCGCTGATCGCCGCCGAAGCCGTGCGCCTCTATTACAAGGCTGGCCTGAACCCCGACCTGCTGGCCCTGGTCCCCGGTCGCGGCGAGACGGTCGGCGTGGCCCTGACCAATCATCCGGGCGTCGACGGCGTGGCCTTCACCGGCGGCACCGACACCGCTTCGGCTATCAACCGCGGCCTGGCCGCGCGTCCGGGCGCCATCATCCCCTTCATCGCTGAAACGGGCGGCCTGAACGGCATGTTCGTCGACACCACGGCGCTGAAGGAACAGATCATCGACGACGTCATCCTGTCGGCCTTCGGCTCGGCGGGGCAGCGTTGCTCGGCCCTGCGCGTCCTCTATGCGCCCAAGGATTCGGCCGACGCCCTGATCGAAGGCCTGAAGGGCGCCCTGGCCGCCCAGGTGCTGGGCGACCCGACCGACGCCAAGACCGACATCGGCCCGGTGATCGATGCCGAAAGCCGCGCCAACCTGGAAGCCCACGTCGAACGTCTGTCCAGGGACGCCAAGATCATCGCCCGCGCCGAACTGCCGGCCGGCGCCGACAAGGGCGACCTGTTCGCCCCGGTCATCGCCGAAATCCCGACCCCGGACTTCCTCGAACGCGAAGTCTTCGGCCCGATCCTTCACGTCTACCGCTATGAGCCGAAGGACCTGGAAAAGGTCGCCGGCAAGCTGGCGGCGCGCGGCTTCGGCCTGACGCTGGGCGTCCATAGCCGCATCGACGCCTTCGCCAAGGAAGTGATGGAGCTGGTTCCGGCGGGCAACGTCTACGTCAACCGCTCGATCATCGGCGCGGTGGTCGGCGTCCAGCCCTTCGGCGGCGAAGGCCTCAGCGGCACCGGCCCCAAGGCCGGCGGCCCCAACAGCCTGATCCGCTACGCCGCCGAAAAGGCCATCAGCATCAACATCGCCGCCCAGGGCGGCGACCCGGCGCTGCTGAACCTGTAAGGTCGGGGAGAGTTTGGAAAAAACGCCGCCGTCTCCCGAGACGGCGGCGTTTCTATTTGGGCCACCTGCCCGCGCGGCTGAGGGCGCTGGGGTTGGGCTTGCCGATATGGCCGCCGATCCAGCGCGCCGTAGCGATAAGGGCGTCCAGGTCGTAGCCGGTCGAATAACCCGCGCGCTCCAGCATGTAGACCAGATCCTCGGTGGCGATGTTGCCGGTGGCGCCGGGGGCGAAGGGGCAGCCGCCGATGCCGCCGACCGAGGCGTCCAGCACGTCCACGCCCGCCTCGACGCCCGCATAGGCGTTGGCGAGGCCCGTGTTGCGGGTGTCGTGGAAATGCAGGCGCAACGTGGCGTCAGGCGCGGCCTGACGGGCGGCCTCGACCTTCTTCGTCACGCTCCACGGATCGCCGACGCCGATGGTGTCGGCCAGGGCGATCTCCTCGACGCCAAGCGCCGCGATGCGGGCGACCAGGTCGCTGACCTGCTGCACCGAAACCTCGCCGTCGAAGGGGCAGCCCCAGACGCAGGACAGGGTGGCCGACAGTCTGGGCGTCGCGCCCGGCGCGCCCTCTATGCTGCTTGGGGCATTGGCGCGGCCCGCCACGATCTCGGACAGCATCTGCACCTGCTGGTCGACGCTGAGGCCCTGGTTCTTCAGGCCGAAGCCGTCGGTGGCGGACATGGCGACGTTGACCTCGTCCACCGCCGTGCCCAGCGCGCGGTCGTAGCCCTTGCCGTTCAAAACAAGGCCGATGCGGCTGCGGCCCTCAGTGCGGGGCAGGGCGGTCATGACCTCTTCGGCGCCCGCCATCTGGGGCACGTATTTGGGATGGACGAAGCTGACGGCCTCGATGCGTCTGGCTCCCGCCGCCTCCAGCCGCTGGACGAAGTCGGCGCGGACGGCCGGCTCCAGCACCGTCTTCTCGTTCTGCAGGCCGTCGCGCGGGCCGACCTCGACGATCTGGATGAAGCGGCTCATCGGGCGATGCTCCTTTGGCCGGGACCGGCCGGGGCGTAGACGGTCAGGCGCACGTCGTCGCCCGAGGAGTAGTTGTGGCCGCTGACCACGCCGACGGCCCGCCCGGCGGCGCCCAGGTCGGCCAGGGCGCGGCGGAAGGCTTCGTCGTCTCGGGCCTCGACGATGGCGGGGCGGCCTTCGGCCAGGGCGCGGGCGGCGCCGGCGCCGTCGGTCAGCTGGGTGTCCTTGCCGGTCAGGAAGACGAAGCTGGGCTCATGGAAGGTGGTGATGGCCACCGGCCCCGGATAACGGCCCTGGGCGGGGTTCAGCTCGGCCGAGTCCAGCGTCTGCACCAGGCGCGGCGCGATCGACAGGGGACGCAACTGCCGGATGGTCCCGGCCAGGCCCGTGTGGGCCAGAACGCCGAAGACGACGGCGATCAGCACCCCGGTAATCGCCGCGCGGTTGACCAGTAGGAAGCCTCCCACGGCGGCGGCCATGACGGCGAAGACGATGGTGACGGTCGCCCAGGTCTGGGCGGTCGAGCGGCCGAACTCGGTCAGGCCGTAGACGGTGATCAGGCAGATGACCACGGCGGCGAACAGGCCCAGCAAGGCGCCGGTCACGCGCGAGATCTTGCCGATCGGCTGGGTCAGGGCGGCGGCGGCCAGGAGGGCGATCGCCCCGAAGGTCGGCAGGGTGTAGTGCCACAGCTTGGTCGGCGCCAGTTCGAACATCAGCCAGGCTGGGACCAGCCAGCAGACGGCGAAGCGGATCGCGGGCTCGGCCCGGCGATGCCAGCCCGTCGACAGGGCGGCGGGCAGCATCAGGGTGATGGGGAACAGCAGCAGCGGCGACAGCAGCACATACATGCCGGGGAAGCCGCCGTGACTTTCATGGGCGCCTGCGATCTTGGGCGCCAGATCCCCGCCGATGGCCTCGCGCCAGAATCCGCCGTCGGTGGCGATGGTGATGGCGATGGCCCACGGCCCGACCAGCAGGGCCACCAGCGGCAGACCCCAGCCCCAGCCGAGCTGCCCCAGCCACCGGATGTTCCGGTCCCACAGCGACAGGGCGATGATGGTCAGGGCCACGACCAGCAGGCCGATCGGCCCCTTGATCAGGATGGACAGGCCGATCCCGACCCAGAACAGCAGCTTGTGCAGCCGGTCCGCCTTTTCCCCCGCCCGCGTCGCCATATAGATGCGCGCCAGCGCCGCCATCGATAGGGTGGTCAGGCCGGCCAGCATGGCGTCGGTCTTGGCGATGCCCGCCTCGGTCGACAACAGGAAGGTCGCGCCCAGCATGACGCCGGCCAGGAAGCCCGCCCTCTGGCCGAACAGGGCGGCGCCCGCCCAGGCCACGGCCCAGGCCGCCAGCATGGCGCCCAGCAGCGACGGCAGGCGATAGGGCTGGATGTTGCGGTCCTCGACGTCCGAGGTCGCGGCCACGGCCGCCGCCTGCATCCAGTAGATGCCGATGGGCTTCTTCCAGCGCGGATCGTCCTGGAAGCGGATGTCGACATAGTCGCCGCCCTCCAGCATCTGAGCGGTGGCCTGGGCGAAACGGCTCTCGTCCCGATCCAGCGGCGGCAGCAGCAGCAGGCCGGGCAGGCCGGCGATCAGGGCCAGCAGGGCCGCAAGGACAGGGCCGCGCCAGCCGGCGATGTAGCGATCCAGGTTCGGGCGGTTCATGCCGCTGTCGTATCACGCCGGGTGCGGCCCCCGGAAGCTTCACCTTCCTCATCGCTTGTGGACGCGCCGTTTCGCCCAGGCGCGGCCTGCGCTAAAGAGCGTCGATGATCGACCGCTCCGCTTCCTCGCCCGACATTTCCGTCGTCGTGCCCGTGCATGACGAATCCGGCGCCGCCGTGCCCCTGGCGCGCGAGATCGCCGAGGCCTTCGCCGGCCGGTCCTATGAGATGATCTTCGTCAACGACGCCAGCCGGGATTCGACCCTGGACGAGCTGCAGGCGGCGATGGCGGAACTGCCCGCCCTGCGGGTGCTGTCGCACGGAACCAATGCGGGGCAGAGCCGGGCGGTGCGCACCGGCGTCCTGGCCGCGCGGGCGCCGATCGTGGTGACCCTGGACGGCGACGGCCAGAACCCGCCCGCCGACGCGCCGCGCCTGGTCGACGCGCTCCTGGCGGCCCCGCCCAGCGTCGCCCTGGTCGGCGGGGTGCGCGCCAAGCGCCAGGACAGCACCGCCAAGCGTCAGGCGTCGCTATGGGCCAACCGCATCCGCAGGAAACTGCTGGGCGACGACGCCGACGACACCGGCTGCGGGCTGAAGGCGTTTCGCCGCGACGTCTTCCTGCGGCTGCCCTACTTCGATCACATCCACCGCTATCTGCCCGCCCTGGTGATCCGCGAGGGGTATGAGAACCGCTACCTCGACGTCGATCACCGCCACCGCGAGACGGGCCGGTCGAAATACACCAACTGGGGACGACTGCGGGCGTCCTTCTCGGACCTGCTGGGCGTGATGTGGTTGAAGTCCCGCTCGCGGCGTCCGGGCGCGGTGACGGAGTTCTGAGGTCTAAAATTCCGCTCATCCCGGCGGACGCCGGGAACCAGTGCTTTTGGCTACACGCGCCGACATCTGCCGCCGAGTTTGGGGCTCTTACTGGATCCCGGCGTCCGCCGGGATGAGCGGGGTATGGCAGGTACGCCCTAGCTGAACGCCAGAAAGATCACGGCCACCACGGTCACGTCGAACAGGCGGGAGGCAAGGCTGAAAGCGGCGGGCATGGCGCGATCCGAAGACGGTTGAGCCTTCGTCTACGCAAGTCGCGCGCCAGTCGCCCTCAGATCTCGGTCTTGCGCGACCGTCCGGGCGAGGGGCGCCGATCGTGCCGCCCCGAATATTCCCGGCCCAGATAGGTGGTGCGCGCCGCATCCAGCACCGGGGCGCCGCCCTTCAACCCGCGCTTCTGCCCCGACTGGCCCAGCACCTGGGCGGCGAAGGCCGCGGGCGGCGGGGGCGGGGTGACGGCAGGCTTTGCCGGGGAGACGGCAGGATCGGCCGCCTCGTCCGACGTCTCGGCCTCGGTCGGGACCAGGGCGCGGGCGCGCCGCCGCTCGCGACGGCGACGGTCGCCCTCGCGGCGGTCGTCCACGACGGGATCGTTCAGCGGCCCCGCCGCGCCGATGGGACGGATCTCGTCCGTCACGGGCGGCCTCAGCCCTTGGACTGGGCGAGGCGGTCGATCTGGGCCCGCATCTCGTCCATCTGGCGACGCATCTCGTCCAGGGCCGCCCCGTCCTTCGCCGGTTCGGCCTTGGCCTCGGCGGCTGCAGGCGTCTCGGCCGCTTCGCCTTCGGGGCGACCGTAGGCGAAGCCGGGGAACATCCGCATGGCGCGCTCGAACATGGCCATGTTCTGGCGCACGGCCTCTTCCATCAGATTGCCGCCGGGCGCCGAGGCGAAGGCGCGCGTGAACTGGCCGCGCAACTGCTCCTGCTGGCGGGTGAAGCTGTCCAGCGACATCTCCAGATACGACGGCAGCACACCCTGCATGGAGTTGCCGTAGAAGCCGATCAGCTGACGCAGGAACTGCACCGGCAGCAGGGCCTCGCCCCGGCTCTCCTCCTCGAAGATGATCTGGGTCAGGATCTGGCGCGTCAGATCGTCATTGGTCTTGGCGTCGTAGACGGTGAACTCCACGCCCTCGCGCACCATGCGGGCCAGATCATCCAGCGTCACATAGGCGCTGGTGGCGGTGTTGTAGAGCCGCCGGTTCGCATACTTCTTGATGACGACCATGCCGTCACGGGTTTTTCCGCCCTCGGATTTCTTGTCGGTCACGCTTGTTCTCGCGATGTTGCAACGCCCAAGCATCCCGCATTGCGCGCGCGAAGGCGAGTCCCGTCTTTGATGCGGCTCAGACGTTCACCAGCACCACGCCGATCAGCACGGCGGCCCAGTGCACCCCGGCCCCCGTGACGACGAACCCGTGCCAGATGGCCCGGCGGAACTTCACCTTCTGGCTGATGAAGACGAAGACCCCGGCCGTATAGATCAGCCCGCCCGCCACCAGCAGGCCCAGCGCCAGCGGATGCACCGTCTCGATCATCGGCTTCAACGCGAACACCGCCACCCAGCCGAACAGAACGTAGATCACGCTCCAGAAGGCGTCCGATAGGCGCGGGGCCAGCATCTTCACCCCCGCCCCGACGATGGCCATGGTCCACACCGCCAGGGTGAAGCCCACGGACCATGCCCCTTCGAAGCGCACGGTCGTAAAGGGCGTGTAGCTGCCCGCGATCATCAGGAAGATGGCCGCCTCGTCCAGCCGCCGCAGCACCGGCCGCGCCGCACACGGATGGGTCAGGTTGTAGATGGTCGAGGCCGTCAGCATGGCCACCAGACACAGGGCGTAGATGGCCGTCGAGACCGCCGCGCCCACCCCCGCATAGACGCCGGCCAGCACCGCCAGCACCACGCCCCCCGCGGCCGCCAGGGCCAGACCCACGGCGTGCACCCACAGATCGGCCAGCCGCTCGGCCCGCGTCTGATAGTGTTCGATCATGTCCAGATCGTCGGGGGTGCAGATGCGGCGGGCGAGAGCTTTCAGCATGATGGGGCTTTCGGCAAGATCACGTCTCCTTCCCTTTCTGAAAGCGCGGCTGCGGGCATCGTTCCCGGCGGATGCTGCGACGCGGCGATGACGTTTTGCTGATTGCTGCATCGCAACAGGTGACGAGCGCCTGCGAATGCGGCACAACCTCGCGCAAAGAATTTCTCCAGGGAGTGAATAAAAATGACCGACGTCGTCATCGTCTCCGCCGCCCGCACGCCGGTCGGCTCCTTCCTCGGCGCCCTGTCGACCCTGCCGGCCTCCAAGCTGGGCGAGGTCGCCATCAAGGCGGCGCTGGAACGCGCGGGCGTGGCCGCCGCTGATGTGGACGAGGTGATCCTGGGCCAGGTGCTGCAGGCGGGCGCGGGCCAGGGCCCGGCGCGTCAGGCCGCCATCGGCGCCGGTCTGGCCAATGAAACCCCGGCCTGGAGCCTGAACCAGCTGTGCGGATCAGGCCTGCGCGCCGTGGCCCTGGCCTATCAGCAGATCGTTCAGGGCGATGCGAAGATCGTCGTCGCCGGCGGTCAGGAAAGCATGAGCCAGTCGCCGCATACGGCTCAGCTGCGCAATGGCCAGAAGATGGGCGAACTGGCCTTCAAGGACAGCATGCTGCAGGACGGCCTGATCGACGCCTTCCACGGCTATCACATGGGCCAGACGGCCGAGAACATCGCCGCCAAATGGTCGATCGACCGCGCCTCGCAGGACGCCTTCGCCGTCGCCTCGCAGAACAAGGCCGAGGCCGCCCGGAAGGCGGGCAAGTTCGCCGACGAAATCGTTCCCGTCACCATCTCGACCCGCAAGGGCGACGTGGTCGTGGATCAGGACGAATACATCCGCCACGGCGCGACCCTCGAGGCGATGGAGAAGCTGAAGCCCGCCTTCGTCAAGGACGGCACCGTGACGGCGGCCAACGCCTCGGGCATCAACGACGGCGCCGCCGCCCTGGTGCTGATGTCGGCCGATGAAGCCAAGGCGCGCGGGCTTGAGCCGTTGGCCCGCATCGCCTCCTGGGCCACCGCGGGCGTCGATCCGGCCATCATGGGCACCGGCCCGATCCCGGCGTCCAGGAAGGCGCTGGAGAAGGCGGGCTGGACCGTCGCCGATCTGGACCTGATCGAATCCAACGAGGCCTTCGCCGCCCAGTCGCTGTGCGTGGTCAAGGAGCTGGGCCTCGACCCGGCCAAGGTCAACGTCAACGGCGGCGCCATCGCCATCGGCCACCCGGTCGGCGCTTCGGGCGCGCGCATCCTGACCACTCTGCTGCACGAGATGAAGCGCTCGGGCGCCAAGAAGGGTCTGGCGACCCTGTGCATCGGCGGCGGCATGGGCGTGGCGATGTGCGTCGAGCGCTAAGCGCGAAGCCGCCGCTGAAACGACAAAGGCCGGCGAGCGATCGCCGGCCTTTTTGCTTGCGCCCTATAACCCCCGCTCATCCCGGCGGACGCCGGGATCCAGTACTTTGGCCTTAAGGGCTTCGTTTTGAGCTTGGCGGCTCGAAGAACCTTGAAGACTGATGCGCGTTGTTCTCACTGGATCCCGGCGTCCGCCGGGATGGGCGGGAAGTGAAGGCGGGGCCTGGCTTCAGAACCCCCGCCGCCAGCTGCCCAGCAGGGCGTAGCCGGTCGGGGCGCCCGCGCGATGCTGCTCCTCGCGGCTGGCCACGGCCTCGAGCTGCAGCCAGGAGCCGCCCGGCAGGGCGTGCAGGCTGCGGACGCTGAAGTCGATCTGCCGCCCTGACGGCGCGGCCGAGAAGCGCCGCTCCGAGAAGGTCACCGGATCGAAATAGTCCAGCGGCGCGTCGGCCAGATAGGCGCTGAACGTCCCGTCCTCGATCCGCAGCGGCTGGGAGACTTCCCACGTCAGGCTGCGGCAGCCTAACGCCTTGGCGAAGGACCACGTCGGACAGGCCGATTGCAACGACGCCCGCCAGGTCGAGCTGAGCGCCGGGGCCGACAGGTGCAGGAACCGCCCCTCCAGTTCGGTGCGGCCGAAACCCGCCTCGCCCGACAGGGTGAAGCCGCGCCCCAGGTCCACATCCGCCCCGACCGCCGCAAAGCGGGTGCGCGACGGCAGGGCGAAGTCCGACTGCGTCGGCAGATAGGCCCCCAGCGGTCCCATCCGCTCATCCAGCGCGCCTAGACTGAACGAAAGGCCGCCGTTCTCGGCGCGCCAGTCCATCCCGGCGCGGGCGTAGGTCGAGGCGTCTCGCTCGACCGGACGTAAGGGAGCGCGCCGGTCGCCGGACCCGCTCTCGGCGCTGAAGGTCAGGGCGCCGAAATTCAGGGCCCCGCGCAGGGCGTGATCCGCCTGGCTCAAGGCCACGAAGCCGTCGCCGGAGCCGCTGCGGAACGGCGAGCGCGCCCCGCCCTGGCCCTGCCACGCCGCGAACGACAGCCGCCCGGCTTGAACGTCGAACAGGGCCTCGCCGCGCGTCTCGTCGCCCAGCCACGGCGCGTCATAAGGGCTGTAGCGCGCCGCCACGGGCTCGGGGGTGGCCACGGGCGTGGCGGCGGCCAACGACAGCCGCGTTCCGCCCGGCGTGTCGAGCGTCACCTGCGACTGCTGCATGGGGGTTGGGTTGCTGGGCTGGTAGCTGCGGCGCGGCGCGGGGCCGTAGGCGGCGCCGAGGTCCACCCGAAACAGCCGTTCATACTCGTCATAGGCGATGGTGCCGAGCGCTCCTGTGCGGCTCAGAGCGTCGCCGAACGGGCCGCCGACATGGACGCCCGGTTCGACCGCGATATTCACGGACTGGCCCGCCGCCATGGGCGAGGCGGTTGCGCCCACCGGCTGGAAGGCGCGGGCTATGTCCAGGGCGCCGCGTCCGAAGATGATGTCCGTCCCCGCATCGCCCAGGTCCGCTCCGGTACGCAGCAGGATGTCCACCGCTTCACGACCGGTCAGATTGGGAAAGGCCTCCAGCAAAAGGGCCAGGGCGCCCGCCACGGCGGGCGAGGCGAAGGAGGTGCCTCCGCCCTTCCAGCACTGGTCGCCTTCGCAATTGAAGACGACCTCGACGCCCGGCGCGGTCAGATAGGCGCTCTGGGACACGCCGGCCCTGTTGGAGAAGTCGCCGAGCTGGCGCGCGCGATCATGGGCGCCGACGACGATGATCGAGCCGGCGAAGCGCGGATCGCTGGCGTAGCGGCCGGGCCATTCGGGATTGACGCCGGCCTCATTGCCGGCGGCGACGGCGAAGACGACTCCTGCGTTGACCGCCCGCTGCAGGGCCGCCTCGAACTGCGAGCCCAGCCGCCCTTCGCCGCCCAGGGACAGGTTGATGATCCGGGCGCCGTTCTGCACGGCGTAGTCCAGGGAGCGCGTCAGGTCGGACGAACGGAAGCAGATCTTGTCGTCGGGATCGGTGCAGTCGCTGACGTCGGCGCGGATCGACATGATGGTGGCGTTGAAGGCCACGCCGACCGTGCCGTAGTTGTTGAACGGCGCGGCGATGATGCTGGCGACGCTGGTTCCGTGGTCGTCCGCACCCTCGGGTCGGTTGCGGCCGGGCACGATGTCGGTGGACAGGGGCGAGATGTTCATGCCCAGGTCCTGGTGGTTCAGCTTGATGCCGCTGTCGACTACGGCGACGGTCATGCCGCGTCCGGTCGCGCCCTGTCGCCAGGCGCTGATGGCCCCAGTGTCTCCGACGCCCCAGTTGCGCAGATACTCCGATGACGTCGCGCTGGGGATCGCCGGAGGTCCGGGCGGCGGCGGCGGCGGCGGCGGCGGCGGTGGAGGTGGAGGTGGAGGAAGAGGTGTCACAGCGCCCCCGCCCCCGCCGCCGCCACAGGCGCTCAGCGGCATCCCGAACAGGCTGAGCATGACCGCAGAAAGCACAAGATTACGCAAGCGCGTGGTGTCCAAGCCGACCTCCCGACATTGGCTGCTATTTGAACATGCTTTTGCCCTTTTGCGAGCTTGTTTCGGAAAATGATCCGAGTTTGGCTGGGGTGGCGGAAGAGAAGAGGGCGTTGAAGCGGTTCAGTGGCCGCATCAGCTTGTGCCAAGGGGCCGGAATGGCTTAGCAAACTCGCACCTTCGTCTTCCCCAGCGTCAATTGGAAACCAGATGAATTCTCAATCTCCCGCCCTGTCGGATCTGCTATCGCTCAAGGGGCGCCGGGCCCTGGTTGTCGGAGGAGCGGGGCTTCTAGGGTCTCAAATCAGTGAAGTCCTGGCGGAAATGGGCGCGACTGTCGTTGTGGCCAGCCGCGACGCGCAGAAGTGCCAGGCCTTCATCGACGACTTGAAGGCGCGCTATCCAGGGGATCATGGTGCGCTGCAGATCGACATGTTGGACGCCGACTCGGTGAACGCCTGCATTCAGTCTTTTACTGACCAAGGGCCGATGAACATTCTGGTGAACTGTGCTTGGTCGGGCGCCAAGAATAGTCTGGAGACCATCGACGAGGCGGACTGGGTCTACGACATCGACATGTCGTTGAACGGCGTGTTCAGGGTCGTCAAGGCGTCCATTCCTGCGCTGAGGGAGACCAAGGGCGTCATCCTCAACATCGCCTCGATGTATGGTCATGTGGCTCCGGACTATCGCCTTTATGACGGCAAGACTTACGCCAATCCGCCCAGCTATGGCGCGGCCAAGGCCGGAGTGCTGCAATTCACGCGCTATCTGGCAAGTTTCCTGTCGCCAGACGGCATCCGCGCTAACTGTCTTAGCCCAGGCCCCTTCCCCTATCCCTCGACCATCGCCGCCGCGCCGGAATTCATCGGCCGCCTAGCTGCCAAGAATCCGCTGAACCGGATAGGCACGCCGCATGAGATCAAAGGTGCCGCCGCCCTGCTGTGCTCGGACGCCTCCAGCTATATGACGGGCCAGAACATCTGCGTTGACGGCGGGTGGGCCGCCTGGTGACGGAAGTGAACGCGAAACACTGCTCGATCATCGCCGAGGCGGGGGTCAATCACAACGGTGATCTGGATCTCGCGATCGCCCTGGTCGATGCGGCGGCGGACGCTGGCGCCGATGTCGTGAAGTTTCAGACTTTCGACGCCACCAAGTTGGTGACGCGTCAGGCGCCGACCGCCGCCTATCAGAAGCGCAACTTTGACGCGGGCGACACTCAGCTGAAGATGCTGCAGGCGTTGGAGCTGTCGGAGGCGGATCACCGCATCCTGTCCGACCGCTGTGACGCTCGTGGCATCGAGTTCCTATCGACCCCGTTCGACATCGAATCCGCGCGCTTTCTGGTGAACAGCCTCGGTGTCAAGCGGATCAAGGTCGGCTCGGGCGAACTGACCAACGCCCCCATGCTGCTGGCCCTGACGCGGCTGGGCCTGCCCATGATCCTGTCGACCGGCATGGCCCGGCTGGCGGAGGTGGAGGAAGCATTGTCGGTGATCGCTTTCGGTTTGATCGCGGAACCGAGCGCGCGGCCGTCAGTCGCGGCCTTTGCCGAGGCTTATGCCTCGGTCCAAGCGCGCGACGCCCTCAGCCGTGTCACCGTCATGCAGTGCACCACGGAATATCCGGCCCCCTATGACGAGGTGAATCTTAAGGTCATGGACGTCTATGCGCGGGCCTTCGGCGTATTGCCGGCCTATTCGGACCACACGCCGGGCATAGACATCTCCCTGGCCGCAGCGGCTCTAGGGGCGGTGGCGATCGAGAAACACTTCACTCTGTCCCGTGACATGGAGGGGCCAGATCACAAGGCTTCTCTTGAGCCGTCCGAACTGCAGGCGCTGGTCCAGGGTGTCGACCGGATCAGTCGGGCAATGGGCGACGGCGTCAAGCGCCCGCAGCCCTCCGAAATTCCCAATATCGCCGTCGCGCGCAAATGCCTGGTTGCTGCCTGCGACATCGCGGCGGGCGAGGTGCTGACTGAAGCGAACCTGACCGTAAAACGCGCTGGCGGGGGCATGGCCCCGATCGCCATGTTCGACCTGCTCGGCCAAACGGCCGCGCGCGCTTATGCTGTTGATGAAGTAATCCTGCCATGAATCGTTCTGTTCTGTTGATCGGCGGCGGCGGGCACGCGCGCGTGGTGCTCGACGGTTTACTGGCCATGGGCCGTTTTTGCCTGGGCGTAACTGCACGTGAGGCGCCGGATCTGGCCGACCTGTCCTATATCGGCGACGACGAGGCGGCCTTTCATCGTTTTCCAAAAGGCGTGGAAGCCGCTCTGGGCGTGGGCGGTACGCCGCGTCAGGGCGCGTCGGGTACGGCGCTGCGTCGGCGGGTCTATGATCAATACGTGGAGCGCGGTTTCCATTTTCCTCCGGTGATCGGGCGAGGAGTCATCATGGCGCCGGACGTGGTGCTGGAGGACGGAGCCCAGGTAATCGCCGGAGCGATCCTGCAGCCCAATGTGCGCGTCGCGGCCAATGCGATTGTCAATACGGGCGCTCGCGTGGATCATGACACGGTGGTGGACCGTCATGCGATGGTCGCGCCGGGTGCGGTCCTGTGCGGCGGGGTGGAGATCGGCGTCGGCGCCTATATCGGCGCGGGCGCCACGGTTTTGCAGGGAATCCGTATCGGAGCGGACGCCGTGGTGGCGGCCGGAGCGGTCGCCACGGTCGACGTGCCGGACGGCGGATATGTGAGCCGGCGATGAGCAAGGCGCGTATCGGCGTGTTCACCGCCACGCGGGCCGAATACGGCCTGCTGTATCCAATTCTCTCAGCCTTGCGTCAGTCTGAACGGTTGGAGGCGGTCCTGATCGTCAGCGGGACCCATCTGTCGCCTGATCACGGCATGACGGTCGCCGAGATCGAAAACGACGGACAAGCCATCGCCGCTCGCATCCCTATCCAACAGTCGGATGATGACGCCCTCTCTGTCGGGCTGGCGATGGCGGCGGCGCTCAAGGGCTGCGTTGAGGCGTTCTCGACCCTGAATCTCGACGCGGTCCTGCTGTTAGGCGACCGCACCGAGCTGTTGGGCGCGGCAGCAGCGGCGACGGCTTTGCAGTTGCCGATCCTGCATATTGAGGGCGGGCATGTGACCGAGGGGGCGGTGGACGATGCGGTCCGTCATGCGATCACAAAGCTGGCGGCCCTGCATTTCACGGCGGCCGAACCCTATCGTCAGCGGATCATTCAAATGGGCGAGGATCCCGAGCGGGTGTTTACCGTCGGGTCGACGGGGCTAGACAATCTGATGGCCGAAGGGGTGCGTTCGATCGCCGAGATCGGCGCCGAGATCGGCCTGGACCTGTCGCCGGCCTTCCTTTTGGTCACCTTCCATCCTGAGACCTTGGGCGCCCAGGCCCCCGAGGACCAGATGGCGGCCCTGCGACAGGCGTTGGACGACTTGCCAGACTTTAAGGTGTTGTACACCTTGCCGAACGCGGACGAGGGCAACAAGGCGATCCGTCGCGCCATTGCGGACCATGTCTCCGCGGCGCCTGGCCGTGTCTTTGCTGTCGAATCGTTGGGCCGGCGGCGATACGCTTGGGCTCTTTCCGCCGCAGCCGCAGTGGTCGGAAATTCCTCCAGCGGCGTTATCGAAGCCCCGGCGCACCGCGTGGCGACGGTGAACATCGGCGACCGTCAGCAGGGACGTTTGCGCGCAGCCAGCGTCCTGGACGTTCCTGCCGAGGCCGCCGCCATCGGCCAAGCTATACGCCGGGGGGTCAGCCCAGAATTTCGCTGTCTGATCCGGGATCAGATCAATCCCATGGGGGACGGCGCGGCGGGCCGCCGGATCGTTGAGATCCTGGAGGGCGTCTCTTTTGAAAGCCTGCGCCGAAAGCGCTTCCGCGATCTCTAGGTGGCCGAGGGCAGGCCTGCCATGGGGGCGTAGATGCTGCGCGTTCGCGATAGATGTTCGTGAATGTCGGGCAGGTCGACCGCATCTTCGCCGGTGAGGAAGGCTCGGGTCATGCGCAGCAGGCCGGGCTTATGGCCATCTATGGCGTCGGCGCTGTCCAAGAACTCGACGGCGAAAGAGCCGCGCTGCTGGACCGCTAGGCGCTCCATCGGCTTCAGAATGAAGCGACGCTTCCTGCTGGCGATTTCAACTGCCCATCCGCCCGGTGCGTCCCAATCGGCGGCATAGGAGAACATGACACCGTCGCGCGTCAGGCCTCCGCCTTGGAACCGCGCTGCGCTGGGATGCCAGGAAAGCGAACCGTAGACGCGCGGCGTCCATTCGCGAGGCTCGCCAGCGAGGTGGAATGCGGTGTCGATAACGTGGGTGGAGTTGGCCAGAAGCCAATTGTCGAGCACCTCCTGCGGATAGCCGATCTTGATGATCGCGTCGGATGACTCGGTAAAGCTGAAGGTCATGGACACAGCCCCGCCATCCTCCTGCAGGCCTGCACGGGCCTGGCGCACGGATTCGTAGAAGCGGCGATTGTAGGCCACCCGGATGTCCGTGCTGGTTTCTCGGGCCATGGCGGATATTCTAGCGAGGGCCGCCTCGTCGACTCCGCCCGGTTTTTCCAGAAGAATGTGGCGGCAGCCGGCCTGCATCAATTGTTCAGCGACGGCGCCGAGTTCGGGAATGTCAATGGCGACGATGGCGCTGGACGGCGCGTCGGCGGCTTCCAGAGCGGCGGCGACGCCGCCGGGGCGGCATTCGGCGCCGGTTTCCTGTTGAAAGGCGATAGCGGAGGCTTCACCACGACCGACGGCGACAAATGGCGTGTCCAGGGTTGTCAGAACCTTCGCATAGGACAGACCCATGCGTCCGGCGCCGACCAGCCAAATCTGTTCCTGCATGTCCATCCTTCCGTCAGCTGTTCGACATAAAACTCGTCATGTAAGGTCACGCGTCCAGACGGAGCCAAGGCGTGGACTGTCGTCCTAGCCAGCGAGACGCGGAAAAGACAGTGAAACCAGCGTTTGAGCTGTTTTGAAGTGCAGGCCGCCGGCTCATTGACGCTCGGAGGCGAAGAATGCACCGCCCCCCTTGAACGGTCTTGCCAGTCATGGCACGGCAGGGACTCTTTTAGCGTGGCGGACCGCTGGACAGTTTCCTCGGAAACGCCGACAGTTCGTCGTCTACCGCAGCAGGGATGGCGCGATGAGATTTTCGAAGATGGCGCTGGTCGCCTCTTCGGGCAGCCTGTTGTTTGCAACGGCCTGTGCGAATATTCCCGCCGATGGACCGTCCACCGGCGCTATAGCCTCGGCGGCTAGCGAGGGCTCGGTTCGGATCGAGCCGTTGACCTTGGCGGCGGCAGCGGCATGGACGCATCCCTTCGCGCGGCCGGAAATCAGCGCAGGCGGTGTCAGTTCTCGACCACCGGCCAATCGGATTGAGGTCGGGGACCGTCTGAACATCGGTATCTACGAAGCGCTCGGCGAGGGCGTGTTCGCCACATCGGGTCAGCGAGGGTCCCAATTTACGGACGTTATCGTCGAACCCGACGGAGCAATCCGCTTGCCCTATGCCGGGGCTATACCCGCTGCGGGGCGGTCTGCGGACGAGGTTCGGCAGGCTATCATCAGCAATATCCGCCGTTTCACCGTTCGACCCGACGCGACCGTGATGGTGGCCAGCCGCAACATGGGCAGCGTGTCGGTGGGGGGCGCGGTGCGCACGCCCGGTCGCTGGGTAGTCGGTCAGGATGTCGTTACGGTCCTGGATGCCGTTTCTATGGCCGGGGCTCCGCTGGAGACCCCGTATGGCTCGACCGTTCTTGTCAGGACGGCGAGCGGCACCACGACTACCAGCCTGGCCCAGATCGCGTTCGGCCCCTCCACGCGCCTGACCGGCGACACGGAGATTGTCGTTGCGGCGACTCCGGCTCGCTTCCAGGCCCTAGGATCGGTGCGTCAGCCCGGTTCGAATGACATCACGACGGCTGGCTTGAATTTGCTGGAGGCCCTGAGCGCTGTAGGCGGTCTTGACGGCGCACGGGCCAATCCCCGTGGGGTGTTCGTGTTCCGGAAGGCCGCGCCGGACGACGTAGATCAGCGTCCCCTAGTTTACCAACTCAATATGGGCGACGCGGACGCCTTCGCCATCGCGACGGCGTTTCCCGTACTGCCGAACGACACGATCTACGTAACCGAGGCGCCAGTCGCTCAATGGACCAAAGTTCTGGCGGCCATCCAGGGGACGATAGGCGTCGGGGCGTCTGCGGCCACGGTCGACAGGCTGGTTCGCAACTGATGACCGGCTGCGACTGCGGGTCATTGCGATGCTGATCCTGGACAATGTCGAGGTTTGGGATCGCGAAACCCGCGAACCCATCTTCGAGAATCTATCCTTCAAGTTGGGCCGTCGACGCGCCTTGGTGTTCGCCGAGGATGAGAGGTTGACGGCGGCTTTTCTCCGGCTAGTCATCGGGCATCGTCCGGCCGGCGGGGCGGTGATCCTTGATGGGCGCCCGTCGTGGCCGATCGGCCAGAGCGGCATGGTTCGTGGTTTGATCACGGGGCGCGAGTTCATCCGTTTTCTGGCGTCTATCTACAACCTAGACATCTCGGCCTGTATGGCGGACGCTGAGCGTTGGTTCAGTTCTGACCTGCTGGCGACCACCACTAATCTTTGGTCCTCCAAAGAGCGGGCGCGGTTGGAACGCCTTTGTGTTCTGTGGCCAGATTTCGACGTCTACCTGACCTATGGCGCCGGCGGCACCGGAGATCCAATTTTCGATCAGGAATGGACGGAACGTTTTGACGCTCGTCTCGAGGGACGCGGCATGATCGCTATAGCGCCTCCATTTGAGCCTTGGGATAACTGGTGTGATATCGTCGTTCTATTAAAGGGCGACGAGGTCGTGTGTTATGAGACAGTCGCGGATGCTCTGACGGCTGCGACAGCAGTTGCGACCGGCGATCTCTTGGACGGAGCGCCCAATCGGCGCGAGGAACAGGCTGAAGATGACATTCTCCTCTAGTTTCGATTTCGCCTCGCGTTTTCAGAAGACCCGGGATGGTCGGGTCTGGTTGGTCCTCTTGGGAACTGGCGCGGCCGGGGCGCTGGTCGGTCTGCTGTATTCGGTCATGCTCGCGCTGCCGCTCTTTACTTCTCAGGCCACGGTTGTGGTGCGGGGCGGCGCCATGGAATCGCAGGGCAGTGGCTCAGGATTCAATCTGCTTCGACGCGGATCTGGCGCTGCGGACGCTCTGGGCATGCTGGATGGCACTCTTGTACAGGACTATCTGCGCACGCCAGATGCGATGGCCGCTCTGGACAAGCGGGTCGGCCTTTTCCGGAGCTTCCCTAACGGCAGTCGGGATCCGGCCCATCCCTTGCCCAGTAATCCCTCGAACGAGGCCAGGCTGAAATTCTATCGCTCGGTTGTATCCGCGCGCTTCAGCCTGACTCGCCAGGTGGTGGATATCGAGGCGTCCGGACGGACCCCGGCCGAGGCCCAGCGTCTGGCGCAAGGGGTTGTGCAAGTTTCCGAAGAGTTCATCAACCGATACAATGCCCGCGTCCGGCAGGACTTCGTCACCACGGCCGAGCAGGAACTCGCCACGGCCGCTCAGAAACTTGCGGCCGCGCAGACTAATATGGCGACCTTGCGTAACGCCACTGGACGACTGGACCCTGCCGCAGAGGCCACGATGATCGGATCGGTCATCCAGCAACTGGAGATTCAGAGGGTCGGCGTCGCGGCCGAGGTGGAGGCCATGCAGAAACTGGGTGGCCCTGACAGCCCCCGCCTGCAGCGGCTGAGCGCCGAGCTTAGCCAATTGGATCGGTCGATTGAAGCGCAGCGTGCGCGCTTGGTCGGCAGCGCCAGCGCCGTGTCGGGGGCTTTGGCCTCGTTCGAGACGGCTTCCGCTGAGCACGAGTTCGCGGTCCAGAGCGTCGAAGAGGCGCGCAAAGAAGTCTCTTTGGCCAAGGCGAACTACGCGCGCCAGCACAAGTATCTTCTGACGGTTGCTTCGCCCAGCGAGCCCAGCCGTCGAAGCTGGCCTCGCACGCCGTCCGCTATCCTAGTCGGGGCTCTGGTCGGGTTGTTCCTGGGCGCGATCAGTCTGCTGCTGCTGCGAGCCTTCCCGATTCGCTAAGGCTGGCCCATTCGCTACAGCTGAATTGTCTGGACGGAACCGGAGTTTGGTTCCGTCCATCAGAGGCTGCTTCTAGTCCTGAGGCAATGTCAGGTTTTAGACCGACGGTGTCATCAGGGAGGGGCTGGAGGGGATGTTGACCAAGCGGCTCTCGATGTCGCGTGCGACAGTCAGATTTCCGAACCGCCGAGAGTCCTTTAGATAGGGCAGGTCGACCATAAGGGTCCAGCAGGGACGCGCTTCGATCCCTTCGGCATGAAGGCTCTCTAGAGCTTCGTTCCGGGCGGTTAGGTCGGGCAGCATGATGGCTTGAAGCCAGTAATTAGAACGAACGCCGGCGGCCTCCTTGACGAACTGGACGTCAGCGCAGCCTTGGAACAAGGCCTCATACCGGTCGGCCAACCGGCGCTTGGCGCAGATGAAATCATCCAACTGTTCCATCTGCGCGAACCCAAGGGCGGCGTTCAGATTGGGCATTCGGTAATTGAAGCCCATCTCGTCGTGGAAAAAGGTCCAGCCCTGCTTTGCCCGGGCTGTCGTTGTAAGGTGCTTCAACCGGACGGCCAGCGCCTCATCATTGGTGACGATCGCGCCGCCGCCGCCGGTGGTGACCACCTTGTTGCCGTTGAAGCTGAGCGCCGCGGCGACGGACAGCGAGCCCGCCTGGCGTCCGTCACGAGACGCGCCGAGGCTCTCGGCCGCATCTTCGACCACGGCGACGCCGTACGCCGCGCAGATTTCGGACAGTCGGACGACATCGATGACATGGCCGAAAATGTGCACGGGCAAGGCCGCTCGAACACGTTGTCCTTCGTACCAGACCCCGTCGGCGCGTTGCTCACAGGTCTGAAGGAACCGTTCAACCTCGGACAGGGATAGTCCCAGGGTATCCGGGTCCGAATCCAGAAACACGGGCTGTGCGCCCGTGTAAAGGACGGCATTCACGGTGGCTACGAAGGTTAGAGCCGGGCAAATCACCAAATCGCCGCGTCCGACGCCCAGCGTATGCAACAGGGCGTGGATCGCGGCTGTGCCGTTCATCGTCGCCACTCCGAAGGCGCAGCCCGACCGGCGGGCCACCTCATTCTCGAACTTCACAACATAGTCGCCGACCGACGAGACATAGGTGCTGTCGATGCAGTCGGCGACATAGTCTTTCTCCCGTCTCCCGAATGTCGGGGCGTGGAGAGGGATGCGGCCTTGCTGGCCAAGATCTTCGCGTAGAAAGGAGACGAGGCGCTGGACGGCGGAGGACGAAGAAGCGGTCATGTCAGACGTTGTAACGCCCCGTCTTGTACAGCTTGAGGTTCTCCGGGTTGGTGAACCATTCGATGGTTTCCGACAGGCCGCGGCGCAAGCCTTCGACGCCGCCATAGCCAGGAGTCCAGTTCAACAGTTCTCGAGCGCGGGAATTGTCAGCCCACAGACGTTCGACCTCGCTGCCGCTGGGGCGAACGCGGGCAGGGTCGAGTTGAACATTGGGCTCGACCCCTACCAGCTTGCAAATCTCGGTCGCCAGTTCGCCGATCGAGATTTCGTAATCGGAACCCAGGTTGATTGTCGATCCGGCCGGCGCGCGTTCGATGCAGGCGATCATGCCTGCGACGGTGTCCTTCACGAAGTTGAAGTCACGGGTTGGCGTCAGAGCGCCCAACTGGATGTGGCCGTTGTTGGCGATCGCTTGGCTGATGATTGTGGGGATGACGGCGCGAGCGGACTGGCGCGGGCCATAAGTGTTGAACGGCCGGCAGACGAACAAGTCCATGTCGAATGAGCGATGAAAGGAGAGCGCCATCTGGTCAGCCCCGACCTTGGACGCCGCATACGGCGACTGGGCCTCCAGCGGATGGCTCTCATGGATCGGAACGGATTGGGCCGTCCCGTATACTTCGGACGTCGAGGTGTGGAGCATACGCGAGCCGTTGGCGCGGGCGGCTTCAAGCACATTCAAGGTGCCGATAACGTTGGTTTCGACGTAGGAGCGCGGTGCTGCGTAGGAGTAGGGAATGGCGATCAAGGCGGCCAAATGGAAGACCATGTCGCAACCCTGGATCGCCTGCATGCAGGTCGACAGGTCACGCACGTCGCCGGAAATCGTCTCGAACTGGCCGGCCACGTCGGGCGCGCAGTTGTCCAGCCAGCCGTCGGAGTTGAACGAGTTGTAAAGGGTCATGGCGCGCACTTCGTGTCCGGCGCGGACGAGCGCCTCCGTCAAATGCGAACCGATGAAACCGTCAGCACCGGTGACGGCGATTTTCTTACCCATTAAGATCTCCAGGAAATTTTCCGGCTGTGACGCCGATCCCATAGTTCGAGGTCATTTATCATTCGCGGCGCAAAATCATACCCACATTAGATTGAAATCTGCGTTGCGTTCGGGAGATTGAAAACCTAGTTGCTTAGAGTTGTCTTTCCAGTAGGCCTTGAATGCAGAACGAGTTCAAACCCGCAGCGCTCCTGATCGGGCTGGGCAATATCGGGTTCAGGCACCTGCAGGGATTGGAGCCGTTATCGACGCAGATTGCGTTGGACGGCATGGATTCGTCAGACGCCGCGTTGGAACGGGCAAGGAGCCAATGGGCCGAGTACGCGGACTCGGAGGGGCGCTTCGCCGAGAGCTTGTCTGGCTTGGGCGGCGACGCGCGGGTTGTGATTCTGGCTACGCCGGCGGACGGACGTGAGGCCTTGATCGAGACGGTCCTATCTGACCGGAAGGTTGGAGCGATGATGATCGAGAAGGTCGCCTTCAACGCGCGAGAATCGTTCACCCACGTGGCTTCTCGTCTGGAAACGGCCGGCGTGGAGGGGGTGGTGAACTGTCCTCGACGGCTATGGCCACGTTACCGCGCGCTGGCCGAGCGGATTCGACTGGCCGGCACGCCAGTGCGGATGACCGTTCGCGGAAGCAATATCGGTTTGGCTTGCAACGGGGTTCACTTCATAGATCTGCTTCAGATGCTGGCGGGCGAGGCGGAGGTCCGGCTGACGGATTCGCACATTTCCGCCCCGTTCCCGGCTAAGCGCGAAGGGTATTATGAGGCCTTCGGAGTCTCATCTTACGGGACGCCAGCCGGTTCTAGCCTGACCCTGATCGTGGAGGTGGATGCTCCCGAGCAGACCGAGATTCAGCTGGAGTTCGGCGATACGACCCTGACCATTGTTGAGGCGACCGGGGTCATGTCGGATGAATGCGGAAAGATCATCGACGTGGTGCGGCCGGTCTATCAGAGCGAATTGACTGCCGAGGTGGTCGAAAAACTGTTGGCGGGCCAGGATTGCGGCTTGCCGGATCTGGCGGTTAGCGCCATCGCCCATAACGCCCTGTTTGACGCCCTGGAACCAGCGTTCGCTCGCGCGGGCTTGATGGTGCAGGGCAGGTTGCCCATCACCTGACGAGCTCAGACCTTACGGCGATTGGCGGCGTAGAGGATTAGGCCCAACGTCAACATGGCCATGCTGCTGAGGGTTGCATAGGCTAGGGAAACGTCGTGGCTCTCATAGGTCGTGAAATAGGCTGAGCGGAGGTGCTGCAGGGCGTTTAGCAGCGGGTTCAGCAACATAGGTTTGGCTATAAAGTCCGGCAGTTGTTCGGTAACGAATAGAACGCCGGACGAGTAGATCAGAAGGCGGGCTGTCCAAGGCACGCCGCGTTGCAGCACCGGGACATAGGCGCACATGGTGCGCAGGATAAGCCCGAACGAGAACGCCATCACCAAGATAACGCACCAGGTGAAGAACACATCCACTGGCCGCTCGACTGGGGCGCCCAAGCCAAGCAGACCTAGGAACGTCAGGATCGCAATGCCAGCAAGAGTGTAGATCACACCATAGGCGAGGGCGCGGCAAGCCAGAATATCGACGGCTCGGATGCGCGGGATCAGGATCAGGGACTCGTCCACGGGGCCCACGGCGCAGCGGATGTAGGTCATGCGGAACATGAACCAGGCCGAGGTGCCGACGACGGCGAATGGCAGGGGGTCCATGTCGACGATGTTAGTGTAGCCAAGCGCGAGATAGATAGCCAGGATGATGCCGATCTGCATCAAGGGCTCGATCACGATCCAGACGGATGCAGCGGGGCCTGCGCGACGCAGCAGCAATAGCGTCCGCAACGTCAGAGGCGCCAGAGTCCGCAGTCGACTCAGTGGAGGTGCAGGCGGCGCTGCGTTTGTCACTGTATCAAGCGAGGGGTCGATCTGCGCCGCAGGAAGCTCTTCGGACCAGTCGCGGACCCTGCCCGCTACCAGGTCCAGCTCATAGGAACGGATCGCGTCGTTGAGGCTGCGGACGGTGTTCTTGGCGCTAGCGGCGACGCGAGACGGCAGCTTGCGCAAGCTGGTGCGTCGCTGCGTGCGCAAACCTTGATAGACGACGGCGCGTTCCTTGCCGGTTCTGGCTCCCGACGCTTCAACGGCGCGTCGAACGGTGTCGTATTCACTCATGCCGATACCCCCATCCAGAGCGTCTCACTCCGCGCAAACTGCCTGAGCGCCTTTCCGCGCCAGTAGGGGTCCTCCGGCGCCATAGCGGCGATGACCCGATCCGCCGCGCCATGATCCAGTAACTGGGGGTTCTGCTGGAAATAGGCCTCTCGTGTCGCCTTCAGTCTCTGCAGTCTAGGACCCTGTGCAAAAAAATCGCTAAGAATTCTCTGAGCGTCTTCTGTTGATCGGGCTGTTAGCGCGATGCCCAAGCGGGCAAAATCGACAGGCACATCGATCCCCGGATTTATGATCAGGACCGGCATCCCGTGCTGGGCCGCCCGCATGGCGACGTTGCTGACGACTGTGCACAGCACGGCATGATCCATCAATGCCGAATGCGTCCCACCGGCAGGTAGAATCTTACTGGCGACATGGGGCCAGCGCTCGAGGATGGCGCGAGACTTTGAAATGTCGGAGGCTGTTTCATCAGGATGGGGCGACACCGATAGGGTGATGTCCCCAAGAACGCTGCAGGCGGCGACCGTCATTTCGAGAGCGGCGGTCGAGACGTCATCCAACGGCTGGGAGGCGAATATGACGCTGCGGGGGGACGCGGCGCGGACAGCGCGGCCATGAAGCTGACCGATATCGACGTGACCAGCGAGGATGAATTGCTCGGGCGCAACGCCGAAGCGCGTCTGGAAGATATTGCGTTGCGAGTCGTCCAGAACGCCGACCCGTTCTGCCACGGGAACGGGATCGCGGTCCGAGGTGCCGATCATTAGGGTTTGTAACTCGACAGTGGGCACCTCGGCCGCGCGTGCGGCCGATACGATCAGCCCTCCGAAAGGCGAGCCAAGGGGAGCTGAGGCGACGAAGCGAGGAGGTCGCCGCGCAAATTGACGGCTGAGTTCTGACGTCAAGGCCAAGCTTGGCGCCAGACTCGACGCCACGAATGCTCCGCACCCCTCAAGAATTGCGGCTCGCTGGCCCGTCGTAAACTCGGATTCCAGAGCTTGGTCGATCTGCCTCAGCAGCAGGGTGCGGATCCCGGCCAGCGGAGTGCGGGGTCGCGAGGATTGCGGTTGCCGGACAAGGATCGTGGTGGAACCCAATGAGGCGGCCACGCCGGTCGCTCGGACGACGTTGCTGGTGCGCCGCGTGAAGGGTTGGATCAGAACCGATCCGTGGGCGGCAGCAGCGGCCAGTAGCGCCCGTACGGTCTGACTGTGTCGAAATTCAATCTTCCGGCGCAAGTCGCCCACGATCACAGCTTTGTCGCCGACGTCGAGCCGTCCAGGTTTCCACTCTTCCACCACTGCAGCAAATGCGGCCCAGGCGTCCTCGGCGCGAACATCGGCCGGACTGTCTCTTCTGGCGACAAAACGGGCGGCTCCCCGTCTGTCGGTCGGGCCCAGGTCGTGCGTGACTGCAATCCCGGAGGCATGAAAGTGCGCCTCCAGGTCGTCAAGGGGGTCGTCGCCCTCGATCAGATGGACAACGCGTGCATCCCTGGTCCGGGCGGCGTCATCCGCGATCTCCAGCCGACGCAGTCTCAGGGCGAGTTCCGGCTTGAGCCTGAGCATTAGGGCGTTGCGGTGGGTGCGGATCAGGGCATTCCAAGGCGGCGGCGCCGCCGTCTGCATGACGTCCAGTGCAAGTTCAGCTCCGGCCTTGGCGGTTGTGTACCAGGTTTCATTGAGAGATCGGCGGCGCGGATCTTGGCTGGGCGCGCCCAGGCCGAGGCCTGAGAAATCAAGCAGGCCGTTCGATCGGTCCTCAGGAAACCAGGCGGCCACATCAGCATCGACGTTCGGACCGATCACGCAAAGGCCAGGGCCTGAGGTTGCAAGGAAGGTTTCGACCGTTTGGCGGCCTGATCGCAGTTTTCGCGAACCGGACGGCAGACGCGGGACGAACAAGATATCGGTCAGACGACGGCGCCGTGTCCGAAGAGTGGAGGCGACGGGACAATTTATGATCCGCCTTATGCAGGCGTCGGCCTTGTCGTCACTGCCGGCGGAAGATTCCGCATGCGTCATGCGAGCGCCTCGGCGGCGGCGGGCTCTGTTTCCTGGGGCGCCTTGATCGGCGTTGTTTCCAAGGCCCAGACAGCTGTGTTCGAGGCGTTGTCGCCCTCGATCCCGCCGAAGTATCTCGGCAAGTTGGCGCGCGCGCGCTCAAGCGCCGCCGCATAGTTTTCGGGGCTGTCTAGCAAGGCGTCGATCCGCTGTTCCATCTCGCGGGCGGATCTGACCGCTTCCGAAATTTCCGAATAGTGATCAAAACGAGAGGTTTCGTAGATGAGGCTGATTTCAGGCGACCATAGGTTGACGGCGACGCAGTTCGACAGGATCGCTTCGGCGAACATCGAAGACACGCCGGAAACTAGGATGTCGGAAACGGACAGAAGTTCGATGTTGGGCGTACCCTGACGACCGGCTGAGAAAATAGCTCTGCCTTTCCCGTGTCGCTTGATCTGATCGGCGATGAAGGCCATGTCGTCAACGGGGTGTGGGCGCACCACGATCTGGGCGTCTCGGCGTACGGCGAGCTTGACCAGGGCCTTGAAGGCCGTTTCCCAGGAATCCGGCGATAGCACCGCGCTACCGGCGGTTTGGTTGGGCCACAGGCCCCATCGGGTTCTGCAGGTCGCCGCCCAGACGATGACAGGGCTGCTTGGAGCTAGGCCCAGCTTTTCACGAATGCGCGCGTGATCTAGGGCGTTCGTCGCTCGCACGAAGGTGTCGGATCGGGTCCGGCCCAGGGCTTTGATGTCGCCGCCATAAGTCGGTGCTCGCCGGCGAAGATGTTCGACCTGGTGCTCACCCCATACGGCTAGGGCGTCGGGCTGGGATTCCGTCTCGTGTGACCCATCGGGACGACGCGCCAGAATGGACGGCGTCATCTCGTCTCCGATACCCAGTTTGATCGAGACCGTTCGAGCCCCTGTTCGCGACGCCGCCAGATTGATCCAGGGTTTCGCTTCCAATCGCCCGCCGAGAACCAGGTTCGGCTTGAGGATCTCGAAGGTTTTTTCCCAGGTCTCCGACTGCGACGTCATGAGCACCGACAGATTCAGGATAGAGCGCGCTAGATAATCCGAGAACTGATCGAACATATCGACGCCGTCGAAGACGAACGCCTTGCGGAACGCACGATCAGCGATCAGCCGGGCGACTGCCGGTTCATATTGTTCGCGGGCCGGTACGCGAAGTTGAGAGGCCAGTCCGCCAAAGGTCGGTCCCGCTAGTTCGGAGATGAACGACGGATGAGTCTCGGCCAGGGAACGATAGCCGTCCGCGACTGGCTTGGGCCCCTCGTAGATGATCGTCAACCGCCAATGGCGATCTCGACACGCTTGGGCCAGAGCCTCGGGCAGGCCTTCGCTATACTCGTCGAGGAAGGCGGGGCGTCCCGTTTGAGGACTGACAAGCCATTCGACGCCTTTGGCGCCGCGCATGATCAGGACGGCGTGGCCCTTGAAGCCGCCGAGGCCGAGGCTGCGGGCCTGCCGCTCGTGGGCCTCCAGCGCCGCGATAACCCGTAGGTAGGAAGCACGGCGGCGAACGGGGCGATAGTCGATCTTGGGCGTACGAATTCGCGGCCACGGCAGTACGCGGGCCGGACGGGCGGGCGGCTGTCCCCAGAAACGGGGTTCGATGTTCGCCTGCTCGAAGACCTTGACGGCCAGGGGAGCAAGCCAAGCTGCGTCGCCTGAGACGCCTAGGCAGTCAAACGCTGCCGGCTTTTCCTGATCTGCGATTGCGGCAAACAGCAGCACGGCCCTCATCGTGACCTGCACATAGGGGGTCAGAGTAGCGATCCATGCCCAAAGAGGCGCGGGATGATTGTCACCGGCGCTCCAATCCGCAAGGCGCACGCCGGACCCGAGACGAACGGACGGCAACTTCTCTTGCCAAGCCAGGACCTTTTCGTGAAGCGCGTCGCAAGCCTCTGGTGAAAGATAGTCCATGGGCTGGCGGACGGTCGCGCCAGCCAGTTTCGCGGGCATGCGGACTTCGTAGCTAGCTCTGACCAGGATTCCAGTCAGCCCTTCAGCCTCGCACCGGTCGAGGAAGGCCTTGGCTGCTGCTTCGTCGGCAGAGAAGAGCAACCCCAAGGCTGTGGATTTTTCTGAGGAAATCGAAGCCTTGGCCTGCATTTTTTTATCCGGCCTGTGCTTAGTGTCGCCCATGCCAAAGCCACTTACATGGCGCCCGCAAAATGGTCTAGAGATTGTCTTCAATGGCAGTGCAGGACCGAATGAAAGTTTCATTGTTCTTTTGGGTTGGGCCGAACATTGATTTTCGTCGGCTGATCGATTCGTTGACGGACGACCAGATGCGCAGGGCGCGCTTCTACGTCGTCAACACGCTGGAACGCGGCGAATTTCTGGACATCGCCAAGGAACGATACCCGGATGTGGAGGTCACGAATTACACCAGTCTAGATTCCGTCAATGATCCGCCCATCTACGAAGAGACGCGTCGGCTGGCGGCGCAAATGGTGGACGTCTTCGCCAGAAAGATGACTGACCTCGTTGGAGATGACCGCTCAGTCTGGCGGCCGCATTTGCAAAGGGCGATCGCCATCAACGTCGGCGATCACCTATACTCGGCCTGTCGAGCCCTGACCTATTCCAACCAGTTCATCGATGACGCGGTGGAGGAGGTCTTTATTGCCGAACGATCGCCGCGCCGAGCGTGGGTGATCCGTGCGGGCTTTCTGGCGCGAGGCCTTTCGGCCACGATCGTGACCGGCCACCTTGAGGATCACAAGGTCGCCGAGACTGAAGAGACTGCGGCCATGGAGGCACTGGTGCGCGTGCCTCGACTGGCGGGGCGATATCCTTCCAGTCAGATTCAGGCCCATAAGGATCTTTGGATCGGCGAGCAGACGATCTTTATTTCAAGCAGACTGCGTGACGACATGTTCGTTTCGGCGGTCATGCCTGTCGTGCGCGAGCTCACGAAAGATTTTAATGTTTTCCTCTACGATCAGCAGATTTACGTCGATGATCCTTGGTGGAGCTTCGAGAGTTACGGCATCGACGACGCGGAATCCAAGATTTTCTGGGCATGGAGAAAGATTAATCGTGGCATAACAAAGTTCCGGCTTCCTCCGGATCACGTTTTGGTCCAGGCGTATCAGCATACGATGTCATACACTGAGGAATTGTTTAGCACGGATATGACGCCGCTGAAGTTGGCCTCTCGAGAAGCAGTTCTTGAGATGATGATGAACAGCTTCATTCTCACGTACATGTCAGCGTTCGAGATGAGCGCTTTTATAGAAGAAAACGGAGATCTTTTTGTTGGTGGTATCTTCTGCCCCGGACGCATTTTAGAATCACTGGTCGCCTGTGAAACGCTGAAGATGTTGGGGCGACCGACGTTCGACCTTCAGTCAGGCACCATAAGCCCGACCAAGAAATTCTTCGCACCTACTGCCGAAAATCTGATCGCGATCGACGAGTTCAGCGCCGAGGTATTGAACGGGTATCACGGCTATCCACCTGAGCAGACCTATGTGGTCGGCTCGCCGCGACTGGACCACCATCTCGCGCCGTTGAAGGCCAAGTCGGAAAAGCGGATGCGCAAGGAGATGGACTTGCCGGCGCACCGCAAGATTATCTCCTTCATGTCCCAGCCGATCGCACTGGCGATGCTTGAGCCCATCATTCGCACGCTGGTGCAAGCCGCCAAGGTGATGGGAGGGGACGCGCTGTGGCTGATCAAGCCCCACCCGCGTGAACATCAGGCCTTCTATGACCTGTACCAGAACGTTATCGACGAAATGGGTGTATTGAACGTTCGGATCGATCGGTCCTCGAGCACCTATCCCCTGCTCAAGGTTTCGGATGCCGTCGTAACCTATTGTAGCACCGCGGGGTTGGAGGCGTTTGCACTCGGCAAGCCGGTCTTCGCCATCAATCCGTTGACCGAGCCGCTGCCTTACGACCTCGTCAAGCTGGGTGTCGCCATCGAATGCCGGGATGCTGAGACCTTGGCCCGGGAGGTGGCCATAGGGCTAGTAGAGCCACGCAATAACGAGAAGTACTACCTTCAAGACGGCAGATCCGCTGAACGTGCGGCAGAGGTCGTGAGGCGAGCAATTGTCAACCCCAAGGTTCGGGGTAATGGCGGCGAACCGGAAAATATCGCATGGGTCCGCGCTCGGAATTTATATGACGACACCCTAGCTGCTACTCTGGATTATGAAATCATCGAGTAGGTCTACGGCCGGCTCTTCCTTCCTCCTCGAAATCTGAGATCGAGAAAATGATCGGTTCTGAACGGTGCATCGCCGTTATCCCCGCGCGCGGGGGGTCCAAGAGCGTCAAGCTCAAAAACCTGCATGACCTAGGCGGCAAGCCCTTGCTGCAATGGCCGATCGAGGTAGCGCTCGCTACCCCGGAGATCGATCGCGTGATAGTGTCCACTGACCACGAGATGATCGCGGATCTGGCGGAGAAGCTCGGGGCGGAAGTATCCTGGCGCCCCGAAGAACTAGCGTCTGATACTGCTATCGTCGCCGATGTTCTGCGTCACCTGATCGGGGAGTTGCGCGCGCAGGGAGAGACGGCGCGTTACTTGACCTTGCTCGAGTGCACGGCCCCGTTCCGATTGCCGCGTGACGTGACCGAATGCCTCCGGCGTCTTCACGCTGAAGGACTGGATTCCATCGCAACCTTCATGGATGCGCATCTAAATCCGCACCGAGCTTGGCGCCTGGATGGCAACGGCGCGCCAACGCCGTTTATCGAAGGCGCTATTCCCTGGCTTCCACGGCAGGCTCTGCCGCGCGCCTATCAGTTGAACGGCGCGGTGTACGCCTTCGTGATTGATGCGCTGAAATCCCATACGCCCTCAATTCTGTTCGGACGGACCGGCGCCGTCATGATGGATCGTGAACGTTCCTTCGATATCGATGACGCACAGGACTTCGCCGTCGCTAATGCCCTGCTCGCTGCGGGCAAGGTGCCGTTGGGATGACGTTGCGGCTCGGTATCCTCGGTTTCTCTGAAGGCAATGGTCACCCCTTTTCGTTCGGTGCGATCGTCAACGGCTATGACGATGCAGCCTTCGCTCGCGTCGGCTGGGACGGCATTCACGCCTATCTGCGCGCGCGGAAGGCGGACGAGTTCGGCGTCGGCGACGTACGCGTCACCCGGTGCTGGATGCCGGATCTCAAGATGGCTCAAGCCTTGGCTCTGGCCTGTCAGATCGACGCGGTTTGCGAAACGCCCGAGGAAATGATCGGCGCCGTCGATGCTGTCATGATCCTGCGGGATGACGCCGACAGTCATTGGTTGCTTGCTGAGCCCTTCCTCAAGGCCGGGCTGCCGGTCTTCATCGACAAACCTCTGTGTGTTCGCCGGGATGAGCTTGACCTGTTTGAGCCCTATCTGCGGTCCGGACAGCTGATGTCCACTTCAGGGCTCAGATACGCTGGCGAAACGGACGGCTGGAGACAGGCGCCGGAACAGTTTGGTGAACTGCGGCTGATCCGGGCTTCCGTTCCTGTCGACTGGCCCCGGTATGGGGTTCACATGCTGGAGTGCGCCATGGGGGCTCTCGGTGTGCGGCCTGTTGCGGTGCAGCGACACGCGGTCGCACACGGCAGTGTCGCCGTTCGGTTGGAAGACCATAGTCTTTTGCTAATCGACGCCTTGGGTGCGACGCCGACACCCTTTTCCTTGCAGGTATTTGGAACAATCGGTAATGCCGAGGTGAAGATACGTGATAACTTTACGGCGTTCCGTCGGACGATCATCAACTTCGTAGATTTGGTACGAACGGGTAAGCCGATGATCGATCCCGAGGATACCTTGCTGGTAATCAGGACGCTGATCTCAGGGGTTGAGGCCGAGCCCGGGGGAGCAGAAGTTCTCGTGCGCCCTTAACCCGTATCTTTTTACCAATCGCAATGCCTGGGGGCGCGTTGTTCATGACCGAAGAAGAGAGCGCCGGACCATCCAGGCCGGCCGTTGACAAAAATGCCGAGGCTTCCGTAATCGACCTCGGCCGGGGCCCCTTGTCTTCCGAGACGCTGACCGCCCTGATCGCCCTACGCGAAACAGATCGCGAGGCTTATGATGCTCATGTCCTGACGTTGAAAAGCCGGAACCGCTGGCGGGACGTACTCCCGCTTCTGGCTTTGGACGCGCCCGATTCCCCGGACGTCATGGAAATCTTTGTGACTGCGCTTCAGAAGCTGGGCATTCCCGGAAATCTGGACGAACTGTCTCTGCTTCGCCTCTATAACTCAGGCCACATTCGACTACCGGCGAGCACGCAGGCCAGCCTAGGCGACAAGGTCGATCTGCAGGAGCAGTCCGTTCAACTCGCCATTCTCAAGACCCTCTTTGCATTTGAAATGTCCCGGGGCACCTTCTTCCATCTTCCGACCAAGAACACGGCGACCTTCTTCTTGAGAGGTAAGACGGATGTTCTACGGGCTGTTCGCTCCGGCAAGCCGATGATCGATGCGGAGTCGCCTCGCTATCGCGAAGCGCGGACTCACATGGATATCGTCCTGCCGGATTCGATCTTCATCGACGGTCCGCCCAAGAGGGTTTGTGAGATCGGGGCCGCATGGGGCGGTTCTACGCTGTCGATTACGGATCGTTTCGCGCCGGAAGAGTTCTATAATTTTGAGATCGACCCCGATCTTGCGCGCCAGATGGAGATCGAACTCGGCCTCAAGTCTCTCCCGTGTGATGGCGAGACCCTGACCGGGGTCGCCGACGGGAGCATGGACCTGGTCTTCTCGAGCGGGGTTTTCTACTTTGTTCCGCCGATGAAGCTGGTCAGCTATTTTAACGAGATGATCCGCGTCTGCAGGCCCGGAGGCCTAGTCTATTTCAACCTGCTGACGGCCGAACTCCTGTCGCCGCGCCGGCTCGGCGTGATGATCAAGGATGCAGGATTGCGTCGCGTTTTCGCGCCCATTCCTCGTTCCTGGGTCGATGAAATGTTTGCTGATTTCGAGCGTCTGCCGATCCCGGAAGGTACGGCGTTCAATCCCGAGGGCGAGTTCATCTTCCGCAAGCCGAAAGCTTGATCCCACGCAGCGATCACCAGGCTGTCCACCCTCCGTCCACGGCGAGCACCTGGCCGGTGACATAAGCGGACAAATCTGATCCCAGAAACAGGGCCACACCTTTGAAATCCTCAGGCGTGGCCATGCGTGCCAAGGGAGTCTTGGCGACATAGCGTGACTGAAACCGTTCGTCTTGGCCGCGTTCCACGCCGCCAGGGCACAGAGCGTTGACCCGAATGCGTGGCCCAAGGCTGGTCGCCATCCAACGGGTCAGTTGCATCAGTCCGCCCTTCGAGGCGGCGTAGCCGGCCGGATTGCCTGAGGCCGTGCCCTCATAGAGCCCCCAGTCGGGCCCCACCAAACCGTAGATCGAACCCACATTGATGACTGAGGCTGCTGCCGAGCGCTGCAGGCCCGGCAGCAATGCCTGCGTCAGGACGAATGGGGCCACGAGATTGATCTCGGTCGCCGCCCGGAAGAGGGCCGGCGACTGGGTCTCGAAGGGCGTCACCCAGCCGTCCGAGGCCGAAGTGCCGACAAAACCTGCATTGTGAACCAGCACATCGACGGTCGGATGTCGTTTGAGAATCTCTTGTGCCGATGCATGGATGCTGGTGTCGTCAGACAGGTCGCAGGACTGGACCGACAGGCGTCCGGCCCAGGCGCTATTGGCCAGTAGGTCGGCGGCGCCGTCCAATGCGCGGTCGAGCAACACAACCGCAGCGCCGCTTTCCAGATAGGCTTCGGCGATGGCGCGTCCGATATGGCCGGCGCCGCCCGTGACGACACAGACGCGGCCCGTCAAATCTCCGAGTTGCTGAACGGTCTTCATCGCCGGGCTGGGAGCGGATGTCATCGCGGGAGCCTCATGTCTTGCTGGTGGGGCGGTTGAGAGCGCATTCTCGGCGACCGTGGTCATGCGCGCCTTTAGGATGTCTTGGCGCTTTCTCACGCTTGCGGCCCAGTTGCTGACGTAGGCGGCACGGTCGAGCGTGGCCAAGGCCTGCGCCAGTTCGCCCTTGTCTTCGTGGATCTTGGCCTGGGCCAGAAGCACCTGAAGATTGTCCGGGTCCGCTTTGGCGGCCTTGTGCTCGATCTCGATGCGTTGGGGCGCGCCTTCGGCCAGGCCCTGGGCCAGAGCCATGAGGATGTTGGGATCGGTAGAATCGAGCGCGCTGAGAAGGCGATTGGCTTCCTCGTTTTCCCCCACCCGCCTCAGGGCGCCGGCAAGTCTGACGGCGTGGCTTGGGGTGGGGGAGAGATTGTGAAGCCGCCTCGTCGCCTCCGCGACTTCGGCTGGCCTCTTGGCCCGTGAAAGTTCTGCGATGTAGGCTTTCAGCACCTCGACGCTTTCAGGCAGTTCTTCAACCGCCTGCGCCAGAAGGGCCGTCGCGTCTTCCTTGCGCTTGAGGGCTTCACGTGCCGCCCAGTAGGTGGTGTTGTGGCTGTAGTCGTACAGCCGAAGCAGATGCTGCTCGAAGGTGAAGTCGCCTTCATGCCAGAAGGACCAGCGCCGGTCCTTGGCCCAATCCAGTCCGAAGTGAGCCGCGATAGCCGGATGAATGGGGGCATCCAGATTCTGGATGCCGATTCCATCGGCCCGCGCCCGCGCCAGCTTCAGGGCGTAGTCGCGATCTTCCAGAGGCAGGCGCTCGACGATTTGCTCCAGCACATGGGCCATCAGCCTCCCTCCGGGGTGGTTGGCGGTGCGCATCGTGGGCCCGCCAGTCTCCATCTGGTCCCACAGACGGAAATCCGACATGTCGTCGAGCTGTCGCGCCTTGGCGGCATTAATCGCTTGGAGGCGATCTAGGGGGTACTTTTTTAGAATGTCGACGGCGAAATAGCTCTCGAGCAACTGATCCTTGGAAACGCCATCTCCCACTAAGCGAAGTACCAGATCGTCGCATATCGTGTAGGGAAACAGCTTCGTCTTCGTCGCTGAATCCCCGGCGATACGCCGCTTCTGGAAGGGAATCTGCGGCCACAGATAATTCTGCAGCATCGCGGGGTAGCGGATCATGACCGCGTCAGGCGGAAGATCGTCTTTGGTGAGACGGAAATCGTCCCAGCCGTGCGTGACCTGCTGGATCACGGCCCGCACTCGCGGGCGCAGCGCTTCGAAGGACTTGGTCGGCTGGTAGACTAGGACGACATCGTGGTCGCGGCTGATCTCAGGCACGGTCATCAGGAAGGCGCGTATGGCCCCGCTTTGGCAGTTTCCCAAGCACGCAATGATGGGACGCTCGCTGCCTTCCACGACGCCCGCGATCATGCCGACAACTGGGCCTGGACCAAGTCGGCCAATTCGCCCACGTTCAGGACGGTGAAAGCGTGCTCCATCGGCAGTTCGATGGCGAATACGTCTTCGACCCGCATCAGCACCATGGTGTGCGCTAGGGAATCCCAGCCGACGATGTCGTTCGCGTTTGTTGAGCGGCCGATTGTTTTTTCGGGGCAGCTGAAATGGTCGGTGATGACATCCGCCAAACGCTCCATAATGCTGTCGTTCATAGTCATGCGAAACCTCCTGACAGATAGCGTTCGCGGTTTCGCTTGCGGTCGACTTTCCCGCTGGTGGTCTTGATTATTCGACGATCGGAGAAAAGTCGAACGTCGGCGGGACGCAAACCCAGGCTGGTGTTCAGGGTCTGGATGATCATCTTTGATATGGCTTCGGACTCGCCTGAAATCTCGGCTGCGATGATGAGCCGCTCGCTGCCGGAATCGGGATGATAGACGCCTATGGCGGCGACCCGCCCCGGTGCTACGCCAGGCACGCCCGCGATCAGTTGCTCGATCTGGTGGGCATACAGATTGCGGCCGCCGACGATGATCCGGTCGTCGAGCCGGCCGCAGACGAAGAGTTCGGCGGAATCGATGAAGCCGATGTCCCCTGTCCGATACCAGCCGTCTTGCAGGGCCATGGCCGTTCGTTCAGCCGCCTGGAAATAGCCGTCGAACAGGAACTCGGCCGCGACTTCAATTTCTCCGTAGATTCTATCCTGGCCGCCAGCGTCGCGAATGCGAACCCGGCAGCCGGGGATGGTGCGACCGCAGCCGAGAATGGAGACGGCGGCTTCGCTGGGCGAGCACGGCACGACGGCTTCACCGATTTCGCCGAACCCGATCGCCGCGACATGCTGGATCGTAACGGGTGTTCCAGGAGGACTTTGCGTTACCGCGAAGACGGTTTCCGCCATGGCGTAGCAGCACGTCAGGCTACTCGCGGTCACGCCGTGATCGGCATAACGCGCCAGGAAGGCGGCAAAGGTTTCGGGCTTGCAAGGTTCGGAGCAGTTGACCCACGCCTTGACGCTGCCGAGCGCCCAGATGCGATCAGTGCGGCGAACGGCGCGTTCGAGGTGTCGAAAGGCGAAATTGGGCAGCCAGACATGGGTGGCGCGGCGTTGCTCGACGACCTCGAACAGGGACTGTGGGTGGGCTGTCCAATAAAACGGATCAATGAAGTCGACCTCTGCGCCGAAGGTCAGCGGCAGGAGCAGGCAGGCGATCAGGCCCATGTCGTGGTAGAGAGGCAGCCAGGAGGCTATGATGCTATCGGAGTCGAATTCGACGGCTTCCGCATAAGCCCGTAGCTGAACATCAATGGCGCGGTAGCTAAGCGGCACGCCCTTCTTCACACCGGTTGTGCCTGAGCTGTGTTGCAGAAGTGCGACAGCCGAGGCTGGAGGACGTGCCGGCAAGGGCGATGCAGCCAAACCATCGATTTCCTCGCTCGCTATAAGCGTCAGGCCAATGGTTGGGCATTCTAGGCGAATAGCATCCACGGCGATTTGGGGGGCAAGCACTGCGCCTTGGCCCAAGTGGGCGAACAGGGCTGCGTGACCGCTCCAGAAAGCCTGATCGTCGAAGCGCGCCGCAGGCAGCGGCATGAAGGAGGGAGCAAATCCGGCGCGCATCGCCGCAATGAAGCTGATTACCGCATCGGGATTATTCGCGCCGAAGATTAGAAGCGGCGCGCCCTCCAAGCCGAGGGTGGCGAGGCGCTGAGCTCGTTCGCCCGTTCTCGCCCACAGTTCGCTGTATGTTAGTTCAGCTCCTGTCTGGCTCCAGCGTAAGGCGACTTGAGCGGCTCGCTCACGCGCGTGACGTTCAACGTGTCCCAGAAACATTTAGGCGCGGGCCCAGCGAAACGGCCAAGCGATACATCTTTGACCGCACAGAGATTCTGAAAATGTAGCTTGCGCTTTGCGGGGCATCATAACTAGTGGTTTCGAGTTGGTCTGAGCAAAGAGCGGGTATGACGCGATTGTTGGCGGCAAGGAAGAAGATCGTCGCAATTGGTGATTTTCTGGCTCGTAATCCCACGTTACGCGCGGTTGGGCGGCGGACGCATCTGCTCTCCTTCATGGACGGGGGCATGCGCTTTGGCGCCGCCGCCGGCGCCGCAGCTCCATGGCGCGCGCTGGTTCTCGGCGCGCCGCGCGAGGAACACGACGCCATTGATCGCGCCTTCCCCGAGTTTAGGAAGCTCTTTGTCGCCAAGCGGGTCAAGACGGGTCGAATGTATGACGAGTTGGTCCGGCACCCGGGGACGGCAATCCTGGCTTGGGGCGTCGCGGCTGGGCCGCAACTCGCCAAACTTCAATCTCGAGGGATCAAAGACCATCCGGTGCTGTATGTGGATCGTGCGCCGATCGACCTCATCAATGAGGCGGAACATCTGAGCGGCTATGTGCTGGATTGGACGGGGTTGTATTGCAATTCACGTCGGGCAAGCGATCTCGAGACGATTTTGAACGGGTTTCCCTTCATTGATCACCCTGAGCTTCTGGCCGCCACGACGACCTTGATCCGCACCCGATTTCCCAAAAGCGCTCTGAGCGGGCCCGTCGTGGTTGTCTGCCAACATCGATCAGATCCGCCCGCTCTGTTCGCCGGTGCTACTCATCCCGACGTTAAGGCGTTGGTCGAGATGGCCAAGGACGAGAACCCTCGCAGTGAAATCGTGCTCGTCCAAGTGTGCCCCTTGGGCGGGGCACTGGTCAAACATCGCGAGGAACTGGAAAAACTCGGCACCGTGGCGCCGCCCGAAGCCGTGCCGGAACTTTTGACGCGCGCAAGCCGCGTCTACGTCGCCTCCGCCAATCTGGGCTTCCACGCCTTGTTGGGAGGCGTGCCCGTCACCACCCTGGGCGGGCCGTTCTACGCGGGCTGGGGGCTGACCGACGACAGGCGCCCCGTTCCGCGACGTCAGCGTTCCCTAAGCCTCAGCGCGCTGGCTGCCGGCGTTTTGGTGCTCTACGGAAGATTCCTTCGGTCGGGTTCTCTTGTTTCAGCTGTATCCGGGGTAGATGCGGAGCCGGCAAAGTGACGCCCCAAAAGCTTTCGATGCCGGAATGGCTCGCCTTCCTTCAGTCTCAGGCCGTCAGCGCCTCGACCTCTGGGATCGAGCTCACGCTGGCGGGCCATCGGGCTGTTCTGGATCATGCCCTTCGCATCAGCGGACGCACGGCTGAAGCGGATCGCCTTAGTGTGGCGGGGGCCTCTCTCGATCTGCCGGTGGTGGATATCTCTACTCTGTCTCAAGCGGGCGAAGCGTTGGCTGCGTTTCGAATGGAGCACGGACCCCGCCAAGACTTGTCCCTAGTGGCGATGCTGGCCGCCGAGATCGGCGAAGCCGCTATCTTGCTGGAAAATGAAGGTGATCCGGCTACCTCTCTCGCGGCGAACGCCGTGGTTGCTCGTGTGGAGCGCATGCTCGATATGGTCAATGTCCGTACCGAACTCCTGCTGGCTAAGGTCGAACCTTTCAGCAGCCGGTTCACGGATATGGACTCCGAGCGTGGGCGCTTCCTCGTATCGCTCGTGGAAGGGTGGCGTTCAGATCTCGATCAACTTCGGCGGCTGCGGGTTCCTGGATCGACTCTAACCAACTCCCGGTTGGAGGCGTTGCTTCTGTCACAGCCGACGGTCACGCGGTTGTTCGACCAGGGCGTGTTCAACGATGTAGGGCAGAGGGCCTTGTTGCGGCAGATCGAGCGGCTGGTTGAAGCCCATGATCGACCCGCATTCGGCGGAGGATCGACAGGCAAACCTATCCTCGGCAAACGTACCAGCGCGGGCCTTAACAACCCCGCTACGCAGATGCAGCTCGCCGTTAAGAAGTTGCGGCTGCTTTCGGCCGACGCCGACGCGATGACGATCACAGTCCAAACGGAAGGCTTGCTCAAGATCCTGACCGCGGCCGAGGCCCAGGCCGACAAGACCCTGTCCATCCTGTCGCCTATGTTGGAGCGGTACGAAAACCTGCAGTCCGAGAGAGCGGTCTTCTTCGCTGGCCTGCTGAGCGAGTGGAGCGAACAGGTTGATGCGCTTCGCGGCCGTCGCGCCGCCTTGGCTGCGCTGCCTTTTGGCGACGCCTATCTTGTCGAAGCAGAGGAAACGGAAACTCTGCTCGCGCAGATCAACCGAAACGGGCTGATCAGCGAAGAGGGGCAGGTGCTGCGACTTCGCCAGGCGACCCTATTACTGGAGCATCAGGATCAACCTGTCATCCTGGGGTCGCAATCCAAGAAGACGATAGAGTTCGACGCCATCGTCGATTTCTGGAGCCCTCAGGCTGCTGACAAGGCGCAGGGTGCTGGCCGTTACCTCAAGGACAGCGGCCATGATCGGCCGACCTTCCTCATGGACCCGCCTGGCCGCGGCAAGCGTCCGCCGGAAATCTATGATCCGGCTGGTCTGGCTCGAGACATGCGCTGGCTTATCCGTGCAGGACGGACGGCCGAAGCGAATGCGATGCTTGGGCCGACGTTACGTCGACTGCGTGTCGTTGATCGTGCCGATCTCGTCTGGATGGCTGCTGCGGCAGCGCTTCATGATACGCTGATCGCCACTGAACTCGCGCTCGAAGATCTCGTCGCGGCCAACAAGGTCGTAGGATCCGTGGATCGCCAGATCGACAAGCTCGGGCTCATCATCTCACGATGCGGCGATTCCAAGCTCGTCCCTTCTTTGATTGAGCGTGGCGCAGAACAGGGAGATCGGGCCTGCGCGGCGGCTCTGCTTCTGGCGATCAAGGGGCGCTCTAATAAGCGGATCACCTTGGCTGGCAGCACGGACAGTTACAAAGGCGGCGTCTTCTTCCGCCTCGCGCGTGCGCATGTTTCGGATTCAGCTCCGTCGAAGTCCGCAGACATCATGGTGACGGATGAATCGACAGGACGCTGGCTGGCGGCCCTGCCGGGCCTGGCCGACCACAGCTTGACCGAGTTGAGCTGGGGTCAAGCCAAGGCAAGTCGAGGTTCGGTCGTCTACAAGGCGGCGGCCCTGGCGGCCGCTTCGATCAAGGCTTCCGCAGATGTCTGTGGGATACCGCTCGCTCCCGCTTTGCAAGACGCCGCGCTCGCTCAGTCGTTACGCGAACATCTTCAGGCTTTCGATCAGGCGCTTCGTTCTGCGCCCGCGTCTCAGACGTCGCCGTTGATCGGCCTCGGAATCGACAGACTAGACGATGTTCTGGCACTGATGGTTTGTCAGCGAGCCACTCCTTCTTTCGTGGGGGTCGGGGCGTCTGCCGCGCGCGTGGCGCGCCTGCGCTTTGCGCTCGACGGCCAGGAACCGACCAAGACGACACTCGGGTTGCGTCGACAGGCGCATGTGACGGCCAGCTACGAGTATTTCATCGCTGGCCTGGGAAGCCGAACAAGAGACGAAGGCGATTCTCCCTGGACCAGCCATCTCGATTTCGATGGACGATGGGCGGCCCAGATGGCGCAGATCGCTGCGTGCGAAGCTGTGGCGCCTCTTACCCGCGGACCAAGAAGGGCCGCGCTGCGTTGGGCGCTCCAAAGCTTGGTGACCCGGGCCCTCATCGACAAACAGATGTCCTGGCTCAGGGGCTCTAGCACGGGCGAAGGCTTGCGATACGTCGCTTGAACCGCCCGCTTCCGGCTGCGCAGGATTCCGGCTGGCAGAGGGCGGAATCCTGCGCCGGCTGGCTCAGCCGGTAAGTTCGCTTGGCTCCAAATATTCGCAGGCCTTCTTCAGATCTGCAGGGCGGCCTACATCGATCCAGTAGCCATCGTATTCATAGGCGCAGACGCGGAACCCTGTCGCCTTCGCCCGGTCCATCAGTTGCGGCATGTCGATGCGCTCATTGGGGCGGATCAATGAAAACAAGTGCGGGTTGATGACATAGGTGCCGGCGCTGACGCGATAGGAATAGGTCGGCTTTTCCTCCACGCTGCGAATCTCGCCGCAGGGTTCGGTTTCGATCACGCCGTAGGGCACTGCCACATGGTGAGGGACGGTCACGACCGTGAAGTCCGCGTCCATGCTGTCATGGGCCTCAAGGAGGGTTGGGAAGTCGATTTCCGTCAAGATATCCGCGTTGCATACCAGAACCGGAGCGTCGGTGACGGGGCCGATCAGCGACAGGCCGCCCGCTGTTCCCAGCGGCGCTGCTTCATGCGCGTAACGGATATGAACGCCCCAGTCAGAGCCATCGCCGCAATGGGCGTGGATCTTTTCAGGCAGGTAGTGGGTTGTGAGCACGTAGTTGTGCAGGCCGAAGCCGCGCATCCGATGGATGATTCGTTCCAGCATCGGTTGACCGGCGACGGGAATGAGCGGCTTGGGAACTTGTCGAGTGAGCTCGCCTAGTCGGCTGCCGAAACCTCCGGCCATCAACACAGTCGTATTGCGTCGCCGCGCTCGGGAGGTTTGCTGAGCCAGATTGTAAATCTCTGCCTGCATGAAAGGTCCAGTTCAGTGAACGTTACGCTTCAATGCGGACTTGAACTGCATGAGTATGTCCGCGCTTTGAGGGAGGAGGGGGGAATGTGGGTCGTTGTCCTTGCGGACTAGTTCGAGAGATTTCGAGCTAGGGAAGGCTGCATTATGCAGGAGCATTGCGAACATGCTGTGACTTCAATGAAACACTGACCCAAATTTGCCTCCCAGCCGAAAAGACTCCCGACCCGGCACCCCACCTCTGGCGATAACGCCTTAGTCACGCAAGAGTTCATTCACGCCGGTCTTGGCGCGGGTTTGGGCGTCGACGCGCTTGACGATGACGGCGCAATACAGGCTGGGGCCGCCGTTCGGGTCGGGCAGGGCGCCCGGCACCACGACCGAATAGGCCGGAACCTCGCCGCGGAAGATTTCTCCGGTCGCCCGGTCGACGATCTTGGTCGAGGCCGACAGATAGACGCCCATGGCCAGGACCGCGCCCTCGCGCACGATGACGCCCTCGGCCACCTCGGCGCGGGCGCCGATGAAGCAGCCGTCTTCGATGATGGTCGGATTGGCCTGCAGCGGCTCCAGCACGCCGCCGATGCCGGCGCCGCCCGACAGGTGGACGTTCTTGCCGATTTGGGCGCACGAACCGACCGTGGCCCAGGCGTCGACCATCGAGCCTTCATCGACATAGGCGCCGATGTTCACGAACGACGGCATCAGCACCACGTTCTTGCCGACATAGGCGCCGCGACGGACGACGGCGCCCGGCACCGAGCGGAAGCCGGCGGCCTGATAATCGGCGGCGCTCCAGTCGCCGAACTTGTTGGGCACCTTGTCCCAGAAGGGGCCGATTCCCGCCGGGTGATCGGCCGAAAGCGGCAGGGTCGGCGCGTGGCCGGCGCGCATGATGACGTTGTCGTTCAGGCGGAAGGACAGCAGCACCGCCTTCTTCAGCCACTGGTGCGTGCTCCACACGCCGTCCTCGCTGCGCGAGGCGACGCGGGCCTGACCGGAGTCCAGCAGGGCCAGGGCGGTGTCGACGGCGTCGCGCACCTCGCCGCGCGTGGCGGGCGAGACCTCGGCGCGGGCTTCCCAGGCGGCCTCGATGACGGATTCCAGGTGGGTCAGGTCGGTCATTGCGGATCTCCGTCCAGCATGGCGGTGGTCAGGAAGGGGCCGAGGGAGGCGGCCCGGTGTTGGATGTGGTCGCCCTCGGCGGTGAAGGCCTTGGGGCCGACCAGCACGGTGGTCATGCCCAGGTCGCGCGCCGGCTCCAGGTTCTTGGGCGTGTCCTCGAAGAAGCAGGCGGTCGCCGGATCGACGCCGAAGCGCGTCAGCATCTTGTGGAAGGTGCGCGGGTCCGGCTTGGGGATCAGCTCGGCGTCCTCAAGCGCGAACACCCCGTCGAAGAAGGGCGTCAGCTCCAGCTTCTCCATCACCCTTCTGGCGTGACCGGCCGAGCCGTTGGTGAAGATCAGACGCGGGCCGTTCAACCGCGCCAGCGCCGCGTGCAGGCCGGGATCGGGCGCCAGCACGTCCAGCGGCACGTCGTGGACCTCGGCCAGGAAGTGATGCGGGTCGATCTCATAGTGCATCATCAGCCCGGCCAGGGAGGTGCCGTAGTCATGCAGATAGCCGCGCTGCACCGACAGGGCCTCGGCCGATTCCAGACCGGACGTCCGCACGACGTACTGATTGATGCGCTGCTCCACCTGACGCAGGAACTGCGTCTCGGGCGGATACAGGGTGTTGTCTAGGTCGAAGACCCAGGACCGGACATGACGCAGGTCTGCGGCGATCTCCGTCGAGGCGGAGTCCGGCCGGGCGGTTTCGGGCGCCGTCTTCGACGCCGAACCCGTCACTTCCTTTTGACCAGGGTGCCGGCGCCGTGCTCGGTGAACAGTTCGACCAGCATGGCGTGCGGCCGGCGCCCGTCCAGGATGACCACGGCCTCGACGCCCGCGCGGACGGCGGCCATGGCCGTCTCCAGCTTGGGGATCATGCCGCCGGTGGCGACGCCCGCGTCGATCAGGCCTTGCGCCTCGTCCAGCGTCATCTGGCGGATGATCTCGCCGTCGGCGCCCTTGACCCCCGGCACGTCGGTCAGCAGCAGCATCCGCTTGGCGTGCAGGGCGCCCGCGACGGCCCCGGCCACGGTGTCGGCGTTGACGTTATAGGTCTGGCCGTCCTCGGCCACGCCGATGGGAGCGATGACCGGCACCCAGTCCTCGGTCTCCGAGGCGATCAGCCCCTTGATCAGTTTGGGATCGACCTTGGTCGGTTCGCCGACGAAGCCCAGATCGACCTCATGCTCGATCATGCTGTCGGGGTCGCGCTTGGTGCGGCGCGTCTTCTCGACGGTCAGCAGGCCCGCATCCTTGCCCGACAGGCCGACGCCGCGCACGTCGGCTTCCTTGCCGGCGACGGTGATCCAGTGGGCGATCTCTTTGTTCACGGCGCCGGACAGGACCATCTCGGCCACCGTCATGGTGTCCCTGTCCGTCACGCGCAGGCCGTCGACGAAGGCCGACTTCACCCCCGCCTTGTCCAGCATGGCGCTGATCTGCGGGCCGCCGCCGTGAACGACCACGGGGTTCACCCCCATCAGCTTCAGCAGCACGACGTCCGCGGCGAACTGCTTCGCTACCGCGCTCTCGCCCATGGCGTGGCCGCCGTATTTGATGACCACGGTCTCGCGGTCATAAACTTGGATATAGGGCAGGGCTTCGGCGAGCGTCTTCGCCGTCTCCCAGCCGCGTTCCTCGGATTGCCGATCAGTCTCTATCATCGTGCGCGCTCGATAGCGGCCAAGGGCGCGGGAGTCACGCCCGAAGGGCGGACGATGCGATGAAGCATTTGCGTCCTGCGGCTGGTTTTTATCGATAACTGCGATATCCAGAAAGGATGCGCCTTTTTCCGGTGATCATGTGCGGTGGTTCTGGGACGCGCCTCTGGCCGGCGTCACGACTTTCGCGGCCGAAGCAATTCATGCGCCTGGCAGGCAATCGATCGCCCTTCCAGGAGGCCGTCACACGGGTGGCGCCTCTAGTGGCCGAGAACGGGCGGATCGTCGTCATCGGCGGCGCACTCCACCGCCAGACCATACTCGAACAGCTTTTGGAGATCGACGTTGATGCGGCGGTGCTGCTGGAGCCTGAAAGCCGGGACTCGGCTGCGGCGATGGCGGCGGCGGCGCATTGGACCTTGATGCAGGAGCCGGCGGCGGTGAACGTCTTCCTGGCCTCGGACCATCACGTGCCGGATCATGCCGCTTTCCGCGCGGCCGTGCTCAAGGCGGTGAAGGCTGCGGAGGCCGGACGGATCGTCACCCTCGGCGTACGGCCGACTGAACCCTCCGAAGCCTACGGCTACATCAAGCCCCTGACGGCCGGATTGTCTCCCGTCGAGGCGTTCATCGAAAAGCCAAGTCGCGACCTGGCCGAGCGCTACATCGACCAGGGATTCCTCTGGAACAGCGGCAATTTCATCGCACGCGCCGAAGTGCTTGCGGCAGAGCTGAAACGGTTCGCTCCGGGGGTCGAAGCGGCGGCCCGGACGGCGCTGCAGTCGGTGGTTGAGGGCGCGGACATCCTGCTTGGCGCGGCCTTCCGGGATGCGCCGAGAATCTCCATCGACTATGCGGTCATGGAACGGACGGATCTCGCCTCGGTGTTGGCGGTCGATTTCAAATGGTCCGACCTGGGGGCATGGGACGCGATCGCGGCCAGCGGCGAGGGAGAGATTGGCGGCCATATTTTCGAGGACGCCGAAGGCTGTATGGCGCGCGCGCCTGACGGCATGATCGTGGCGGCGCTGGGGGTCAGAAACCTGGCCATCGTCGCGGAGCGGGACGCGGTGCTCGTCTGTGACCTGAGCCGGACCCAGGAGGTGAAGAAGATCGTGGAGCGCATTCGGCTCTCCTCGCCGCGGCACATGGACTTTCATCATCCGCCGGAAGAGGACCTGCGTTACGGCTTTTCGCGCCTGCGTGGCTGGCTTCGCCTTCGGGCGCTGCCGCTCTGGGCGACGGTGGGGCGCACTGAGGACGGCGCCTTCTGTGAACTGATCAGCCTCGAGGGGCGGCGGATTCCGGCGCTGCTGAATCCGCAGGTGCAGGCCTGTCAGGCGGCGGCCTTCGCCTTGGCGGGGCGGTTGGGCTGGGAAGGGCCGTGGCGCGCTCTCGTCACGGGATCGCTGGATCGCCTGGAGGGCGGGGCGGCGGCGCTGTCGGCCTGGGCTGTTGCGGCGAAGGCGGGGCTGGAGCCTTTGATCATGCAGGAGCGGGCGGCGGCCCTGCGCGAGGATGTGATCCGAGAAGCGACCCTGTCCGATCGCATCGGGGGGCGGCTGGACGTGTTGAAGGCCTGTCTCGACTGGTCGGAAGCGACGACCGATCCGGCATGGCGTGAAGCGGTGCGGCTTTTGGCGGCCTCGGTCGAGGCCGCGCTCGACGGCGGGAGGGGCGCCGGGGCGTCGTGCCCCGGCATGATGCTGGAAGCGGCGGGCCTTCTCGCCCGTTCGGGCTGCGATACGGCCAAGTCGGCTCTGATTCGCGGCCTCTACTCCAGAGGCGTCTCCGAAAAGGACGCCCTGGGTCTCGTTATTCTGGACGGAGCCGTCGAGGGCGGTCCGGGCCGGCCCCCGCGCGCCCGTTTCGAGGCGCAGATCGCGAGATTGAAGGCTGCGACGGCGCTGGCGGAAGCGGACGAGCCGCGATCGCGCAAGTTCTTCGCGGATGAAGCGGCGGCGGCTTTGCGAGCCGTCTGGCTTTATCTGACGCCTGAAGGCCTGTGGCGCGACAACCGACTAGAAGGCGGCGAGTTTATCGATGACTCTGCAAATGCTCTGGCCTTATATAATCTGCTAGGCGCCTTTGAGCATTTGGCAGGATCGGGAATTCTTAATTCCGAAGTCGAGATGAGGGCTATGCTTCGGTGAGCTCTTAACAAAATCTTACCTTGTGTAGCCTCAGGGCCACGGTGGTGTTGCAACAGGACGCAATAGCTTAGTTTCCTGCTCGACCGGATAAGGCAGCGCTGTTATGCAGGCGATAGGCGATGCTCCGCGTCGTCCATTTGAAACAGATCTCGGAGGGCCGCATCACTATGCGTGTCAAGAGTTTGATCCTGGCGTCGAGCGCGGCGGCCGCCCTGGCCCTGTCCGCCGGCGCTGCATCGGCGGAGCCCGATGGCTGGTACGGCGCGATCGACGCCGGCTACCACATCATCGACGACATCAACACCGAAGCGTCGGCGACCGGCCAACACTGGAACTGGGAAGTCAACGACGGCTGGGCGGCGTTTGCTCGCCTGGGCTACCGCTTCAACCCGAACTGGCGCGTTGAACTCGAGGGCGGCTACCGCTCGGGCGACATCGGTCGCGTACGCGCTCCTGGGAACGTGAGCGGCCTTTGCAATGCGACCCCGGCTGCCGGCCCGTGCCACTCGCCGGAAGGCGACATCACGGCGACGACCCTGATGGCCAACGTCCTTTACGACTTCGGTTCGCCGGACTGGACCATTCGTCCGTTCGTCGGCCTGGGCGTGGGCGTGAACCGCGTCAACACCGACACGACCGGCTTCGTGCGCGGCAACCGCGGCGTCGCCTTCGCCGCCGATGACAGTTCGACCAAGTTCGCCGCTCAGGCGATCGCCGGTCTGGCCTGGGCCGTGTCGGACCGCGCCAACATCGACCTGACGTACCGTTACCTGACGGGCGACATGGAATTCGACGCCGTGACGTCGGGTTCGGGCGCCAATCCGGTCGGGACCCTGTCGGGCGACTACGACCAGTCGCACACCGTGACGCTGGGCCTGCGCTATGCGTTCGGCGCCGAGCCGGTGGCCCCCCCGCCGCCGCCCCCGCCGCCGCCGCCGCCCCCGCCGCCTCCCCCGCCGCCCCCGCCGCCGCCTCCGCCGCCTCCGGCCAAGCCGGCTGCGCGTCAGTTCGTGGTCTACTTCGACTTCGACCGTTCGGACCTGACGGCGGAAGCCCGCTCGGTGGTGACGCAAGCCGCCAACTACGCCAAGTCGGGCGCTCCGACGCGCGTGCTGGTGGTCGGCCACACCGACACCTCGGGCAACGCGGCCTACAACATGGGCCTGTCGAACCGCCGTGCGCGCACCGTGGCTGACGCCCTGGTCGCTCAAGGCGTCAACGGCGGCGTGATCTCGCTGGACGGCAAGGGCGAGACCCAGCTGGCCAAGCCGACCGCCGACGGCGTGCGCGAGCCGCTGAACCGTCGCGCCACCGTCGACATCAACTTCTAAGCCCTGAGGGGGCCGGTCTCGATCGGCCCCCGAAGGCTTCCAGGTTGAAAGACATCAAGGACGGTCGATCCATCGGGTCGGCCGTCCTTTTTCTTTGGCTTTCTTCGACCTGCGTCGGCGGGACGCTGGCGAAGCGCCTCGACCGGGGCTATTGCGGCAGAGACGGTTGATGAGAGGAGCCACCCATGCGCGTCGCCATGATCGGAACCGGCTATGTCGGCCTGGTGTCGGGCGCCTGTTTCGCCGACTTCGGCCACACGGTGACCTGCGTCGACAAGGACGCCTCCAAGATCGAGCGTCTGCACCAGAACATCATGCCCATCTACGAGCCGGGGTTGGATGATCTGGTCGCCAGCAACGTCCGCGACGGGCGGCTGGCCTTCGCCGTCGACGGAGCTGAGGCGATTCGGACGGCGGACGCCGTCTTCATCGCCGTGGGCACGCCTTCGCGGCGCGGCGACGGTCATGCGGACCTGTCCTACGTCTATGCCGCGGCCGAAGAGATCGCCGACCTGATGGACGGCTTCACCGTCGTGGTGACCAAGTCGACCGTCCCCGTCGGCACCGGCGACGAGATCGAGCGCATCATTCGCCAGCGCCGTCCCGACGCGGACTTCGCCGTCGTCTCCAACCCGGAGTTCCTGCGCGAAGGCGCCGCCATCGGCGACTTCAAGCGCCCTGACCGGGTGGTGGTCGGAACGAACGACGAGCGCGCCCGCGCCGTCATGGCCGAGCTTTACCGGCCGCTGAACCTCAATGAGACGCCGATCATGTTCACCGGCCGGCGCACGTCCGAGTTGATCAAATATGCGGCCAACGCCTTCCTGGCCATGAAGATCACCTTCATCAACGAGGTCGCAGACCTGTGCGAGGCGGTCGGCGCCGACGTGCAACAAGTCGCGCGCGGCATCGGCCTGGACAACCGCATCGGCTCCAAATTCCTCCACGCGGGGCCGGGTTACGGCGGCTCCTGCTTCCCGAAGGACACCCTGGCCCTGGTGCGCACGGCGACCGACGCCGGTTCGCCGCTGAAGCTGATCGAGACCACGGTGGCCATCAACGACGCGCGCAAGAAGGCCATGGCCGACCGCGTCGCCGAGGCCCTGGGCGGCGAGCTGAAGGGCAAGACGGTCGCCCTGCTGGGCCTGACGTTCAAGCCGAACACCGACGACATGCGCGACGCCCCCTCTCTGGACGTGGCCCCGGCCCTGATCGCGCGCGGCGCGCGGGTTCAGGCCTTCGACCCGGAGGGCATGGAGGAGGCGGCCAAACTTCTGGACGGCGTGGTCTTCACGGACGGTCCCTATGACGCCCTGGCGGGCGCGGACGCCGCCGTCATCATGACCGAATGGAACCAGTTCCGCGCCCTGGACCTGGACCGGATCAAGCTGCTGTTGAAACAGCCGGTCATGGTCGATCTGCGCAACGTCTACCGTCCGGAGGACATGCGGGCGCGCGGTTTCCGCTACTTCTCCATCGGCCGCCCCCTCGACGCGGCCTAGCTAGAGAAGCAGGCGGCCGATCGCGATGACCGCGGCGGCGACCACGACGGCGGTCGCCGCCGCGATGCCGATCAGCCTTATCGTCCTGCCCAGCTCGTCGCCGTCCATCGGAATCTCCTGCCGGGACAGCAAGCCGACAGTGAACCGGCCAAGGCAAGGGGATAGAGGTCAAGCTAGGCCGTTTCTTTCGTCCCGGCCGCCGGACTGACGGCCAGACATGAAAAAGGGGCGGCGCCGAACGGGCCGCCCCTTCCTGTTTCAGGCCGTTCCGGCCGATCAGCCCGTGAAGGGACGGATCAGGATCTCGACGCGACGGTTCTGAGCCTTGCCCTCGACCGTGTCGTTGGAGGCGATGGGGTTGCGGGCGCTCATGCCGGCCACATAGATGCGTTCGCGCATCACGCCCCGGTCGATCAGATAGGAGGCGACCGAGGAGGCGCGGCGTTCGGACAGCGGCTGGTTGATGGCGTCGCCGCCCGAGGAGTCGGTGTGGCCGACCACATCGACCATGGACCGGTCGTATTCGTTCAGCACGCGGGCCACGTCGTCCAGCACCGGCAGGAAGCGGGCGTCCAGCGACGACTGGTTGGTGGCGAAGGTCACGTCGGAGGGCATGCGCAGCACCAGGTTGTCGCCCTGACGGGCCACGCCGACGCCGGTGCCCGACAGTTCGGCTTCCAGGGCGCGCTGCTGACGGTCCATGTACTGACCGACGCCGGCGCCGGCCAGGGCGCCGATGCCCGCGCCGATCAGAGCGTTCTTGCGGCCCTGTTCGCCGCTCGAGGTGTTGGTCAGATAGCCGAGCAGGGCGCCGCCCACGGCCCCGGCGATGGCGCCGGTTCCCGTGTTGTTGCGGCGCGGGGCGGAGCTGTAGGGATCGGTCGTGGTGCAGGCGGCGGCGCCCAGCAGGGCGGCGATGCTGACGCCGACGACGGCGAGCTTGGCGCTCATGGGGAATTCCTTTCGATGGTCGCGATCTTCGCGAAAAACGCGAAGCATATGGTGAAGGTTCCAACCTGTATGCGGGGTGAACGAAGGTCCGGCGTTGACCCGAAGGCCCCATCTTCCCATCTATCCTTCAGGCCGGATCTTCTGCCGACGTCGGGGAAGATCGGACGGCCGAGGTCGCTTCGTTAGAGGGCCCCATGACTGCACGCACCCTGCTGTTCGACAGCCCCTTCCTGTTGGGCTTCGATCATACCCGAGCCCTGATCGACCGGGCCGCCAAGGCGGCGGCCGAATCCTACCCGCCTTATAATGTGGAGCAGCTCGGCGACGCCGCCGTGCGCATCACCCTGGCTGTGGCGGGGTTCACGCCGGACGAGCTGTCCGTCACCGTCGAGGGACGGCAGCTGACCATCACCGGCAAACGAGAGGACGCCGGGCGCGACCCTCAGGCCTTCCTGCATCGCGGCATCGCGGCGCGGGGCTTTGTCCGCAGCTTCGTCCTGGCCGATGGACTGGAGATCGCGGGCGCCCGGCTGGAGCACGGTCTGCTGCACGTGGACCTGATCCGCCCGGAGCAGGAACGCAGCGTGCGGCGCATTCCCATCACGACGGGCTGAGCCCAGCCGTCGAACCGCCTGGCTCTGCAGGCGTTCAGTCAAGCGTAAGGAGGCGGTCTTATGACGCCCACCATGAAGATGCCCAATACGAAGATCCCCGACTTCGCCGATTTCGGCGCCCCGGACCTGGTCTATGTGCGCGCCATCCGCGCCTCCGACGTTCTGGCCGACGCTCGCGTCGAGACCTCGTCCGAACTGGAGATCGATCCCGATCAGATTCTCTACGCCGTGCATGGCGCTGACGGCGAACGTCTGGCGGTCATGCTGGATCGCGAAACCGCCTTCGCCGCCGCCGTCGCCCATGACCTGGAGCCGATGTCGGTTCACTAGGCTCGGTTCGGATGGAATCGATCCGAGCTCCGATATTCGCTCCAGGCGGCGGACGCTCGCCCTTCCTGTAAAGGGAAGACCGCTCAGGCGGCGGTCTTTGACACGTCCTTAACGAACAGGGCCCGGATGGCGTCGACCGTCCGCGCCTGACGCAGTTGTTCGCGCAGTTCCGGCGAGCGCAGGGCGCGCGACACGGCCGCCAGGGCGCGCAGGTGTTCGGCCCCGGCCTCCAGCGGCGCGAACAGGGCGAACAGCAGGTCGACCGGACGATCGTCCAGCGACTCATAGGCCACCGGCGTGTCCAGCCGCACGAAGACGGCGCAGACGCGGTCCAGTCCCTGGATGCGGGCGTGCGGCACGGCGACGCCAGAGCCCAGGCCCGTCGAACCCAGGGCCTCGCGCTCCTGCAGCGCCTCGAACGCCTTGTCGGCGTCCATGTCGAAGGCGGCGCCGAAGGCTTCGGCCACGGCGTGAAGGGCCTGACGTTTGGATGACGCGCCGCCCCGCAGGACGATCCCGTCCGACGACAGCAAATCAGCGATGTCCATGCTTACCCCGAAAATCGAACCCGACATTGGCGGAAGGGCGAGTGCTCTTTAGCCTCTTCGCCCTTCCTGAGGAAGCCTCAGCCGACGGCTTGCGCCGCCGCGCCCTTGGTCGTGCGTTGCGGATCGATCCAGCCGACGTTGCCGTCGGGCCGGCGATAGACCACGGCCAGACCGCCGTGGGCGGCGTTGCGGAACATCACCAGCGGATAGCCGGTCATGTCCAGTTCCGCCACGGCGCGTCCTACGGTCAGGGTGCGGATCTCCGACTCGGTCTCGGCGATGACCATGCCGACAGGCGGCGGTTCGCCAGGCAGGCCGGCGTCGCCGAAGGCCTCGTCCTCGACCGTGTCGGGGTCGCGGAAGATGGTCATGGCGGCGACTTCACGCGCCGCGTTCTCGGTCTTCTCGGGCGACAGGCCCTTGGGACCGATATGGTGGTCCTTCAGGCGGCGCTTGTAGCGGCGCACCCGTTTTTCCAGCTTGTCCAGGCTGTCCGAGAAGGCGGCCTGGGCGTCGCCGCCGAAACCCGTCGTCACCAGGGACTGGCCCGAGGCCAGACGCACCCAGCAATCGACCCGGAAGCCGTGTCGATCCTTGGACACCACGACCTCGGCGTCTTGAGCGCCGCGGGCGAAATATTTGCCGACTCCCTCTTCGAGTTCCTGGGAGATGCGCGAGCTTAGCGCTTCGCCGACATCCACTTGCTTGCCGCTGACTTGGATCTTCATGTCCCTAGAACGCGACTGACCGGCTTTGGTGTCAATGGCGATCACCGATTTGTGGTGACGCTTGGTCGCAGTCAGCCGGCCTTCATCAGGCGGCGGCGCTGGATCGACGAGGGAATGCGCAGGGCTTCGCGATATTTCGCCACAGTGCGCCGGGCGATGTCGATTCCCGCCTCGTTCAGGATCTCGACGATGCGGTCGTCGCTCAGCACGTCGCCGTCGCCGGATTCGCCGTCGATCATGGTCTTGATTCTCTGGCGTACGGCCTCGGCCGAGTGGGCCGCGCCGCCGTCGCTGGACTGGATGGCGGCGGTGAAGAAGAACTTCAGCTCGAACACCCCGCGCGGGGTGGCCACGTATTTGTTCGAGGTGACGCGGCTGACCGTCGATTCGTGCATCTCGATGGCTTCGGCCACCGTCTTCAGCGTCAGGGGGCGCAGGAACTCGACGCCGAAGGCCAGGAAGGCGTCCTGCTGGCGCACGATCTCGGATGCGACCTTCATGATGGTGCGGGCGCGCTGGTCCAGCGACTTGACCAGCCAACTGGCCTGGGCCGCGCAGTCGGCGACGAAGGTCTTCTCGACGTCCGAGCGGGCGCCCGCCGCCACCACGGCGTGATAGCGTTTGTCGACCAGCAGGCGGGGCAGGGTGTCGGTGTTCAGCTCGACCCGCCAGCCGCCGGCCGGATCGGGACGCACATGGACGTCGGGCACGACCGTCTGGGCCGGTTCGCCGCCGAAGCCTGCGCCGGGGCGCGGCGTCAGGGCCTTCAGCTCGGCGATCATCTCGGCCAGATCCTCGCCGTCGACGCCGCAGACCTTGCGCAGGGCGGTCAGGTCGCGTCGCGCCAGCAGCTCAAGATTGTCCAGCAGGGCGCCCATGGCCGGGTCGAAGCGGTTGCGCTCGATCAACTGCAGCTTCAGGCATTCGGGAATGGAGCGGGCCATGACGCCCGTCGGCTCGAAGCCGTGGCAGACGGCCAGCACCGTCTCGATGCGCGCCGCATCGACGCCCAGCCGTTCGGCGATCTCGTCGAGGTCGGCGCGCAGATAGCCGCCCTCGTCCGTGGCGTCGATCAGGGTCAGGGCGATGGCGTGGTCGGCCGGGCCGAACCCGGCGGCCGAGGCCTGGGCCTGCAGATGCTCCCACAGGGTCTCGTCCCGATGGTCGGGCCGCTCGCGCTCCTCGCCGTCGGCCAGGCCGCCGCCCGAGCCTGCGCGGGACCAGTCGGTCAGGCCGGGCTGGTCGGTCGCCTGGTCGCCCTGTCGGTCGCCGACGCGTTCGCCGGGGGCGGCGTCGCCGTAGAGGTCGTCGGCGCCGGCGTCCAGGGTCTGGGCGTGGGCGTCCGAGCCTTCGACGAAGCGCAGTTCGCCCTCGTCGCCGCCGTCGGCGGTTGGGGCGTCCTGGGAAGCCTCGGGCGCGGTGTCGACGCCGGGTTCGCCCTCGTCCCGTTGCAGCAGGGGATTGCGCTCCAGTTCGCCCTCGACGAAGGCTTCCAGCTCAAGGTTCGACAGTTGCAGCAGCTTGATCGCCTGCTGCAGCTGGGGCGTGATGACCAGCCCCTGCCCCTGTCTGACCTGCAGCCTTTGCCCGATCACGTCGTTCCACCCCGCACGCAGGCGCTGTTGGCCCGCTTCTTGCTGGGATCATGATCCGAAGCTGTTAACGTCAGGCGAACGGCGCTTTCGTCGTGCGCCTTTCGACGTCAGGCGTACATCTCGCCCAGGTAGACGCGGCGCACCTCGGCGTCGGCCACCGCCTCGTCGGCTGTGCCCTCGAACAGGACGGAGCCGGACGAGATGATCGAGACGCGGTCGATGATGTCCAGGGTCTCGCGCACATTGTGGTCGGTGATCAGCACGCCGATGCCCTGACCCGACAGATAGCGGATCACCTGGCGGATGTCGGCGATCGCCAGCGGATCGATGCCGGCGAAGGGTTCGTCCAGCAGCATGAAGCTGGGCCGGGCGGCCAAGGCGCGGGCGATCTCGACGCGCCGGCGCTCGCCGCCGGACAGGCCGGTGGCCGGGGCGTGGCGCAGATGGTCGATGCGCAGCTCCTCCAGCAGGCGGGTGGTCTCGTCGCGCACGCCGGCGGCCGTCGTCTCGCGCAGTTCGACCACGGCCTTGACGTTCTGCTCGACCGTCATGCCGCGGAAGATGGAGGCTTCCTGCGCCAGATAGCCCAGGCCCATGCGCGCGCGCTGGTACATGGGCTGTTGGGTGATGTCCTCATTGTCCAGCCAGATCGAGCCGCTGTCGGCGGGGATCAGGCCGGTGATCATGTAGAAGCAGGTCGTCTTGCCCGCCCCGTTGGGACCCAGCAGGCCGCAGACCTCGCCGCGCTGGACGTTCAGGGAGACGTCGCGCACCACCTGACGCTGGCCGAAGCTGCGGGCGATGTGCTCGACGCGCAGCCCGGTGGGACGCGCCTCCTCAAGCGCCGTCGTCTCTGCGGCGGCGGGGGCGTCCCGGTTGAGGGCGGAGAGTTCCTTGCGCGCCACGCGGGGTCAGTTCCCTTGCGGATAGAAGACGCCCTGGACGCGGCCGTTGGCGCCCCCGCCCTCGATGCGGGCCGTCTCGGTGCGGACGTTGTAGACGAGGCGGTTGCCGGTCAGGACGCTCTTGCCCTGGGTCAGGATCACGTCGCCGGTCACCACGACGTTGCCGTCGTTCAGCGTATAGACGGCGCGGTCGCCCTTCATGCTCTGGTCCGGGGTGACGAAGTAGACGCCGCCGCTCGCCTCGATGCGGGTCAGGTCGCCGTTGGCGGTGAAGCCGCGGATGGCGTCGGCGCGCAGGCGGTTCGACCCCTGCGTCACCTCGGCCCGGCCCCGCAGGGAGAAGCCGTCGGGCGTGTACTCGCCGGCGTCGGCGCCGTACTGGACCGGCTGGCGGCTGGCGTCGGCGCGGTTGGCTGATGCGTTCTGGGCGCCCGAAACGGCGGGCAGGGCCAGGGCGGTCAGCAGGGCGACGCCCGCGAGCGTCAGTTTGGACTTGGACATGTTCATCTGTCGGCTCCGGCGGGATTGATGGTCCCGCGCACCTTGTTTTCGCCCTGGCCGTTGAAGACGACCCGCTGGCCCTGATCATAGATCGCATAAGACGAAGCATCGATGCTTCCAAGGGGGCCGCGACCCTGCACCCCCTTGTCGCCGGTGACGACGCCGGTGTCCGTGTCGACCACGGCTTCCGGCGTGGTCAGCTCCCAGCCCGTGCCGCCGTCGGAGATCTTGACGTTCGGGCCGATGACGACCTTGCGCTGCGTCTCGATATAGGTGCCGCCGTCGGCGCTCAGCTCCGTCGTCTTTCGCGCGCCCAGGTTCAACCGCAGCAGGGGGCCGATCAGGCGGAAATGGCCGGTCGCCGGGTCGCGCACCGCGCCCTGGGCGCCGATGACGAAGGAGCGCCCCTGCGCGTCCTGGCCGTGGAACATGGGGTTGTCCAGGCGGATCTCGCGGCTCTCGCTGGCCTTGCGCTCCACCCCCGACATGACGGTGCGGAACACGGTCCAGGTCAGGGCGCCCCCCGCCAGCATCAGGATGACGATGGGCAGGACGCGCCGATACAGCTTCACCCGCCGCGAGCGCGTGCGCCAGCGTTCGCCGGCGCGGGCGACGCGCGCCTCGTCGGCGCGCTTCTGCTCGTCCTGGGCGTGCTGTTCGCTCATCGGCGTTTCAGGTCCGTCCTTCAGGCGTGGGCGAAGATGTCGATCTCGTCCCAACCGGCCAGGTCGAGGCGCGAGCGCATGGGCAGGAAGTCGAAGCAGGCCTGGGCCAGCTCCATGCGGCCCTCGCGGACCAGCATCTCGTTCAGCCGGTCCTTGATGGCGTGCAGGTAGAGAACGTCCGAGGCGGCGTAATCCATCTGCGCCTGGCTCAGTTCGGCCGCCCCCCAGTCCGAGCTCTGCTGCGCCTTGGACATGTCGACCCCGGCCAGTTCGCGCGCCACGTCCTTCAGGCCGTGCCGGTCGGTATAGGTGCGCGCCAGCTTGGAGGCGATCTTGGTGCAGTAGACCGGCCGCGTCTCGACGCCCAGGTGCAGTTCGAACATGCCGATGTCGAAGCGGCCGAAGTGGAAGATCTTCAGCACCTTCGGATCGGTCAGCAGCCGCTTGAGGTTGGGGCAGTCATAGGCGGGGCGGTTCAGGCGCACGACGTGGGCGTTCCCGTCGCCGGACGACAGCTGCACCACGCACAGCGGGTCGCGACGGAAGCGCAGGCCCATCGTCTCGGAATCGATCGCGACCTCGGGACCCAGGTCGAGGCCGTCGGGCAGGTCGCCCTCGTGGAAATAAACCGTCATGCGCGCAAACTCGTCAGTCGTTCAGGCCGTAACATAGACGAACCGCGCGCTATCGCCAGAACGCAGGCTCGACCTTTGCTGTCGCGGCGCAGGGAAGGGGAGGTCGGGGCCGAAATGACAAACGGCGCCGCATCCTATCGGATACAGCGCCGCTTGAGAAATGGTGCCCAGGAGAAGACTCGAACTTCCACGACCGTTAAGCCACTGGCACCTGAAGCCAGCGCGTCTACCAATTCCGCCACCTGGGCCCGGTGGGTCGCCCCGCCGAGGCGCGGACTAATAGGGGGGACCCTCGGGGCGGTCAACAGCCTTTTTCCGCTTTCGTGAAAAAACTGCGTCGCTGACCGAAAGCCCCGCGATTTCCGCACCCTATCAGGCCAGCCAGACCATCATCCGCGTATCGGCGCTTTCGCCCCGGGCGCGGCTGAAGGCCGGACGGGTCTCGCCGGTGTAGAGGAAGCCCGCCTTCTCCAGCACTCGGCCCGAGGCGGGGTTGTCGGCGAAGTAGCCGGCCATCAGGGCGCGGCGCTTCCACCGCGTCGAGGCCCAGACCAGGGCGCCTTGCAGCGCCTCGGTCGCATAGCCGCGACCCCAGAACTCCCGTCCGATCCAATAGCCCGCTTCGGGCACGGCGTCGGCGTCGTGGAACATGCCGATGACGCCCACAGGGCCGTGATCCTCATGCTCGATCAGGAAGGTGTTGGCCTTCTTCGGATCCTGGGACGCCACCTGCAGCACGAAGTCCTCGGCGTGGTCGACGCCGAAGGGGTGGGGCATCCGCTTGGTCATGCGGGCGATGTCGTGGTCATTGGCCAGGGTCGCGATCCGCGACACGTCCTGGGCGCCGGGGGCGCGCAGCAGCAGGCGCCGCGTCTCGACGACGGGAGAGGTTTCGATCACGCACATGGTTCGGCCTCGATGTCTTCGGCGCCGCCTCCTTGGAGGGCTCGGGCGGCTTCGAGGCGGGGAAACGCAAACGGGGAGCCTGGTGATCCAGACTCCCCGCGGAAAATTTTCCCTTGGTCCGGATCGGGCTGCTGTCGAGAGCAACGCGATCCGGGGAAATACTGTCCTGGCTTCGCGTTACTCGGCGGCCATCGCCTGGGCGTCGTCGTTGGCCGGGAGAATCGACACGTAACAACGGCCGCCACGTTTGGTGGTGAACTGCACCGCGCCGGTCGCCGTGGCGAACAGGGTGTGGTCGCGGCCCAGGCCGACGTTGGCGCCCGGGTGGAATTTGGTGCCGCGCTGACGCACGAGGATGTTGCCGGCCAGCACGCGCTCGCCGCCGAACTTCTTCACGCCAAGGCGCTTCGACTCGGAGTCGCGACCGTTGCGCGACGAACCGCCGGATTTCTTGTGAGCCATCTTGCTGCTCCTCTTCTTGGGGCGCTATCGGCCATTCGGCCTGCTTGAGCGCACCCTCACGATCTGGACTGGCGCTGATCCAGCGCCGGTGAAACTCTTAGGCTTCGGCGCCTTCGGCGGCGTCAGCCTTCTTGGCGGCGGCCTTCTTGGCCGGAGCCTTCTTGGCCTTCGGAGCCTCGGCTTCGACAGCCTCGACGCGCGGGGCCAGGCCACGGGCGCGGGCGTTGATTTCCGCCTTGGTGATCAGCTCGACCTTGCCGTCCCACTTGGCCTTCTCGCCGGCGCCTTCGATGCCGGTGATGCGCAGGACCGATTCCATCTGGCGATGGCCGTTCGTGCGGCGATAGCCCTGACGACGGATCTTCTTGAAGATCTTGATCTTCTCGCCCTTGCGGGTCTCGATCAGCGTGGCTGCGACAGCGGCGCCGTCGATCAGCGGAGCGCCGACCGTAACACCCTTGTCGCCGCCCAGCATGAGGACTTCACCGAAATTGACGGCAGCGCCAGCGTCGCCGTCGATCTTCTCGACAACAATCACATCGCCCGGTTGAACCCGGTACTGCTTTCCGCCGGTCTTGATCACCGCGTACATTAGGAAGCCTCAGCGTGAACGCAAAAATGGATGCGCCCGCCAGGAGACCCTGCGGGCGAAGAGCGGCGACATATACGGATGGTCACGGAAGAGTCAACGTGAAACGGACGCCTGCCGGGCCAAAACCCGCATGAAACCGGTTCCTGGCGGACTCTGTGGCCGGATCGCACGGACCACGCAAGCCGATAGGCGCGCATAGGGGCATATATAGAGAGCGCGGCGTGACGCCGCGCATGAAGATTCTTCGCCGATTCTTCTCGACTGTTATAAGATAACATTCTAAGGGAGCGGCCATGTCTTCTCCCGATCTCGCCGAGCCGGTGCTGCTGTCGCTTCTGGGCGGCGGCTTCGTCGCGGCCTTCCTGCACGCGGCCCTGCCGACCCACTGGCTGCCTTTCGTCCTCGTCGGCCGCGCCCAGCGCTGGAGCGTGGCGCGGGTGATGACGGCCGTGGTCACGGCCGGTCTGGCGCATATCGTGTCGACCGCGGTGGTCGGCTCGCTGATCGTGGCGGCCGGTCTGGCGTTGAACCGCTGGGTGGAGGGGCTGCTGCCCCACCTGTCGGCGGCCCTTTTGTTCCTGTTCGGCGCCTTCTACCTGGCCAGGGCCTCGCTGAGGCGCCCGGCGACCGCAGGCGGGCCCGCGACCGAACTGGCCGAGCCGGCGGTGTCGGATCGCGCCGCCTTCTGGGGCTTGGTGCTGATGATGGCCGTGACGCCGGGCGAGGTGCTGCTGCCCATCTACCTGTCCTCGGCGACCGAGGGCGTGGGGGCGCTGGCCCTTCTGACTCTGGCCTTCACGGCCGGAACGGTGCTGGGCATGACCCTGCTGGCGGCCCTGGCGACCGCAGGCTACTCCATCCTGCGGCTGGAGCGGTGGGCGCGCTACGAGGGGGCCATCCTGGGTGGAGCCCTGATCCTGATCGGCTTCCTGGTGCTGACGCACCAGCACTGAGTTTCGATAGGTTATCTATTTACATTCAAGGACTTATCCTGGCGGGTCTTGACCTTCCCGCGAGGGAGGATCTAGCTGAACGGACATGGCGCACGATCACGCACACGGCCATGACGGCCACGATCATCACGATCATTCCCACAGCCATGCTCACGGGCATTCGCACGGCCATTCCCATGGCCATTCCCATGGTCTGGGCGGGCATCATCACCATCATGGCCCGACCGACACGGGCGACTGGCGCTACGCCGTCGGCCTGATCGTCAACCTGGCCTTTGTCGCCGCCGAGTTCACGGCCGGATTCATCGCCGATTCCACCGCCCTGATGGCGGATGCGGGCCACAATCTGTCGGATGTGCTGGGCCTGGCCATGGCGGGCGGGGCGGCCTGGCTGGCGCGGCGCGCGGCGGGGCCGAAGCGCACCTACGGCTATGGCAAGGCGACGGTCCTGGCGGCCCTGGGCAACGCCCTTCTGCTGATCTTCGCCTGTGGGGCCATCGCCTTCGAGGCGGTGCGCCGCCTGGCCGAGCCCGCGCCGGTGGCCTCGGGCGTCATCATCGCCGTGGCGGGGATCGGCTTCGTCATCAACCTGGGCACCGCCCTGCTGTTCATGAAGGACCAGCACAAGGACCTGAACGTGCGCGGCGCCTATCTGCACATGATGGCCGACGCCGCCGTGTCGCTGGGCGTGGTCGTCGCCGGGGCGGTCATCCTGTTGACCGGCTGGTCGATGATCGACGGGATCGTCAGCCTGCTCATCGTCGCCGTCATCATGATCGGCACCTGGGGCCTGCTGAAGGATTCGGTGAACCTGGCGCTGGACGCCGCGCCGAACGGGTTGGACGTGGGCGAGATTCGCGCCGCCTTCCTGGCCCTGCCGGGGGTGACGGCGGTGCACGACCTGCACGTCTGGGGCCTGTCGACCACGGACGCGGCCCTGACCGCCCATATCGTCCACCAGGGTCCCGACGGCGACGCCCTTCTGGCCGAGGCGCAAGGCCTGGCGCGCGGTCGATTCGACATCAGCCACACGACCCTTCAGCTGGAAACGGCGGTCCTGCCGGATTGTCCGACCTGCTGAGCGGTTTCGCCTCTTCCCAAGGCGGCCCTCAGCCGCCATCTAGCGAGCCATGACCCAGAAGACACCCGTGACCGTCCTCACCGGCTACCTCGGCGCCGGCAAGACCACCCTGCTGAACCGCATCCTCACCGAGGACCACGGCAAGCGCTACGCCGTCATCGTCAACGAGTTCGGCGAGATCGGCATCGACAACGACCTGGTGGTCGGCGCCGACGAGGACGTGTTCGAGATGAACAACGGCTGCGTCTGCTGCACGGTGCGCGGCGACCTGATCCGCGTGGTCAACGGCCTGATGAAGCGCCAGCGCCCCGGCAAGCCCGCCTTCGACGCCATCATCGTCGAGACGACCGGCCTGGCCGACCCCGGCCCGGTGGCCCAGACCTTCTTCGTCGACGACGAGGTCAAGGCCAAGACCCAGCTGGACAGCGTCACCGCCCTGGTCGACGCCAAGCACGTCATGGCGCGTCTGGACGACTCCAAGGAGGCGCGCGAACAGGTCGCCTTCGCCGACCGCATCATCCTGAACAAGATCGATCTGGTGGACGAAGCCCAACTTGCGGCCGTCGAGGCCCGCCTGCGCGCGCTGAACCCGCTGGCCCCCATCGTGCGCGCCGAACGCTCGAACGTGCCGCTGGATCAGGTGTTGGGCCTGCACGCCTTCGACCTGGACCGCATCCTCGAGGTCAAGCCGGACTTCGTGAACCCGCCCCACGGCGCCGAGGGCCATGTCCACGACGAGCATTGCGGCCATGATCACCACCACCATGACCACGCGCACGATCATGACCATCACGATGGGCATGACCACGGCCCGCGCGGCCACGCGCACGAGGATGACATCAAGGGGATTTCCCTAACGCTGGATCGCCCGCTGGACGGCGCCCGCTTCACGGCGTGGCTGGACAAGCTTCTGGGCGAGCAGGGCCAGAACATCCTGCGCGCCAAGGGCATCATCGACGTGGCCGGCGAGGACCGCCGCCTGGTCTTCCAGGCCGTGCACATGATCCTCGAAGGCGACCTCCAGAAGCCCTGGGGCGAAAAGGAGCGCCGCTGGAGCCGCGCCGTCTTCATCGGCCGTGATCTGGACGAAGCGGCCCTGAAGGCCGGGTTCGAGGCCTGCGCGGCATGACGGGGCGTGTGGAAGCCAGACTGATCTACGGCACGCCCGATTTCGAGATCCTGCAGCGCGGCGACTTCGTCCGCTGCGCCGTCTCGGGCGCGCCGATCCCGCTGGAGGCCCTCAACTACTGGAGCGTCGAGCTTCAGGAGGCCTATGCGTCCGGCGAACTGATGACGAAGCGCTGGGTCGAGACGCACAGCTAACACCCTCTCCCGGCGGGAGAGGGCTTGAGCGCACGAGAGCGGAGCGATCGTTCTTGCGCGAAAGGGTGAGGGGCTTGTCCCGTCAATCGGCGTCAGCCGTCGCGCCACGGCCTTTGGCCGACGTCACCCGCGAACCCTCACCTTTTCGGCTTGCGGTTCGCCTTTGGCTCTCCGAGCCTCAAGCCCTCTCCCATCAGGAGAGGGACGCGAGCCATTCCGTCATCACCCGCGCCAGCGCCTTCGGCTGTTCCAGCGGGATCATGTGGCCGGTGTGCGTCACCGTCTCCAGCGTCGAGCCTGCGATCCCGCGGTGCAGTTCCTCCGCCTCCTCAGCGCTGCGCAGCCGATCCGCATCCGCCGCCACGATCAGCGTTGGCTGAGCGATCTCTCCCAGCCGCTCCAGATCGCCCGCCCGCGCCATCGCCGACTGACGGTGAAACACCTCGCCGCCCAGCCGCAAGCCCATGTCGCGCACCCGCGTGATCATCGCCTCGTCGTCCGCCAGATCGGGGTGCAGGGACGAGACGATGGCCGGTCGGCTCAACCCCTTGAAGGCCTTCGGCGGCGCCTTCAGGGCCGAGCGCCGTTGGCGGATCAGTTCGTCGGTATCTCCCCGCGCCGAGGTGGCGATCAGGATCAGGGCTTCCACCCGCTGCGGCGCGATCCGCGCCAGTTCGCGCGCCACATAGCCGCCCATGGAGAAGCCCACGGGGACGAACCGTTCGGGCGCGTCGCTCAGGATCGCCGCCGCCATGCTCTCTATATCCTCGCCCCGGCTGAGGTCGGTGGCGACCAGCGGCCCGAACGGGGCCAGATCGTCTTTCAGGGCGTCCCACAGGGTCGCATCGGCCATGAAGCCGGGAATGAGCAGCAGGGTCATGGCCCCCTCATAGACCCGCCACGCGACAGACGCGACGGGGGAGGTTATGAGGCGCATCCGACTTCTTTTTCGCCCTGCGTGAGCCGACATGACGACCTTCTCCTTCGACGCCCAGGTCACCGCCGCCCTGTTCGACAAGACCGGCGCGATCTTCGCCCTGGGCGACGGCTCGGTGCGGTTCGAGAGCGGCGCCCGCAGCGAGGTCCATGACGGCGCCGTCCTGTGCGCCTGCGTCCACCCCTCGGGCGAGGGGATCGTCACCGGCGGCGACGACGGCAAACTGGTCTGGAGCCGCGAGGGCGAGGCCGTCCTGCTGGCCCAGACCAAGGGCCAATGGATCGACGCCGTCGCCGCTTCGCCCGAGTCGGGGCTGATCGCCTTCTCCTCGGGCCGCACCCTGAGCGTGCTGGACGTCAAGGACCCGCACTTCCGCCGCGACTTCCAGCACGAGCGCACCGTCTCGGGCGTGGCCTTCGACCCCAAGGGCCGCCGCATCGCCGCCTCGACCTATGGCGGCGCCTGGCTGTGGTACGCCCGCATCGAGCAGCAGCAGCCGACGAAGCTGGCCTGGGCCGGATCGCACCTGGCGGTCGGCTTCTCGACCGACGGCGCCTTTGTCGTCACCTCGATGCAGGACAACCAACTGCACGGCTGGCGCCTGAAGGATCAGAAGAACATGCGGATGGGCGGCTATCCGTCCAAGATCAAGAGCTTCGCCTTCATGGCCAAGGGGCAGCTTCTGGCCACCTCGGGCGCGCAGGGCGTGGTGCTGTGGCCCTTCGTCGGCTCCAACGGGCCGATGGGCCGCGAGGCGACCGAGATCGGCTATGACGAGACGACCCTGATCGCCCAGGTCGCCGCCGCCCCCGCCCATGGCCGTCTGGCGGCGGGGCTGGAAGACGGGCGCGTCTGGTGGGCCGATCCGGCCGGGCGCGGCCTTCAGTTCGTCAAGCCGGACAAGGGCGCCCCCATCACCGCCCTGGCCATGAGTTCCGGCGCCGCCCGCATCGCCTGGGCCGACGAGGACGGCCAGGCGGGCGTGGCTGCGCTCTGATCCGTATCCCTCCACGCCGTCATCCTCGGGCTTGACCCGAGGATCCAGCCCCTCGACGGTTCTGCGATCCTCGTTCAGGTGCCGGCGCTCCTGGATTCTCGGGTCAAGCCCGAGAATGACGGCGGTTTGGCAAGCGTCGCCGTGATTTCTCAACCTTCCTGAGTCATCCTCACCCCATGACCCGCGCAAAGGGCCGCAGGCGGCGGCCGATCCTGACCCTGCTCGTGATCCTGGCTCTGTTCCCGCTGGCCGGAGTGGCGGTGCATCGCTTCCTGCCGCCTCTCGCCACGATCCTGATGGTCCAGCAGGCGGCGGCCGGGCATGGCATGGACTATCGCTGGCGCTCGCTGGACCGCATCTCGCCGCGTCTGGTCGAAGCGGTGATCGCCGCCGAGGACGCCCGCTTCTGCCGGCACCACGGCTTCGACGTCGAAGCGATCCAGAAGGCGATGGAGGCCAACGAACGCGCCGAACAGCGCGGCTCGGACAAGAGGCGCGGCGCTTCGACCATCAGCCAGCAGACCGCCAAGAACGTCTTCCTGTGGCCCGGCCGCGACTGGGTCAGGAAGGGGCTGGAAGTCGGTTACACCGGCCTGATCGAGATCGGCTGGGGCAAGCGGCGGATCATGGAGATGTATCTGAACGTCGCCGAATGGGCGCCGGGCGTCTATGGCGCCGAGGCCGCCTCGCGCCACTGGTTTGACAAGAGCGCCGACAAGCTGACCGCGCAGGAGGCCGCCCGCCTGGCCGCCATCCTGCCCAGCCCGCGCCGCTACAAGGCGGCCAACTCCGGCCCCTATGTCCGCCGCCGCGCCGCCCGCATCCAGGCGGCCATGGGCACGGTGCGCCAACAGGGGCTGGACGCCTGCGTCGACCGCCGCTGAGGACGCAGGTTTCGCAACCCGCTGTTAACCGTGAGCTTGGGGCCAAGCTTTAACGGACCCGCGTCATGCTGGGGACGACGGCGGACCCCAGCGTCCGCGCCAGGGCAGCCGGGGTTGGCGACACGATGGACCGATTGACACGCGCCCGCGCCGCCGCCGGGCTGAAGCGACTGACCGCGCGCTTTCTGCGCCAGACCCAGGGCAATGTGGCGATGATGTTCGCCCTGGCCCTGCCGGTGCTGCTGATGATCACCCTGGGCGCCATCGACATCCACCAGGCCTCCAAGGTGAAGGCCCAGCTTCAGGACGCGCTGGATGCCGCCGCCCTGGCCGCCGCCCGTTCGACCTTCACGGACGACGTCAACATCAACAAAGTCGGCCTGGCGGCGCTCAAGGCCAACATGCCCGGCTATTTCGGCGAGACCTCGGGCGACACGGCCAACTTCGTCCTGCTCAACAACCGCGTCACCGGCGACGCCAGGGTCAACGTCAAGGTTCTGGTCGCCAACATCGTCCTGCCCCCCTACGGCAAGCTGCTGGACGACTACCTCCCGGTCAGCACCCGCTCCGAAGTCCTGCGCGCGTCGCGCAACGTCGAGGTGGCCATGGTGCTGGACACCACGGGATCGATGAGCGGCAGCATCGGCGACCTGCGCGAAGCGGCCAAGGAATTGGTCAAGATCGTCGTGCAGGACCAGCAGTCGCCCTTCTATTCCCGCGCGGCCGTGGCCCCCTACGACTGGGCGGTGAAGCTGGACGCCAGCGCCACCCTGCCGGGGACGCTGGCCAAGGCGGCTCGCGGCGACCTGCGCGGTCCGACCGCGATCACCGACATACGTTATTATGACGTTGCGGGGGCTGTCTCGTCAGTCTCGCGCGCAAGTCCCGCTCGGGTGACGACCTCGACGAATCACGGCCTGAAAACGGGGGATCGGGTGGCGATCTCGGGGGTGTCCAACACCACCAACATCAACGACAGCGCGTTCAGCGTCACCGTTATCAATACGAATACCTTCAGTCTGAACGGCTCTGACACGTCCAGATACTCCAGAAACGGGTCCGGCGGCGCGTTTTCGAAATGCCTCAGGGCGGACTGCAACCTCGTCGTGACCTCCGCAGGGCACGGTCTGGCAGGCAATGACTATGTTCACATCGACGGCGTTTCCGGCCTGAAACGACGCACCAACAACGCGCCGCACATCAACGGCAACTTCGCTCCGATCGAAATTCTCGACGCAGATCGTTTCGTCATCGATCGTTTCGGCCCGAACTACGATCCTGTGAAAACCGCTGACGGTCAGGCCTATTGCACCCTGCGGGGCTGTGAATACTTCGTCTTCAGGAATTCCGCAGGCTCCATGTCCAGCCTGCCCGCAACCAATTGCGTGAGCGAGCGGACCGGCGAGGATGCTTACAAGGATACTGCGCCTGGCTTGGCTCCTGTGGGGCGGGTCTATGCGACCAACTGCAACTCGCAGCCGATCCTGCCGTTGACCAGCGTTCGCGGGGATCTCGAAGACCGTATCAATTCGCTCGGGGCTGCGGGCAACACCGCCGGACAGATCGGCATCGCCTGGGGTTGGTATCTGGTGTCGCCCACTTTCGGGTCGATCTTCACGGGCGACGGCCAGCCGGCTCCCTATGATACGTCCAGGACTCTCAAGGCCGTGGTCCTGATGACGGACGGTGAGTTCAATGCGCCCTATTGCGAGGACGTCGCCGCCAATACGGGCGGGCGTTCGACAAGCCGCATCTATTGCGCGGCCACCAACGGGGACCCCTTCCAGCAGTCGGTGAAGCTGTGCGAAGGGATGAAGGCTCAGAACATCGTCGTTTACACGGTGGGCTTCAACCTTGGGAACGCCACAGGACGAGTCGGCGTCGTCGATACCGCCCTGGACGTCATGCGCGCCTGCGCCACAAACGAAGACACCCATTTCTTCAAGGCCGACAGCGGCACGGATCTGCGTGACGCCTTCCGCGCCATCGGCCGCGACATCACCCGCCTGCGCATCGCGCGCTGACGCCGGCTCCGCTGCAAGCAAAAGGGCCGGCGGATCGCTCCGTCGGCCCTTCATGCTTTCAGTCGTCCCGCCCGGTCAGATCAGGCGGATCTCCTTCAGCCGCTCGGTCAGGAAGTCCTCGGCCAGGATGGTCTTGCCCGCATAGCGGTCCGGGTTGTCCGGGGTGATCGTCGACGGCAGGGTCTCGATCGGGAAGTCCGGGTTGAAGTGCAGGAAGAAGGGCGTCGAATAGCGGGCGAAGCCGCGACGCTCGGGCGCCGGGTTGACCACGCGGTGGGTCGTCGACGGCAGGACGTGGTTGACCAGTCGCTGCAGCATGTCGCCGATGTTGACCACCAGGGCGCCCGGCGGCGGGGCGATGTCCAGCCATTCGCCGTCCGAGTCCTTCAGCTGCAGCCCGGCCTCCTCGGCGCCCAGCAGCAGGGTGATGACGTTGATGTCCTCATGGGCGCCCGCGCGCACGCCCTCGGCGTCGGCCGGGATCGGCGGATAGTGCAGCAGGCGCAGCACGCTGTTGCCCAGCTGGACCTTGTCCTCGAAATAGGCGTCGTCCAGCTTCAGATAGCGGGCGATGGCCTTCAGGATGCGGCGGCCCAGCGTGTCCAGACCGTCGTACAGGCCGTAGACGTGCTCGCGGAAGCCCGCGACCTCGGTCGGCCAGATGTTGTCGCGCATGTACCGTCGATAGGGATGGCCCTCCGGCAGTTCGCGGCCCGTGTGCCAGAACTCCTTCAGATCGACGGCCTTGGCGCCCTTGGCCGCCTCGACGCCGAACGGCGTCAGGCCGCGCGCGCCGCCGGTGCCTGGCTGGTGATACTGACGCTTCACGTCCTCGGGCAGGGCGAAGAAGCTCTTGGCGTCGGTCACGGCGGCGTCGATCAGGCCCTGGTCCAGGCCGTGGTCGGCGATGACGGCGAAGCCGTAGCGGGCGAACGAGGCGCCCAGGGCGTCGGCGAAGGCCTGGAAGTCGGCGTCATAGCCCTTCATCGACACGGGGACGATGGCGCGGGTCCTGGCCTTGTCCTCGGCGGAAACGGCGGTGAGGGAAGAGGTCACTGTGAAATCAGCCTCTCTGATGGTGAATATGGCGGCCCTCATACGCCCAATGGGCGCGAAAGGGCAGATGGGGCGGCCTGGGCCTTTGGTCCACGTCAGTCCTGCGGGATGACGGCCCGGATCACGCGCGCCGACGACGGACGACCGGCGATGCCGCGCCGGGGATCGACCACGACGCGCAGGTCGCCGCTGGAATAGGTCACGCTCGCGCGCTGGCCCTCGACCACGGTGATGCTGCGCAGCCGGTCCAGGAAGGGGCGGGCGCTGGGCGAGCGGGCGATGCGGACCACGGCGTCGGTGGTGACGATCAGCGCCTCGATGCACAGGGCCTCGGATTCCTCGCCGAAGACGTTGATGCGGACCAGCCGGCCCATGGCTTCCGAGACCAGACTGCTGCGCCGGGTCATCAGGTTGAACATCTGCACCGGGCCGAGCGAGGGCGGCTCCAGGCTGACCGGCGGCCCGGCCAGGGAGACCGGCGAGCCGCCGGGCGTGCGCGTCGTATAGACGGTGACGCCGCCGCCGGCGGTGACGCGCAGCACCTGATCGCCCGCGTCGTTGCGATAGATGGTGTCGCCGCGGGGGGCCGAGGAAGGACGCAGGGCCCAGGTCTCGGTCGAGCGCTCGAACCGCAGCAGGGTCAGCGACCCCGCCCGGTCCAGGATGAAGGCCTGCCCCGCCTCGGAGACATAGCGTCCCGGCGGCGGGGTGGTGCGGGTCACCGACTGGTCGCGGATGACGCGGCTCTGTTCAGCCTGGACGTTGGAGCGGGTCTGGGCCTCGGCCCTGACGGCGCCCGCCAGACCCGCGACGGCCATCGCCAGTCCCGTGATGCAGAGCAGGCGCAGACCGGCGCCCGTCGCAGCGCTGGGCGCGGCGACGGCGAAGAGAGGCGGCTTCTCCGCCACGGCTTCGACCGCAATCCTCATGATTTAAGAGGTGATACGCCCGAACGGCGGATTTTGGGCGAACGCGGCTTATCCAACCAGGTACTGCCCGCCGTTAAGCGACAGGGTGCAGCCTGTGACATATCCGGCACGCTCGCCCGACAGCCAGGACACCATGTCGGCGATCTCCTCGCCCTTGCCCAGGCGGCCGACCGGAATCTGGGCCACGATGCTGTCCAGCACCTTCTGGTCCATGGCGCCGACCATTTCGGTGTCGATGTAGCCCGGCGCGATGCAGTTGACGGTCACGCCCTTGCGCGCGTTCTCCAGCGCCAGCGCCTTGGTGAAGCCGATCATCCCGGCCTTGGCGGCGGAATAGTTGGTCTGGCCGATCTGGCCCTTCTGGCCGTTGATCGAGGAGATGTTGACGATGCGGCCGAAGCCCCGGTCGCGCATCCCGTTGATCACCTGGCGCGTCATGTTGAACACGCTGTCCATGTTGACGCGGATCACGTCGGACCACTGGTCCGCGCTCATCTTGTGGAAGAAGCCGTCGCGGGTGATGCCCGCATTGTTCACCAGAACGTCGATGGGACCGAACTGCGCCTCGACTTCCTGCACCGCCCGGGCGCAGTCGTCGAAAGAGCCGACGTTGCCCTTCACCACCATGACGCCCAGTTCGCGGGCGGTGGCCTCTGCGGCCTCGGTGTTGCCGGAATAACCGGCCGCGACCTGCAGCCCGTCTTCCTTCAGTCGTTGAACGATCGCCTTGCCGATGCCCCGGGTGCCCCCGGTGACGAATGCGGTACGCGTCATGACCTCTCCCTGTCCTGTGCGGCGGCCGTCGTGGTCGCGACGCCGTCCGCCTCCCTTGCCGACAGCCTTAGCGCGGCTGGAGACGAACGAGAAGACGGGGTTACGCCGTTGCGGTCATGCGGCCCATGTCGATGACGAAGCGGTAGCGCACGTCCGACCGCTCCATCCGTTCATAAGCCTCGTTGATCTGATCGGGGGCGATCACCTCAATATCGCACACGATCCCGTGTTCGCCGCAGAAGTCGAGCATCTCCTGCGTCTCGCGGATGCCGCCAATCAGCGAGCCGGCGATGCGGCGACGCCGCCACAGCAGGGGCATGGCGAAGACCGGCAGCCCCTCGGTCGTCAGGCCCAGCATGACCATGGTCCCGTCGCGCGCCAGCAGATTGACGTGGCTGGCGATCTCATGCGTGGCCGAGACGGTGTTGATGATCAGGTCGAACTGCTCGGCCGCCGCCTTCATGGCCTCGGCGTCCGAGTTGATCAGGAAATGCCGGGCGCCCATCCGCTCGGCGTCGGCCTTCTTGCGGTCCGAGGTCGACAGCACCGTCACCTCGGCGCCCAGGGCGGCGGCCAGCTTGACCGCCATATGGCCCAGGCCGCCCAGGCCGATCACCGCCACCTTCGACCCCGGCCCCACGCCCCAGGTCTTCAGCGGCGACCAGGTGGTGACGCCCGCGCACAGCAGCGGCGCCGCCGCATCCAGCGGCAGGCTGTCGGGAATCTTCAGCACGAAGGCCTGGTCCACCGTGATGCGGTCGGAATAGCCGCCCTGGGTGATGGTCTGGCCGACGCCGGCGCCCTTGGGATCGCGCGAGCCGTAGGTCTGGGTCATGCCCGGCTCGCAATACTGCTCCAGCCCCTCGCGGCAGGCCGAACAGGTCCGGCAGCTGTCGACCATGCAGCCGACGCCGACGCGGTCGCCTTCCTTGAACCGGGTGACGTTCGCGCCGACCGCCGTCACCACCCCGGCGATCTCATGGCCCGGCACGATGGGATAGCGCGTCCCGCCCAGGTCGTTCTTCACCACATGCAGGTCCGAGTGGCAGACGCCGCAGTATTTGATCTCGATGGCCACGTCGTCCGGGCCGGGATCGCGGCGCTCGAAGCTGTAGGGGCTCAGCGGCTGGTCGGCGGCGGTCGCGGCGAAGGCGCGCGTGGCGATGGGCATGGGTTCAGTCCTTCAGCTTGGCGATCAGCGCCTGGGCCGCCGCCGGGTTCCGCATCTTGGCCCCCGAGATGAAGTAGGCGAAGACGTCGCCGCGCTCGGCCCAGCCGCGCGCCTGTTTCGCCACGGCGTCCAACTCTCCTGAGGTCATGCCCGTCGGCTCGTCTTCGCGGCTGGACATCAGCCGCGCATAGGTAAAGTCCGCCGTCGCCTCGTCGATCTGGGGCCAGGTCGGCTCCTCGTCGTCGACCGCATAGACGACGGCCGCGCCGTATTTGCGCGCCAGATCATAGAACTGTTCGGTGGCGAAGGTTGGATTGCGCACTTCCAGCGCGTGGCGCAGCCGCACCCCGTCCTTCTCCTTGGGCAACAGCTTCAGGAAGCCTTCGAAATCCTCGGGCTCGAACTTCTTCGTCCCCATGAACTGCCAGTTGATCGGCCCCAGCTTGTCGCCCAGCACCGTCAGCCCCTGCGACAGGAACCGCTCGAAACTCTCGGCGCCGTCGGACAGAACCTTTCTATTGGTGCAGTAGCGACTGGCCTTGACCGCAAAGACGAAGCCGTCGGGCGTCTCGTCGCGCCACTTCGCCCAGCTGTCGGGCTTGAAGGTCGAATAGTAGGTGCCGTTGATCTCAATGGAGGTCAGCGCCCGGCTGGCGAACTCCAGCTCCCGCTTCTGCACCAACCCTTCAGGATAGAAGACCCCGCGCCACGGCTCGAAGGTCCAGCCGCCGACGCCGATATGGATGGACCCTGTCATGGCTGCGCCTCCTGAATGCAGGCCGCCTTGATCGCAGAAATCCCCGGCCGTCGCTATGGGAAGCGGACGGTAGGTTCCCATCCCAGCAAGTTAATATAGGCTGCGAAAATCGGCAGGGATCGCAATGCCTACGCTGCATTGGTCCGGGGTGGCCATAATGGGGGCGCTGCTACTGGGAAGCTGCGAGCGGCCTCCACAAGGGCAGGAGCGGTATGCGCCGCAATCGCCAGCCCCAGATACTGCCCCACGTCGCGAAGTCTTGCGCCGCGCCATTGTCCCGCCGCCAGAGGCGGCTTCGGCTCGGCTCTTCGTCCATGTCGGGGACTTCAACGATCCTGATAAAGAGTTCATCGAACCAGCTGGACGCAGGCTATCGGAACAGCAACGTAAGGTGTTCGAGGAAGCTCTGACCGTTGTCGGTTATGACCGAGCACCCCACGCAGTGGCGGCGTGTTTTGTTCCCCATCACTTCCTTCGATATTACGACCGGGCCGGTCAACAGGTCGGGGAGATCGCCATCTGCTTCTGTTGTGATGGCGTGTCGGCGAAGCCTGATATGGTCGGGCCGGTCCCGACCGGGGTGGGGGACATACAGATTGAGTTTGGTGCAAAGCTGCAGAGCGTTATCGAAGCGATGGGGCTGCCTACCAACGTGCGGTGCGATTAAAGGCTGGCTGCGCGTCCGCTTAGGGTGGTTAGCGGACATTGGCTCGGGCATTGTGAGCCCATGTTCCCACGGCTAGCCCAAAGTGCATTCGCGTCGCTCTTCCTTGTGGCAGGGGCGTGCTCGGAACGTCCGGCTGGAACAGCCGATGATATTGGGCCGGAGATCACGGCTTGGGCAAAGTTGAATACCCAAGCTTTTAGCCCAACTGCCATCAAGTTGCGCGACGGAACGTGCCTAGACAGCAAGCGAGTGTCGCGCCCGTGGGCGACTGCGACCCTCCATCCGATAGACCCGTTGAATCCCGCTCTTCTCATTGCTGCGGATGGCGACGCGGTAGGAATTTCACCCTACGAGGTGCCGGGTCGCAATGAGGACTGGTATGGGCGCCCGCAGGACGGACGGGTCTGGGTTTCTGTTGTCGGCTGGTCCAATCCCGACAAAGACTATTTGGAATCGTGGGTCGTTGGACCTCCTGCAGCGGTGGGCGCCTCAATCCGCAAAACTCCGACACCACCCACTATTGGAACGCCGACGCTTTGGGCTGTGAAGATCAGTTCAGAATCCTATCCATATGGTTATGTAGATGGTCGGAAGCTCACGCAATGCCGGGACTATGGGCCTGAAATTCCACTCATCTGGTGCCAGATCGTCTCGCTGGATGAACAGTATAAGTCTTCAGTGCAGCTTGACGCCAGCAATCTGCCACGGCTCCCTCAGGTGCTGAGCTCGATAAGCGAAGCGATTGAGAACATCCGCGGACCCTGTGAACTGGCATAATTGATAGACTGCCGCTCACAGTCGAGGATGATGCGGCGCCGTCTCCGTCGCCTTAACGCGAAACATCGGCTTGAGCTCGTGCGTCCATCTTCACCTCGACGCGGTGGCGGTCCGCAACGCGCGGGTCTATAGCGCCAGCCTGACCGGAGTGCTGCGCGCGTGTTTGAACTGACGCCTGAGATCATCGCCCTGTTGGGCGTCGCGTCGGTGATCGCCGGCTTCATCGACGCCATCGCCGGGGGCGGGGGGCTGATCTCCTTGCCGGCCCTGCTGTCGGTGGGGCTGAACCCGGTCGCCGCCATCGCCACCAACAAGGTTCAGGGCAGCGTCGGCACGGCCTCGGCCCTGTGGAATTTCTGGCGCAAGGGGCGGGTGGATTTTCGCCTGATCCGCTGGCCGATGCTGTTGACGGCGATCGGGGCGGGGCTGGGGGCCTTCGCCGTCACCCTGGTGGACACGCGCTGGCTGATGATCCTGCTGCCCGTGCTGCTGGTCGGCATCGCCCTGTATTTCCTGCTCGGCCCCAAGGCGGCCGACGAGGACGCCCACGCCCGGCTGACGCCTCTGGCCTATGCCGTCGTGGCGGGCGGGATCGGCTTCTACGACGGCTTCTTCGGGCCGGGGACGGGGTCCTTCTTCGCGCTGAGCCTCGTCATGCTGCTGGGCATGGGGCTGACGCGGGCGACGGCGCACACCAAGGCGCTGAACCTGATGAGCAATGTCGTCGGCATCGTCGTCCTGGCGGTCGGCGGCCACATTGTCTGGGTGCTGGCCGGGATCATGGCGGTGGGCCAGTTCATCGGCGGCCGCCTGGGCTCCCACGCGGCCATGCGCTTCGGGCCGCGGCTGATCCGGCCCCTGCTGGTGGTCATCTCCCTGGCCATGACGGCGCGGCTGCTGTCCGATCCGGCCAACCCGCTGCGGGCCATGATCGCCGGCTGGCTGGGCTAGACCATTCACTTGAGCGAATATCTAGGTTCACATGCGATCGCATGTGAACCGATTTCGCTCTAGGCCGTGCGGCCGCCCAGGGTCAGGGCCTTGCGGACGGCGCCGGTCAGGGCCTCGGCCGTGACCGGCTTGGCCAGGTGAAGGTCGGCGCCAGCCTGGGCGGCCTGTTCCTGATGCTCGGCCATGGCATTGGCGCTCAGCATGATGACCGGCGCGCGCGGACGCGCCGGATCGGCGGCCTCGATCTCGCGCAGGGCGCGCGTGGCGCTCAGCCCGTCCATCGCCGGCATCTGCATGTCCATCAGCACCAGGTCGAACCTCTCAGCGGCGAAGACGGCCACCGCCTGCTCTCCGTTTTCGACCAGGGTCAGCTCGACGCTGTCGCCCAGGATCAGCTGCACCACCCGCTGGTTGATCGGGTGATCCTCGGCCAGCAGGACGCGGGGGCGGGCGCGGGAAGGCGATAGGTCTGACGCCGCCTCTTCGCCGCCGGCCGTCTCGAACGGCGCGGGGACGGGGATGCGCGTCAGCGGCAGTTCGACCCGGAAACGGCTGCCTTCGCCCAGGGCCGACTCGGCCTCGATGCGTCCGCCCATCATCTCCGTCAGGGCGTGGCAGATGGACAGGCCCAGCCCGGCGCCGCCGAACCGCCGGGTGATGGAGGCGTCGGCCTGGCTGAACCGCTGGAACAGCTGCGCCGCATGGTCGGGGCCGAAGCCGATGCCGGTGTCGCGCACCTCCAGCGTCAGCAGGGCGGCGTCGTCGCCCCTGTCCAGCAGGTCGATATGGGCTGAAACCTGGCCCTGTGCGGTGAATTTGACGGCGTTGGACAGCAGATTGCCCAGGATCTGGCGGATCCGCACCACGTCGCCGTTGAAGACGCCGCACGCGCTCTCGGCGCGCTCGATGCGGAAGATCAGGCCCTTCTCCTCGGCCAGGCGGCGCAGGGGGGCGATGGTCGGGATCAGGGCGTCGTCCAGGTCGAAGGGACGGACCTCCAGCGTCATTCGCCCGGATTCGACGCGCGACACGTCCAGGATGTCCGTAACCAGCCGCTCCAGGGTCACGCCGGAACTGCGGACCAGTTCGACCATTTCGGCCTGCTGCGGCGACAACGGCGTGCGCGCCAGGGCGTCGATGACGCCGATGACCCCGTTCAGCGGCGTGCGGATCTCATGGCTCATATTGGCCAGGAAATCGGACTTGGCGCGGCTGGCGGCCTCGGCCGCCGCCTTGGCCTCGATCAGGGCGCGCTCCGCCGCCGCCTTGGCCGTCACGTCGCGGGCCACGGCGTAGATGCGGTCGCCGAACTTCTGCGCTCGCCATTCCAGGGTGACGTAGCCGCCGTCCTTGTGGCGATAGCGGTTGACGTGGCCCAGCACCGGATCGCCGGGGCGGCGCGTCTCGACCTCGGTCACGCTGTCCAGGGTGCCGGGCAGATCGTCCGGGTGGACCAGGGTCAGTATGGCCAGGCCGACCAGCTCCTGGGGCTGATAGCCCAAGGTCGAGGCCCAGGAGGCGCTGACCCGCACGATCCGCCCTTCCAGGTCGCGGATCACCAGCAGGTCCAGGGAGACGTCGAAGAAGGTCGCCAGATCGACCACGGCGTCAGGAGGCGGCTGCGGCTGTCCCGTCGATGAAGGGGCGGCGGCCGGAGTGAAGGGCATGGGCGGTCCTGAGGCGCGGTCCTGAAGGCAGGCTGGACCCTATCCTAGCGCCTGCCGGTTAAGGGCGCCTTGCGGCTCGCGTCTCAGGAGAGCTTCAGTAGGCGCAATCGCGATAGACGCGGCTGATGTCGCCGCCCCATTCGCCGTTGTACAGCTCCAGCAGGCGGTCGGCCGAGGTCACGCCGCTGTCGGCGATGTCTTCCAGTTCGGTGATGTAGCCGCGCTCGTCCACCATGCCGCCCGAGAAGCGGGCGCGGTTCTTCAGACCCTGCTTGGCGATGTTGACCATGTCGACGGCGATGTCGCGCACGCTGCGGCCGTTGACCTCGGCCTTCAGGCCCAGCCGCGTCACGTCGCGGCGCAGGCGCTCGTGGTCGGCGATGTCCCAGTCCTTGCACAGGTCCCACGCCGCCGCGAGCGACGGGGCGTCGTACAGGATTCCGGCCCACAGGGCGGGCAGGGCGCAGATGCGGCTCCACGGCCCGCCGTCGGCGCCGCGCATCTCCAGATACTGTTTCAGACGCACTTCGGGAAACAGGGTGGTCAGGTGGTCGGCCCAGTCCTGCGCCGTCGCCCGGTCGCCCGGCAGGGCGTCCAGCCTTCCGTCCATGAAGGCGCGGAACGACTGGCCCGACAGGTCGACATAGGTCTCGCCGCGCTTGGCGAAATACATCGGCGCGTCCAGCGCATAGTCGGCGTAGCGCTCATAGCCGAAGCCGTCCTCGAAGACGAAGTCCAGCATCCCGGTGCGGTCCGGGTCGGTGTCGGTCCAGACGTTGGCGCGCGCCGACAGGAAGCCGTTCGGTTTGCCTTCGGTGAAGGGGCTGTTGGCGAACAGGGCGGTGGCGATGGGCTGCAGCGCCAGCGACGTGCGGAATTTCATCACCATGTCGGCTTCGCTGTCGAAGTCGAGGTTCGCCTGGATGGTGCAGGTGCGCAGCATCATGTCCAGGCCCAGCCTGCCCTTCTTGGGCATATAGGCGCGCATGACGTCATAGCGGCCCTTGGGCATGACGGGGATGTCCTCACGCCGCCACATCGGGTCGAAGCCCAGGCCCAGGAAGCCCAGGTTCAGCTGGTCCGCGACCTGCTTGACCTCCATCAGGTGCTGGCCGGTCTCGTTGCAGATGTCGTGAATGTCCTTCAGCGGAGCGCCCGACAGTTCGAACTGTCCGCCCGGCTCCAGACTGATCGAGGCGTTGAAGCCCTCGGCGTTCCTGCGCTCCAGGGCGATGACGTGGCCCGCTTCCTCCACCGGCGTCCAGCCGAAGCGCGTCAGCCCGTCCAGCATGGCCTTGATGCCGCCGGGACCGTCATAGGCCGGGCGGCGCAAGGTCGACTTGTCGAAGCCGAACTTCTCGTGCTCTGCGCCGATACGCCACTGGTCGCGGGGTTTCTCGCCCTTCGACATGGCGTGGATCAGCTGGTCTCTGGAAAGGGGCGCCGTGTCGGACATCTGTAACCTCTGCTGTCGCGGCTAGATGGGCCAGCCGGCGGCCGGGCTCAAGGGGCTGGGCGGAATCTTCTAGCGTTCCCAGTCGCCGACCGCCGCCTGCCACAGCGTCATGGCGGCGATGGCGGCGGTGTCGGCCCGCAGGATGCGCGGCCCCAGCGAGACGGCGGTGGTGAAGGGCAGGGACCGCAGCCGCTCGCCCTCCTCGGGCGAGAACCCGCCCTCCGGCCCGATCAGTATGGCCCACCTGCCGTCGCCTGCGGCGGTCAACGCCGATACGGCGGGCGCGCCGCCCGTCTCGTCGCAGAACATCAGCCGACGCCCGTCCTCCCAGCCGTCCAGCAGGGCGTCCAGCTTCACCGGATCATCCACCGCCGGCACGTCCAGGCGGCCGGTCTGCTCGGCCGCCTCCTCGGCGATGGCGTCCAGCCGATCGAGACGCAGGCGGTCGGCGTTGGTGCGGTGAGTCAGGACCAGCCGCACCCGCTTGGCGCCCAGTTCGGCGGCCTTCTCGACGATGGTCTCGACGCGGGCCTTCTTCACCACGGCGACGATCAGCTCCAGATCGGGGCCGTAGGCCTGCGGCCGCGTCTGCTCCTCGGCGCGCAGGATCACGCCCTTCTTCAGCACCTCGGCGACGCTGACGCGCCATTCGCCGTCGCGGCCGTTGAAGACCAAAAGCTCGTCGCCCGCCTTCAACCGCATCACCTGCGTCAGATAGCGCGACTGGTCGAGCGTGGGCGCCACGGCGCCGCCGGGGGCGAGGTCGCCCTGAATATGCAAGCGTATCATCTTACCCGCTCATCCCCGCGGAAGCGGGGACCCAGTGAGAGCTTCAGAACAGATCGTCAAACAGATCGCGCCAGCCTGGATTGGACTGCTCGATCAGTTCCAGCTTCCAGACGCGGTTCCATTTCTTGATCTGGCGTTCGCGAATGAAGGCGTCGTGCCGGGTCGGGTGAAGCTCGTACCAGACCAGACAAGCGCACCCATACTTTGCGGAAAACCCTCTGAACACCTTTTCGCGGTGCTGGGACGTGCGATCGATGATCGAGTCGGTCGAGCCCGTGTAGAGCGTGCCGTTTCGTTTGTTGGCGACGATGTAGGTGTAGAAGGCCACAGCCTGCCCCACAAAAGCTCTGGGTCCCCGCTTTCGCGGGGATGAGCGGGCAGTATAGCTCAGCTTGTTCGAGTTAGAGCGTCCGCGCGATCAAGAGCTTCATGATCTCGTTCGTGCCGCCGTAGATGCGCTGGACGCGGGCGTCCTTGTACAGCTGGGCGATAGGATATTCGGTCATGTAGCCGTAGCCGCCGAAGAGCTGGAGCATCTCGTCGATGGTCTCGCCCTGGATGTCCGTGACCCAGTATTTGGCCATTGAGGCCGTGGCGGCGTCCAGCTGACCCTTCAGATGCAGACCGATGCAGTGGTCGACGAAGACCTTGGCCACGGTCAGCTTGGTCTTGATCTCGGCCAGTTTGAACTGGGTGTTCTGGAAGTCGATGACCCGCTTGCCGAACGCCTTGCGTTCCTTGACGTAGGCCAGGGTCGCTTCCAGCCCGCGCTCGGCGGCGGCCACGCCCTGAACGGCGATGTTCAGACGCTCCTGCGGCAGTTGCTGCATCAGTTGGACGAAGCCCATGCCCTCGGTCCCGCCGATGGCGTTCTCCAGCGGAACCTTCACGTCGTTGAAGAACAGCTCGGAGGTGTCGTTCGCCTCCATGCCGATCTTGTGCAGATTGCGGCCGCGCTCGAACCCTTCGGCCCCGTCCGTCTCAAGGCAGATCAGGCTGGTGCCCTTGGCGCCTTCGGCCGGGTCGGTCTTGGCGACGACGATGATGAAGTTGGCCAGTTGACCGTTGGTGATGAAGGTCTTGGAGCCGTTCAGGACATAGTGGTCGCCCTGCTTCACGGCGGTGGTCTTGACCCCTTGCAGGTCGGACCCTGCGCCCGGCTCGGTCATGGCGATGGCGCCGACCAGTTCGCCCGACTGCAGGCGCGGCAGCCAGCGCGCCTTCTGCTCGGCCGTGCCGTAGTGCCAGATGTAGGGCATGACGATGGCGTTGTGCAGCGAGATGCCGAAGTGGTCCGCGCCCTTCCAGCCCAGCTGGCGCATCAGCACGACTTCGTGCCGGTAATCGCCGCCGAAGCCGCCGTCCTCTTCCGGCAGCGACAGGCCCAGCAGGCCCGCATCTCCCGCCGCGTTCCACAGCCCGCGCGGCACCGAGGAGGCGGCGATCCACTGCTGGAACTTCTCCTGCGGGGCGTGCTCGTCGATCCATTTGGCGACGGAGTCGGAGAAGAGGACGATCTCCTCTTCCTGCATGAAGTCGGGTTCGGGGCTGCCAAGGACGTTCATGGGGTGTTTCCTGCTGACGCGGGCGGTCTGCGCCGCCCTTCTGCAATAAAGAAAAGGCCTCTCCCGCCGTGGCGAGAGAGGCCCCTGGATCAGAAGCGGATCAGAACGCCTCGGCGGGCATCTGCATCAGCACTTCGGCGCCGGACTTCAGCTTCTTCAGGTGCGCCCCGGCGTCGGGCAGGATGCGCTCGACGAAGTAGCGGCCGGTCATCAGCTTGTTGGCGTAGTAGGGATCGGCGTCTCCGCCCGCGATGCGGCCTTGTGCCGCCTTGGCCATCTGGGCCCACAGGAAGGCGTAGGCGGTCAGGCCGAAGATGTGCAGATAGTCGGTCGAGGCCGCGGCGGCGTTGTCCGGGTTGGCCATGCCGTTCTGCATCAGCCACATGGTGGCCTCCTGCAGCTTCTTCTTGGCGTCGGCCAGGCCGTCGACGAAGGGCTTGATGGCCTCATCCTCGCCGTTCTCGCTGACGAAGGCGTCGATGTCGGCGAACCAGCTCATGATCGCGCGGCCGCCGTTGGCGGGCAGCTTGCGGCCGACCAGATCCAGCGCCTGAATGCCGTTGGTGCCTTCATAGATCATGGTGATCCGCGCATCGCGCAGATACTGCGAAGCGGGGAAGTGTTCGGTGTAGCCCGAACCGCCGTGGACCTGCATCGCCAGCGAGGCGACGTGGAAGCCCTTGTCGGTCAGATAGGCCTTCAGCACCGGCGTGATCAGGCCCATGTAGTCCTTGGCCTTGGTGGCGACGGCTTCGTCGGCGGCCTTCTGCAGATCGGCCTGCAGCGCGGTCCACAGGATGAAGGCGCGGCCGCCTTCGACATAGGCCTTCGATTCCAGCAGCATCCGGCGCACGTCCGGGTGGACCATGATCGGGTCGGCCGGGCCGTCCGGGTTCTTCGGTCCGGTCAGGCTGCGGCCCTGCAGGCGGTCGTTGGCGAACTCGACGGCGGCCTGATAGGCGGCGTCGCCGATGGCCAGGCCCTGCAGGCCGGTGCCCAGACGGGCCTCGTTCATGACCACGAACATGTTGTTCATGCCGCGGCCTTCTTCGCCGATCAGCCAGCCCTTGGCGTTCTCATAGGCCATGACGGCGGTGGCGTTGCCGTGGATGCCCATCTTGTGCTCAAGGCCCGCGCAGGCCACGCCGTTGCGCTCGCCCAGCGAACCGTCCTCGTTCACCAGGAACTTCGGCACGACGAACAGGGACAGGCCCTTGATGCCCGCAACCGCGCCTTCGACGCGGGCCAGCACCGTGTGGATGATGTTGTCGGCGAAGTCGTGCTCGCCCGCCGAGATCCAGATCTTCTGGCCGGTGATCGAATAGGAGCCGTCGCCGTTGGGCACAGCCTTGGTGCGGACCATGCCCAGGTCGGTGCCGCACTGCGGCTCGGTCAGGTTCATGGTGCCGGTCCATTCGCCCGACGCCATCTTCGGCAGGTACTTCTGCTTGATCTCGTCCGAGGCGCTGGCCTCGATGCCGTGGAAGGCGCCGCTGGTCAGGCCCGGATACATGGAGAAGGCGGCGCTGGCGCCGGCGGTGAATTGGCCCACAGCGCTCGACACCACCGAAGGCATCCCCTGTCCGCCGAACTCGGTGCTGAAGCCCAGCGAGGGCCAGCCCGCCTCGATCATCTGGTGATAGGCTTCCTTCCAGCCCTTGGGCGTCGTCACCACGTCGCCCTCGATGTGACAGCCTTCCTGATCGCCGGTGCGGTTGATCGGGGCGATGACCTCTTCGGCGAACTTGCCGCCTTCCTCGACGATCTGGTCGATCAGGTCGCGCGACAGGTCGGCGTCGGGCAGCAGATTGCCGAAATTCTCGACCTGCAGCACGTCGTGCAGGACGAAGGACAGGTCGCGGACAGGCGCCTTGTAGGCCATGGGATCACGCTCTCGCTTTGAAGGTCTGGAAGTGGTCGTCGGGGTCGTTGAGGCGTTCGCTCAGCAGGCTGGCGTAGGCCTCGGCGCCCGGCAGAAGATCGGGACGGTGTTCCGACAGCTTGGACTCCATCCAGGCGCAGGCGGCCTCGGCTGTCTCGATCGCGCCTTCGATGTCCTCGAGCTGCTGTTTCAGCGCCTGGATGCGGGCGCGGTGGCGCGGCAGGGCGATGGCCATCTGATGGACGTTGTGGTCCTTCTGGTCATACAGATCCAGCATCTCCTGGATCTCGACTAGGGTGAAGCCGATGCGCCGTCCGCGCATGATCAGCTTCAGCCGGGCGCGGTCGCGCGGGCCGTAGACCCGCGTCTGCCCTTTGCGCGACGGCGTCAGCAGGCCCTTGTCCTCATAGAAGCGCAGGGCCCGCGCCGTGGCGCCGAACTCCCGGCACAGCTGCCGGATCGAATAGGTGCGGTGGTCGTCAGCAATCGGCATGACGTCTTCATAACTTGACGCGGACGTAAAGGGAAGCTTTTCGCGCGCCGGGCTACGAAGTTGTGAACGGCTCAAAAGAAAAGGCCGCGACCGGGGACGGGTCGCGGCCTTCGTATTCGCAGGCCCTCAGGGGGAGGGGGAGAAGCGAGCCTGCAAATCGGGTCAGGAAGACGCGCCGCTCATCGGCGACGCAGCCACAGCACCGGCGCCGTGATGGCGATCAGAAAGACGTTGGTCAGGCTCAACCCCAGATCCAGGCCGAAGGCGTGGACGCCCAGGGCGATCGTCTCCAGGGCCAGCAGACCCGCCGCCGCCGTCAGCAGCAGGGGGCGGCCGAACCGCCACGAGACCAGCGGCGTCAGAACCATGACGGCCAGCACGATCTCGGCGACGCCCAGGCCGCGCACGAAGGCCTCGCCGGTCATGGCGGGCCACTGCATCAGGACGATCAGATTCTCCATCGACTCGGTCAGCTTGGCGTAGCCGGCGGCGATGAAGAACATGGCGATCCAGCCCTGGAAGGTCCAAAGCGTGATGTTCAGATAGTCGGCGCGGGCGCGCGCCTGGTGAGGGGTCAAGGTGGTCGTCGTCATGGCCGTAACCGTTAATTCGCAACAGTCACAAGATCAGTTCCTGTGATCCCGTTTGCAAGCGGCGGAAACAATCTGTGATCACGGTCGGGAAGGGACGTGGCGACAGCAGGGCCGAAACCACAATTCCTCGTAACCCAGCCGGGATCATCCGCCTCTACGCCCGGGCGGATTTCGAGTCAACGACCGATGACATCAATTGATGACTTGGCGCGGCTCCTCGCAATATCCGCTCATCCCCGCGGAGGCGGGGACCCAGGTCTTTGGCCCCGAGGCGCGAGGTCTGAGCGTGGGCTCGGGGTACGGTCGTCGGGCGCGCGCGGCGTTCTCACTGGGTCCCCGCCTCCGCGGGGATGAGCGGGAGACTCACAAGTCCCAGGCGGCCTTCGCGGCCTCCAGCCGGGTCAGTTTGGCCTTCAGCGGCGCCCAGTCGTCGGCCGTGTCGATGGCGCTCCACAGGGCCTCGACCTCGTCGATCAGCATCTCTTCGGGCTCGGGGGCGGCGAACATCGGATGCTCCAGCCGGTCGGGCCGGTCCGGCTCATGCTCCATCAGGGCGAAGCGGAAGGCGTCGAAGGCCTCGCCCTGATAGGTCTTGCCGCGCGGACCGCCCAGCGCCCGCGCCGCCGAGCTGAACCCGCCGAACCAGTCGAAGAAGAGCGGCTCCCAGCGCAGGGCCTCCTTCTTCTCGCGCGCCAGCGCCAGCGTGGCGTCCAGCAGCCGCTGGTCCGCCGCCTCGCCCAGGCTCTGCACGCCCAGCCGGTTCAGGAAGGCCGCTCGCAGATGGCGGATATAGGCCGGGCCGAACGCATTCAGCGCCGCAGCCAGCGGCTCCGGCTCGGCGATCAGCTTCAGACAGCCTGCCAGTTGCGTCAGGTTCCAGAACACCGCCTCGGGCTGGCGCGCGAAGGCGTAGAGGCCGTTCTGGTCGAAATAGGCGGCGGTGAAGCCCGGCTCATAGTGGGGCAGGAAGCGCCAGGGGCCGTAGTCGAAACTCTCGCCCGTGACGTTCAGATTGTCTGAGTTCAGCACCCCGTGGACGAAGCCCGCCGCGATCCACTTCGCGGTCAGCCGGGCCGAGGCCTCGACCACGGCGGCCAGGAAGCCCGCCGCGTCGCCCGGCGCGACCGTCGGATGATACAGGCTGCGCGCGTGCTCCATCAGCACGTCGATCTGGTCCTTGCGCCCGTAGTAGGCGGCGCGCTGGAAGGTCCCGAACCGGATGTGGCTGTGCGACAGCCGCACCATGACCGCCGACCGCGTGGGCGACGGCTCGTCGTGCCGCTCAAGGTCTTCGCCCGTCTCGATCAGCGACAGGATGCGGCAGGTGGGCACGCCCAGACTGTCCAGCATGGCCGCCGCCAGCGCCTCGCGCACCCCGCCCTTCAGCGTCAGCCGCCCGTCCGCATGGCGCGACCAGGGGGTCTGGCCCGAGCCCTTTGTTCCCAGGTCGAGAAGGCGACCTGGAAGAGCACTATCGCTCGCTGCTTGAGGGAGGCCGGTGTCCTTATCGGCTTGAGGGACTTCCCGCATCTGCGCCGCCAGAAAGCCGCGCCCGTCGCCGATCTCGGGATTGTAAACGCGGAACTGGTGGCCGTGGTAGCGCATGGCCACGGGGCCGGGCTGGCCGGGCAGGGGCTCGAACCGGCCGAAGTGGGCGATCCATTCGGCGTCGCTCAGCGTCTCCAGCCCGACCTCGGCCGCCGCCCGGTTGTTGCGCAGGCGCAAGATAGTCTGCGGAAAGTCCGCGGGCTGTACGGCGTCGCCGTAGTCGGCGCCCAGGTCGAAGAAGCGGGGTTCGGGGCGATAGGCGGGGGAGACGGGCATGGGCGGCAGATGCCCCTTCGCCGCGCATTTCGCAACTGCGGCGCGGAAGGGGCGGATCGGGGTTGAACCTTCGCGGCCGATCCGTATTTTCACCCGCAGACATCAGGCCTCGTGCGATCCGATCCCGAGGCCAGGCCGGCGCCGCCCTGCGCGCGAATCCGGTCCGGCGTCCGTCGATAACCTGACGCCACGACAGACCCTCTCAGTGTTTCGGAGACCTTCGTGGCCAGAAAATTCACCCTCGCCTTCCTCAAGACCGAGGCCGGTTCCGGCGCCGTCCTCGGCCTCGCCGCCGTCGCCGCCCTGATCGTCGCCAACTCGCCCTGGTCGGCCGACTATTTCGCGTGGCTCAAGAGCGTCCACGCCGTTCAGATCGGCCCGCTGCGGCTGGAGGAGACGATCTCCGACTGGATCAAGGAAGGCCTGATGGCCGTCTTCTTCCTCGTCGTCGGCCTGGAGATCAAATACGAGATACTCAAGGGCGAGCTCAGTAATCCCAAGAAGCTGGCCCTGCCCATCCTGGCCGCGCTCGGCGGCATGGCGGTTCCGGGTCTGGTCTATCTGGCGATCGCCGGGGCGCTGGGCGGCCCGCACCAGGGGTGGCCCATTCCCCTGGCCACCGACATCGCTTTCGCCCTGGCCGTCTTCGCCGTGGTGGGGCGCAGTCTGCCGTCCTCCCTGCGCGTCTTCCTGCTGACGCTGGCCATCGTCGACGACCTGGGCGCCATCGCGCTCATCGCCATCCTGTTCAGCCAGGGGGTGCAGTGGATTCCGCTCCTGGCGGCGCTGGGCGTCATCGCCGTCTTCGCCGTTCTGGGCCGCCGTCGCATGGCCGCCGCCTTCTGGGTGCTGGGCTTCGCCGCTGTCTGGTATCTGACGGTGCAGTCGGGCCTGTCGACCTCCCTGACCGCCGTGGCCTTCGCCCTGATCGTGCCGGTCGATCCCCGCCGCGAGACGTCGCAGAGCCCGCTCAAGGACGCCATGCACGACCTGCACCCCTATGTGGCCTATCTGGTCCTGCCCCTGTTCGCCTTCGCCAAGGCGGGGGTCTCCTTCGCCGGCCTGTCGCTGGAGCAGGCCTTCGCTCCCCTCGTTATCGCCATCGCCCTGGGCCTCTTCCTCGGCAAGCAGGCGGGCGTCTTCGGCGTGGCCTGGCTGGCGGTGAAGCTGGGTCTGGGCGACAAGCCCTCGGGCGCGGGCTGGATGCAGCTCTACGGCGTCAGCCTGCTTTGCGGCATCGGCTTCACCATGAGCCTGTTCATCGGCGTCCTGGCCTTCCCCGGCGCCGTGGACTCGCCGGAACAGATCGAGGTCAAGCTGGGCGTCATCGGCGGTTCGGTGCTGTCGGCCCTGACAGCGGCGATGATTCTCGCCCTGGCCGAGGCCGGTCGAAAGAAAAGACGCGATGAAAAATCAGTCGCTTCGGCTGAGTGATCGCTGATAACATTGACCTAACGTCAGTATATTTGTCTCTTTATCGCCACAGGTGGGGCGGGCTTGGGTGAAATTATCGTTCTCCAGGCGGCCTTTCCTTGTCGGTGACTCGACCATGGACTACCCCTTTTGAGTGAGAACTCGCGTCGTTCAATGAGCGCGAGTCATCAGGGACAGGAATCGCGCACGGCCGCGAAACGCGGCCGGGCCCATAGAGTCGGGGAGCCGCCTTATGCGTTTGAACCACATCCTTCGCTGCACCGCTTCGGTCGCCGTCGTCGGCGTCGCGGCCTTCGGCTTCGCCGGGGCCGCCGCCGCCCAGGAGGGGCCCACCACGGTCGACGACATCATCGTCACCGCCCAGAAGCGTGAACAGAGCCTGCAGGACGTGCCGATCGTGGTCACGACCCTGTCGCAGGAGGCGCTGGACGGCGCCGGGGTCCGCGACATCAAGGATCTGCAGATCCTGACGCCGGGCATGACCGTCACCTCGACCCAGTCGGAAACCGCCACCACCGCCCGCATCCGCGGCGTCGGCACCGTCGGCGACAACCCCGGTCTGGAAAGCTCGGTCGGCGTGGTCATCGACGGCGTCTATCGTTCCCGCAACGGCGTCGGCTTCGGCGACCTGGGCGAACTGAGCCGCATCGAGGTGCTGAAGGGGCCGCAGGGCACCCTGTTCGGCAAGAACACCTCGGCCGGCGTCATCAACATCATCACCGAGGCCCCGTCCTTCACGCCGGGCTTCAGCGCCGAGGCCACCTACGGCAACTTCAACGCCTGGGGTCTGGCCGGGTCGATCACCGGCCCGATCACGGACAAGGTCGCCGGCCGCCTCTACATGGCCAAGCGTCAGCGCGACGGCTTCTACGACGTCGTCACCGGCCCCGGCCCGCGCCAGGAGACCGACGATCAGAACCAGGACTTCTGGACCGCCCGCGGCCAGTTGCTGATCCTGCCCTCGGACGACGTCTCGATCCGCCTGATCGCCGACTACTCCAAGCGCGACGAATACTGCTGCGTCTCGACCCAGGTCCGCACCGGCCCGACCTACGGCATCATCACCGCCATCGGCGGCCAGCAGGCGGCCCCGGCGCCGGGCTTCGGCGCTCTGCCCTTCTCGCGCACGGCCTACGCCAACCGCGGCACGGGCCAGACCATGGAAGACATGGGCTTTTCGGCCGAGGCCAACATCGACATTCCGTCGTGGAACGCCACCTTCACCTCGCTGACCTCGTGGCGGAACTGGTCGGGCGTCAACGGCATGGACCTCGACTACACCACCGCCGACCTGCTCTATCGCCAGGACGACGGCGGCTACGGCTTCGAGCTTGAGAACCTGACCCAGGAGTTCCGCCTGGCGGGCGCCACCGATCGCCTCGACTGGCTGGTCGGCGTCTTCGCGACCCAGGAGAACATCGCCCGCGCCGACAGCTACTGGTACGGCGCCGGCTACACCCCCTATATGTCGCTGCTGCTGGGTTCGCGTCTGGGCCTGACCAACCCCACGGCGGTGAACTGCGTGACCGGGGCGGGGGCGACGCCGATGGGCATCGTCGGCTGTCTGACGGGGGCGACGACGCCTACCGGGCCGGGCTTCGGTCTCGGCCATGGCGTGCAGGACCATTACAGCCAGAAGACCCAGTCCTTCGCCGTCTTCACCAACAACACCTGGCGCGTCACCGACCAGTTCGACGTCACCCTGGGCCTGCGCTACACCTTGGATGACAAGCGTCTGCTGGGCCTTCAGGACAATCGGGGCACGAACGGCGCGGCCTGCGGCGGCGCCTTGGGCAACGCCGGGGCCATCGGCGGGGCCATCGGCCTGGCCAACCCCTTGCTGACGCCGGCGGAAATCCAGGCCCTGGCCTCGACCCTGGTCGGCACCATCTGTCTGCCGTGGGCGAACCCGCTGTATGACAATCGCAGCATCTCCGAGAACCACGACGACGGAGAGCTGAGCGGCACCATCAAGGGCAGCTATCGCTTCAATGACAGCGTGATGGCCTACGCCTCCTATGCGCGCGGCTACAAGTCGTTCGGCTACAACATGGACCGGGTGCAGACCGGCGTGACGCCGAACAGCTCCCTGCTGTTCCCCTCGGAGACCGTGGACAGCTACGAAATCGGGCTGAAGAATACGCTCTTCAATCGCTCGGTGTTGTTCAACATCACCTACTTCAATCAGAAGTTCGAGGACTTCCAGCTCAACACCTTCCTGGGCACGGCCTTCGTGGTCGAATCCATCCCTGAGCTGACCTCGGAAGGCGTCGACGCCGACTTCGTCTGGTTCACCCCGGTCGAGGGGCTGTCCTTCTCGGGCGGCGTGACCTACGCCGACACCAAGTACGGCGACTTCACCGCCGCCGACCTGACCAACCCCGGCAACTTCCCGCAGCTGTCCCTGCTGCCGGGCGCCCGCGCCTCGTTCGCGCCGGAATGGTCGGCGACGGCCTCCATGGCCTTCGACCGCTCGATCGGCGCGGGGCTGAAGCTGGGCCTGAACCTGTCGGCCAAATACTCGACCGAGTTCAACACCGGCTCCGACCTGCTGCCCTACAAGATGCAGGACGCCATGACCCTGGTGAACGGCCGCATCACCCTGGGCGCCGAGGACGAGACCTGGGCGCTGGACATCTGGGGCCAGAATCTGACGGACGAGGAATACATGCAGGTGGCGATCAACGCCCCTCTGCAGGGCTCGGCCTTCCAGACCACGGTCCAGCCGAACGGCACCTTCTACAACCCGGCGCTGGACACCCAGACCTACAACGCCTTCATGGGCCAGCCGCGCACCTACGGCATGACCCTGCGCGTCCGCTACTGATCTCGCGCCGGCCAGCCGGCGCTCTGATCCTTCTGGGGCGGTTCGATCTTGGTCGGACCGCCCTTTTTGCAAGGTCTAGCCATGCCGCCTTGTTCATCGCCATACGGGAGGGTGTCATGCGGCGTCCGCTAGGCGACGTTGTGCTGGTGACGGCCTACGCCGTCCTCCTGATCGTGGGGCTGGCGCTATTCTGGAGCGGCCCCCTGTGGGAGCGTCTGGATCTGGGAACGCCGACGGCGGCGGCCTGGGTGTCCGCGCTCGGCACGGTGCTGGGGGTCGGCGTCGCGGCGGCGGGGGTCTGGCTGGCGCCCACATTGGCCGATCGGGCGTCGGCGCGTAAGGCGCGCCGTCAGTCAACCTATGCGCTCAAGGCCTGCGCCGAGGGCGTGGCGCATCTGGGCGTCAAATTGCGTTCCGCCGTCCATAAGACGACGACCTGGCCGCCGGATTCCGTGGCATGGGAGGTCGAACCCTATCGCAGCATGCTGCAGCCCCACCTTGTGGCGGACACGGGCTCTGATGCGGCGGCTGAGGCGTTCGCGCGGATGGGGGCCTGTCTGAACACGGCCGAGGCTTTTCTGAGCGACTATAATCGTTTGCGAAGTCAGCCCTATTTCTCGCGTTCGGAAATCGACGACAAGTTCCCGAGGATTCAGGCGCTCGCCGAGGAGATCGCCGCCACGCGCTTGTGAACACGTCCTCTGCGGCCCCACGAAAAAGCCCCCGGTCGCATGGACCGGGGGCTTTCCTCATTCATTCGCGAGCCTGTCGCCTCACTCCGCCGGCGTGCGGTCTTCTCCCGCCAGCCTCCGCTGTCCGGCGAACATCCGGTGCAGCAGCCGCCGTCCGAAGCCGGCGATGTCGTCGACGATGGTGAACACCGCCGGGATGTAGAGCAGGGACAGGAAGGTCGAGGAGATCAGCCCCCCCACCACGGCCACGGCCATGGGCGAGCGGAACTCCACGTCGGCGCCCCAGCCGATGGCGATGGGCACCATGCCCGCCCCCATGGCGAAGGTGGTCATCAGGATCGGCCGGGCCCGTTTGTGGGCGGCGTCCATGATGGCGTCGAAACGGCTCAGGCCGCTCTTCTCGGCCATGATGATGTAGTCGACCAGCAGGATGGAGTTCTTAGCCGCGATCCCCATCAGCATCAGCACCCCGATCAGGGCGGACATGGAGAAGCTCTTGCCCGCGATCACCAGGGCGATGAAGGCTCCGCCGATGGCCAGGGGCAGGGCCGCCATGATGGTGACCGGATAGGCGAAGCTTTTGAACAGCAGGGTCAGAACCGCGTACATCAGCAGGATGCCCGACAGGAAGGCGATGCCGAAGCCCACCAGCATCTCCTGGATGAACTCGGCGTCCCCGGCAGGCACCTGACGCACGCCGTTCGGCAGGTTCTTCGCCGCCGGCAGGCGATTGACCGCCTGGCCCGCCGCGCCGGTGGTCAGGCCGTCGAGCTCGGCCGAGATGGAGGCGATGCGCGAGCGGTCCTGACGGCTGACCGTGGCCGGGCCGGCGCCGAACTCGATGTCGGCCACGGCGCTCAGAGGCACGGCGGCGCCCGAGGCGGTCGGGACGCGCAGGGTCTCCAGCACGTTCAGGTCCTCGCGCGCTTCCTCGGTCAGCTGAAGGCGGATCGGGATCTGTCGATCGCCCAGATTGTATTTGGGCAGGTTCTGATCGATGTCGCCGATGGTGGCGACGCGCACGGCCTGGGAGATGGCGCCCGCCGAGACGCCCAGCAACGCCGCCTCGTCCGGTCGCGGCGTGACCAGGATTTCCGGTCGGGCGATGGCCGCGGTGTTGACGATGTTGGCCAGGCCCTGGACCCCGCGCATCTCGTCCTCGACCTTGCGGGCCGCCGCCTCCAGCGTCGCCGGGTCGTCGCCCAGGATGGAGAAGGTGTAGCTGGTGCCGTCGCCGGGGCCGCCGCCCTGCTGGGCGATACCAGCGCGGATGCGGGCGCCGGGGATCTGCTTCAGCTCATCGACCATGACGCGGGCGAAGGCCTGCTGGCTCAGCTCGCGCTTACCCTTGGGCACCATGTCGGCGTAGACGTTGGCCTGGTTGACGGACTGGCCGCCGATGGCGGCGTAGACCGAGGTGACCTCCGGCCGGGCGTTCAGCTTCTGGGTCACCTGCTGCACCACGGCGTCGGTCTGGCGCAGAGTGGCGCCCGGCGGCAGCTCGACCTGGAAGGCGGCGCGGCCCTCGTCGGCGGGCGACATGAACTCGAACGACATCTTGGCCGCGATCGACAGGCCGATGGAGCCGAACAGGAAGACGCCGCCCATGACGAAGACGATCCAGCGGTGCTTCAGGCACCATCTCAGCGAGCGCAGATAGCCGCCCATCCAGAAGGGATCCTTGTCCTCATGATGGGTGTGCTTGAGCAGATAGGCCGCCATCAGCGGCGTCAGAAGACGCGCCACCACCAGGGAGAAGAAGACGCTGATGCAGGCGGCCAGGGCGAAGGCCTTGAAGAACTGGCCGATGATGCCGGGCATGAAGCCCACGGGCGCGAACACGGCGATGATGGTGCCGGTCGTCGCCACGACCGCCAGGCCGATCTCGTCGGCCGCCTCGAAGGCGGCGTCATAGGGCGGCTTGCCGTCGCGCATGTGGCGGACGATGTTCTCGATCTCGACGATGGCGTCGTCGACTAGGATGCCGATGGTCAGCGACAGAGCCAGCAGGGTCACCACGTTCAGCGACTGGTCCATCGGCCCCAGGATGGCGAAGGTCGGGATCAGCGACATCGGCATGGCCGTCGCCGCGATCAGGGTCGCCCGCCAGTCGCGCAGGAAGATCCACACCACGATGACCGCCAGGACCGCGCCCAGGATCAGCGCCTCCAGCGAGGCGAGGTAGGATTCCTCGATGTACTTCACGCTCGAGGTGACCTGTTCGATGGTCAGTTCGGGATGGGCCTCGTCGATCTTCTCGACCTCGGCGCGGACCTTTTCCGAGACCTTGACCTCGCTGGCCTCGCGCGAGCGCAGGAAGTTGAAGGTCACGGCCTCCTGGCCGTTGTAGCGGGCCAGGCGGCGCGGCTCGCTCCACTTGTCGACCACCGCGCCCAGATCGCCCAGGCGCACGTTCTTGCCGTCGCCGACGGGCACCAGGGTCTCGCGCAGTTGTTCGACCGAGCCGGCGGCGCCCAGGGTGCGCACGGCGCGCTCCGAACCCGCGATGGTGACGCGCCCGCCCGGCAGGTTGTTGTTGACGTTGGTCAGGGCCTGGCTGACCTGGGCCGCTGTCACGCCGTAGGCGCTGAGGCGTTGCGGATCGAGTTCGACGCGGATTTCGCGGTCCACACCGCCGGAGCGGTTGACCTCGCCGACGCCGCCCAGCGCCAGCAGGGCGCGGCTCATCTCATTGTCGATGAACCAGCTGATCTGCTCGGGCGTCATCGTCTCCGAGCGCACGACATAGGTGATCAGGGCGTCCCCGGTGATGTCGATGCGCTGAACCGTCGGCTCCTGCATGTCCTGGGGCAGGCTGGCGCGCACCCCGCTCATGGCGTTGCGGACGTCGTTGGTGGCGCGCTCGGTGTCGGTGCCCAGTTCGAACTCGATGGTGGTCGAGGACACCCCGTCCGAGACGTTGGAATAGATGTGGCGCACGCCCGACAGGCCGGCGATCGAATCCTCGATCACCCGCGTGACCTGCACCTCCATCTCGGTCGGGGCGGCGCCGGGGCGCGCGGCCGTGACCGCGACCAGGGGGAAGTCGATGTCGGGGTTGTTGTTGATCCGCATCCCGGCGAAGCCGGTCACGCCGCCCAGCGTCAGCAGCAGGAACAGCAGGATGATGGGGATGGGGTTTTTGATCGCCCAGGCGGAAATCTGGTTCATGGCCGGGCCTTACTTCTTGGCGGGCGCTTGGGCGGCGGGGGCGGCGGCCGGAGCGGCGGTCGCGGCGGCGCGAGGCGCGGCCACCGTCACCTTGTCGCCGTCGTTCAGGAAGCCGGCGCCGGCCACCACGACCCGCGCCCCGGCGTCCACGCCGTCCACCGAGGTCTGGTCGTCGCGCCGCGACAGCACCGTCACCGGGGTGAAGCGCACCGAGGAATCGGCGTTCAGCACGAACACCCCTGACCTGTTGCTGCGATACAGGACCGCATCGGTCGGCACGACCGTGGCCGGGCGGGCGCCGGCCTCGATGGCGGCGCGGGCGAACATGCCGGGCTTCAGCGCGCTGCCGGGGGCCAGGCTGATGCGGGCCAGGCCGAGGCGAGTCTGCGGATCGACTTCGGGCGTGACGATGCGGACCGTGCCGGTGGTCGATCCGGCCTGGCTGGAGGTGACGGCCGCGCTCTGACCGGCCTGGATCAGCGGCAGTTCGGTCTCGGGCACCTGGGCGTCCAGCTCCAGGCGGCCGTCGCGCACCATGCGGAACAGCTCGGTCCCGGCGGCGATGATCTGGCCCTTGGTGACGCTGCGGCTGATGATCAGGCCGCTGACCGGCGCGCGGATGGTGGCCTGGGACAGGCGGGTCTGGGTCTCGGACAGGGCGGCCAGCGCCGAGGCCAGATTGGCCGCCGAGGCGCGCTGGTTGGCCAGGGCCGTGTCCAACGAGGCCTGGCTGAGGAAGCCGCGCTCCTTCAGTTCCTGCGCGCGGGCCAGGGCGGCGTCGTCGCGGGCGGCGTTGGCCTCGGCCGTCTGCACCGCCGCCTGCTGCTGGCGCACCTGGGCCTTCAGCAGGACGTCGTTCATCTGCACCAGGGGCTGGCCCTGGCGGACGTAGGAGCCTTCATCGACATAGAGGGTCGTCGCCGTCAGCCCGCCGGTCTCGGCGCCGACCGGCACCTCCTCCCAGGCCGAGACGGTGCCCGAGGCGACCACGGTGCGGGGCAGGGCGACCGAGATCGCCGTCGTGGCGCTGACCGTCTGGCGCGAGGCCCCGCCTTCCTTTTCCTTGGGGGCGTCGCCGTGTCCGCCGCAGGCGGCCAGGGTCAGGCTCGCGGCGAAAGCCACGGCCATGGCGGAGGTCAGTCGGGCCGAAAAGCGTCGAGAGGTCGCCACGTGCGGATATCCTGGGAGATTGAGCGTTCAGTCAGGCGCGCGCCAACCTTCTGTCCGGCGTCGCGGGCATAGCAAGGCTGTTTACCCGTTCAGCGACCCGCGCTCAAACGACTCATTCGCAATTACAGAGAAGTAATCTGCAACCGGCGCGAGCATGGATCGAGCGCGGTCAGGGCCGGTCGCGCGCGGGCAGGGCGGCGACCTCGGCTTCGGTCAGGGCGCCGGCCATGCGCACGCTGCACGGCATGGACGAGGGCGAGCCGCCGACGACCAGTCGGGTGTAGTCGCCGGTGCACAGGCTGTTCATCCCGCCCATGGGCGCGAAACCGATGGCCAGGGCGTCGCTCAGCTCCGGGCAGGCGCCCGCCGCCTCAAGCCGATAGATGGTCTTGTCCAATTCGCGCACATAGACGTTTCGCCCGTCGGCCGAGGCCCGGAAGCTGCGAACGTCGTCCTGGAAGAAGCATTTGCGTGCGTTTGCAGCCGTGGCCGTCGTCCCATCGGCGGAGGTCGAGACGGGGGCGCAGGCCGCCAAGGCGCCTAGGGCGCACAGGAAGACGGAAAAGGCGAGGCGGGCGGACATGGCGTTGCTCCATGATTGGGCGAGTCCGAGGGGCTCGGTCAGCGTCAGATAGCGTCTGGAGATGAACCTTGGCTGTCAACGCGCGCCGTCGTCGCGGGTTGCGCTTCATGGCGTCGGGGATCCAGCCGCCCGGCCGCCTCGGCCGGCAGGGGCGAGGGCCGCCCCAGCAGCAGGGCCGCCAGATGCTCGCCCAGAAGGGGCGCGACGCAGAAGCCGCGCGACCCCAGGCCGGTAAGGACATGAAGCCTGTCCTCCCATGCGCCGCACAAGGGCAGGCGATCCGGCGTCGTCGCGCGCACGGCGACGCGGCGGCCGTGGACGGGCGCTTGCTCCACGCCTGCAGCGCGTTCAGGCAGGGCGGCGGCCAGGGTCGCGCGGTTGCGGGCGCTGGCCGCATCCGAGGCCTCGGGCGCGTCGATCCCCCGCTCGTGGGTGGCGCCGTACAGCATCCCCCGCCCCGTCGGCGCGGCGTAACCGCCCCAGGCGACGGGCGGCGCCGTCGTCGCGCCCTCGATCCAGTCCGCCTGCCCGGCCACGGGCGAGAGCGGCGACTCGGGCGCCAGTCGCGCCGAGCCCCAGCCGGCGGCCAAAACCACGGCGTCCGCCTCGACCAGGACGGCGTCGTCCGCGCCCCGCACGCGCCAGCCCTCCGTCACAGCCTCCAGCCGCTCAGCCCTGGCCTCGATCCGCTCGGCGCCCGCCAGCCACGGCTCCAGTATGGCGTCGGACCGCACCGTCAGCGCCGTCTTCATCATCAGCCCGCCGCGCGTGACAGGCTCGCCCAGGCGCGCGGAACAGGCGGCTGCGTCCAGCCGCTGCATGGCGTCGTCGGGCCACAGGGTCTGGGCGGCGATCTTGTCGAAGCGGGCGGCGTCGCGCGGCGCCTGTTCCAGCTGCAGCACCCCTTCGGCGACGACGGCGCCGGGCAGGGCGCGATAAAGCGCGCCCGCGCGTTCCAGCGCCTGGGCGTGGAGGCCCGCGATCAGGGCGTCGCCCGCGTCCAGGCGCGGCGTGACCAGGGAGGCCGGAAAGCCCGAGGCCCCGGCGCCCGCCCGCTCGGCCTCGATGACGGTGACGCGGACGCCCTCGGCGATCAGGGCGCGCGTGACGGCGGCTCCGGCGATTCCGGCGCCGAAGACGGCGACGTGGAGAGGACTGGGGTCAGGGCTGGGGTCAGAACCGGGGCCCGCCATGCGCGCTTCGAGCCGCTCGCGCTTCCTGCCGTGGCCCGGCTTCTTCTCGACCGTGAAGCCGTGATCGGCCAGGCCGCGCCGCACCGCTCCGGCGACGGTGAAGGTGGCCAGCCGGGCGCCGGAGCCAGAGCGCGCCGCGACCAGGGCCAGGATCTCGGGCGACCACATGCCGGGGTTCAGCGCGGGCGAGAAACCGTCCAGGAACCAGGCGTCGGCCGGTCCCGACCATTGCTCCAGCGCCCATCGGGCGTCGCCGACGGCCAGGTCGATCGTCGCGCCCCACTGCGGCAGGTCCAGTCGGTGAAAACCCGGCGTCCCGGCAGGCCAGACCGCCAGCACCGCGGCGGCCGTCTCGGCCAGTTCCGGCCAGGCGGCCAGGGCGCGCGCGGCCTCTTCGCGCGTCAGGGGGAAGCCCTCGACGGAGAAGACCTTGAGGCGCCCGCCTTCGGGCCGCTCGCGCCGCCACAGGTCCAGCAGGGCGACGATGTTCAGCCCGGTGCCGAAGCCCAGTTCGGCCACGGTGAAGGCGGAGCGCCCGGCCCAGGCTTCGGGCAGGCCGCAGCCCTGCAGAAAGACCGCGCGGGTCTCCGCCAGGCCGTCGTCCTTGGAAAAATACACATCGCCGAACCGACCCGAACGAGGCGAACCGTCGTCCGCCCACAGCAGTTGAGGCGAGGCGTCGTCGTCCATCGGCGGGGCGGTGATGTCGGGGGAGCGGGTCATGACAGCCGTCTATCGACCCTGGCGGCGGGACGGAAGCGCCATCGACCCGGCAGGCGCGCATGAAAAAAGGGACCGTCCGAAGACGATCCCTTTCTCCATCACGGTCCGCAGGACCGCGATTTAAGACTGTGAAGTCTTAGGCAGCCGGGGCAGCCGGAGCAGCGGCCGGAGCGGCGGCGGCGTCAGCGGCCGGAGCAGCGTCGGCGGCCTTGGCGGCTTCGCCAGCGGCTTCGCCAGCAGCGGCGGCAGCGTCGGTGGCGGCGGCGTCAGCCGTAGCAGCGGCGTCGGCAGCGGTGTCGGCGGCGGCGGTGGCGTCGGCAGCGGCGTCTTCAGCCTTGTCGGTGGCGGCCGGTTGGCAAGCAGCCAGGGCCAGAGCGGCGGCCGAAGCGGCGATCAGAGCGGTGATGCGCATAGGTTTCTTCCTTCAGAAGGTAAAAGCGAGACCATGAACCTCGCTGAGGGAGTGATAACGGCTTCGTGAGGAGGAGCGCAAGCGATTTCTCACGCGTTCGTGAAGGCGGGTGAGGCCGCAGGGCTTCGACCGGCAGTTCAGGCCAGAGTTCAGGCCAGAGTTCAGGCCAGAGCTCAGGCCCCGTCGGGCGGGACCGGGCGCGGCGCGGTCGGGTCCATGGGATCGGGCGGCGTCGTTTCGTTCGGGTCCGGCGGCAGGGTCGGCGGCGAGGGGACCGGCGCGGCCTCTCCCGGCGGCGGGGTCGCCGTTCCGGTCGAATCGGGCGCGGGTACGGGGCTGACGGGCGGCGCGGCCGCTGCAGGCGCGGCGTCCGTCACGGGAGCGGGCGGCTCGGGCGCCCGCTCGTTGCAGGCGGCGACGAGGGTCAGAATCGACAGGCCGCCGAGCGTGGCCGCGCAACGGCCGAGGCGGGAAGGGCGGGGTGAGGGACGCGCAGGCATGGGACGGCTCCAGGCGTAGGGCCGCGCACGCGGCCGTGATCCTGAGAGAACCGTCGTGAACGCTCCGTGTTCCGAAAACGCCGGAAAGGCGTCAGGCGTCCATCGGCGCGGCGGCTAGGGCCTCTTCCATCTCGGTGAAGGACGGCTGGGCGGTCGAGGGGATGTCGCCGCGTCCGATTTCGACCGAGATCTGGGCCGCATTGCCGTGCAGGTGGGCCACCAGCACCGACTGGATGATCTTGTAGTAGGCGCCTTCCTCCTCGACGATGGCGTTCAGGCGCGAGGCGAACGGCCCCACCAGCCCATAGGCCAGGAAGACGCCCAGGAAGGTGCCGACCAGGGCGCCGCCGATCATGCTGCCCAGAATTTCCGGCGGCTCGGTGATCGATCCCATGGTCTTGATGATGCCCAGCACGGCGGCGACGATGCCGAGCGCCGGCAGGCCGTCGGCCAGGGTCTGCAGCGCGTGGGCCGGGGCCAGGGCCTCGTGGTGGTGCTTCTCCAGCTGTTTCTCCATGGCGTCCTCGATCTGGTGCGGATCCTCGAGGTTCATGGTCATCATCCGCAGGGTGTCGCAGATGAAGTCGGTGGCGAAGTGGTCCTTCAGCACCTTGGGATACTTCTGGAAGATGGCGCTCTCGGCGGGCTTCTCGATGTGGTTCTCCAGGGCGATCACGCCCTTGGACTTCATCGTCTTGGTCAGCTGGAACAGCAGGCTGAGCAGGTCCTTGTAGTCCTGCTTCTTCCACTTCGGCCCGGCGAAGCACTTGCCCAGGCCGCCGAGGGTGGCCTTGATGACCGGCAGGCTGTTGGAGATCAGGAAGGCCGCGATCCCCGCCCCGAAGATGGCCATCAGCTCATAGGGCAGCGAATAGAGGATCGTCGCCATCTTGCCGCCGTGCAGCAGGAAGCTGCCGAACACCATGGCGAACAGCATGACGATGCCGATGATCTGGAACATGAGGCGAGCAGGCGTCCTGGAGCCGAAAGGGTCGGGAGGCCGTTATCGCCGTTAATGCTTAAGGGCGCGTTTCGCGAATCCCGGTTCGGGACAAAAAGAACAGAGACCCTTCTCCCTCCCCTTCATGGGGAGGGTGGTCGCGTAGCGACCGGGTGGGGACGGCTTGGTGATCCTGGGCGCAAGGTTCCACAGACTTGGTTGTCCTTCCGGCCTTCGGCGCTTGTCCAGACCTGCCGCCCCCACCCGTCTTCGGCTTCGCCTCAGCCACCCTCCCCATAAAGGGGAGGGAGAAATTTAAAGCCGCGTCGCGCCGCTGAGGATGTTCTCGCGCGCCTTGGCGGTCAGCTTCTGATAGCCGGCCTTGCCGCCGCGCACATAGACGGCTCCGTCGACCTTCTCCGGGTCGAAGCCGTCGGCGACTAGGTCGACCTTGCGGTATTTGAAGGTGCCGGTGGTGTCGGCCGACTTCAGCATCCGCACGAACACCGGTCGGGCGTAGGTCGGCAGTTGCTCGTCAGCCCAGGCGGCGAAGCTCGCGGCGTCGAACTTGCCGTCCAGCACCAGGCCGACCATGCCCGCCTTGCCCTCCTGGCCCGGCACCTCGACGCCATAGGCGATGACCTCCTGCACGCCCGGCGCCTCGGACAGGCGCTGTTCGACCTCGGCGGTCGAGACGTTCTCGCCCTTCCAGCGGAAGGTGTCGCCCAGCCGGTCCATGAAGTAGAGGTAGCCCTCGCGGTCCTGGCGCATCAGGTCGCCGGTGCGGAACCAGCGGTCGCCCTTCTTGAACACGTCGGTCAGGATCTTCTTCTCCGACGCCTTCTTGTCGGCGTAGCCCGAGAAGTCGTGGCGGATGTCGCTGCCGATCTGGCCGATGGCCTCGCCGGTCTCGCCGATGGAGACCGGGACGCACAGACCGTTCGATCCGCGCAGGGGCTCGCCCGTCTCGGGGTCCAGCGCGATCAGACGGATGTTGATCTGCGACTTCAGATAGCCCGGCACCCGACCGATGGCGCCCGCCTTGCCGTCAAAGTTGAACAGGGAGACGTTGCCCTCGGTCGAGCCGTAGAACTCAAGGATGTCCTTGATGCCGAAGCGGCTCTGGAACTCGGGCCAGACGTCGGGGCGCAGGCCGTTGCCGAAGGCCAGCCGCAGCTTGTGGCCCTTCTCGTCCGGGTGTTCCGGGCTGTTGACCAGATAGCGGCACAGCTCGCCGATATAGACGAACAGGGTCGCGCCCGTCGCCTTGACGTCCGGCCAGAAATGGGTGGCCGAGAAACGTCGCCGCGTCACCATCCGTCCGCCGTTCAGCAGCACCGAGCCGACCCCGACCAGACCGCCGGTCGAGTGATACAGCGGCAGGACGTTGAACAGCACGTCCTTGGGCGTCGAGGCCGTGGCGCCGGCGAAGGCGCGCATATAGGTCCGCACCCGCGAATGCGGCATCCGCGCCGCCTTCGGCAGGCCCGTCGTGCCCGAGGTGTAGATGTAGAGGGCCGTGTCGCGGTTGGTCATGCCCTGGCGCAGCGAACGGTCGGGCCGAACCGAGGAGGCGCTGCGCACGGCGTTGTCCAGGTCGCGGCGCGTATTGGTCTCATTCTCCTCGCCCAGGCCGTGGACCCAGATCATTAGGTTGCGGTCGACCAGGGCGCGCGCGTCCTCGACCGCCTGCCAGCAGTCCTCGTCCGTCACCACGTTGAAGGCGGTCGAAATGGTCAGGCAGTGGGCCAGGGCCGCGCCGGTCAGATTGTTGTTGATCAGGGCGGTGGCCACCCCGACCTTGGAGAAGCCGAACCAGGCCGCGACGTATTCCACGCGGTTGTGCATCACGAGGGCGATGACGTCGCTGCGCTTCAGGTTGCGGCTCTTGGCCCAGTTGGCGTAGCGGTTCGCCAGGGCCTCGAACTCGCGATAGGTCAGCTTGCGGGTCTCGTCCTCGACGGCGATGTTGGGGCCGAACTTGTCGACCGCCTCCTCGATGTCGTCACAGGCCAGCACGTCGCTGTCGAGGGTGATGGGCTTGATGCGCTTCAGAAGCCGGAACAGCCCGCTCGCGAACTTGATGTCACGCCGGATGTTTGCCGCCAGTCCCATGGGTGCGCCGCCTCTTCCCGATTTGCCCTTGCCACGGTGATGGACGGCGAGGGGCGGCGGGTCAACCGGCGGCGGGGACGCAGGCTGGGTCATTCTGAAAAAAGACAAGCTTTCGCGTGCTTTTCAATGACGTAAGGTCAAGTCGAAGGCCGACGCAACGTCAACCTGATGCTGGGATGACGGCGGCGTTCACACTGGGTCGTCTACAGAGGAAATCAGACGAACGTCGTCATGACTGATGACGCCGCCGCCGCATCTCAGCGCGCGGCGGGCGCCACGCGCCAGATCGCGTCGCCCACGTCGTCGGCGACCAGCAGGGCGCCGCGCCCGTCGACCGCCACCCCGACCGGCCGCCCCATGGCCTCGCCCTTGTCATTGCGGAAGCCGGTCAGCACGTCCTGCGGCGGCCCGTCCGGCCGCCCGTCGCGGAAGGGCACGAAGATGACCTTGTAGCCGGACGGCGGATTGCGGTTCCACGAGCCGTGCTGGCCGATGATCGCCCCGTTTCGCCACTGCGGCAGCAGCGCCCCCGTATAGAAGGTCAGGCCCAGCGACGCCGTGTGCGGCCCCAGGGCGTAGTCGGGCTTGATCGCCCTGGCGACCATGTCGGGCCGGGCGGGCTGCACCCGCTCGTCGACGTTCTGGCCGTAATAGCTCCACGGCCAGCCGTAGAAGGCGCCCGGCGTGACCGAGGTCATATAGTCGGGGACCAGATCGTTCCCCAGGGCGTCGCGCTCATTGACCGAGGTCCACAGGCGGCCGTCCTGCGGGTTCCAGGCCAGGCCGACGGGGTTTCTCAGCCCCGAGGCGAAGACGCGCCGCGCGCCCGTCGCCGCGTCGATCTCCAGGATCGCGGCGCGGTCGACCTCCTCGTCCAGCCCGTTCTCGCCGATGTTGGAGTTGGAGCCGACGCCGACATAGAGCTTGGTCCCGTCGGCCGAGGCGACCAGGCTCTTGGTCCAGTGGTGATTGCGCCCGGCCGGCAGGTCCGCGACCTTGACCGGCGCCGCGTCGATGCGCGTCTGGCCTGTCTGATAGGGGACCATGACCACGGCGTCGGCGTTGGCGACGTACAGCCGCTCGCCGACCAGGGCCATGCCGAAGGGCGAGGTCAGGCCGCCCAGGAAGACGGTCTTCGTCTCCGCCGTCCCGTCGCCGTCGGCGTCGCGCAGCAGGCTGATGCGGTCGGCGCTGGGCCGTTCGCCCGACCCGGCGCGCGCCATCACCAATCCCTCGATCCAGCCGCGCAGGCCCCCCTTCTTCTCCTTCGGCCTGGCGGGCGCCTGGGACTCGGCGACCAGCACGTCGCCGTTGGGCAGGACGTAGAGCCAGCGCGGATGGTCCAGCCCTGTCGCAAAGGCGTTCACCGCCAGCCCCGCCGCTGGGATCGGCGTCCGGCCTTCCGGCCAGCCGACGGCGGGGGCGATCTTCACCATGGGGACTCGCTGCGGCTGCGGCGCCGGCAGGTTGGGCGCGGCGCCGAACCCGTCCGTTTCCGGCAGCACGCTTTCGGTCTCGCAGGCCGCCAGACCGAGTGCGGCGACGAGGGGCAGGGCGAGGAAGAGGGGGCGAACAGACATGACGGACATCCTGAACGATTGCCCTTCATCATACGCCGTTTCGCGCGAGAAGGGGCCTCCCCCTTGAGCGGGCGGGGCGCCCTGCCTATCTGCCATCCCCGAAGCCGGGAGGGGCTCCATGCCAGCCGTCATTTCCATCGAAGGTCTGACCAAGACCTACAAGTCCGGCCATCAGGCCCTGAAGCGCGTCGATCTGGAGATCGAGAAGGGCGAGATCTTCGCCCTGCTGGGTCCGAACGGGGCGGGCAAGACGACGATGATCTCCATCGTCTGCGGCATCGTCACCCCGTCCAGCGGAACCATCATCGCCGACGGTCACGACATTCAGTCCGACTACCGCGCCGCCCGCACCCGCATCGGCCTGGTCCCGCAGGAGCTGACGACCGACGCCTTCGAGACCGTCTGGGCCACTGTCGCCTTCAGCCGGGGCCTGTTCGGCAAGGCGCCGAACCCGGCCTATGTCGAACAGATCCTTCGCGACCTTTCCTTGTGGGACAAGAAGGACGCCAAGATCATGACCCTGTCGGGCGGGATGAAGCGCCGCGTCATGATCGCCAAGGCCCTGAGCCACGAACCGGAAATCCTCTTCCTGGACGAGCCTACGGCGGGCGTGGACGTCGAACTGCGCCGCGACATGTGGGCCCTGGTGCGCCGCCTGCGCGATCGCGGCGTGACCATCATCCTGACCACCCACTACATCGAGGAAGCCGAGGAGATGGCCGACCGCGTCGGCGTCATCCTCAAGGGCGAGCTGATCCTGGTCGAGAAGACCGCCGACCTGATGCAGAAGCTGGGCCGCAAGACCCTGACACTGAACCTGCAGGAGCCGCTGGCCGCCCTGCCGCCCGAACTGGCCGAGTGGCCGCTGGAGCTCAAGAATGACGGCGGCGAGATCGAATACGTCTTCGACTCCAACGCCGAGCGCACCGGCGTCCCGTCCCTGATGCGCCGCCTGTCGGACCTCGGCATCGGCTTCAAGGATCTCAGCACCCGCCAGAGCTCGCTCGAGGACATCTTCGTCGGCCTGGTCCATCAGGATCGGGAGGCCGCGTGATGAGCTTCAACGGATATGGCGTCTGGGCCATCTACCGCTTCGAGATGGCGCGGGCCTTGCGCACGCTGTGGCAGTCGCTGGTGACGCCGGTCATCACGACGTCACTCTACTTCGTCGTCTTCGGCGGCGCCATCGGCAGCCGCATGACCGAGGTGGACGGCGTCCCCTACGGCGCCTTCATCGTGCCGGGGCTGATCATGCTCAGCCTGTTCACCCAGTCGATCTTCAACGCCTCCTTCGGCATCTACTTCCCCAAGTTCACCGGGACGATCTACGAGATCCTGTCCGCCCCCGTCTCGCCGCTGGAGATCGTCCTGGCCTATGTCGGGGCGGCGGCGACCAAGTCGGCGATCCTGGGCCTGATCATCCTGGCCACGGCGGCCTTCTTCGTGCCGCTGGAGATCCTGCATCCCTTCTGGATGCTGGCCTTCCTCATCCTGATCTCGACCACCTTCGCCCTGTTCGGCTTCATCATCGGGGTTTGGGCGCAGAATTTCGAGCAGCTCCAGTTCATTCCCATGCTGATCGTCACGCCCCTGACCTTCCTGGGCGGCGCCTTCTATTCGATCGAGATGCTGCCCGAGGGCTGGCGCACGCTCGCCCTGTTCAACCCGGTGGTCTATCTGATCTCGGGCTTCCGCTGGGCCTTCTACGGCGTGGGCGACGTCAGCGTTCAGGTCAGCCTTCTGGCCACGCTGGGCTTCTTCTTCGCCTGTCTGGCGGTGGTGGGCTGGATCTTCAAGACGGGCTATCGTCTGAAGAACTGAAGGCCACGAAAGCGCCGAACTCGGCGCTCACCGTCGTGGCCCTCTAACGCCTTTTCGACCTGATGCGCGCTCGCCTGAGCGCCGGAGACCGAATGTCCGACGCCGACGACAAGCCCCAGACGACCGATAATCCGGCGCCGCAAACGCAGCCCGAACCCTTCCGCCGGGGCCAGATCACCTGGGGCCGCCCGCCCCAGGCCGCCTTCCACGTCGGCCCGCTGCCGCGCGACGAGGGTCTGGCCCGCCTGACCGCCATGCCGCCCCATCCGAAGCCGTCGCAGGCCAGGCCCGCCCAGACCCAGCCTGCGCAGCCGCGCCCGCAGGCGGCTCAGCCTGCCGCCGCTCGCCCGGCCGCGCCCGCGGGTCGTCCCTCCGGCGTCTTCGGCGGCTCCATGGTGCCGCGCCGCCAGCCCGCGCCGACCGCTTCGGCTCCGCAACCCGCCGCTCCGCCGGCGCCGCAGGCCGCCCCCGCCACCGCGCCCGCCGCAGACCTGACGCCGCGGCCGCTGCCGGACGCTGCGCCTCAGTCCGCGCCTGTCGTCGCGGCCGCGACGGCCGCGCCTGTGGCGGAAGCCGCTTCGGCGTCGTTCGTCCAGGCCGAGCCCGCGCCCGTCGGCGCGCCGCCGGCCGCCATGGCGGCCTCCCCAGCGACCTCCCTGGCGCCCAGGCCTCGCTCGCGCCGGCCGCTTTACGCCGGCGCAGCGGCCGCCGCCGTCCTGGTTCCTGTGGCGGTGTGGCTGCTGGCCCGTTCGGGCGCGGACGACGCCGCGCCACCGCCGCCTGCCGCCATGACGGAACCTGCGGTCGAGACCCCCGCGATCCCTGTCGAAACGTCGGCGCCGACGCCGCAACCCGCCCCGACCGTCGTCGAGACGCCCGCCGCCGCGCCCGTCGCGCGCGCGCCTTCGCCGCGAACCGCAGCCGCGTCGCCTGCGCCCGCGCGCCCGACGCCCGCTCCATCCCGACCGGTTCCGGTTCCGGCACCGACCTCCGCGACCTCGACCTCCGCGACTCCGGCCCCCGCCGCTCAGGCCCCGGCCGTCGCGACGCCCGCGCCGGTGGTGGTGGTCACGCCTCCCGGCGCGCCCCAGCCCCCCGCTGCGTCTCAGCCCGACGTCCCGGTCCAGGCCGACGGCCCGCCGCCGACCCAGGCCCGACCGGCCCAGACCGATCCCAACGCCCCGATCGTCACCCGGCCCCAGCGACTGGACTGATCGACAAACGAAGCCCTAGCGTAAGGAGAAGGCTAGGCGGCTGACCGTCAGTCGCCCCGGCTCCACGCCATGTCCCAGCCGCAGGCGCGCTCTATGCAAGGCTTTAAGGGCTTCGGCTCCGAAGCCCGCATTCGCGGGATTTTCCGTTTCGATGCAACAGTCTTCCAGAGCGCCCTGCGCGGCGACGATGCAGCTATAGATGACTTCCCCATGGCTCAGTCGCATGGCTCGGGATGGATAGGCGGGCGCAGGAGCGGAGGCCCAAATCTCCCCCAGACTGGCTGGACGAGAGAACGAAGGCTCGGTCTCCAGCAGGCCGTCACGCGCTGAGTCCGGGTCTGTCCCGCAAGCGTCCCGGACCGCGCCAATGGCGCTGTTGTCGGAAGGCAGAGGCAGTCGGAGGCGCTCTCGGGGCCGTCCCGGCTCGACCGGGGTCGTGGATGAAGGATGAATGATCAGGTCGCCGCCTTGGTGGAACAATCGGGCGACGCGGCCCGGCCGGATGGCGGCCATGACGGCCTGTCCGGGGATGTTGATCCAGGTCTGACGCTCCTCCTGGCCGTTCTGCGTCCAGGTCAGGGGCCGCAGGCCGGGAGCGGCTTCGACAGGAAAGCCGACCAGCAGGGCCTCCAGTCTGTTGTTGAAGCAGCGCAGGATGAGGCTTTGTCCGCCTTCATAGCTGATGCTGGCGCTCGGCCCTTTGTCGGTCTGGGCCATATCCCAGCCATCCGTCGCCTGCGCCTGGGCGGGCGCCCCGGCGAGCAGCAGGGGCAGGGCGAGCAGGATGATCGCGCGCATCGGGTCGGCCTTCTTGGCTATTTCAGCGGCAGATAGCCCCGCTCCACCATCCGGCGCAGGGCGTCGAAGGCCTCGCTCAGTTCGTCATAGGCGGTGCGGGCGGCGGTCAGGCGGGCGACCTGATCGGGGGTGGCCGGCGCGCCGGATTCGGCCAGGCGGATGGCCTCGGCGCCCCAGCGCGCCCGCGCCTGGGCCGTCAGCACCGCCAGTTTCTGAAAGGCGGCGACGTCGACCTGGGCCAGGGCGTGGCCGATCAGTTCGCGGTTGGCGACATAGGCGGCGTAGTCGATCTGCTCCAGCAGGCCGCGCAGGCGGCGCTGCTCCTGCGGCTCCATGTCCTCGGGCTGGAAATGGTCGCTGGAACGACGGCGGGACTGGGTCAGCATGGTCGACATGACGGCCTCGAGCGAAACAGCAAGCCGCAGCCTGACCCTGCTTTGGTTAACCGCCCGTTTGCGCGCCTTGCCGGAGGCCGGTCTGGGCGCCGGTCTGGACGCCTCTGGGGGCCAGCTTCAGCCGCTCGCGATCCGGCGCGCCCAGGCCGCGCGGGCAGCGCATCGGCCGATAGTCCTTGGAATAGCAGAGCCGCGCCTCGCGAAACCAGCCGTCCGTGGTGGCGATGAAGACCCCGTCGCGCGGGAAGCCGGGATTGGCGGCGACGAAGGCGTCGCGGATCGCGCCGGCGGTCAGGCGCTGGGCCGGGATGACTTCCAGGTCCGGCTTGTTCAGTCCGTCCCACATCCTCGCCGCCTGGGCGAAATAGGCCTCGGGGCTGTCCCAGCCGCAGGTCCCGTGCGCGGCCCACTCGTGCTGCTGCAGGCTGGGCGAGGGCGTCATGCAGAAATGCCGCCGCACCGTCTCGACCGGAATGGCCGGACCGGGCGCGGCGCAGTAGCGCGGGTGCCTGTTGTCGGCGCCGTTGGGCCACAGCCCGTGCAGGGTCAGGCCGAACTGGTTGCCGGCGCACTGATAGCGTTCGTCGGGATAGTCCTTGCCGCTGCGGCACGCCTGAGGCGACCAGCTGACCGCCAGCATGTTGAAGGCGACCGGCACGTCCGGCGCTGCCTCGCCCTGCGGGATGCGATAGGGGCGGGCGGGGCGCAGGTCGTCCGGCACGTCGCAGACGGCGCCTGCGGCCTCGGTCCGCTCCGGCGTCGCCTCCTGCGAGGCGGTGCAGGCGGTCAGCAGGACCATCAGGGCGGCGGAGACGAAAAGAGGGCGCATGGCGGTCTCGTAAACCCTGCGTGATCGACGGCCAAGGCGGAACCGGCGCCCGGCCCCGCTCATTGATAAGCGTAAGCATAAGAGGATGAGTCCATGCCCGATCAAGCCGCCTTCGAAGCCGCCCTCGAGGAAGCCATCGCCCTGTTCGAGCAGGGCGAGACCATGAACCAGGCGCGCTTCGACGACCTTCTGGCGGAGTTGCAGGCGCGTCTGCCGACCCTGGCCTCGGCGCCGGAGCACGATCCCCGCGCCGAGAAGGCTCGCGCCCTGGCGGTGCGCGCCGCCGCCCTGGAGAAACGCGCCGCCGTCGGCCACGGCCAGATGGACGAGGTCAACAGCCTGTTGTCGCCCCTGATGGGCAGGAAGGCGGAGGACTAGGTCTCTGATCCTCTCAGCGACACGCCGCGACGCACGCCTGCGCCAGCACTTCGGCCGAGTCGATCAGCGGCGCCTCGACATCGCCCTGATCCAGCAGCAGCGGCACCTCGGTGCAGCCGCCGATCACCGCCTCGGCCCCCGCCGCGATCAGCGCCTTCGCCAGGTCGCGCATGGCTGCGCGCTGGTCTGCGCCGACGTCGCCGGCCTTGACCCCGAACACCACCTGCATGAAGCGCTCGCCCTCGGCCGGGGAGGGGGCGACCCTCTCCAGCCCCTGGGCGGCCAGGGCCTCGGCGTAGAGGCGCGAGGCGCCCGGCGTGGCCAGCACCCCGACCCGTCGCGCTCCGGTCGCGCCCGCCGCCTTCGCGGTCTCGGCGATCATGTCGATGAAGGGCAGGCCCGCCGCGCGGATGGCGTCGGCATGGGCGTGGGCCGTGTTGCACGGCATGGCCAGCACCTGCGCGCCCGCCGTCTTCAGCGCCCGCGCCATCTGGCCCAGCGTCCGGCCCGCCGCCTCGGGCTGAGTATGGCGATTGGGCACCTGGGGGTTGATGTCGGCGATGATGCGGATGTGGTCCTCGTCGCCCGTCGCCGGGGTCAGGGCCTGCACCCGCGCCAGAAAGGCTGTCGTCGCCGCCGGCCCCATGCCGCCCAGAACGCCCAGAACGCGCGCCATGCTTCTACTGTCCTGCTGAACCCCTGCGACCCCAAGTAAAACAGGCGCAGAGGGAAAAATGATTATTGTTCGACAAAGAGCGTTAACACGCTGAAACGGGCGGAACCAACCGCGCGGCCGGGGATTGTGCAATCGGACACGTCGGACGCCCCCCCAACCCCGACGAAGTCTGCGGCGGCCCGGCCTTAACGCCCCCCCGACTGAGAAGCCGGGCCGCCCCCTCTCTTCCCCACATCGCTTCGCTTGACCCGCCCCGCAAACGGGCTAGGCTTGTCGCGTTCTCCGGGGGGTCGCAATCGAGCGGCTGAGATTGAGGTTTCTCCTCTGACCCGTCGAACCTGATCCGGGTCATGCCGGCGAAGGGACGAGTTCACCGCTTTCGACGCCCGAAGTCCGGCGTAGAGGGCGCTCAAACCGCGCCGGCGGACCTCTTCTCGCAGGAGGCCGCCAAATGAATATCCACGTTTCCAACGAACAACCGCACGAGCCGCAGGTCGATGTCGCCCTGGCCGACGCCCGCAAGCAGGTCGCTGCCGAGCACGGCACCATCCCCACCGGCCCCCGCGCGGGCAGCCAGAAGGTCTATGTCGCGGGCGAGCTCTTCCCCGACATCCGCGTCCCCTTCCGCGAGGTCGCCGTCCACCCCAGCGCCAACGAGCCGCCGGTGACGATGTATGACAGCTCCGGCCCCTACACCGACCCGTCCGTCACCATCGACATCAAGAAGGGCCTGCCGCGCGTGAAGTCGTCGTGGCAACTGGATCGTGGCGACATCGCACCCGTCCTGAACCCGCGCGAGGTCAAGCCCGAGGACAACGGCCACGCCGCTGGCCGCCACCTCGCCCCCCGCTTCGACGTCTCCAACCACCGCGTGTTCAAGGGCGTCGAGGGTCGCCCCGTCACCCAGTACGAATACGCCAAGGCCGGGATCATCACGCCCGAGATGGAATACGTCGCCATCCGCGAGAACCTGCGCCGCGAACAGACCGCCCCCTGCATCCGCGACGGCGAAGACTTCGGCGCCGCCATCCCCGACTTCGTCACGCCCGAGTTCGTGCGTCAGGAAATCGCGCGCGGCCGCGCCATTATCCCGCACAACATCAACCACCCCGAAGTCGAGCCGATGATCATCGGCCGCAACTTCCTGGTGAAGATCAACGCCAACATCGGCAACTCCGCCGTCCTCTCCAGCGTCGATGACGAGGTCGACAAGCTGGTCTGGGCCACCCGCTGGGGCGCCGACAACGTCATGGACCTGTCGACGGGCCGCAACATCCACAACATCCGCGACTGGATCATCCGCAACTCGTCCGTCCCCATCGGCACCGTGCCCATCTATCAGGCGCTGGAGAAGGTGAACGGCGTCGCCGAGGACCTGACCTGGGAGGTGTTCCGCGACACCCTGATCGAACAGGCGGAACAGGGCGTGGACTACTTCACCATCCACGCAGGCGTGCGCCTGCCCTTCGTGCCGATGACGGCCAAGCGGGTGACGGGCATCGTCTCGCGCGGCGGCTCCATCATGGCCAAGTGGTGCCTGTCTCACCACAAGGAGAGCTTCCTCTACGAGCATTTCGAGGACATCTGCGACATCATGCGCGCCTATGATGTCAGCTTCTCGCTCGGCGACGGCCTGCGCCCCGGCTCGATCGCCGACGCCAACGACGAGGCCCAGTTCGCCGAACTGCGCACCCTCGGCGAACTGACCAGGATCGCCTGGGCCAAGGGCTGCCAGGTCATGATCGAAGGCCCCGGCCACGTGCCGATGCACAAGATCAAGGCCAACATGGACGAGCAGCTCAAGCACTGCCACGAGGCGCCCTTCTATACGCTCGGGCCGCTGACCACCGACATCGCCCCCGGCTATGACCACATCACCTCGGCCATCGGCGCGGCCATGATCGGCTGGTTCGGCACGGCCATGCTCTGCTACGTCACGCCCAAGGAGCATCTGGGCCTGCCCGACCGTCAGGACGTCAAGGACGGCGTCATCACCTACAAGATCGCCGCCCACGCCGCCGACCTGGCCAAGGGCCACCCCGGCGCCCGCGCCCACGACGACGCCCTCTCCAGAGCCCGCTTCGAGTTCCGCTGGGAGGACCAGTTCAACCTCTCCCTGGACCCCGAGACCGCCCGCAAATTCCACGACGAGACCCTGCCGAAGGAGGCCCACAAGACCGCCCACTTCTGCTCCATGTGCGGCCCCAAGTTCTGCAGCATGAAGATCAGCCAGGACATCCGCGACGCCGCCAAGGCCCAGAACGACGCGGGCGCCAGCCTGACGGACGCCGAGGCGGGCATGGCCGAGATGAGCGCCAAGTTCAGGGCCGGGGGCGGGGAGATTGAGGTGAAGGTGTAGCCAGCGCCCCGGTCACGCCGAAAGTAGGACTATGGACGCGAGGCGGCTTCAAGCTAACTTCGCGTCCGATGCTCGCGTAGGGGCGCTGACAATGAAGTCCTCCATCGACCCGGAAGCCAGTGCTCAGCAGTTCAAGGAAAAGCGTTTACACCTAGGACTGCCAATTTTTGATCGGTGAGTTCGGCAAATGCCTTTTCTCCCACCAGTGATTTGAGCAGGTTGGCGACTGCTTTTCGATGCAGAGCATCGACCCGCGCTCGAAAATCGTCAGCATTACCTAGACCTTCGACAGAATGTTTGTGACCTCGCGCTACCGCATCAAAATGCGCAAGCATGCGGGCCAGATTTAGCTTGTTCTCAATGCAATATTCAGCGGTAGCGATTTCGTCGAAATTTGCTTCTATGGCGCTCAGTCGAGTTCGAGGCGCATACATCTCATAACGCTCTCCGACGAAGCGAAGCTCAACTCCGAGCACCTCGCACGCCTTCCGTGCTGGAGTGATTGTCGTTTTTCCTGAGTTATCGAGAGGCGGAATTTTCAAGCCCAAAGGTTTAAGCAAGCCTTTGATCAGTTCCAATGCAGCTTCGCACTCTTCCTGAGAATCGCAGAAAACAGCGATGTCATCTGCATACCTTATGGCTTTGAGTTTTGCCCTATCAATGCCTTGGTCAACATCCCTCATAACCACATTTGAGAGCACCGGAGATAAGGGCATACCCTGCCGGAGCCCTCGACCTTTTTTGATCCCAGCGCTTTTCGTCAAAATGCTCGTCAAAGGATCAGAGTAGTCGAGTTCAGTGTTGGCCGTTTTGACAATAAGATCAGCGATTATTTTAGATCTTACGCTTCTTTTTATTGCGTTCAGAACATCGGCCCGATCAATCTGATCGAAAAAGCTGACAATGTCCGTTTGAAGCACCCAAGGCGATAATCTTCTATATTCTAGAGCCTTGCGATGCGCGTCCGCAAGCGATCGACCTTTTACGAACCCATAGGCAACTGAAGGCGTTTTGGGGAAGCGTTTGTCATTCTCAAGGTGAAGGCAGATCGCTCGCTGAACGAGACGATCACGAATCGTGGGGACCGCAATGATCCTCTTTGCCCCGTTCTTCTTGGGGACAGTGCAAACTCGGAGAGGGCTGAACGAGAAGTGCCCCTTTCGCAGAGCCTCTCTTGTTTGATGGAGATTTGGTGCCAATCGCCTAGAAAAATCTGAGGCCGAGACACCATCAACGCCAGGTGCGCCCGCTCTAGAGACGCGACTGTCCCGACTGTCATTCCAGACAGCCTTAAGTGAAGCCTCACTCAGTGAATTTGGTAGCCGTCGACCGCCCATTGCACTCCCCCCTAAGGCTCAGATAGCACCTTAGGGGCTCGCTGGGTTGCAGATCGACCCGGAACCTGACGCGCGGGGCGACGAGGTATCCGTGACGACGTTCGCGCCTCCCGCCACAGTGCTCTCGCACGCGACAAGCGACGCCTTCCCGATGTTACAGCTCGCGAGGTCCAATCGGAAATCGATTTGGAGACCCAGCGTCACCGTGATCCCCAAGAGGATGGGGATTGCCATCGCAGATTTCAACCACCCCCCGACTCGCTCGCTAAGAACAAATCGTGAACGTAATTCAATCCTAGCGCGAATCGCGGACCCGTTTCGCGCGCCCTGGTCGTCTAAGCAGATGGCTCGGCTCTGATTTAAGCTTCCAAGCATCTCGCATCCTCCGTTGCAGATCGACCCGGAACCTGACGCGCGGGGCGACGAGGTATCCGTGACGACGTTCGCGCCTCCCGCCACAGTGCTCTCGCACGCGACAAGCGACGCAATCGAAGGTGACAAGGGGCCTCGGCAGGAACTCGCTTCGGACCAGTCCTGAAATGGGAAGCGCTACAGTGGGTGTCAAGACTATGGCGATTTCTCCGTCGAGGACCCTTCAAGCCCTCTGACAAGCCTGTTTCTCCGCGATCACCCGTCCGATCCTGACGCACCCGTCCTCCATCCTCCGCCTTTCAGGCAGGAGGCGGCGCGATGGACGATCAGGCTTCGGGCGGGCGGGAGAAGGACTGGCCCGAGCAGGCTTGGCATGAGGAGGCGCCGCGCATCATCGCCTCCGGGCGGTGGGAGCAGGACGAGTACGGCGACACCACCTACATCCCCGACCATGTGCGGCCCTCGACCGCCGAGCGGGCCGAGACGGCTGACGCGGGGCGCGGCCACTACTACGAAGACCCGGCGCCGCGGGACGGCTATCGCGTCCGCTCCGAGGCGGTCTGGGCGGCGGCGCGGCGCGACTATCTGGCCGGGGATACGGCCGAGGCGGTCTGCGACCGCTATGGGTTGAAGCTGGGGACGCTGCGGTCCCGCGCTGCGCGCGAGGGCTGGCGCCGCTGCGACGCGGGCGACCCGGATCTGTGGCCCGACGAGGACGATCCGGTTGAGGATGAGGCGGCGGACGCCCCCGATCTGGCGGCGATGGCGGCTCAGGCCCTGATGCGGCTGAACCGGGCGGTGCGGCGCGGCCGGGCGGCCGAGGCGGCGTCGTGGCTGCGCACCTGGCGGGCGCTGACCGATCCGGCCCTGCTGGCCGCCGCCGAGCCGGAAAGCCCGCCGCCCGCGCCCAGCCCGGCGCCCCGGCCCGATCCGCTCGACACGCTGGAAGCCGACATGAAGGCGGTCGCCGCCGTCGCCCGCGACGCCGCCCGTCTGGCCCCCGACGATCTGCTCGGCCGCCGCGCTGTCGAGGCCCGCATCAACGCCCTCAGCGCCCGTCTCCCGCCGGAAGGAGAGGGGGCGATTTCAGACGATTCAGACGAATTGGACTCTGTTTTTCCCGATCCTTCTCCCCTTGTGGGAGAAGGTGGCCCGTGAGGGCCGGATGAGGGGTGTCGGCGCGACATGAAGCGCCTTCTCTCCCTCGGGCTGATTGGAAAACGGGGCGCTCACACCCCTCATCCGTCCGGCTTCGCCGTCTACCTTCTCCCACAAGGGGAGAAGGAAACTACGCCTTGCCCGCGATCTCGCGCAGGGCGTCGACGAACACCTGCGTCGGCTGGCCGCCGGAGATCAGATATTTGTCCTCCACCACCACGGCGGGGACCGAGGTGATGCCCCGCGCGCGCCACAGGGCCTGCGCGGTGCGGACCTCCTGCATATAGCGGCCGGACGCCAGCACCTCGGCGGCCTCGGCGCGGTCCAGCCCGGCGGCCTCGGCCGCCTCGGTCAGGACGCCCGCGTCCGAGACGTTGCGGCCCTGCGTGAAGTGGGCGCCGAACAGGGCGTGCTTCAGCGCCGCCTGCTTGTCCGGCGCCGTCAGACCGGCCCAGTGCAGCAGGCGGTGGGCGTCGAAGGTGTTCCACATGCGGCTGTCGTCGCGGAAGTTCATTTCGACCCCGACCTCGGCGGCGCGGGCGGTGATGGCGGCGCGGTTGGCGGCCGACTGTTCGGGGGTGGAGCCGTATTTGCGGGCTAGGTGCTCGCCCATGTTCTCGCCCTCGGGCGCGATGTCGGGGTTCAACTCGAACGGCTGGAAGGCGATGTCGGCGGCGATCCCTTCGCCTTCCAGACGCTCCAAAGCTTGTTCGAGCCCGCCCAGCCCCACGGCGCACCACGGGCACATGACGTCGGAGACAAACTCGATCTTCAGCGGCTTGAGCGGGGCGGCGTCGGTCATGGCGGCGGGGCTTTCTGGAACAGCGTGTGTGACGAAGCATATGGGCGCGCGGCGGAAGGAGGCAAGGCGCGCCGGGCATTGATTCACGGCCTGCCAACCGGCACACCGGATCGGTGAAACAGAGCCTGATCATTGATTGCGACCCCGGCGTGGACGACGCCACGGGGCTGCTGACCGCCTTCGCCTCTGCTGACCTGGACCTGCTGGCCGTGACCACGGTCGGGGGCAATGTCAGCGCCGAAAGGACCGCGCGCAACGCCCGCATCCTGCGCCAGATCGCCGGGCGCGAGGACGTGCCGGTGTTTGCGGGCGCCGACCGCCCCCTGCGCCGCGACCCGGCCGGGGCGGGCGAGTTCCACGGGCCTGAGGGGCTGGGCGACTTGATCCCGTTCGAGCCCGCCGCGCCTGCGGCTGAGGGCGCGGCGGCGCAGGCCATCGTGCGGCTGGTGATGGCGCGGCCTGCGGGTTCCGTGGCGCTGGCCGTCATGGGGCCGATGACCAATCTGGCGCTGGCCATGCGGGCTGAACCGGCGCTGGCGGCGCATCTGGGGCCGGTCGTGGTCATGGGCGGGGCGCGGTCCGAGGGCGGCAACATCACCGCCTCGGCCGAGTTCAACATCTGGGCCGACCCGGACGCTGCGGCCGAGGTCTTCGCTTCAGGCTGCCGCATGATCGTCATGGGGCTGGACGCCACCCATCAGGTGCGGGCAACCGAGGAACGGATCGCGGCGATCGAAGCCTTGCCTACGGCCTCGGCCCGCACGGCGGCGGCCATGCTGCGCTTCTCCCAGCGGGTGGAGCGGCAGGTGGTCGGCTGGGATGCAGGGCCGCTGCACGACCCCTGCACCGTGGCCTGGCTGCTGAAGCCGGAGTTGTTCGAGTTGGCCCCGTGCGGCATCGCGGTGGAGACGGACAGCGACCTGACCCGAGGCCACACGGCGGTCGAGTTCCGCGTCGATGCGGCCGGGGCGAACCATTTCTGGGCGACCAAGGCCGACGCGGCCGGGATCTTCGCCCTGATCACGCAGAGGCTGGGAGAAGGCGCATGAGGATCACCGTCGTCGGCTCGATCAATCTGGATATGGTGGCGGCGGCGCCGTCCCTGCCTGCGCCGGGCGAGACGGTGACGGGGGCGACCCTGTCGCGCCATCCCGGCGGCAAGGGCGCCAATCAGGCGCTGGCCGCGCGTCGGTTGGGCGCCGAGGTCAGCCTGATCGGCCGGGTCGGCGATGATGAGATGTCGGGCGCGGCGGTGGCCCTGATGCTGGCCCACGGCGTCGACCTGTCGGGGGTGGAGACGGACCTCGCCGCCCCGACCGGCGTGGCCCTGATCACGGTCGATCCGACCGGCGAGAACCAGATCACCGTGGCCGCCGGCGCCAACCACTTCGTCACGCCGGAGCAACTGCCCGCCCGGATCGAGACGCCGCTGATCGCCCAGCTTGAGCTGCCGATCGAGACGGTGGAGGCGGCAGTGGGCCGGGCGACGGACTTCGTCTGCGTCAACCTGGCGCCCGCCGCGCCGGTGTCGGAGGCCCTGCTGCGCCGCGCCGACCTGCTGGTGGTCAATGAGACGGAGGCCGCCTTCTACGGCGACGCCCTGCACGTCGGCGGCGGGCTGGTGGTCGTGACCAAGGGCGCGCGCGGAGCGGTCATGTATCGGCGCGGGGTGGCGATGGCCTGGGCCACGCCGCCGCGCATCACGGCTGTGGACGCGGTGGGGGCGGGCGACGCCTTCGTCGGGGCGATCGCCGTGGCCCTTCTGGAAGGCATGGAGCCGGACGCCGCGCTTCACTTCGCCTGCGCCGCCGGGGCGCTGGCGGCGACCCGGCCGGGGGCGCAGCCGTCGCTGGGCGATCGCGCCGAGGTCGAGGCCCTGATGGCGGGGTAGGGCCTTCTACTTCCCGAACAGGTCCGGCGCGGCGGCGGGCGGCGCCTGCGGCGTCTCCAGCCCCAGATGTTCATAGGCCCGGGCGCAGGCCATGCGGCCGCGCGGCGTGCGCTGGATGAAGCCCTGCTGCAGCAGATAGGGCTCGATCACGTCCTCGACCGCGTCGCGCGCCTCGGCGATGGCGGCGGCCAGGGTGTCCATGCCGACCGGCCCGCCGCCGTAGTTCTCGATCAGGGCCTTGAGGAAGCGGCGATCCAGGCTGTCCAGCCCGGCCTCGTCCACCTCCAGCCGCGCCAGCGCCCGCGCCGCCGCCAGCCGGTCGATGGCGGTTCCTTCCGCGTCCGCGAAGTCCCGCACCCGCCGCAGCAGGCGCCCGGCGATGCGCGGGGTGCCGCGCGCGCGGCGGGCGATCTCCATGGCCCCGTCCTCGGTGATGGCGGCGCCCATCTTGCGCGCCGCGCCGCGGATCACCGCCGTCAGCTCCTCGGGCGTATAGAACTCCAGCCGCAGGGGAATGCCGAAGCGATCGCGCAGCGGCGTGGCCAGCAGGCCCGCCCGCGTCGTCGCCCCGACCAGGGTGAAGGGCGCCAGGTCGATGCGCACGCTGCGCGCCGACGGCCCCTCGCCGATGATCAGGTCCAGCACATGATCCTCCATCGCCGGATAGAGGATTTCCTCCACCTGCGGGGCCATGCGGTGGATTTCGTCGATGAACAGGACGTCGCGCGGTTCGAGGTTGGTCAGGATGGCCGCGAGGTCGCCCGCCTTGGCCAGGATGGGGCCGGAGGTGGCGCGGAAACCCACGCCCAGTTCCCGCGCCACGATCTGCGCCAGCGTCGTCTTGCCCAGTCCCGGAGGGCCGAACAGCAGGACGTGGTCCAGCGCCTCGGACCGCGCGCGGGCGGCGTCGATGAAGACCTTCAGATTGCCCTTGGCCGCCGACTGGCCGACGAACTCGGACAGGGTCTGGGGCCGCAGGGCGCGGTCGTGCTGCTCGCCGGGCGCGGGCGCAGGCGAGATGATGCGGTCGTCGGTCATGCAGCGACCTCGCTCATCGTCCCAGCTCCTGCAGGGCCGTGCGGATGACCAGCGGCAGTTCGGCGTCTTCGCCCAGCTTCGTCAGCGCATGATCCACGGCGCGGCGGGCGTTGACCTCGGCGATGCCCAGACCCAGCAGGGCGGCGACCGCCTCGCCCGTGACGCTGGGCGGCGGCGGGGCGATGACGGCGGCTTCGGCGTGGACGCCTGGCGCGGTCGGGGCGAAGACGCCGTCGCTCAGGCTCTTGCCCTTCAGTTCGGTGACGATGCGCAGGGCCAGCTTGGGCCCCACGCCGTTGGCGCGGCCCACGGCGGCCTTGTCCTCGCGCGCAACGGCGGCGGCCAGTTCGGCAGGCGGCAGGATGTCCAGCACCCCCAGCGCCGCCTTCGGTCCCACCCCCTGAATGGTCTGGAGCAGGGTGAAGACCTTGCGCTCGTCGCGGGTCAGGAAGCCATAGAGGCGCGGCCCCTGATCCTGGCTCCACTGGCTGTGAATGAACAGGGTGGTCTCGTCGCCCGGCGCGGGCAGACGGCCCAGCGTCCGCGCCCCGCAGGTGGCGATATAGCCCACCCCGCCGCAGTCGATCAGGCATTCCGCCTCGCCGACCTCGGCCAGAATTCCACGCAGACGGCCGATCATGCCGCGCCTCGCACCGCGACCGCCTTGAATCGGCGATGATGGGCGTGGGTGACGGCCACGGCCAGCGCATCGGCGGCGTCGGCCTTCACATCGCCCGAAGCGGGCAGCAGGCGTTTGACCATGAAGGCGATCTGGCTCTTGTCGGCCTGACCGGCCCCCACCACGGCCTTCTTGATCAGGCTCGGGGCGTATTCGGCGACGGAAAGGCCCGCCCGCGCCGGGGCCAGCATGACGGCCGCCCGCGCATGGCCCAGCTTCAGCGTCGAGGCCGGATTGACGTTGACGAAGACCTCTTCGATGGCCGCCTCGTCGCAACCATAGGCGGCGCAGACCTCGCCCACCTGCTCCAGCAGATGCAGCAGCCGCTCGGAGAAGGGCGCCTTCTCATTGGGCGCGACGACGCCGTGCGCGACCCAGCGCAGACGGCTGCCTTCGCTTTCGATGACGCCCCAGCCGGTGCGGCGCAGGCCGGGGTCCAGCCCTAGGATCCGAGTCGTTTCGTTCGCCATCCGTTCCTCTTGCCCCAAAGAGGGTTAGCGAACAATGACCGGGTGCTTGGTCAGTCTATAGAATGATCGAGTCAGGATCTGAGATTGCGAGCTATCGCGCGGCGTATCAGCCACATCAGGCCACTGATCGTAAAAGCGATTATGGTGAACAGCGTCCCTATCCAGAAGCCTTCAGGAAATGAACGGGTCAGGATTGCTTCACCGAAATTCAAAATTCCGCTCACGCTGCCGATGAAGATTCCGCCCAGCATGGGAAGGAAAAGCCCTGCCCGGGCGTCCTGCTTGAACTTGCGCCATGGTGGAGCCTTATCGTGCATTTCAGTCATCTCTGGGCATCACCGAAAAGCCCGCCAGCCCCGCCTGTTCGCCCAGGGCGTGGGACAGGGCGTCGACCTTCAGCGGCATGGGGCCGCGCGCCTTGACGTGGTGTTCGTGGATCTGGCCGTCGGGGCTGACGACGTGGCCGATGCGCGTGGGCTTGAGGCCGTTCTCGGCCAGAAGGGCGCGCAGGACCTTCTCGGCCGGCGCCGCGCCGCGCGTCCAGCGCAGGGTGACGTCCATCACGCCGACATGGGGCAGGCGTGCGTCGAGAAAGCGCAGGATGGCCAGCACCAGCAGGGTCGCGCCCGCCGCGATCAGCCCCAGCTTCCACAGCCCGACGCCGAACATCACCCCGATGGCCGAGGTGGTCCACAGCGACGCCGCCGTGGTCAGGCCGTGGACCGAGAAGCGCTCGCGGAAGATCACTCCGGCGCACAGGAAGCCGATGCCGGTCAGTATGCCGTGCGCCATCCGCGTCGGGTCGATCACCAGCCGCTGCTCGGGCAGGGCGACGAAGGCCCAGCTGGCCTGATGCATGGCCGCCAGCATCAGGACGCAGGAGGTCATGCAGACCAGGATGTGGGTGCGGAATCCCGCCGGATGGCCGTGATAGGTCCGCTCGATGCCGATCAGCCCGCCCGTGACCATGGCCGAAGCCACCGGCGCCATCAGGCTCAGCTCCTCGACGCCCCAATGCGTCACGCCCCAGTCGATCGCCATGGTCCAAACGCTCCCAACGACCGCTCAGGTTGGACCGCGCCGGGGCGCCCGGCAAGCCGTCAGTCGTCGCGCGGGTCCAGCACGTAGCCGCAGACGGAGGGCAGGGCGGCCAGCCGCGCCGCCAGGGTCTTCAGCGCCGCCTCGCCCTCGGCGCGGACGCGCCAGCTGCGGCGCACCACGGCGCCGTCGTCGATCAGTTCGAAACGATCATGCGCGGGCGCCGGATCGACGGCGCGCAGGGCGGCTTCGACCTCGACCTCGGGCGAGGGAGCGTCCCGGCGCCAGCGCACCTCGACGTCGGTCAGGGTGCGGTCGGGCAGGCGCGCGCTGACCAGTCTCAGCGCGACCAGGATCAGGCCGGTGATCACCGTCCCCGCCGTCCCCAGGGCGAACAGCCCCGCCCCGAACAGCAGGCCGATGGCCGAGGTGATCCACAGCGAGGCCGCCGTCGTCAGGCCGTGGATGGAGAAGCCGGTGCGGAAGATCACGCCGGCGCACAGGAAGCCGATCCCCGTCAACACCCCGTGGGCCATGCGGGTCGGGTCGGTGACGATGTTCTCGTCCGGCAGGGCGCGGAAGGCCCAGTCGGCCTGGGTCATGGCCGCCAGCATCAGCAGGCAGGACGCCAGGCTGACCAGGATGTGGGTGCGGAATCCCGCCGGCCGTCCGCGCCACTCGCGCTCGAAGCCGATCATCCCGCCGGCGATCAGCGCCCCGGCGATGGGCAGGACGACGCCCTCAAGCCAGGCGGCGTCAGCCATGTTTCTCGACGTAGCCTTCCGGGTCCTTGTTGACCGGCTTCACCCCGGTGATGTGGCGGGCCTGAAAGGCGGCGAAGCGCACGCCCAGGTCGTGCCGCGTCTGCAGATCGGCGTTCAGGCGGAAGTCGGTCAGCCCCTGCCGCTCCTCCTCGCCCATGTGCTTGGAGTTGATGACGTTGGCCTCGCCGATCGCATCGAACCAGGCCTTTTCGCCCGCCTTGTGCGCCGCCACCGCCTTGACCGCGTCGCGCAGCTTGTTGTGGTCTTCGATGGCGTCCTCGGTCTCGCCCTCGACCGTGCCGTCCTCGGCGTCGTTGGCGCCTTCGCCCAGCTTCAGCAGTTCGGGATAGAAATGCCGTTCCTCGGCTTCCGCGTGGGCGTCCAGAAAGGCCGACAGCCGCCCCCAGACCGCCTCCAGCGCCTCGACGTCGCTCGCGTCGATCTCCTCGATCAGGGAGAAGAGTCTTCGCTGTTCGGCGTGGTCGTCCAGGATCAGTTGGGTGATGTCCATGAGCACGGGCTCCTTGCAGCAAGGCTTGAGCTGCTAGAAGCCTCCGGACTCGGGTCCGGTTCCTGATCCCTCGACGCGCTCCCGCAGGGGAAGGGCGTCGAGGTCAGGATCATTGCGTGCGGATCAGCCCGCGAACTTGGCCGCGTCCTCGTCCGAGACGTTTTCGTTGGAATAGACCTGCTGCACGTCATCCTCGGCGTCCAGCGCGTCGAGCAGCTTGAACAGGACGCCGACGGGGTCGCCGGTCAGGTCGATCTCCGACTGCGGCTTCCACACGATGGCGGTCGACTTGGGATCGCCCAGCACCTTGGACATGGCCTCGGCCACCTCGTTCAGGTCCTCGAAGGCGGTCCAGATGGTGTGGCCCGGCGCGTCTTCATAGATGTCGGGCTTGACCAGATCGCTCTCGACGTCCTGGGCGCCCGCCTCGATCGCGGCCTCCATGACGGCGTCCTCGGTGCCCGCCTCGGCCGGGTAGTCGATCTTGCCGACCCGGTCCCACATGAAGGTGACCGAGCCGCTTTCGCCCAGGGCGCCGCCGTTCTTGGCGAAGGCCGAGCGCACGCCCGAGGCGGCGCGGTTGCGGTTGTCGGTCAGGACTTCGACGATGATCTGGACGCCGCCGGGGCCGCGGCCCTCATAGCGGATCTCCTCCATCGCATCGACTTCGCCGCCGGAGGCCTTCTTGATGGCGCGCTCGATGTTGTCCTTCGGCATCGATTCGGCCTTGGCGTTGTTCACCGCCAGACGCAGGCGCGGGTTCATCGCCGGGTCGGGCATCCCCGACTTGGCCGCCACGGTGATTTCCCGTGACAGGCGCGAAAAGAGCTTGGAGCGGACCGCGTCGGCGCGGCCCTTGCGGTGCATGATGTTCTTGAATTTGGAATGGCCGGCCATGGAGTCGCTCGCCCGAAGTCAAATATGCTGGAGGGCGCCCTTTACTGGATGCCGCTTCCTCTGTCACGAGAGGGGGAACCGCCCGAACGCGCCGGGGATTATGCGCAGGCAAGAATTGGAGACGCCGATGGCCGCCGCCGACGACACCTATCTGGACGACGCTTATGACGAGGGCATCGACCACGCCCACGCCGGCGAGATCGTCCAGTGGTACGCCAAGCGGCCTGTCACGGTGTCGACCGCGGCGGCCACGGGTTCGCTGGTCGGCGCGTTTGCGCTGGGCGTGCTGACCACCATCGGCGCCCTGGCGGTGCTGCGCCTCTACGATCGGGACTAGGCCGTTATCGGTTCGGACTGAACAACCCCCGTCCGCCTGACCGAAGAGGCGAGGGAGAACCGCGACTCTTTCGCAAAAAAGGCTTCACCTGCCCGGCGAAGCCGGTCATTCTTCCTGTCCGAGTAAGGAGGCCGCCCTTGGCGCATCCCCGCAGGATGGAGCGAATGATCGCCGTGCTCGGCGTGGCGGTCCTCGTGTTGGGCGGGTTCAGCCTCTACGCCCTGACCCAGGGCGCGCGCTTCGGACCGCGCCAGGCGACGGCGGCCGAACGCGCCCTGACCCAGGTGCGCGAGCAGATGGGGCCCCAGGCTGAGGTGCGGCATGTCGAGGCGGGACGCGGCCGCGCGGCCTGCGGCTATGCGGGGTTGAAGGGCAGCAGGGAGGCCGTGGCCTTCGTCTCGCGCCCCAATCGCATCCTGATGAGCCATGACCCCCTGAAGGGCGAGTTCGCGACGCTCAAATCGCGTTATTGTCCGGGCTTCGACGCCCCCGCGCCCGCCGCCGTCTCCGGCAAGAGCTGAACCATGACCGACCAACCCAGCGCCGGCCGCTTCGACGGCTGCGATCACCTGTTGCCCGTGAGGGTCTATTATGAGGACACGGACTTCACCGGCCTCGTCTATCACGCCAACTATGTCCGCTACTTCGAGCGGGGACGATCGGACTTCCTGCGTCTGGCCGGCGTCGGACACGTCGACCTGCTGGAGCAGGATGAGCCGCTGGCCTTCGTGGTGTCGGACCTGGCGATCAAATACCTGAAGCCCGCGCGGATCGACGACGCCCTGGTGGTGCGCACCCGCTATGAGGCGATCAAGGGGCCGCGCCTGATCATCCGCCAGACGGTCGAGCGCGGCGGCGAGGTGCTGTGTCGGGCCGATGTCACCGCCGTCTGCATCCATCTGGACGGGCGTCCGCGCCGCCCGACGAGGCGGCTGGTCGAACTGGTGACGCCTTGGCTGTCCGGCGAAGTCTCGCAATAACGAGGTTGTCAGCCTCAAGGCTGATGACGCGGGCCGCGACGCCCGTTAGACCCGCCGCCATGAAACCGCCACGACCGCCCGGTGCAACTGGCGGAATAAACGGACTCTTCGCCAAGGACCACGCATGACTCCGCCCGTCGACGCCTCCCTGCTGAATCCCATCGAGCTGTTCATGACCGCCGATTGGGTGGTCAAGACGGTGATGATCGGCCTGGCCGCGGCCTCGGTCTGGTCCTGGACCATCATCATCGACAAGGCGGTGCGCTTCTCGCGCATGAACGCTCGCGCGACCGAGTTCGAAAAGCAGGTCGAGAGCGGCCGCTCCCTGGAGGAGGTCGCCGCCCAGGCCGGGCCCCAGCCCGCCGACCCCTTGCCGCGCATGCTGGTCCTGACCCTGCAGGACTGGCGCGAGGCCCGCGCGCGCGGCGCGATGACGGATACGCAAGGCTCCATGCTGATCGCCCGTATCGACCGGGCGCTGGATTCGGTCATCGCCCGTGAGAGCCAGAAGATCGAGAACGGCCTGGGCGTGCTGTCGGTGGTCGCCACCGCCTCGCCCTTCATCGGCCTGTTCGGCACGGTCTGGGGCATCATGAACGCCTTCGACAGCATCGCGGCGGCGGGCAACACCAATCTGACGACCGTGGCCCCGGCCATCGCCGAAGCCCTGTTCGCCACGGCCATCGGTCTGGCGGCCGCCATCCCGGCCTATATCGCCTTCAACGCTTTCTCGGTGTCGGCGGGCAAGTTCACTGGGCGTCTGGAGGCCTTCGCCGACGACCTGCAGGCCGCCATCGCGCGACGCCTGGGCGCGCCGGCGACCCCGCCGCCGCCTCCGCCGCCGTCTTCCGATCTGAACCTGCGCCGGGGCGCCTGATCCATGGCCATGGGTGGTGCAGGAGGCTCCAGCGGCGGTCGTGGCCGTCGCCGCGCGCGCAAGCGGCCGCTGAGCGAGATCAACGTCACGCCGCTGGTGGACGTCATGCTGGTGCTGCTGATCATCTTCATGATCTCGGCGCCGCTGCTGACGGTCGGGGTGCCGGTCGAGCTGCCCAAGACCGAGGCCAGCGCGGTCGAGACGACCGACAAGCCGGTCACGGTCTCGATCGACCAGAACGGCGCCATCTTCATCGGCGAGAGCGAGGTCCGCTGGGAGCAGCTGGCCCTGCGGGTGGCCGAAGAGGGCGGCGAGAACGCGCGCGACAAGGCCATCTTCATCCGCGCAGACGGCCGCGCCCCCTATCAGGCCGTGGCGCGCGTGATGGCGCGCCTGTCCGCCTCGGGCTTCACCAAGCTGAACCTGATCACCGACACCGCCGCCGACGAGCCGACGGAGGGCTGACGGACCTTGCGCCGCCCCAGTCCCGCCATCCTCGGCTCCATCGCCCTGCACGCGGGGGTGGTGGCGCTCGCCTTCGTGTCGTGGTCGTCGAAGGACGAGATGAAGCCGCTGGTGAATTCGGTGCCGGTCTCGATCGTCTCCGACGTCGAGATCGCCGCCGCTCCGGCCGACAATCCGCAGGAGGAGCCTTCGCTGGAAGACGGCGAGACGGCCCCGGTCGAGACCCCGCCCGAGCCGACTCCGCCCGAGCCGGAACCCACGCCGCCGACGCCCCAGCCGCAACCGCGCCCGACGCCGCGACCGACCCCCGCGCCGCCGGAGAAGAAGGCGCCGACGCCGCGTCCCACGCCTGCGCCGCCCGAGAAAAAGGCGCCGGCGCCCCGGCCGACGCCGACCCCGCCTGAAAAGAAGGCGCCCGCCCGTCCGGCGCCGGGGCTGGACCTCGACGCCCTGGCCGGCCCGCCGCGCCCGACCCAGAACCGCGGCCGGCCGGCGACGGGGCAGCAGGGGACAGGACAGGCGTCTCAGGCCACCGGGCCGCAGATCACGGCGATCTTCAATCAGGTCTATCCGAACTGGATTCTGCCCTGTGATATCCCCGGTGCGAACGAGCTCCGCATCCAGGTCGATCTCACCCTGTCGGCCGACGGGCGGATCACTCGGGGGCCGACCCTGGTGAATCCTCAGTCCAGCGCGGTCTATCGCGCAGCGGCGGACGGCGCCTTGCGGGCGCTTCGCCAGACCGCGCCCTTCGATGTTCCGGCGGGCTTCCCCGGCGGCGCCTATCGCCCGACCTTCAACACCGAACGCGCCTGCGCCAATCGGTAGGGTTTTGAACGCCGTCATCCTCCGGCAAGCCGCGAAGCGGCGCTGACCGGGGGACCCAGCGGCGCCCGTCAGGGCGAAAGAGCCCTGCGCGGCGCCCGCTGTGAAGATCGCCTTCGGCGCCGCTGGGTCCCCCGGTCTCGCTCCGCTCGCCGGAGGATGACGGAATGAGGCGGGCGGGACGTCGCCAAAGTCTGAAAGTCGCCCCATTCCGGGGCAAGCTTGTTTTTCGCAATCTGGTTTTTGTCATACGGTCTGGCGATAAGGACCGACGAGCCGTCCAACTTCAGGGAGCCCCCTATGCGTCTGCACCTTCTCCTCGCCTCGGCCGCCGCGGTCCTCATGGCGGGCCCGGCGACGGCCCAGACGCAACCTGCCGCCGCGCCGCAGCAGTCGGGTCCGGTCGAGGTCGAGATCGACCAGGGCGTGCTGCGCCCGCTTCAGATCGCGGTCGTGCCCTTCACCGGTCAGAACGGGTCGCAGATCTCGGGCGTCATCAGCGGCAACCTCAAGCGCTCGGGCTTCTTCGATCCGCTGAACCCGGCCAGCTTCATCGAGACCGGCCTGACCCTGGCCAATGCGCCGAACTTCCCGCAGTGGACCTCCATCGGCGCCCAGGCGGTGCTTTACGGCGGGGTGACGCCGCGCGCGGACGGGCGGATCGACGTGGGCTTCCGCCTGTACGATCCCTATCGCCAGTGCCAGCTGGTCTCCTACCAGTTCACCGCCACCTCCGAGCAGTGGCGCCGCATCGCCCACAAGATTTCGGACGTCGTCTATCAGCGCCTGACCGGCGAGGCGGGCTTCTTCGATTCGCGCGTGCTGTTCGTCTCTGAAAGCGGCACTCAGCTGAACAAGCTGTCGCGCCTGACCATCGTCGACCAGGACGGCTACAACCCCGTCTTCCTGACCCAGGGCGACGAGGTGATCATGTCGCCGCGCTTCTCGGCCTCGAACCCTGACGAAGTGACCTATGTGGCGCTGGGCAAGGATTACAGCCGCATATACCTCTACAATCTGTCGACCGGCCGCCGCGAAAGCCTGGGCGAGTTCGACGGCCAGGTGCTGGCGCCGCGTTTCTCGAACGACGGGTCCAAGATGGCCTTCTCGATCATCCGGGGCGGCAACACCGACGTCTATGTTATGAACCTGCGCAGCCGTCAGTTGTCGCGTCTGACGACCGACCCCGGCATCGACACCTCGCCCTCGTTCAGCCCCGACGGCAATCAGATCGTCTTCACCTCGGACCGTTCGGGTTCGGCGCGCCTCTACACCATGCGGGCCGACGGCTCGGGCCAGCGCCCGATCAGCCGCGGCGGCGGCCTCTACACCGCTCCGGCCTGGAGCCCGCGCGGCGACCTGATCGCCTTCACCAAGCAGCAGGGCGGCCGCTTCCACATCGGCGTGATGAAGTCCGACGGCACGGGCGAGCGCATCCTGTCGTCCTCCTATTTCGAGGAAGGCCCGTCCTGGGCGCCGAACGGCCGCTACATCGCCTTCGCGCGTCAGAGCCCCGGCGGCGACACGCGGCTGTGGACGGTGGACCTGTCGGGCCGCGTCGTGTCTCAGGCGGGCTATGACGGACGCGGTTCGGACCCCGCCTGGTCGGGTCTGCTGGACGCCCCGCCGGTCAATCTGGGCATCGGCCAGGGGCCGGATTCCTGCCCGGCGTAACGCGGTTACGTTTTCGTGACATCGACCAGCGGAGCCGTTTGCGTAAACTGTGCGTTATCGCTGCTGGCGCGGGCCTTCGCGACGGGCTAGCAGGCCGTGTAAGGCCAAGCTTCAGGCCGCTGTTCTCGGACCCCAATCAAGGAGACGACCTTATGAAGACCTCCCATATGTTCAGGCTCGCCGCCGTGGGCGCGGCCGTGGCGGCGATGGCCGCCTGCGCTCCCAAGCCCAAGGTCGAACCGGCCGTGCCGGTCGAGCCGGCGCCGCCTGCCGGCCCGCAGTACCCGACCGCCCCGACCGGCCCCGTCAGCGGCGGCAACGTCGGCGCTCCCGCGCCTGGCTCGGAGCAGGACTTCGTCGTCAACGTCGGCGACCGCGTCTATTTCGACCTCGACTCCTATTCGGTCCGCACCGAGGCCCAGCCGCGTCTGGACGCCCAGGCCGCCTGGCTGGCCCGCTATCCGCAGGTCACGGTCCGCATCGAAGGCAACGCCGACGAACGCGGCACGCGCGAATACAACCTGGCCCTGGGCGCCCGCCGCGCCGAGGCCGTGCGCTCCTATCTGATCAGCCGCGGCGTGCCCGCCGCCCGCATCGACACCATCAGCTTCGGCAAGGAACGTCCGATCGCGGAAGGTTCGAACGAGTCGGCCTGGGCCCAGAACCGCAACGCCCACACCGCCATCGTGTCGGGCGCGCCGCGCTAAGCCGTACGGCGAAAAAGCGACGGATGGAGGCGTCGGCGCAAGCCGGCGCCTCTTTTCTTTGCGCCCTGCCGCCGTCAAAGTCCGCCGCGAATCCGGGAGGGACGGCATGGATCTGGAAGCGGCAGGCGGAGCGGTGACGGCGGGCGTCATCGCCGGGGCGATCGAGAAACCGGGCGGCCGTGCAGGCGAGCCTCACGGCGCCTGCGCCGACTGCGGGGCCGAGGTCACGGGCAATTTCTGCTCCAACTGCGGCCAGGCGGCCCATGTCCACCGCACCCTGTTGCATCTGGGCGAAGAGCTGCTGCACGGGGTCATGCATTTCGATGGACGGCTGTGGCGCACCCTGCCTCTGCTGATCACGAATCCGGGGCGGCTGACGCGTGAATGGGTGCAGGGCAGGCGGACCCGCTACGTCTCCCCGTTGGCGATGTTCCTGTTCACCCTCTTCGTCATGTTCTTCGCCCTCAGCTTCATGCCGCATCAGGCGGTGACCCTGCCGTCCCTGCCGCAGCAGATCGAGGCGCAGAAGACGGCGATCGCCGAGGCGGAGCAGGTGGTCGCCGCCGCCAGACAGGAGGTCGCCGCGACAGAGGCCGCCGTCAGCCCTGCCGATGGCTCGCCCCCGCCGGTGGACAGCGGCGCCCGCGCAGGCGTCGCGGCCGGCGTCCTGGCCGGGGCCGAGGCGGCCCTGATCGGTGAGAAGGCCAAGCTGGAGCGTCTGCAGAAGGATGCGATCGAGGGCCGCAAGGACGGCCTGACGTCCGGCAGCTGGCAGGCGCAGGTGGCGGACGTCGCCGCCAGCCTCGGCACGGACGGCCAGACCAACGGCCTGACGAAGACGGTCGCCAAGAAGCTGAAGAACCCCGACCTGGCGCTCTACAAGCTGCAGCAGACCATCTACAAATTCGCCTTCCTGCTGGTGCCGCTGTCGATCCCGTTTGTGGCCCTGATGTTCCTGTGGAAGCGGGGCTTCACCCTGTACGATCACGGGGTCTTCGTCCTCTATTCCCTGACCTTCATGTCGCTGTTGCTGATGGCGGTGGTGCTGGTCGCCACGACGCTGAAGGGCGCGGGCGCGGCGGCCGGGACGATCGCGGTCATGATCGTGCCGGCGCACATGTTCGCCCAGCTGAAGGGCGCCTACAGCCTGAAGGTCTTTTCGACCCTGTGGCGGACGATCGCCTTGCTGATCTTCTGCGAGATCGCGGCGACGCTGTTCATCGTCTCCATCATCTATCTGGGCCTCGGACATTGATCGGGGCCTTGCCGTCGCCGCAAATCGATGGGACGACAGGACCATGCTGAAGACGCCATTCCGCCTCACCAAACCCGCCGTCCTGACGGCGATCGGCCTGACCCTGATCGGGGGCGCGGTCATCGCCCAGGTCCAGCCGATGGAGCCGGTCCAGTGGGACAAGCGCCGCCTGGACCAACTGGACCGCAACGTTCGTCGCCTGGAGCGCGCCCTGACCCAGCGCAACGCCGCCGGTCAGCCCGTTCTGGTCGAGCCGGATCCCGAGGTCGTCGCCCTGCAGGGGCAGGTCTCCATCATGGAGCGCCGCCTGGGTGACGTGGAGCAGACCTTCCAGCGCATGAACGCCGACACTGAACGCCTGACCTTCCAGCTGGACGAGGCGACGCGCGAGAATACGCAGCTCAGCCGCCGCCTGCGCGACCTTGAAGGCCGCGTCGAGCGCGCCGAAAAGGCCGCCGAGGAAGCCGCCGAACTGAACGGGCCGATCGTCGCCAACTCGCCCACCGGCGATGCGGCGCAGGATCTTCAGGCGGCCATGCGCCTGGCCGGCGAGGACGCCGCGCGCGGCGGGCGCGCGCTGGAGACCGTCATCGTCACCTGGCCGAACACGCCCCAGGCGCGCGAGGCCAACAGCCGTCTGGGCGATCTGCACGTCGCCGCGCGCGACAACGCCTCGGCGGTCCAGGCCTACGCCGCCGCCCTGAACGGCTGGCCGCGCACGCCGTGGGCGCCCGAGACGACGCTGAAGCTGGCCGAGGCCCTGCGCGCCACCGACCGCGCGACCCAGGCCTGCGGCGCCCTGACCGAGTTCGGCCGCCGCTACGCCGAGGCGGCCACGGCGGCGCAGAAGACCCGCGCGACCCAGCTGCGGACGCGCGCCAGCTGCAACTGATGAGCGACCTGGCCGGCCGGGTCTTCACCCGGCTGGACGCGCGCCTGAACCATGCCGGACCTGAGCCGGTCGCCCTGGCTCTGTCGGGCGGAGGCGACTCCCTGGCCCTGCTGGACCTCTCTGCCGAATGGGCCAAGGCGAGGGGGCGGCGCCTGCTGGCCCTGACGGTCGATCACAATCTCAACCCTGACAGCGCGGACTGGACCCGTTTCGCCGCCGAAGCCGCGCGCGCGGCGGGCGCTGACTGGCGGGGGCTTGTGTGGGAGGGCGCGCGCGGCGGGCCGGGCGTTCCGGCGCGGGCGCGGGCGGCGCGCCACGCCCTGCTGGCCGAGGCGGCGAGGGAGGCCGGCGCGCGCGTCATCCTGACCGGCCACACCGCCGATGACGTCGCCGAGGGCGACTGGATGCGGGCGGACGGCGCCACTCTGGGCCGTGTGCGCGACTGGTCGCCGTCGCCGGCCTGGCCCGAGGGGCGCGGACAGATGCTGCTGCGCCCGGTGCTGGAGGAGCGGCGCGAGGCGCTGCGGGACCATCTGCGCGCGCGCGGCCTGATATGGCTGGAAGATCCCGCCAACGCCGACCTGCGTTTCGGACGAGGCAGGGCGCGCGCGGCGCTGGCGCAGGGTGAAAGCCCTGTCGAGCGCTCGGCGTCGGCGGCCGATGCGGGCGCGGCGTATGACCCGGGCGATCAGGCTTGGGCCGGGGTTCTGCTTCTGTCGCGCGACCTGTCGGCATCGACGCTGGCCGCCGTGTTACTGTGCGCGGGCGGCGGCGCGACGCCCCCGAGAGGCGACCGGCTGACGGCGCTTCGGGCGCGGCTGGCGTCCGGAGCGGATTTCACCGCCGTCCTGTGCGGCGCTCGCGTCGAGGCGTCAGGAGCGCGCGTTCAGGCGATGCGCGAACCGGGTGAGTGGAAGCGCCGTCCGCCTGCCTCTCTGGCCCTGACGCCGGGGTGGCCGGCCGTCTGGGACGGGCGTTTCGAGATCAAGACTGAACAGCCGGGTCTGCGTGTCGCAGCGGCGGCTGGACGGCTGGCGCAGTTGTCGGAGCGGGACCGCGCGGCTCTGGCGCCGCTTCCGCCCGCCGCGCGGGCCGCCGCGCCTGTGCTCATCGAGGGCGAAGGGCGCCCTGTCCTGGCCTGGCGTGCGGCGGATGTCCGGGCGCTGGGCGGGCGTCGTTTGGCGCTCGCCCTGGCGGGTTTCGGGGGCGAAACGACGCAGGAAGACGGACTCTTTCAAACCCTTCATGGCGAAACGCCGCCGTCTGACCTATTTTCAGACGAAGACTGCTGATCGACGGGCCGAGCGCGGCCCCGTCGAGGAACCGAGGACCGAATGAACCTGCGCAATTTCGCCATCTGGGGCGTCATCCTTCTGGGACTGGTGACGGTCTACGCCGCGATCAGCCAGAACGGCGGCGCGCCCGCCATGCCCGGCGCCAAGGGCGCGGCGGCCGCCGGCCGTCCCGAGCCCATCACCTATTCCCAGCTGATGACCGCCGTGGAGCGTCAGGAGATCAAGTCGATCGTCGCGCGCGGCGAGACGATCACCGGCGTCTTCAAGAACGACAGCAAATTCACCGCCGTGACGCCGGTGCCCAACGCCGAGCTGGTCGAGCAGATTCGCAAGTCCGGCGTCGAGGTCGAAACCAAGAGCACGCGTCAGCCGTGGTGGTCGGGCCTGCTGGGCCTGCTGCTGCCGGTGGCGCTGATCATCGGCTTCTGGCTGTTCATCATGAACCGGATGCAGGGCGGGGCGAAGGGCGCCATGGGCTTCGGCAAGTCCAAGGCCAAGCTGCTGACCGAGCACAAGGGCCGCAAGACCTTCGACGACGTCGCCGGCGTGGACGAGGCCAAGGACGAGTTGCAGGAGGTCGTCGACTTCCTGAAGGACCCGGCCAAGTTCCAGCGTCTGGGCGGCAAGATTCCCAAGGGCGCCCTGCTGGTCGGCCCTCCGGGTACGGGTAAGACCCTGCTGGCGCGCGCGGTGGCGGGCGAGGCGGGCGTGCCCTTCTTCTCGATCTCGGGTTCGGACTTCGTCGAGATGTTCGTCGGCGTCGGCGCCAGCCGTGTCCGCGACATGTTCGAGCAAGCGAAGAAAAATGCGCCGTGCATCATCTTCATCGATGAAATCGACGCCGTCGGTCGTCACCGTGGCGCGGGCCTGGGCGGCGGCAACGACGAGCGCGAGCAGACGCTGAACCAGCTGCTGGTCGAGATGGACGGCTTTGAGGCGTCCGAGAACATCATCCTGATCGCCGCGACCAACCGTCCCGACGTGCTGGACCCGGCCCTGCTGCGTCCCGGCCGCTTCGACCGTCAGGTCGTGGTGCCGAACCCCGACGTCTCGGGCCGCGAGCGCATCCTGCGCGTCCACATGAAGGACGTGCCGCTGGCCGCCGACGTCAACGTCAAGACCCTGGCGCGCGGCACGCCGGGCTTCTCGGGCGCGGACCTGGCCAACCTGGTCAACGAGGCGGCCCTGATGGCGGCCCGCAAGGACCGTCGCATGGTCACGCATCGCGACTTCGAGGACGCCAAGGACAAGGTCATGATGGGCTCCGAACGGAAGTCCATGGCCATGAACGAGGAAGAGCGCCGCCTGACCGCCTATCACGAGGCCGGTCACGCCATCGTCGCCATCAACGTCAAGATGGCCGACCCGGTGCACAAGGCGACCATCGTCCCGCGCGGCCGGGCTCTGGGCATGGTGATGCAGCTGCCGGAAGGCGACCGCTATTCGATGAAGTTCCAGCAGATGATCGACCGCATCGCCATCATGGCGGGCGGCCGCGTCGCCGAGGAGCTGATCTTCGGGCCTGAGAGCATCACCTCGGGCGCCAGCTCGGACATCGAACAGGCGACCAAGCTGGCGCGGGCCATGGTCACGCGCTGGGGCTTCTCCGAGAAGCTGGGCACGGTGGCTTATGGCGAGAACCAGGAGGAGGTCTTCCTGGGCCACTCGGTGTCGCGCAGCCAGAACGTCTCGGAAGAGACGGCCCGCATCATCGACGAAGAGGTCCGCCGCATCGTCACCGAAGGCTGGGAAGAGGCGCGCCGCATCCTGACGGAGAAGGCGGGCGACCACGAGAAGCTGTCCCAGGCCCTGCTGGAGTACGAGACCCTGTCGGGCGACGAGATCAGGGACCTGCTGGAGAACGGCCAGCCGCCCAGGCGCGACGACGACAACGACACGGTCGTCGGCCCGTCCCTGTCGGTTCCGGCCACGCCGGAAGACGAACCGGCGGCGGAGCCTCAGGCCGCCGCCCAGCCCGCGCCGAGCGCCTGAGGGCGATCGGGACGACGGATATGAAAAGGGGCGCGCCCGCCGGGCGCGCCCCTTCTTTTTTGTCCTGATGCGATGAGGCTCAGTTCGTCGCTTCGGGCTCCTCGAGCTTGACCAGGGTCAGCTTGCGCACGGCGCCGGAGGTGTCCGGCCAGGCGATCGATTGGCCTTCCTTCAGGCCGATCAGGCCGGCGCCGACAAAGGACAGGATGGAGACGCGGCCCGCGTCGATGTCGGCGTCCTTGGGCAGGACCAGCTGCACGCGGCGCACCTCGGGGCTGTGGTCGTCGGAGTAGTGCAGCCAGCGGTTCAGGGTGACGACGTTCTTGGGCATGGCCTTGGGCTCGCACACCTTGGCGCGGTCGAGTTCCTGTTGCAGCAGGCCGGCGGGGCCCGTGCCGGGCAGGTCGCCGACCAGGCGGTCCAGGGCGTCGAAGTCGTCGCTGCGAAGCGTGATGGCGGGTAGGGCGCCCTTGCGAGGGGTGGTCATGAAGAAAACTTTCTGGAAATTCGGGCGACGTCAGGCGGCTGAGGGGCCGTCATCGTCGGGATGTTCTGGATCGGTCGTTTCGTGATCGGCGGGCGACGCGGGCGGCGCGGCGGGCGTGATCGGCCTTCGAAACGGGATGATATCGGCGCCGCGCGGCGCTTCGCCGGTGCGGCTCTCGTCCGTGGTGTCTGGGCGGCGTGTCATGGCGCAAATCTTCGCGAACGGCCCCAGGCCGGCGCGGTCCTGCAGAATGAAGAGGTGGAAGTAGAACTTTAAGCAACTGGGTCCCGTAGCGGGCGCCCGGCGCAGGGCGCACGGCGGGACCGCTACGGGTTAAAGGCCTTCGACGCGGCGTCCCGCGTGGGTGAGGCGTCGAGCCTGGCTGACGAAGCGTTCCATTGCCGTTAGAGGCTGGACCCAGGCGCGGTGAAAGTCAAACCGCCCTCTTCGGAGCCTCTGTCGCATGACCCATCAATCCCTCGTGAAGCCCCCGCTCGTCATGGGGATCGTCAACGTCACGCCGGACAGCTTTTCCGACGGGGGGCGGCTCGCCACCCATGAGGCCGCCCTGGCCCACGCCCTGAGGCTGATCGATCAGGGCGCCGACGTGCTGGACGTGGGCGGCGAAAGCACGCGTCCGGGCTCGGACCCGGTCGGCGAGGCGGAGGAGATCGCCCGCGTCGTCCCGTTGATCGCCGCCCTTCGCGCGCGGTGGGGCGGGGCGATCAGCATCGACACCATGAAGCCCGCCGTGGCCCGCGTCGCCGTCGCCGCCGGCGCGACGATATGGAACGACGTGACCGCGCTTCGCCACGCGCCCGACAGTCTGGCGACCGCCGCCCAACTGGGCTGCGAGGTGGTGCTGATGCATATGAAGGGGGCGCCCAAGACGATGCAGGACGACCCGCACTATGACGACGTCGTGGCCGAGGTCGCCGGGTTTCTGGCGGAACGCGCCGAGGCGGCTGTGGCGGCGGGGGTCGCGCGCGAGAAGATATGGCTGGACCCCGGCGTCGGCTTCGCCAAGACGACGGCGCATAATCTGGCGCTGACGGCGCGTCTGGACGCGCTGGTCGATCAGGGCTTTCCGGTGCTCTACGCCGCCAGCCGCAAGCGCCTCATCCAGGGCGTGGACGAAACGGCGACGGAGGCGGCCGACCGCCTGGGCGGCTCGCTGGCCCTGGCGCTGGAGGGGGCGCGACGCGGCGCCCGAATGGTGCGGGTTCACGACGTGCGCGAGACGGTTCAGGCGTTGAAGATTCAGGCGGCGGTCGCGGCGGCGGCCCGGCCCTAGCGTTTCCAGTCCGGCGACACCTGATCGGGGAAGCGGTCGACGATGAAGGCCGGTTCGATCGCCCGCTCCAGCCACAGCTTGGCGCCGGCCAGCACCAGGGTGAACCCCTCCATGGCGTCCAGAGCCGCCGCCACGCCTTCATCCGTCGCGGCGAAGCCTCGGTTGAAGATCTCGACCCAGGTCGTCCGGTCGCGCGCCTGGAAACGCCATTCGACCTCGGTCGGCTGATCGTCCAGATTCCAGTCGATGAGGATGCGGCTGTTGACCTGGGCGTCCTTGACGACGACGCGGGTGGACACGCCGTACATCCCCCAGGTCCACGTCGCCCTGGCGCCCGGCGACAGACGCCGGTCGCCGTGAGTGAACCAGAACCACGAGGTCACGGCGGGCTCGGTGAAGGCCTGGTAGACCTCATCGACCGGGCGGCGGATCAGCATTCCGGTGCGGACTTCAGGGGCGCGCATTCGATCCCGACCTCTTCAGCGACTGAGGCGGCAACGCACGCCGTCTCCAATTTGTTTCTCGAGACGGGCGCCGAGCAGCAGGCGAGGGCTCTTGTCTGGAGGCGCGCCATCCGCCATTCAGCCGCCATGTCTTGGCTTCTGTCTCTCAATCCCTGGCTGGTTCTCGTCGTGGCGGGGCTGTTCGAAGTGGGCTGGGCGTCCGGCGTGAAATACGTCGGGGTGCAGCGTCCGCTGATCTCCCTGGGGGTGGCCTTGGCGCTGGCCGCCAGCATGATCGGCCTGTGGGCGGCGACGCAGCGCCTGCCGGTCGGCACGGCCTACGCCGTCTGGACCGGCATCGGCGCCGTGGGCGCGGCGGTGATCGGGGTCGCCGTCTATGGCGAGCCGGCGACGGCGGTGCGGGCGGTCTGCATCCTGCTGATTGTCGCGGGCATCGTCGGGCTGAAGCTATTTTCGGGCGTGACGGCATGAGCCGGGCCCAATCCCCTCAAGCCGTCTCCGGCCGCGCCGGAGAGAAGAAGGGCGCCAATCCCCCTCTCTCCGGTCGCGCCGGAGACGATAGGGGAAACAAAAAAGGCCGGGTGCTGATCCTGGCCGGCTCCGACTCCGGGGGCGGGGCGGGGATTCAGGCCGACATCAAGGCCGTGACCATGCTGGGCGGGTTCGCCGCCACGGCCATCACCGCCGTCACCGTTCAGAACACCCTGGGCGTCCACGGCGTCCATCCCCTGCCGCTCGACGTCATCGAGGCCCAGGCCAGGGCCGTGCTGGACGACATCGGCGCCGACGCCCTGAAGACCGGCATGTTGGGCTCGGTCGAGGTGGTCGAGACCGTGGCGGGTCTGATCGACTATGCGGCGGGTGTTCCGGCGGTGGTCGATCCGGTGATGATCGCCAAGGGCGGCTCGCCCCTGCTGGCCGAAACAGCGGTGGAGGCGGTGCGTCGCCTTATGGTTCCCCGCGCCTTTCTGCTGACCCCCAATGCGCCCGAGGCCGAGGCTCTGACCGGACTGGCGGTCGCTGATCTGGACGGCCAGCGTCGGGCGGGCGAGGCGCTGCTGAAGATGGGCGCGCGCGCCGTCCTCATGAAGGGCGGCCATGTGCCGGGCGCGACGGTCGTGGACCTGCTGCTGACCGCTGACGGCGAGACGGTGCTGGAGAGCGAGCGGGTCGAGACGCGCCACACCCACGGCACCGGCTGCACCCTGGCCAGCGCCTGTGCGGCGGGGATCGCCAAGGGGCTGCCCCTGCCGGTCGCCGTCGCGGAAGGCTGGGCCTATGTGGCCGAGGCCATCCGTCGCGCGCCGGGCCTGGGTCAGGGCCACGGCCCGCTGGATCACGCCTGGCCGGTGCGGGGCTGAGGCCGCTTGGCCAGCCGGCGGAATCGCCCTCACAGGACGGCATGACCCTGGAAACCCGCCTGACCGAGATCGTCCGCGCCGACGCGGGCCTGATGCATGTGCTGACCGTGATGCGGGACCTGAACCTGCCTGACTGGTGGCTGTTCTCGGGAGCCGTCTATCAGGCGGTGTGGAACGTCCAGACGGGCCGTCCGATCGGCTATGGAATCAAGGACTACGACATCGGCTATTTTGACGCCGACACCTCCTGGGACGCCGAGGACGGCGTCATCAAGCGCGTCGCCGCCGCCTTCGCGCCGCCGGTGCGCGATCAGGTCGAGGTGCGCAACCAGGCGCGGGTTCACATATGGTTCGAGGGCAAGTTCGGCGAACCCTACACGCCCCTGACCTGCACCGACGACGCTCCGGCCCGCTTCGTCGCCCCGGCCTTCGCCGTCGGGGTGCGGCTGGAGGCTGACGACGCGATCAGCGTGATCGCGCCCTTCGGGCTGGAGGACGTGTTCGACATGGTCATTCGCCCCAATCCCACGCGCGGCTTGGCCAGGGGCTGGGAGCGCGTGATCGCCAACGCCCGCGGCCGCTGGCCCGAGATCACGGTCGTGGAGCCTCAGGCGACGGCGTAGCGCGCCGTGATCCCGTCCGGCTGGAAGTCATGTTGCGCCAGTCGGTCCAGCGAGGCGAGGACGCGTGCGGCGAAGGCGTCGGGATCGCCCTCCTCGATGGCGGGCCGCAGCCAGTCGGTGACGACGGCGCGGGCCGGATAGGTTCCGACCGGGCCGGGGACGCTGAGCGCCACTTCAATGCCTTCGGCGATCCAGCCCGCCACGGTGGCGAAGAAGTCGATCCCGACCAGGAAGTCCGAGCGGCGCAGGACATAGAGGGTGATGACGCCGTCCTCGACCCCGTCGGGCCGCACGATCACGCCGCTGCGGTCCGGCCGCCAGTCGTCCGACAGCTCCACCGCGCGCCACAGGCAGAACCAGATGCGACAGGTCTGGGGGCGGATCTGATGCACCGAACAACCCGCGCCGTCGACGCAGTAGGCGCACAGTTCGCCGGTCGGCTTGGCCAGTTCCGGCAGGTCGAGCGGGATCACGCGGCAGCATTCGACGCAGCCGCCGCAGGTCCGATCGGGAAGAAGGGGCAGGGACATGGCCGGGGTCTAGCGCATCGCGGCCGGGAAGCGGAGAGGGGACGACGCCGCGCGTCCGGGGCGGCGCACAAAACCGCGCCGGCGGCCGTCTGGGTGCTTGCCCATCGAATGTCACCATGCAAAATGATGGACTACATAATGGAATGATGTTCGGAACGAACGCAGTCGGGAAACGCCTCAGTGAAACACGCCCTCGCCTTTTCCTTGTTAGCCTTGGCCGTTGCGGCGGCTCCCGGCGCTGACGGCGCGCACGCCGAAGTTCTTCGGATGAATACGCCGGCGCTCGGACTGACCTTCGACCGCATCGGCGCCCTGCCGGACGACGAGCGCCCGGCGTGGCAGGCCTATCTGGAGCGGTCGCAGGCCCAGATGAAGGCGGACCGTGCGGCCCTGGCCGCCGAGCTGCCAGCCGGCGCGACGCCGCCGCCGCCGCCGTTGGCCATCCGCGGCAACAGCTCTCACATGCCGCTGGATCGGCCGGCTGAATGGTACGCCGGGGCCGAGGCCCGCGCCGTCGCCGACGCGGTCGTCAGCTTCCAGACCCCGGCGGGCGGCTGGAGCAAGAACCAGGACCGCAGCATCGTCCGACTGCCGGGGCAGCGTTTCTCCAACGACGCCGAAACCATGGAGCAGAATCCGGCCAATTTCGACGCTCCGGCGGACCGCTTCTGGACCTTCGTCGGCACGCTGGACAATGACTCCACCTGGACCGAGATGCGCTATCTGGCCAAGGTCGCGGCCCAGGCACCCGGCCCCGAGGGCGACGCCTGGCGCGCCAGCGTGATCCGGGGCGTCCACTATCTGTTGAACGCCCAGTATCCGAACGGCGGCTGGCCGCAGAACTGGCCGCTGGAAGGCGGCTTCCACGATTCCATCACCTTCAACGACAACGCCGTGGCCAATGCGGCCATGGTGTTGCGCGACGTGGCCCAGGGCACGGAAGGCTTCGACTTCGTCCCCGCCGACCTGGAGGCGCGCGCCGCCGAGGCGGTGAAGAAGGCCATCGACGTCACCCTGGCCGCCCAGGTTCGAAAGGGCGATCAGCTTCAGGGCTGGCCGCAGCAGGTCGAACCGATGCGCTTGGTGCCCACCAGCGCCCGCAACTATGAGCCGCGTTCGATCGCCAGCGGCGAGACGACCGACGTGCTCGAGTTCCTGATGGCCGAGCCGAACCCGTCGCCGGAGGTCAAGGCGGCGATCCGCGGGGCCGTGGCCTGGCTGGAGTCGGTGCGCGTCTATGACAAGTCGTTCGAGATGACCGACGACGGCCGCAAGCTGATCGACAAGCCCGGCGCGGGACCGATCTGGTCGCGCAACTATGACCTGGTCACGGGGCAGCCCATCTTCGGCGACAAGGATCAGACGATCCACGACGACGTCAACGGCATCTCGATCGGTCGCCGCAACGGCTATTCCTGGTGGATCGGTTCGCCTCAGCGGGCGCTGGACGCCTATGCGGCCTGGGCTGCGGCCAATCCCTGATCCGGGCCGGACATGAGCATAGTCCCCTCCGAACGCTCGTCGTTCGGAGGGGATGTTGCATCAGGCGCGCGCGGCCTGGCTGCGGGTCGAGGGCAGGCGCAGATAGGCCTCGAGCGAGTCGTCGAACGCCTTCATCCACGGCACATGGTGACGCGCCGCCAGGGTGCCGGTCAGGACCGACCGGTAGCATTTGTCGCGATAGCCCATGATGTCGGCCTTCTTGTCCTTCTTCCACTGCAGGAAGATCCGGTTGATGTTGTCGACATCAAGATCCGGATAGTCGGTCTGGGCGATCAGGCGCTTGATGTAGTCGCCCTGATATTCAAAGGCCTGCTCATCCGTGCGGATCTCAACTTCCTTTTCGCGCCAGAGGTCGTTGGCGGCCTCCATGTCGGCGCGCGAGGGCAACTGGATGCGCTCCATGATGATGTCGCGCGTCAGCCAGGCCTGGGCGTCGAACATGTTGAAGCTGTACCAGAGGTCCTGCATCCCCAGGTAGAACAGCTTGGGATTGGGCGTGAAGACCACCCCTTCGTACAGGTTCAGCGGCCACAGGCGGTTGCTGGTCTTCAGCCGCAGCGCATCCGGCAGGAAGGGGAAGTGGTGCTTGTAGCCGGTGCACAGGATGATGGCGTCGACGTCGCGGCGCGTGCCGTCGCTGAAGTGGGCGGTCTTGCCGTCCACGCGCGTCAGGCAGGGTTTCTCCTCCCACCCCTTGGGCCAGTCATAGCCCATCGGCTGGCTGCGATAGCTGGTGGTGACCGACTTCGCGCCGTACTTGTAGCACTGTGAGCCGATGTCCTCGGCCGAATAGCTGGAGCCGATCAGCAGGACATCCTTGCCCTTGAACTCGGCCGCGTCGCGGAAGTCGTGGGCGTGCAGGATACGGCCGGGGAACAGGTCGAAGCCCGGATAGGACGGGGCGTTCGGCGTCGAGAAGTGGCCGGTGGCGACGATCACATGGTCGAACGTCTGCGAGGTGCGGCGACCGGCGGAATAGTCCTGGGCCGTCACGGTGAACTGGCCCGACGCCTGGTCGAAGGCCACGTCCTTCACCGCCGTGTTGAAGCGGATGTACCTGCGGATGTTCGCCTTCTTCACGCGGCCCTGGATGTAGTCCCACAGGACTTCACGCGGGGGATAGGAGGAGATCGTCTTCTTGAAATGCTCGTCGAAGGTGTAGTCGGCGAACTCAAGGCATTCCTTGGGGCCGTTCGACCACAGATAACGGTACATGCTGCCGTGAACGGGCTCGCCGTTCTCATCGATGCCGGTGCGCCAGCTGTAGTTCCACATGCCGCCCCAGTCCTTCTGCTTCTCGTAGCAGACGATTTCGGGGATGTCCGCGCCCTTGTCCTGGGCGGATTGGAAGGCGCGCAACAGGGCCAGGCCGGACGGGCCGGCGCCGATGACGGCGATACGTTTTTGCTTGGGCATATTCACCTTGGTCTGATGGGGGAGAAGTCCCGGGCGCAGGGCGGCGCGGCGGCCGAAAAACCCATGGGACTGCAGGAGGGCCGAACCACCGGAACGGGTAATGATTGAGCTGTAATTCGGTGGTCGGCGATGGTGATGAAAATCATTTCAATACATTAGAGTTCATGCGCACGAGGCGTCATGATTGGTCGTTCCACTTTGTCGAAAACTGACAATGATCAAGCAAACTGCGATCTAAACGATATCTCAAGGATAGTCGCTGCAGAGGCTGCATATTGTCATATCAATATGGGACATATGCCTATTTGCTGGGCATAAGGCAAGTTTCTGACCTCACATCACTGTGAAGGTGAGGCTGTTCCGTGCAAGGAGCGACGCCGGTCGAGTCGCGAGAGCGTCGAGCTTCCCCAGCCCGCTGCGCGGGCCGGAGGACGATGGCCGGGCTGCGGCGCAGGGCCTTGGAGCGAGGTGATGAAGGCCCGCGCCATCTTCCCGCTGAATTCCGAAGGGAATCCGGCTAGACTCACCTCATGCATGGTCGTTTTCCGATCCTCTACATCGCCGAGGCGGACGCCGAGGAGGCGGTCCTGTCGTCGGGGGCGCTGGCCCAACTGGTCGAGGCTGTCCCCCAGGCGACCTTCACCGTCGTCGGCTCGCCGGCCAGCGCACCGCTGTTCGCCGATCTGCCGCGCCTGCAGCGACTGATCACGCTTGATCGCGACGGGCGCTGGGACTGGATCGCCCTGTGGAACCAGGTGCGCGAGACCAACTGGGGCCTGGTGGTCGACATGCGCGGCTCGACCCTGTCGGGCAAGCTGCGGCGCCAGCGGCGGGCGGTGAAGGGCAAGCCCCTGCCGGGCGTCCACCTGGTCGAACAGGCGGCGCGGACCCTGCAACTGGACGAAATTCCCGCTCCCCGCCTGTTCATCGGGCGCGATACGCAGGAGGCCGCCGACGCCCTGATCCCGCCGGGCGACGGTCCGATCCTGGCGATCGGACCGGGCGCCGACTGGATCGGCAAGCGCTGGCCGGCCGATCGCTACGCCAAGATCGCCATCTCCCTGCTGGGCGAGGGCGGGCCGCTGGCCGGCGGGCGGCTGATGATCGTGGGCGAGGAGGCGGACCGCGACGCGGCCCAGACCGTCCGCTCGGCGGTCAAGCGCGACCGGGTGATCGAACTGCAGGGACGGCTGACGCGGCTGCAGACGGCGGCCGCCCTGTCGCACGCGACCCTCTATCTGGGCGGCGACTCCCTGTGGACCCAGCTGGCCGTGGCGGCGGGCGTTCCGGCGGTGGCGGTCTTCGGCCCTTCGGATGAGACGCTGAAGCGCCCCTGGACCGGCGTCGCCGTACGCGGCCCGCGCACGCTTCAGGAATTTCAGGACCTGGACCCGCGCCTGAACCAGCACATTCAGCACATGATGGACCTGCCCTATGAGCGGGTGCTGAAGGCGACGAAAAAGCTGCTGGCGGAACGGGCGGCCTGATCGCCGCTCGGCTTGCGCCCCCGGCTGTTCGGCGCGCATAAGCGCCGAAGTTTCAGGAGATGCGCGCGATGACCCAGACCTATGACCTGATCGTTCGGGGCGGCGAGGTGGCCAACCACGCCGGGCGGGGCAAGGCCGACGTCGGCGTCATCGACGGCCGCATCGCCTTCATCGGCGACCTGAGCCAGGCCTCGGCGGGCGAGGTGTTCGACGCGACGGGCCTGACCGTCCTGCCCGGCGTCATCGACACCCAGGTCCACTTCCGCGAGCCGGGGCTGGAATGGAAGGAAGACCTGGAGACCGGCAGCCGCGCGGCGGCCCTGGGCGGCGTCGTCGCCGTGTTCGAGATGCCGAACACCAACCCCAATACGACCGATCCGACCACGCTGGAGGACAAACTGGCGCGGGCGCGCGACCGGATGTGGACCGACCACGCTTTCTACATCGGCGGCACGCATGAGAACGCCGACCATCTGGCTGAGCTGGAGCGCCTGCCGGGCTGCTGCGGGGTCAAGGTCTTCATGGGCGCCTCGACCGGCGACCTGCTGATCGCCGACGACGAAGGGGTGCGCAAGGTTCTGTCGAACGTGCGCCGCCGGGCCACCTTCCACTCCGAGGACGAATACCGCCTGGTCGAGCGCCGCAATCTGGCCCGCACCGGCGACTGGACCAGCCACCCGGAAGTCCGCGACGCCGAAAGCGCCATCATGTCCACCCGCCGTCTGGTCGGACTGGCCAAGGAGACCGGCGCCCGCATCCACGTCCTGCATGTCACGACCCGCGACGAGATGGAGTATTTGCGCTTCCACAAGGACGTCGCCACGGTCGAGATCACGCCCCAGCACCTGACGCTGGTTGCGCCGGAGGCCTATCAGCGGCTCGGCGCCTACGCCCAGATGAACCCGCCGATCCGGTCGCAGGAGCACGTCGACGCCCTGTGGCTGTGGGGGATGCAGCAGGGCGTGGCCGATGTGCTGGGCTCGGACCACGCGCCGCATACGAAGGAAGAAAAATCCAAGCCCTATCCGGCCTCGCCGTCGGGGATGCCGGGGGTGCAGACCCTGGTGCCGCTGATGCTGACGCACGTCGCGAGCGGCCGCCTGTCGCTGGAGCGCTTCATCGACCTGACCTCGGGCGGGGCGCAGCGCGTGTTCGGCACGGCTGACAAGGGCCGGATGGCCGTCAGCTATGACGCCGATCTGACCATCGTCGACCTGAAGGCGAAGAAGACCATCACCCATGACCAGCAGGCCAGCCGCTGCGGCTGGACCCCCTTCGACGGCTTCGAGGCCACCGGCTGGCCGGTGGCGACCGTCGTGCGCGGCCGCGTGGTGATGAAGGACGGCGAACTGATCGGTCAGGCCCACGGCCGCCCGGTGCGGTTCCAGGAGACGCTGGCGGGGTGAGCGCCCTCAAGCCAAAGCTCGGCCTGATCGGCTTCGGCGCCTTCGGGCGCCTGACCGCGAAGCATCTGTCGCCGGGGTTCGACATCCTCGCCCATGATCCGGCGGTCAGCGACGGCGAGGGGCTCGCCCGAATGACGAGGCTGGAGGAGGCGGCCGCCTGTCCGACGGTGGTGCTGGCCGTGCCGGTGGGCGTCCTGGCCGAGACGGTCGCGGCGATCGCGCCGCATCTGGCGCCGGGCGCGCTGGTCCTCGATGTCGGCTCGGTGAAGGTGAAGCCGGCCGAGGTGATGCTGGACGGCCTGCCCGAAGGCGTCGCCATCGTCGGCACCCACCCCCTGTTCGGTCCTCAGAGCGGCAAGGACGGCATCGCCGGTCTGAGGATCGCCGTCTGTCCGGTGCGCGGCGACAAGGCGGCGTGGCGCGTCGCCGCCTTCTGCAGGAAGGCGCTGGGGCTCAAGGTCTTCGTCGTCACGCCAGAGGATCACGACCGCGAGGCGGCGACGGTGCAGGGCCTGACCCATCTGATCGCCAAGGTGCTGCTGGCCATGGAGCCGCTGCCGACGCGGATGACCACGACCAGTTTCGAACGCGTCGTGCAGGGCGTCGACATGGTTCGCCACGACAGCGCGGCGGTGTTCCGCGCTATCGAACACGACAACCCCTTCGCCGCCGAGGTCCGCCGCCGCTTCTTCGACCTGGCCGAACAGGCGCGGGCGGAACTGGACGGGTGACCGCTTTCCTTCTCCCCATGCGGGAGAAGGTGGCAGGCGGAGCCTGACGGATGAGGGGTCTCTCCAAGGTAAGATGAAGGGCTGCGGCTGCTGTCGTGAAACTCCTCATCCGGCCCTGACGGGCCACCTTCTCCCGCAAGGGGAGAAGGGGTTTATTTCAGAATGAAATCCGCCACCGCCTCGACCACGCCGGGCGCCAACGGCAGGGCGGGGTCCATATAGGTCGCGATATTGACGGCGCGCTCGGCGGGCGCGACCTTCAGGACATGGTTCACTCCGTCCCAGATCGCCAGTTCGGCGCGCGGCTGGGCGATCTTCAGCGCCTCGGCGTCGGCGACCGTCACCTGAATGTCCGTCGTCCCCTGACCGATGAAGATCGGGCCGTCATAGGCGGCCGCCAGCTTGGCCGGGTCCAGCCTCAGCCAGGAGATGAGGTAGGGCTGGACCGAGGGCCGGAACAGCGCGGCCAGCGGCGCGGGCGGATCGGCGACCGTGCGGCCCGCTTCCAGTTCGTCGACGGCGGCATAGGCTTCAGTCTTCAACGGTTCGGGCAGGGCGTTCAGCTGTTCACGCAGCACGACGCCCGCCGGGCGACCGGCGCCGGACAGCAGCACTAGGCCGCAGACCTTGTCGCCCTCTCCGTCGGGTTTGGCGGCGACAGCGGCCAGGGCGACCAGCGCGCCCTCGCTGTGGCCGATCAGCCAGGCGCAGGGGCGGCCCGTCTTCGCCGCCGCCTCGGCCGCCCACGTGCGGGCGTCCTCGGCATAGGTTGAGAAGCGCAGGTCGGCTTCGGAGGGACCGGCGGCGGCGCTCTCGCCGATGCCGCGCTTGTCGATGCGGACAGTGGCGACGCCGCGTTCGGCCAGACCTTCGGCCAGCAGGCGATAGGTCGCGGCCTGAATGCCGAACTGCGGGCTGTTCCCGTCGCGATCCGTCGGTCCCGAGCCGGGAATGATGACGGCGGCGGCGCGCGTCTCGCCTTCGGGCGTCAGCAGGGTTCCGTGCAGGGGTGCAGGGTTGGACGGCGACTCGACCGGCGTCGAAACCGGTGAGAGGAGCAGGGCGGCGGCGAGGGTCAGCATGGTCGTCTCCGGCGTCAGATGAGCAGGGGTCAGAAGGGTTGTCGGTCCGGATCGGCGCGCCACACGCGCCAGCTCTCGAACACCGACCAGGCGGTGGCGATCAGGACGCCGATGATCAGGGCGCTGAACCCCAGAGGCTGGGGCGCGATCGGCGCGGCGACCAGTCCGGCCAGACCCAGGCCGAACATCAGCCGTCCGGCCAGGCGGTTGGAGCGTTCCCACGCCAGCTTGCTCTTGTAGTTCCACGGGGTGCGCACCCCGACGGCGACGTTGGGCCCGACGCGGCCGAGGAAGGCGCCGACCGCCAGCAACAGCAGGGCGGTCAGGGCCATGTGCGCGCCCTGGCTGGGCGGGATGGCGCTGAACAAGGGAAAGGCGATCAGGCCGATGCAGCCGGCGAAGGCCAGCAGGCTGACCAACTGAGCGCTCTTGAGGCTGCGCCGGCGCGCGGGATCGGCCTGTGCTCGCCGCGCGTAAAGGCTGCACCCGCCGACGGTCGCGGCGGCGACGACGCCGAGGCCGCCGATCATCCACGCGACCTGGCCGCGCGGGGCCCAGCCGTCGGCTTCTCCCGCCAGGTTGAAATGGATGGGGATCGGCGTCGTCGGGCCTGCGGTTCCGACCCAGATCGCCAGGGAGGCGACGGCGACGATCAGAACGATCGAGGCCAGATCCAGGGCGTCCGGTTTCACTCTAGTCATGACGGTCCTCCTCCTTTTGCTGCGCCCGTCCCGCTCAGATCCATCAGGAAGGCCAGGGCCTCCTCGACCGCCGAAATCTCCAGCCGATAACGGATCGACTGCCCTTCGCGCTCGGGGCTGACCAGACCGGCCTCCTTGAGCGCGTTGAGGTGGCCGGTGATGGTCGGCCAACTCATGTCGAAGGCGGCGGCGATGTCGCCGGACGCCAGCGGCCCCTTGCGCAGCATGGCGATGATGCGCCGCCGCACCGGATGGGACAGGGCCTTGAACAGGCTGTTCATGAGAAAATCGTACTTAGGAAATATCCTAAATACAACCCGTGTTCGGCGAGGCGTGCTGGCGTTCACGGCAGGCGCGGCCTATGGCTGAGGTCGGTTCAGAAGCTGCGAGTTGTTCTCATGGAAATCCGCGATCAGATCGTTCTCATCACCGGCGGCGCGCGCGGCGTGGGCGCGGCGGCGGCGCGGGCCTTCGCCGGGCAGGGCGCGCGGGTGGCGATCAACTGGCGCAGCAGCGGCGAACAGGCCGAGGCGCTGGCGACGGAGCTGGGCGAGCGCGCGCTCGCCGTTCAGGCCGACGTGACGGATCGTGCAGGCGTTGACGCCATGGTCGCCGGGGTCGAGGCGCATTTCGGCGGACCGGTCAGCACAGTGGTCAACAATGCGCTGGACTACAGCTTCAACGGCGACGCCCGCGCCCAGATGGCCGATATCCCGTGGGCGGACATGGAGCGTCAGTTCGCGACCGTGATCCGCGGCGCCCTGAACGTCATCCAGGCCACGGCGCCCGGCATGGGGACGCAAGGCTTCGGCCGGGTCATCAACATCGGCACCAACCTGTTCCAGAATCCGGTCGTGCCCTATCATGACTATACCGCCGCCAAGGCCGCCCTGCTCAGCCTGACGCGGACGGCGGCGGGCGACCTGGGGCCGTCGGGCATCACCGTCAACATGATCTCGGGCGGCCTGCTGCGCACCACCGACGCCAGCGCGGCGACGCCGGAAGCGGTGTTCGACCTGATCGCGAGCATGACGCCGTTGCGCTCGGTCACCACGCCGGAAGAGTTCGCCGACGCCGCCCTCTTCTTCGCCTCGCCGTGGAGCCGGGCGGTGACGGGACAGAATCTGGTGGTCGACGGCGGCCTGGTGCGGGATTAAGTCACCCCACAGCAGAGCCTCAGCCAGGACGGATATCATGAGCGGCGTCATTCTGATCACCGGAGCCACCTCGGGCATTGGCCGGGCGGCGGCGCGCCGTTTCGCCGGTGCGGGCTGGAAGGTGATCGCCACCGGCCGCCGTCAGGAACGTCTGGACGAACTGGTCGCCGAACTGGGCGCGGATCGGGTTCACGCCGCCGCCTTCGACATGCGGGACGAAGCCGCCATCGACGCGGCGCTGGATGCACTTCCCGAAGGCTTCCACAACATCGACGTGCTGATCAACAACGCCGGTCTGGCGCTGGGCACGGCGACGGCGCAGGAGGCTGATCTGGCCCAGTGGCGCCAGATGATCGACACCAACATCACCGGTCTGGTGACGCTGACCCACCGCCTGCTGCCGCGCCTGATCGCGCGCAAGGGGGCGATCCTGAACATCAGTTCGGTGGCCGCGACCTATCCGTACAAGGGCGGCAACGCCTACGGCGGGACCAAGGCCTTCGTGCGCCAGTTCTCGCTAGGCCTGCGATCGGACCTGCACGGGACGGGGGTGCGCGTCACCTCCATCGAGCCGGGCATGGCCGAGACGGAGTTCACCCTGGTCCGCACCGGCGGCGACCAGGCGGCGTCCGACGCCCTCTATGGCGGCGCTCAGCCCATGACCGGCGAGGACATCGCCGAGACCCTGTTCTGGGTCGCGACCCTGCCGGCGCACCTGAACATCAATGCGCTGGAGCTGATGCCGGTCAGCCAGTCCTTCGCCGGCTTCCAGGTGGCGCGCGCCTGACGCGACGGGGGAATGACGTCAGGCGGGTTGGGCCAGCCTGACGTCGGTCTCAGCGGCTTCGGCGGCGAGGACGGTTTTCGGCGCGATCCGCACGAAGCGGGGCGCGTACTTCGGCCAGTCCGCCAGGATGCGCCGGGCCAGGGGCGAGGCGGTGGCGCTGGCGTGGGCCTCGATCAGGGTCTTCAGCCGGGATTCGGCTTCAGCATCGATGCGGCCGATCCCGGCCAGGTCGCCGTTCAGGGCCTGGGCGGCGCGACCGTCGACATCGAGCACGAACAGTTCGCCGCCGCTCATGCCCGCGGCCATGTTCCAGCCGACCGCGCCGAGCACCACCACCCGGCCGCCGGTCATGTATTCGCAGCCGTGCGCGCCCAGGCCCTCGACCACGGCCTCGGCGCCGGAGTTACGGACGGCGAAGCGTTCGCCCGCCGCGCCCGCCACGAACAGACGGCCTGACGTTGCGCCATACAGGGTGGTGTTGCCGCAGACCTGCTGGTTCTCGCGCCACTCATGGGGGCGGACGTGGATGTCGGCGCCGGACAGGCCCTTGCCGACGTAGTCGTTGACCTCGCCGGTGACGTCGAGGATCAGCCCGCGCGCGCCAAAGGCGCCGAAGCTCTGACCGGCGATGCCTTCCAGCTTCAGCTTCAGACGGCCTTGCGGGCCCTCCGGGCCGAACTTGCGGACGATGGCCGAGGACACCCCGGCGCCGGCCGTGCGCTGGGTGTTGTTCAGCGGATAGGACAGCTCCAGCGTCTGGCCGCGCTCCAGGAAGGCGCCCGCGTCCTTCAGCACCTGGGCGTCTAGGCTCTCGGGGACGGGCTGGCGCGCCTTGTCGGCCCAGCGGCCGGGCCGGTCGACGTCGACCTTCATCAGCAGCGGATTGAGGTCCAGGTCGTCGAGGTGCGAACCGCCGCGCCGTGTCTGACGCAGCAGGTCGGTGCGGCCGACGATCTCGTCGATCGTGCGCGCGCCGATGGAGGCCAGGATCTCGCGGACCTCCTCGGCGATGAAGGTGAACAGGTTGACCACCTTCTCCGGCGTGCCGGTGAACTTGGCGCGCAGCCGCTCATCCTGCGAGCAGACGCCGACCGGGCAGGTGTTGGAGTGGCACTGGCGCACCATCAGACAGCCCATGGCGATCAGGCCCGAGGTGCCGATGCCGTATTCCTCGGCCCCCAGGAGGGCGGCCAGGACCACGTCGCGGCCGGTGCGGATGCCGCCGTCGGCGCGCAAGCTGACGGAGGAGCGCAGGTGGTTCAGGCTGAGCACCTGATGGGCTTCGGCCAGACCGATCTCCCACGGCATTCCGGCATGCTTGACCGAGGTCTGGGGCGAGGCGCCCGTGCCGCCGTTGTGGCCGGCGATCAGGATCGCGTCGGCTTTGGCCTTGGCGACCCCGGACGCAATGGCGCCGATGCCGGTGGCCGAGACCAGCTTGACCGTGACCTTGGCGTCGGGATTGATCGCCTTTAGGTCGTAGATCAGCTGGGCCAGATCCTCGATCGAATAGATGTCGTGGTGCGGCGGCGGACTGATCAGGGTCGTGCCGGGCACGGCGTGGCGCATCCGGCCGATGAACTCGGTGACCTTGAAGCCAGGCAACTGGCCGCCCTCGCCGGGCTTGGCGCCCTGGGCCACCTTGATCTCGATCTCGCGGCACTGGTTCAGATATTCGGCGGTGACGCCGAAGCGCCCCGAGGCCACCTGCTTGACCGCCGAGTTGGCGTTGTCGCCGTTGGGGCGCGGGACGTAGCGCGCCGGGTCCTCGCCGCCCTCGCCGGAGACGGCGCGCGCGCCCATCCGGTTCATGGCGATGTTCAGGGTCTCATGGGCCTCGGGCGACAGGGCGCCCAGCGACATGGCCTGGGACAGGAAGCGGCGGCGGATGTCCGAAACGCTTTCGACCTCGTGCAACTGGACCGGGGTCAGACCGTCCTTGAAGTCCAGCAGGTCGCGTAAGGAAAGATCCGGCTGCTCGCGAACGGCCTCGGAATACTGCTTGAAGCGCTTGTAGTCGCCGCGGTTCACCGCGTCCTGCAACAGGTGGATGGTCTTGGCGTCGTGGGCGTGGGCCTCGCCGCCCGCGCGGATGCGGAAGAAACCGCCCATGGACGGGGAGGGAACCGCCGCGCCGAAGGCTGCGCTGTGACGCTTCAGCGCCGCCTGCTCCAGACCGGCCAGACCGATGCCGGAGATGCGCGACGGCGCGCCGGGGAAGAACTCGGCGGCTAGGGCCCGCGACAGGCCCAGGACCTCGAATTCGCAGCCGCCGCGATAGGCGGAGATGATGCTGATGCCCTTGCGCGCCAGCACCTTCAGCAGACCGGCCTCTATGCCGTGCTTGTAGTTGAGGCAGGCGTCGTGGAGCGTCAGTCCCGGATAGGCGCCGCGATCCAGACGCTCCTGGAACAGCTCCTGCGCCAGCCACGGATTGACGGCGGTGGCCCCGACCCCGACCAGAACGGCGAAGGCGTGGGGGTCCAGGGTCTCGGCGGAGCGCACCACCAGCGAGCAATAGGTCCGCAGGCCGGCTTCGATCAGGCGGCCGTGGGTGCCGGCGGTGGCCAGGATCATGGGCGCGGCCAGACGCTCGGCCGAGGCGTGCTCGTCGGTCAGGACGATCAGGGTGGCGCCCGCGCGCGCGGCGGCCTCGGCCTCGTCGCGGATGCGGTCGAGCGCCTGACGCAGGCCGGCGCCGGGGCGGTCGCCTTCTGCCGGAACGGGATAGGTGCAGTCGATCACCGTGGTCGAGCCGTCGGCGACGACGCCCAGCAGGCGCTGGTACATGCCGGTGGTCAGGACCGGGCTGTCCAGCACGAAGACCTCGGTCTGGGCCTCGTCCTGCGCCAGGATGTTGCCCAGGTTCTTGAAGCGGGTCTTCAGGCTCATGGCCCCGGCTTCGCGCAGGGGGTCGATGGGCGGGTTGGTGACCTGGCTGAAGTTCTGGCGGAAATAGTGCGCCAGCGGGCGCGGCAGGCTGGACAGGACGGCGGGCGGGGCGTCGTCGCCCATGGACCCCACGGCCTCCTTGCCGTCGCGGACCAGGGCGTCCAGCAGCAGGTCCAGGTCCTCGCGGCTGAAACCGGCGGCGATCTGGCGACGGATCAGGGCCTCGCCGGTGGCGGCGCGCGGCTCCGGCCCGGGGCCGATGATCGGCTCCAGATCGACCATATTGTCCAGCCAGTCCGAATAGGGCTGGGCGGCGGCCAGGGCGTCGACGGCCTCATGTTCGTCGTAGAGGCGGCCGTGCTTCAGGTCGACGGCGATCAGCTTGCCGGGGCCGATATGCAGGCGGCGCCTGATGCGGCCCTCGGGCAGGGGAATCAGACCAGCCTCGGAGCCCGCCAGCAGCAGGCCGTCCACGGTCTCGACGGCGCGCAGGGGGCGCAGGCCGTTGCGGTCCTTGCCCGCCACGACCCAGCGGCCGTCGACGGCGCACAGGGCGGCGGGGCCGTCCCACGGCTCCATGACCGCATTGCAATAGGCGTAGAGGGCGCGGTGTTCAGGCTTCATCACCACGTCGTCCGAGGACCAGGCTTCGGGGACCAGCAGGGCCTTGGCCAGGGGGGCGGGGCGCCCGGCGCGGACCAGAACCTCGAAGACATTGTCCAGGGCCGCCGAGTCCGAGCCGCCCGGCTGGACCACCGGCTTGACCTCCTGGTCGCGGTCGCCGAAGGCCGAGGCCGCCATGCGGATCTCGTGGCTGCGCATCCAGTTCAGATTGCCCTGGAGGGTGTTGATCTCGCCGTTGTGGGCCAGCATGCGGAAGGGCTGGGCCAGCTTCCATTCGGGGAAGGTGTTGGTCGAGTAGCGCTGGTGGAAGACGGCGTAGCCGGCCTCGACCGTGGGGTCGTTCAGGTCATGATACAGCTGGCCCAGCAGCTCGGCGCGGACCATGCCCTTGTAGACGATGGAGCGGGCCGACAGGGAGCACAGGTAGAAGCCGTTCAGGCCCGACGACTGGACCGCCTTTTCGATGCGACGGCGGCACAGGAAGAGCTCGCGCTCCAGCTCCTCGATCTCCATGCCTTCCGGCGCGGCCAGCATGATCTGCTCGATCTCGGGTCGGGTGGCGTCGGCGCGGACGCCCACGACCGACAGGTCCATCGGCGTCTGACGCCAGCCGTAGATGTAGAAGCCCGAGCGGATGGCCTCGGCTTCGACGATGGCGCGAGCGTGGTCCTGGGCGCCCAGGTCGGTGCGCGGCAGGAAGACCTGGCCGACGGCGATGGGGCCGGGGCGCAGGGTCTGGCCGACGGCGCGCACCTGGGCCGCGAAGAAGGCCTGGGGCAGTTCGATCATGACCCCGGCGCCGTCGCCGGACAGGCCGTCGGCGTCGACCGCGCCTCGGTGGGCCACGGCCTTCAGCGACTTGATGGCCATCTCGACGATCTCGCGGCGCGGCTTGCCGTCGATGGCGCAGACCAGACCCACGCCGCAGGCGTCGCGTTCCGAGGACGGATCATAGGCGCCGGCTTCGATCAGTCGGGCGCGGTTTTCTTCGTAGTGGGCCAGCCAGTTTTGTTGCTGTGCGTCGGTCATGCGGCGGCTTCCTCGGTGCGCGCGCGCAGGTAACGGTCGATTTCGGCAGCAGCGTCCTGGCCGTCGCGCACGGCCCAGACGACGAGGGAGGCGCCGCGCACGGCGTCCCCGGCGGCGAACACGCCGGGCAGGGTGGTGGCGAAACCGCCGCGCGCCACCTGCAGGGTGTTCCATTTGGTCAGGCCGAGCCCGGCGTCGAGCTGCTCGGCGAAGGCCTCGGGCTCGAAGCCGAGGGCCTCGATCACCAGATCGGCGGGCAGATCGAAGTCGGAGCCGGCCAGGGGGGCGATGTCGCGACGGCCGCTGGGGGCGGCTTCGGTCAGGGCCATGCGGTGGGCGCGGACGGCGACGACGGCCTCCCCCTTGGACATCAGGGCCTTGGGCGCGCCCAGCCATTCGAAGCGGACGCCTTCCTCCTCGGCGTTCTGCACCTCGCGGGCGGAACCCGGCATGTTGTCGCGGTCGCGGCGATACAGGCAGACGACGCTGTTCGCGCCCTGACGGACGGCGGTGCGGACGCAGTCCATGGCCGTATCGCCGCCGCCGACGACGACGACGTCGCGACCGGCCGCGTGGGGCGCAGAGGCATCGGCGGCGTCGCCGCAGTCGACGCGGTTCTGGGCGATCAGGAAGTCGAGCGCGGCGACGGTGTCGTTCGGACCGCGACCTGGAACGCTCAGGGTGCGGGCCTGATAGACGCCCATGGCCAGAAGGACGGCGTCGTGGCGCGCGCGCAGCTCGTCCATCGTCACATCGACGCCGACATTGGTGTTCAGCGCGAACTCGACCCCGCTTTCGATCAGGCGGTCGACGCGGCGCTGGACGATGCGCTTCTCCAGCTTGAAGCCGGGGATGCCGTAGGTCAGCAGGCCGCCGGCGCGGTCGTGGCGGTCATAGACGACGACGGCATAGCCTTCGCTGCGCAGGCGATCGGCGGCGGCCAGACCGGCCGGGCCGGAGCCGACGACGGCGACGCTCTGGCCGCGTTCGGCCAGGGGACGGATGGGCTCGACCCAGCCGTTGTCGAAGGCCGCATCGGCGATCCAGGCCTCGACCGAACCGATGGTGACGCCGTCCCAGCCGGACTGCTGCAGGGTGCAGGCGCCCTCGCACAGACGGTCCTGCGGACAGATGCGGCCGCAGATTTCCGGCATGGTCGAGGTGGCCGAGGCGACGCGCCAGGCCTCGCGCAGGTCGCCGTCGGCGGACAGGGCCAGCCAGTCGGGGATGTTGTTCTGCAGCGGGCAGGCGTTCTGGCAGAAGGGCACGCCGCAGTCGGTGCAGCGCGACGCCTGGACCGTCCCGCGCTCGGCGGTCGGTTTGAGCGTGATCTCCGTGAAGGCGCGTACGCGCTGCTCGGCCGGCTGTTTCTCAAGCCGCCGCTGTTCAATCAGGAAACCGCCTGGGTTGGATCGTCCGCCTTTTTGCATCCGCTCATTAAACGGTGTGGCGAGGCGGCTGACAAAATATTTTTTCTCAATCTGGCCAAAAATGTAATCGACCGGAAGATTTTTTCTCTAGTTTGTTATTTTCTGGCAGCAATGGGCCTTTCTGTGGTGTGCGATGCAGTGGGTTTTGTGAGCGTCGCTCAGGGCGCGCAACGCGTCTCGCCGGAGCGTATCCCACGAAGCGGTCGCGAAAGTCGGGCTAGCGATAGTCCGCCGGATCGATGTTGAGGCGCTTGAACTTGCCGTAAAGCGTCTTCCTGGGCGTCGCCAGGCGGGCGATGACCTCGGAGACGTTGCCCCTGGCGGCCTGCAAGGCTTCGCGGATCAGAGCGGCCTCGAAGGCGTCCACCCGATCCGTGAGACTTTGAGGCGACGGCGTCGCGGCGGGTTCGACGTCCGGGGCGTTGACCAGGGTGCTGAGGGCGAAATTGCGCAACTCCCGCACATTGCCGGGCCAGCTATGCTCCATCAGGTGTCGGCGAATGGGGTCGGATACGGCGTAGGCGTCCATCTCCGTCCCCTGCTTTCGGTCCGCCAGGAAATGCGCGAACAGCGGAAGGATATCCTCTCGTCGTTCGCGCAGCGGGGGCATCCGCAAACGCACGACGTTCAAGCGATAGAACAGATCGGATCGGAAAGCGCCCTCTCGAGCCGCGCCTTCCAGATCCCGTTTCGAAGCGGCGATGACCCGGATATCGACAGGATAGGGCTCGCCGCCCGGCGTCAGGGTGCGTTCCTCGAGGACGCGCAACAGCTTGACCTGGACGCCGGGGCTCATGCTGTCGATCTCGTCAAGGAACAGCGTGCCCTTGTCCGCCGCCTCGATCCGGCCGACCTGGGCGGTGCGACGATAGCCGGAGCCGTCCAGCGTCTGGCCGAACAGCTCGACCTCGGCGAAGTGATCGGGGATGGCGCCGCAGTTGACCGGTATGAAGCTCTTGCCGCGTCGCTTGCTGAGGCGGTGGAGGGTCAGGGCCGCGAGCTCCTTGCCGGTGCCGGTTTCCCCTTCGACCAGAACGTCCAGATCCGATGCGGCGATGCGGGCGATGGCCTCGCGCAGGGCGACCATGGCGGCGCTTTCGCCGATCAGCAGGGCGTTGGCGTGGGCGGCGGCTTCCGTCGCCGCGCGGAGCGCGCGATGCGCCAGGGCGCGGGTCCGATAGTCCTGCGCCTGATTCACGGCGTTGATCAGCCGATCCATGGCGAAGGGTTTGGTCAGGAAATCGAAGGCGCCGTCCTGCAGCGCCTGAACCGCCATCGGAACATCGGCGTGCCCGCTGATCAGAATGACGGGAATCTGCGAATCCAGTTCGCGAATGCGTGAGAACAGCTCCAGTCCGTCCATGCCCGGCATGCGGATGTCGGACACCACCACGCCGCGGAACTGAGGCGTCAGGGCGGCCAGGGCCTGGGCGGCGTCAGGCAGGGCCTGAACGGCGATGGATTCAAGATCCAGCGCGTCGACGATCGCGCGCCGCAACTCGGCGTCATCCTCGATGAACAGAACCGAGGGGGGAGTTTCCGGAGTCGTCATGCGCGTCTCAATCGAACACGAAACGCAGCGCCGCCCAAGGGCGAGGCCGCCAGGGAAAGGGAGCCGCCGAACTCACGGGCGATGTCTCGGGCGATGCCGAGGCCGAGGCCCAATCCAGTCGGCTTGCTGGTGACGAAAGGCGTGAAGAGGGACCCCGCCAGCTCGGGAGAGACGCCTGGACCGTTGTCGGCGATGACAATGGAAACATCCTCTTCGCCGATCTCCATGACGACGGCGATGGTCGGGTCGGGCCGACCCTGCAAGGCGTCGGTCGCATTCTGGATCAGGTTAATGAAGATCTGCTCCAGCCGCATCTTGTCGGCGCAGACTCGCAGAGTCTCCACAGGCGGGGTCCAGTCCAGGCGAACGCCGGCCGTGCGTAAACGGTCGCCGATCAGCAGCAGGGCGCCGTCCAGCGCCTCGTTCAGGCTGACTTCGTCCACCAGCGGGGTCCGCTTACGTGAAAAGGAGCGCAGCTCCGTCGTGATCCGCGCGACGCGGTCGGTCAGGTCGACAATGGACGCCAGATCGTCCTGAACCTTGGCGATGCTGCCGCGCTGCAGATAGCGCGCGCCGTTTTCGGCGAAGGCGCGGATCGCGGCGATCGGCTGGTTGATCTCGTGGGCGACGCCGGCCGTGACCTGGCCGATCAGGCCGAGGCGGTTGGCCTGGGCCAGTTCTTCGCTGGCGGCGCGCCACCGACGGTCGGCCGCCAGGCGCCCTTGTGATTCCTCGCGCAGGCGGCGATTGGCGTCGCGCAACTCGCTGGTGCGCGCATCCACTTCCTCCTCCAGGGCCTGACGGGCGCGAACCTGGGCCAGGCGGCCCATGTGGATGCGCCAATAGGCGGCGAAGGCCATGACGGCGGCGGCCAGGACGGCGAAGACGACCAGGCGGGCCTGGAGGTTGGCGCTCCTGTAGGCCGGCTCCAGCGAAGCCACATGCAGCAGGGATGCGCCTTCGATGGCGGCAGCCGTTCTCGACGAACGAAAGCGGCCTTCCGCATCGGCCATGCTCAGGTCCCCGTCTCTATTCTGCATGAACCGGAGCGGCGACAGCGGCAGGGAGGCGAACTGAAGGGCGCTGCGGATGCCCTGATGATCTTCAGGCGTCAGCGGGCGTGTGGCGCGAAATCGCCAGGGGTCGTGGTCGGTGATGATGACGACGCCGCGAGGATCGACGACCAGGGTGTGCTCGGCCGTTCCGCTCCATTGCGCTTCCAGATCGGCGAAATCGATTTTGACGACGATGACGCCCAGGGTTCGAGCGCCGTCGTCGATCCTGCGGGCGATGAAGAAGCCTGGACGCCCGGTGACCGAGCCGACCGCAAAGAGTTCGGCCTCCCCATGGGCCATGGCGTTGAGGAAGTAGGGGCGATAGCTGAAATTCTGTCCGACGAAGCTGCCGGGCTCGTTCCAGTTGTTCGCCGCCAGCGTCAGGCCGTTCGGCGCGATGACATAGATGGCGGCCGCGTCGGTCCGCTCCGCCAGCAGCTCCAGCTTGCCGTTCAGGCGCGCCACGGAATCGGGACGGGCGTCGCTGAGCACGGCGTGGACGTCGGGGTATTCGCTCAGCACCAAGGGAAGGAGGCGGAACTTCTGGAGGGCGCCGGCCAGTTGGCGCGCGCGCTTGTCCGCCTGCTCGGCGGCGGCGGCGTCCGTCGCCAACCGGGCCTGGCGCGCAGCCCAGTAGGCGCCGCTCCAGACCGCCAGTCCGCAGCCCAGGATGAGGCTGACCGCCACCAGCGTCAGCATGCGGTGTCGCGGCTGCAGGGCGTTTCGCATGGAACTGTGTGGTTTGCGGGACAAAAGGCGGTCTCACATGGGCGGTTTTCGGCACGCCGGAGCGGCGCGGGATCGGGACGAGACAGGCGTTAAAATGAAGAAAAACATCGTGTTGTGAAGTTTTCGCGCGACTGCGTTGCCGCCCCGATCATCCCCATGACTATCATTCTTCATCGAGCCGTCGCAGAGCGGTTTAAGGGATTGGGGGCGCGGATATGTCAGATTTGATGAGCCGGGATCACTTCGATTGCAAGAATAGATTCTCCCGGAGTCGGTGATATGTCTTCAATGACTAACGCGCGCCGCCTCAAGAACATCATAGGCGGATCAACAGGCAATCTAGTCGAGTGGTTTGACTGGTATGCCTATGCTGCGTTCGCGCTTTATTTTGCGCCGATCTTTTTCCCGAGTGAGGATGGAACGGCCCAACTTCTAGGCGCCGCGGCCGTTTTTGCGGTCGGTTTCCTGATGCGGCCCATCGGCGCCTGGATCATGGGCGTCTACGCCGACAGACGAGGCCGCAAGGCCGGCCTGACCTTGTCGGTCACCCTGATGTGCGCCGGCTCCCTGCTGATCGGCTGCACGCCGGGGTACGCCCAGATCGGCATCGCCGCGCCGGCCCTGCTGCTGGTCGCCCGGCTGTTGCAGGGCATCAGCGTCGGCGGAGAATACGGTTCTTCGGCCACCTACCTGTCCGAGATGGCGACGGCCAAGAACCGCGGCTTCTGGTCCAGTTTCCAGTATGTGACCCTGATCTCGGGCCAGCTTCTGGCCCTGCTGTTGCTCATCGTCCTGCAGGCGACGATGACGGATGAGGCGCTGAGCGCCTGGGGCTGGCGCATTCCCTTCTTCGTCGGGGCGGGCCTGGCCGTGGTGGTGTTCTGGCTGCGCCGGGGTCTGGACGAGACCAACGCCTTTAAGGCGGAAGACACCCGCGCCGCGCCGAAATCCAGCGCCATGCTGCTGATCCTCAAGCACCCGAAGGAAGCGCTTCTGGTGATGGGGCTGACGGCCGGCGGCACGCTCGCCTTCTATACCTACACCACCTATCTGCAGAAATTCCTGGTCAACACGTCGGGCTTTTCCAAGGACGCGGCCACCCAGATCAGCGCTGCGGCCCTTCTGGTCTTCATGCTGCTGCAGCCCGTCGTCGGAGCCTTGTCGGACCGGATCGGGCGGCGTCCGGTGATGATCGCCTTCGGCGTGCTGGGCGTGCTCTTCACCGTGCCGATCATGTCGGCCCTGGCCACGGTGAACAGCGCGCCGGCGGCCTTCGCCCTGGCTCTTGCGGCCCTCGTGATCGTGTCCGGCTACACCGCCATCAACGCCGTGGTGAAGGCCGAACTGTTCCCGGCGCATGTGCGGGCCCTGGGCGTGGCCCTGCCTTACGCCATCGCCAACGCCCTGTTCGGCGGCACGGCCGAGTACGCCGCTCTGTGGTTCAAGTCACAGAATAACGAGAGCACCTACTTTTGGTACGTGACGGTCATGATCGGCATATCGCTCATCGTTTTTGTTTTCATGAGAGATACTAAACATAAGAGCATGATTACTCACGATTGAAATCAGTATTAGCGAGCGTAATCACAAAAACCCGGCTGCGCAGCGAGGGGCTGTAACGCAGGTCTGGAGTGGGAGGGACTGAGCGATGATTAGGGATTTCAGTGAAGTTGGCTTGAAAGCGGCGAGCCTGGCGTCAGCCAGTCTGCTCAGCCTGACGGCGGGGACGGCGTTCGCTCAGGAACGAGCGCAGCCTGAAGCCGCCGAGGCCGCGCGGGTGGACGACATCATCGTCACCGGCGTGCGCGGAGCGCCGCGCACGGCGATCGAGAGCCCGACGCCCATCGACGTGTTCAACGCCGAACAGTTGCAGCAGGGGGCTCAGACCGGCGTGTTCGAGTCGGTGCGTTACCTGGTGCCGTCCTTCAACCTGCCGGCGCGATCAGGCGGCGGCAGCTCCACCGTCATCGCCACCGGGGCGCTGCGAGGCCTGAACCCGGACCAGACGCTGGTGCTGGTCAATGGGAAGCGTCGTCACCGGACGGCGCTGATCAACTCGGTTTCGACGCTCTACAACGGCTCGGTCGGGGTCGACCTGAACATGATCCCGTCCAGCGCCATCGCCCGGGTCGAGGTGCTCCGCGACGGGGCGGCCGCCCAGTACGGCTCGGACGCCGTGGCGGGCGTCATCAACGTGATGCTGAACTCCAGCGCCCAGGGCGGCAGCGTCTCGGTCGCCCATGGTCGAAACTTCGACCGCAATGACGGCCGCTATGTGAACCTGGACGCCAACCTCGGTCTGGCGCTGGGCGAGGACGGCTTCCTGAACCTGTCGTACAGCTTCATGGATCGCGGCGCGTCGAACCGGGCGGAGCGCATCGCCGATTCCGTGCGCCTGTATCCGCTGTTGCCCGACGGTTCGCTCGACCCGCGCGAAGCGATCATCGACCGGATGGTGACGACCAACTACGGCACCATGCCTCAGGTCTCCAACGTCTTCGGGGCGAATGCGGCCTATACGGTCAGCAACGATCTCGAACTCTACGCCTTCGGCACCTACGGTCAGCGCAAGTCCGACCTGAGCTGGACGTGGCGGCCGCCCACCAACATCACCGTCCTGCCCGAGATCGCGCCGGACGGCCTGCGCACCCTGACCGTCATCAAGGACAAGGACTATGAGGCGGTCGTCGGCGCCCGTGGCGCTCTGGCCGGCTGGGATTGGGACCTGTCGACGGGCTACGGCTCGAACGTTTCGGACTGGGAGAACTACAGCCTGAACGCCAGCCTTGGGCCGAGCAGTCCGCGTCATTTCTACATCGGACAATTGGCGTCGGCCGAGTGGGTCAATGCGCTGGATGTGACGCGCGGCTTCACGCTCGAGAACGCCGGCGAGTTGCAGGTGTCCTTCGGCCTGCAACACCGCTGGGAGAACTACACGATCGAGCAGGGGGACGAGGCGAGCTGGATCCAGGGCGATTACGTCCGTCCGCCGGGCCAGCCGTTCGCGGGCCAGCCCCTGCCTCCCGGCACGCAGTCCACGCCGGGGTTCCGGCCTGAAGACGAGGCCGATGTCAGCCGCAACAACTACAGCGTCTATGGCGAACTGGGCTGGAATCCGACCGAGCGGTTCTATCTCGGCGGGGCCGTGCGCTACGAGAATTTCGACGATTCCGCCGGCGACACCACCATCTACAAGATCAGCAGCCGGTATGAGTTGAACGACTGGGCCGCGCTGCGGGCTTCGTTCAACACGGGCTTCCGCGCTCCCAGCCTGGCGCAGCAGGCCTATTCCGCCACCACCAGCCAGTTGCGCGACATCCGGGGCACTGGGGTGGCCGAGTCCCTGCGGTTGAAGAACTTCCAGGTCAACTCGCCGGAGGCGATCGCCCTGGGCGCCAAGCCGCTGACGCCGGAAATGTCGGAGAACCTGAGCGTGGGCTTCACCCTGACGCCCTTCTCGAACTTCGTCCTGACGTTTGACGCCTATCAGATCGACGTCGCGGATCGCATCGCCGTCACGACGACCTTCTCGCCGATCGATACGCGTCTGTCGGCGGACGGGGTGACGACCATCGGCGAACAGCTTCAGGCCATCATGGTGGCCAACGGCCTGTCGCCGGATGTCAGCGGTCAGTACTACACCAACGCCATCGACACGCGGACGCGCGGCTTCGACGTCGTCGCGACCTACAAATACGGCACGGTCGGTTTCGGCGATTTCGATTTCAGCTTCGGCTACAATCAGAACGAAACCGAGATCACCGGCATCATCGACAATCCGCCGGAGCTGGCGGCGCTGGGCGATATCGTCATCTTCGACCGCAGCAAGCAGGCGGCGCTGACGGAATCCTTGCCGAAATCCAAGATATCGCTCAACGGCGGCTGGACGCTGGATCGGCTCAGCGCCAACCTGCGTCTGACGCGGTTCGGCGAATACACCACGCGACACTCGTCCAATCCGGCATTGGACCGCGAGATCGAAGCCGCCTGGATCACCGATCTTCAGGTCAACTACGACGTGACGGACGCCGTTCGCCTGACGCTGGGCGCCAACAACATCTTCAACGTCTACCCGACCAAGATTCAGGAGCCGTCGGCCGACCTGGGCAATGGGATGTACAGCGGGCTTGCGCCGTTCGGCTTCACCGGCGGATCCTGGTTCGTACGCGCCGCCTACAAGTGGTGATCTAGGGGAACGTTCCGGAGGCGTCGCTGCAACGGCGTCTCCGGATCTGGGTGAGAGGGGAAATCCATGCTGAGAGTTCTGCACCGGGCGACGTCCGCCCTGGTTATGGCGACTGCGATCGGCCTTGCGCCCGCCGTCGCCCTTGCGCTGGCCGAGCCGACCTCGACGCCGCAGGCGCCGATTGCGGCCTATAAACCGAGAAGCAATGAGATCCTGTGGGACGGCTACGGCGTCCCGCACATCTACGGCGTCGACGCGCCCTCAGCCTTCTACGGCTACGGCTGGGCCCAGGCGCGCAGCCACGGCGACAATATCCTGCGCCTGTATGGAGAAGCGCGGGGCAAGGGGGCCGAATACTGGGGCCCGGATTACGAACAGACGACCGTCTGGCTGCTGACCAACGGCGTGCCGGAGCGCGCCCAGCAGTGGTATGCGCAGCAGTCGCCTGATTTCCGCGCCAACCTCGACGCCTTCGCGGCGGGCATCAACGCCTATGCGCAGCAGAATCCCGATGACATCTCGCCCGAGGTGCGGCGGGTGCTGCCGGTCTCCGGCGCCGACGTGGTGGCCCACGCCCATCGCCTGATGAACTTCCTCTATGTCGCGTCGCCCGGCCGCACCCTGGGCGAGGGCGACCCGCCGGACCTGGCCGATCAGGGATCCAACTCCTGGGCTGTGGCGCCGGGCAAGACGGCGAACGGGAACGCCCTGCTGCTGCAGAACCCGCACCTGTCCTGGACGACGGACTACTTCACCTACTACGAGGCGCATCTCGTCACGCCGGACTTCGAAATCTATGGCGCGACCCAGATCGGCCTGCCGGTCATCCGCTTCGCCTTCAATCAGCGGATGGGCATCACCAACACCGTCAACGGCATGGTGGGGGCCACCAACTATCGGCTGACGCTTCAGGACGGCGGCTATCTGTATGACGGCCAGGTGCGGCCGTTCGAGCGGCGTCAGGCCTCGTATCGCCTGCGTCAGGCGGACGGGACGACGGTCGACAAGCCGTTGGAGATCCGCTCCAGCGTCCATGGCCCGGTCTTCGAGCGCGCGGACGGCACGGCCGTCGCCGTTCGGGTCGCCGGTCTGGACCGGCCGGGCATGCTCGAGCAGTATTTCGACATGATCACGGCGGACAGCTTCGACGACTACGAAGCCGCTATGGCGCGGATGCAGGTGCCGACCTTCAACATCGTCTACGCCGACCGCGAAGGGACCATCAACTACAGCTTCAACGGCGTGGCGCCCAAACGGGCCGAGGGCGACATCGCCTTCTGGCAGGGGCTCGTGCCGGGCGATTCCTCGCGTTACCTGTGGACCGAGACACACCCGCTGGACGATCTGCCGCGCGTCACCAATCCGCCGGGCGGCTTCGTGCAGAACTCTAATGATCCGCCGTGGACGCCGACCTGGCCCGTCACCTACACGCCCAGGGACTTCCCCTCCTATCTGGCGCCCCAGACGCCGCACTCCCTGCGCGCTCAGCAAAGCGTGCGTCTGATGTCCGAGAACGACGACCTGACGCTGGAGCGCTTCATGGCGCTGCAGCTGAGCCATCGCGCCGTCATGGCCGACCGCACCTTGCCGGACCTGATCCCGGCCGCCCTGATCGACCCCGATCCCGAGGTCCAGGCGGCGGCGCGCCTGCTGGCGGCGTGGGATCGCGAGTTCACCAGCGACAGCCGCGCCGCCCTGCTGTTCGAGGAATGGGCGCGTCTGTTCGCCGGTCAGTCTTTCGCCGGCCAGGCGGGATTCGCCACGCCCTGGTCGCTGGATAAGCCGGTCAGCACGCCCTACGGCGTTCGCGACCCCAAGGCCGCCGTCGATCAACTGCGGACCGCCATCGCCAACACCAAGCGCAAATACGGCGCGATCGACCGGCCGTTCGGCGACGCCTCGCGCATGATCCTGAACGACGTGAATGTTCCGGGCGCCGCCGGCTACGGCAACCTGGGCTCCTTCCGGGTCTTCACCTGGTCCGATCCTGACGAAAACGGGATTCGCACGCCCGTCCACGGCGAGACGTGGGTGGCGATGATCGAGTTCTCCACGCCGGTGCGGGCCTATGGCCTGATGAGCTACGGCAACTCTCGCCAGCCGGGCACGACGCACTACAGCGATCAGATCGAACGCGTGTCGCGCGCCGACTTCCGCGAACTGTTGCTGCGGCGAGAGCAGGTCGAGGCCGCCGTCCAGGAACGCACGCCCTTCAACTTCAAGCCATGAAAGGCCTGACCATGACACGACGGATTGGGTATTCGGCGGGCGCGGCGTCGCTGGCGCTGATGGTCGCCGCCTCTGGAGCGGCGGCGGGCGAGCCGGCCTTCACCTCGGTTCAGGTCGAGGGCTTTTCGGTTCCGGGCGCGCTGTCGAACGCCTGGGCCGACTTCGACAACGACGGCGACCTGGACCTGGCCGTCTCCTGGAAGAGCGGCGAAGTTCGCCTCTATCGCAACGACGGCGGCGCTTTCGTCAACATCGGCCCGGAGATGGGCCTGCCGACCTCGGGCATCGAGATTCGCGGGCTGAGCTGGGGCGACTTCGACGGCGACGGGTTCGTCGACCTGATGGGCGGATCGAACGTCATGGGCGATCGCGCGGCCAATCGCTCCTTCGTCTGGCGCAACGAAGGCGGTCTGCGTTTTGTGGAGCAGGCCGAGACGCTGGGCCTTGTCGTGCCGGGGCGGATGAGCCGCCAGGCCAACTGGATCGACTACGACAACGACGGCGCGCTGGACTTCTATGCGGCGGACCGCGCAGGGCCGAACCAGCTCTTTCGCAATCAGGACGGCCGTTTCGTTCCGGTGATGGGGGAGGGCGGCGTCAACGACGTTCGCGCCACCGTCGGGGCCTGTTGGCTGGACTATGACCGCGACGGCGACCTGGACCTGTTCCTGGCCAACCAGTCCGGCTCCACCGACGCCTTGTGGCGCAATGACGGCGGCGGCTTCGTCGATGTGGCGCCGGCCCTGGGCATGGATCAGGCCGGGCGGGATCGCAGCACGGGCGGCGTCGGTTGCGCGGTCGGCGACTATGACAACGACGGGAACCTCGACCTCTTCGTCGCCGTCTATGGCGCGGACCTGCTGTACCGCAATAACGGCGACGGGACGTTTTCCGAAGTCGCGGCTCAGGCCGGGCTGGACCACGGCGGCCACGCCGTGGCGGCGGCCTGGGGCGACTACGACAATGACGGCTGGCTGGACCTCTTCGTCACCCATTATGAAGGCGAGCCGGGCAAGCAGATTCCCGTCAATCTGCTCTACCGCAATCTCGGCGACGGCCGGTTTGAACAGGTCCTGACCCGCGAGAGCCTGTTGAACGCCGGCGATCACGGCGTCGAATGGATCGACTACGACAACGACGGCGCATTGGACCTTTCGCTGACCGACGGATACGGCGACGAGGGCGGCCACTTCCTTTTCCATAACGATCTGGCTGAGCCGGCGCGCTCACGCAGCCTCAGCGTTCTGGTCCTGGACGAGGGCGGAAAGCGTATTCCGCCAGGCGCGGAAGTGCGGCTGTTTGACCGGGAGGGCCAAATTCTCGGAACCCGGCAGGTCTCGACGGGGGGCGGCTATAACGCCCAAAGCGCCGGTCCCGTGCATTTCGGCCTGGCCAGGATGCAGCCGGTTCGGGTCGAGGTCAGCTATATGGGCGGCAAGCGGGTCGTGATCGAAGATGTCGATCCTCAAGCCTTCACCGGCCGGCGATTGGCCGTGACGCCGGCGGGCCTGCTGAAGCAGCCATAGGCCTGCCGTCGCGATCACGAAGCGGCTGATAAGCGCCCCCCTTCGCCGTCGCCGAGATCGGCCCTCGGCCTTGGTCGCACGCGCGTCATCGCGTTTGCGGAAGGTCTGCCTATATAGCGACCCTTCCGTGTCGTGCGGATCGGCCACGTTCCTGACGGGAGTTTCGAGGACGTCGTCGTTTCGCGTGCGCTCCGTGTGCGCCAGTGTTTTGATCTTTCTAGATAAATAACGATAAAACAACCGCATAGGCTATCTGTCGCGCCCATGATGGACGGTGTTGATTGTGCAGCACAATCAGTAAGTTCTTGGTCTACGTGTGCAAAATTTGCACACGTTGGTCTACTTTTCGTTCCCGCGCGATCAGGCGCGATTGGGCTCTTCAACGGTGTCCGTTCTTCGCGCTAAGCCCTTTTGCGCGCTGTCACGTGCGAGGGGCTGAGAAATCAGTCTGGCGACATGATCTTTATGGCCCGGCGCGTCAAACGAGTGGCTTTTGCGCTCGCTAGCGCCAAGCTGGCGGCCTCGCTCGCAGCGAGATTGAGATGTGTTCGAATCGTTCCGGACGCGTCTGCACCGAAGCCCGCCGTGGCGCGCCAAACTGCGCTACTGATGCAAGCCGAAAACTCAAGCGATTGTGTGTGGAAGCCCTGCGGTGAAGGGGCGGGATGCCTGATATACATTCAGTAATTACTAAGTACGTTATGTATATTTGAGTAGTTCTTATATAGAGCGAATATTTTTGTTTTATTTCTGATCGTAAAATTTTGCAACACTCCCTGCTGTTTTGCGCAGCGGTGTGAATGATGACCTTGAAATTGAAATTTCTTGCCGCTTGACGAGAAGATTTGTCTAATGTACCGGCGCTTTGTAAGTTCGCGTTCGGATGACGCCGTCAGGCGGAGTTGGGCGCGCTCGCGAAATTCGAAGAACAGCGTGTCGATGGTCGTCCTTACAGGGCGGTCATCGAATGTGGGGCAAGGCGCCTCGTAAAGGGCAAACCGCCGGCGACGGCGGGACGCAAAGCCTCCGGCCTCCCTCGCGGAGGTAGCGGGGCCGCCGGTGGGGAAGCATGGATTGACGCGAGTTTCATTACGCGCGGCTGCCGCGAAAGCACGGGCCGTGGCCTGCGTCGGCAGCCTCGGGACGCGGGCCAAGGGCCAGCGGTTCAATATAGCAAAATCACCGATAACGCGGAGCTCCTCATACGAGCCTGCCGCCAAGGTTGGAGCATGAACATGGTCGGATTCCGGGCGCGCGCGCTGAGCAATCGTAGCGCGGCGGTGCTGCTGTGCGGCGTGTCGGCGGCGGCTCTACTTGGCCTGCCTTCACAGGCTTCGGCGGGGGTCGATCGATACTGGGACGCGAACGCCACGGCGGTCGGCAGCGGCGGTTCTGGCGTCTGGAACACCACGTCGGGCTTCTGGAGCCAGAGCAATGACGGGGTCAGCGGACCCTATTCCTCTTGGAACAATCCGGCGCTCGACAACGCCGTCTTCGGCGGCGCGACGTCCGGCACGGTGACGCTGGGCGCGCCGATCACGGTCGGCGGTATGACATTCGAAACGGGCGGCTATGTCCTGAATGGCGGGACATTGACCCTGGCAGGCGCCGACCCGACGATTTCGATCATCGGAAGCTCCGTCGGTGCCACCATCAACTCGATCGTCGCCGGAACGGACGGCCTTACGAAGGATAAGGCCGGGGCGCTCACGCTTAATGGCGTCAATACCTTTACCGGCACGATCAACCTGCTGGCCGGCACGCTGAACGTCAATGGTGATGCTGCCTTAGGCGCAGCGGCAAACCGCGTGGTGGCATCGGGCGGCACAGTGATTACGGCGGCAGGCGCGCTTGACGCGAACCGCGTCATTGAACTGGCCAGCGGCATGACCAGCATCGGCGGCGCCGGCGTGGGCTCTGCCCGGTTCACCGGCGCCGGCGGGCTGCGGGTTGTTCAAGGCGTCGTGCTGAACAACGACGCGAGCGACTTCACCGGCCAGATCAATTTCTCGGTGAACGGGGCTGCTTCCTTCACCTCGGTTGGAGATGTCGGCGAGGCCAGTTCACTGGGAGCCGGCGATAAGATCCGTTTCACCGCCACCAACCAGTATCAGGACTGGCTTTACTACATAGGCAGCGGCGACAGCTCCAACCGGGATTGGGAGTTTGCCACGAGCGGCGGCACGTCGGGGGCCGTCTTTGTCAATGACGGCACAGGCACGTTGACGCTGAGCGGGGCAATCGCCGCCATTGGAGCGGTGAGCACGGGCATGTCCTTCGTCGCCCAGAAGGCGGACCTGGAACTGCTGGGAGAGATCAGTAGCCTAGGCGACCGCAACATCAACTTCCGGGGCGGCGGGGTCGAGCGTACGATCACCCTGGGCGACGCTAACGTTTATGCCGGAGGCACCGTTATCGGCGCAAGCGGCGCGGTCACGCTGCGCGCGGGGCTTCTGGCGGACGCCGGGGTTGTCAGTTCGTTCGGAACGGGTACGGCGGGCGGCGTCAGCATCTATTCCGACAGCGTCCTGAGCTACATCGGGACGGGCGCGAGCAGCAACCGCGCCTGGACGATCGGCCCGGCCCTGGCCGCAGGCGGCATGGGCGGCAAGATTTCGAATGACGGCACGGGGGCGCTCGACCTCAGCGGCGCCGTAGACTTCGCTTCTGGGCGCGTCGGCGGGCTTCGGCTGGGCGGCGATTATGCGGGCGTCAACACCCTGTCCGGCGTCATCTCGGGCAATGGGGCGCTGGTCAGCAGCGGTGCGGGGACCTGGGAGCTGTCGGGCGCCAACACGCGCACGGGCGCGATTGTGGTGGACGGCGGGACGCTCCGCGCCGGCAGCGCCTCGGCGTTCGGCACGACCACGGACGTCACCGTCAATGACGGCACGCTCGACCTGAACGGCTTCGACCTGGCGACGACGACGCTCGCAGGCACGGGCGGGGTCGTCGAGCTCGGCAATGCGACCCTGTCCCTGGGCAGCACCGCCAGCACGACCTTCGCCGGCAGGATCGCAGGCAGCGGCGGGCTGACGAAGGCAGGAGCGGGGATACTGACCCTCACCGGAGCCAACACCTACAGCGGCGACACGACCCTCAACGGCGGCGGGCTGACGCTGGACTTCTCCGCAGCGGGGGCGCCGACGGACAACATCCTTTCGGCCGGTACGACCCTGAACCTGGCCGGCAGTTCGGTGCGGATCGTGGGGGGAGCCGGCGCCGCCAACAGTCAGGCCTTTGACGGCCTGAACGTTTCCGCCGGCAACAACCGGGTCGTGGCGGCCCCTGGTGTCGGCGGCGACGTGTTCGTGAACTTCGGCGCCATCAACCGGACCGGCGGCCTGATTGACTTCACCATACCGTCCGGCGCCGTCTTCACCACCGCCAGCGCGGCCCTGGGCGGCTGGGCGACGGTGAACCAATCGGACTACGCCAAGGTCGTCGGCGGGATCATCACCGCCTTCGAGGAAACGGACTATAACGACAAGGACGACGCCGCCGCCTGGCTGGACGGCGACATCATTTCGGATGTGGCCGGATTCCACGGCACGGTCGGCTCCAGCACGCAGCTCGGCGGTCTGCGCTATACGCAAGCCGTCGCCACGACGGTCAGGATCGCGGGAGGGCAGACGCTGGGCACCGACGGAACGATCATCGTCGCGCCCAGCGTCCTGAACAACAATCAGCTCATCACCGGCGGCGCATTGACGGGCAGCATCGGCGGCGGCGTGCTGGGCCTTCAGCAAAACAGCGGCGGCAACTTCACCATCGCCTCGACCATCACCGACAATGGCGGGGCGATCGGCTTCACCAAGGGCGGGAACGGGCGCGCGACCCTGACCGGCGCCAACACCTATACCGGCGCGACGACGCTGAGCGGCGGCGTCCTGGCGATCAATAGCCTCGCCAATGGCGGTCAGGCGAGCAGCCTGGGCATGGCGAGCGCGGACGCCGCCAATCTGGTGCTGGAAGGCGGCACGCTGAGCTACACCGGAACGGGCGATACGACCGACCGGGGCTTCACTCTGGTCAACGGAGGGGCGACGCGCACGATCGAGGTCGTCAACGGCGGGGCCAACCTGGTCTTCGGAGGTCTGGTCACCAGCCCTGACGATTCCGGGTTCATCAAGGCGGGCGCCGGCACTTTGACGCTTGCAAACAGCGCCAATGACTATGTCGGTGCAACCACGGTGAACGGCGGCGTGCTGGCGGTGACGACGCTCACGAACGGCGGTGAGGCCAGCAGCATCGGCATGGCGGGCAGCGATTCCGCCAATCTCGTGCTGGCGGGCGGGACGCTGGACTATCTCGGCGCGACGACGAGCGGCGATCGTGGCTTCACCCTTAACGCTGGCGGAGGCGGCATCGGCGTCAATAGCGCCAGCACGACGCTGACCCTGAGCGGAGCGGCGGTCGGCGGCGGTCGCCTGAGCAAGGAGGGCGACGGCACGCTGCTGTTGACCGGGGCCAACAGCTATAGCGGCGGCACCCAAGTCAAAGGCGGAACCTTGAGAGCCGGTTCGGCTCAGGCTTTCGGCAGTCCGTCGAGCTTCATGACCGTCGACGCCGGCGCCCGGTTGGAGTTGGGCGGCTACGACATAACCATTGGCGGCCTGTTGGGCGGGGGACTGGTCGATCTTGGCGGCCATACGCTGACTTCGAGCGGCCTTTCGGCCAACGGCTTTACCGGCAAGATCACGGGTGCAGGCGGCTTCACGCGCACCGGCAGCTGGACTCAGACCCTGAGCGGCTGCGCCAATGACTATACCGGCAGGACCACGATCGCCGGCAGCGGCACGCTCAGCATCAATTGTCTCGCCAATGGCGGCGTGGCGAGCGGTATTGGCGCGTCCGGCAGCAGTTCGGCCAACCTGGTCTTCAACAGCGGCATGCTCGCCTATACTGGGGCCAGCGTCACCACGGATCGTGGGTTCACGCTTCAGGGAGCCGGCGGCATCAACGTCGTTGACGCCGTCACGACCCTGGACTTCACGGGCCAAGTCGTCGGCGCCGGAGCGCTAACGAAGTCGGGCGCAGGCACGCTGGTCCTGTCGGGCGCCAATACTTACGCGGGCGGGACCACTGTTTACGATGGCGTCCTGCGGGTCAATTCGGCCAGTGCTTTTGGCAATTCCGGCGCCCTGACGCTGTCAAATCTGGCGGGGGTCCTGGTGGACCTCAATGGTTTCAACACCACCATCGGGCATCTGGCGGGGGGCGGTGCGCTCGGCGGGGATGTGGCGTTGGGCGGAGCCACGCTCTCGCTTACGACCGGCGGTTCCGGAACCGGGACCTACGGCGGCGCCATTAGCGGCGCCGGCGCGCTGATCAAGGGAGGTTCCTACACGCAGGTGCTGAACGGCTGCAACAGCACCTATACCGGCGGCACGACCATCAACGGCGGCGTACTCGTCGTGTCCTGCCTTGAGGACGGCGGCGTCGCCAGTTCGATAGGGATTTCCGGCTCGGCGGCCAGCAATCTCGTCATCAATGGCGGTACGCTGCGCTATGTCGGCGCCGGCGGCGACGCCAACCGTCAGTTCACGCTCGGCGCATCCGGGGGGAACGCGCTCGACGCCTCGGGCTCTGGCGCGATCAACTTCACCTACAATGGGGCTGTGACATTCGCCGCGCCCGACACCGCGCAGACCCTGACGCTGACGGGCGTCAACACCGGCGACAACACGCTGGCCGCGCAGCTGACCAACAACGGCGCGGGCGTGACCTCGCTCAACAAGACCGGCGCCGGGACCTGGATTCTGAGCAACGCGGGCAGCACCTACACCGGCGCCACCACCATCAGCGGCGGGGTGCTAGGCGTGGACAAGCTCGCTGACGGCGGGCTGGCGTCCAGCCTCGGCGCTTCTTCGTCAGCGGCTTCGAACCTCGTCATCGGCAATGGATCGACCCTGCGCTACACCGGCGCCGGCGACATCACCAACCGGCTGTTCACGCTGTCGGCGGGTGTGACCTTCCTTGAATCCGCGGGCTCGGGCGCCATCGTCTTTACAGACACGGGGCCTGTCACGCTGGCGGGCAATAATCAGGCGCGCACCATCGCGCTCGGTGGCTCGAACACGGGCGACAACACCCTGGCCGGCTCGATCGGCGACGCCGGAACCGGCAGGACGAGCCTGGCCAAGAACGACGCCGGCACATGGGTGCTGACCGGGACCAACACCTATAGCGGCAATACCGTGATCAACGCGGGCCTGCTGAAGATCGGCAATGGCGGAACAGCAGGTTCGATCCTCGGGGATAGCTTCATTTCGGGCGCTGGCGGCTTGGGCTTCAATCGCTCCGACGCCTACAGCTACAATGGGCTGATCTCGGGTTCGGGCGCAGTGAGGCAGATCGGCTCCGGCGTCACCACCCTGACCGCGAACAACAGCTATACCGGATCGACCTTCGTCGATGGCGGCGCCTTGATCATCAATGGCGACCAGTCGGCGGCTACGGGGCTGACGACAGTGGCCTCGGGCGCGACCCTGGGGGGCAGGGGGATTATCGGCGGCGACGTGAGCGTCGGCAGCGGAACCCTGGCGCCGGGTGAAGTCGGCGCGGCCGGCGCCTTGACGATCAATGGGAATCTTCTGCTCGGCGCGAACTCTACCCTGGCCATGCAGTTCGGTCAGGCGGGAACGGCGGGCGGAGGGCTGAACGACCTGATTGTCGTCAACGGCAATGTGACCCTGGACGGCGTGTTGAACGTGGCCGAGACGGTTGGCGGCGCCTTTGGTCCCGGCGTCTATCGCATCATCGACTACACCGGCTCCCTGATCGACAACGGCCTCAACCTCGGCGCCCTGCCCAGCGGCACGGGCGTCATTCAGACGGCGGTCGCCGGTCAGGTCAACCTGTTGGCGGGCGGGTCGGATTTCAGCTTCTGGGACGGCGACGCGGGACCCAAGTTCGACGGCGTCGTCAGCGGCGGCTCGGGTCTGTGGCAGAACAACGCCGGCAACAACAACTGGACCGAAGCCACGGGCAATCTGAACGCCGCCTTCGATGACGGCGCCTTCGCCATCTTCGCCGGTGCGGCTGGAATCGTCATTATCGACAACGGCCTGGGCCAGGTGACGGCCAAGGGCATGCAGTTTGCGACCGATGGCTATATCATGGCGGGCGGTCCGCTGGTGCTGACTGATCCGCAGTCCATCATTCGTGTGGGCGATGGTACGTGGGCCGGGGCCGGTTTCACCGCGACGATCCATTCCGCCATCGCCGGCGTCGGACAGTTGGTGAAAACCGATGCCGGTACGCTGATCCTGAATGGGCTGAACACCTATGCGGGAGGCACGTCGCTCAATGCCGGTACGGTGCAGATCGCCCACGGCGACGCCCTGGGCACGGGCGCGGTCCGGTTTGACGGCGGTACGCTGAATACAACGGCGAACCTGGCTCTGAGCAATGACGTCCTTCTGGATGGCGGCGGCGATTGGCGGATCAACGCCAACACGACCATGACGCAACTCGGCACGGTCAGCGGCGCGGGCGCCTTGTACAAGAGCGGCGCCGGTACGCTGACGCTGCTCGGCGATGCGATCCATACCGGCGGCGCCACGATCGCCGAGGGCACGCTGCAGATCGGCGATGGCGGCACGCTTGGCAGCCTGAACGGCCATGTGCTGAACAACAGCGCGCTGGTGTTCAACCGTTCGAATGTGCTGGTCTATGCCGACAATATTTCCGGCAGCGGCAGCCTGTCGCAGATCGGCGCCGGTACGCTGAACCTGACCGGCAACCACAACTATATGGGCGCGAGCTCGGTTCAGAATGGCGCAATTCTGCTGACCAACGGGGGGCAGATCACCGGGACATCGGGCTTGAACATTGACCGCGGCGGCCTGTTTGCGGTCGACGGCGCGGGCTCGCGTCTGCAAACGGCGGCGACGGGCGTTTCTCAGATCGGCAGTTCCGCGAACCAGAACGGCAATCTGGTTGTCCAGAATGGCGGTACGACGTCCTTCGCCGATCTGCGGATGGCCACGGGGCTGAACAGCGCCGGTAGCTTGATCGTCACGGGTGCAGGATCGCACGTGGACGTGAACGGCCATGCCGGCCTTGGCGTGATGGGCAATGCGACGGTCAACGTTCTGGACAGGGCTAAGCTGACCACGCGGAGCAGTATGCTGGTCGGCGGGCAGTTGTCGTCGCAAAGCAGCGGTTTCGTTACGGTGTCGGGCGCGGGCTCGGAATGGGAAGTGGTCCAAAATCTCGGCCTGCGTCGTGGTTCGCTGACGGTTTCCAATGGCGGCCGTGTCACGGCCGATACAGCGGCCGTCGGCTATTATGCCGGTATCGGCCCCAGCCGTCCCGATGCCGATCTGTTGGTCGAAGGGGCGGGCTCACGCCTTGATGTGGCGGGCGCACTGCTCATCACCAACACCAACTCGCCGGCCTCGCGCGGGGCGATCACCATCGCGGATGGCGGGGTTGTCAGGGCCGGTTCGCTCGCCATGGGCCCGGGGGATGCGGCCCTGAATATCGGCGGCGCCGAAGGCGCTGCAGCGCGCGCCGCCGGTACGTTGGATGTCGGCGTCGTCACCATGGCGTCGGCGGGCAACCGCATCAACTTCAACCACGTCGACGCCGACTACCGCTTCTCGTCAGCGATCTCCGGCCTGGGCGGCCTCATCCACAATGGTTCCGGCGTGACGATGCTGACCGGCATGAACAGCTATGCCGGCGGGACGATGGTCAACGCCGGGAGCCTGTTCATCAACGGCGACCAATCGGCCGCGACCGGACTGACCAGCGTCAACATCGGCGCTGCACTGGGCGGTGTTGGCGTCATCGGCGGCGATGTCGTCGTCGCCGACGGCGGCGCGCTCAACCCTGGCGGCGCCGGAACTTCGCCCGGCACGCTGAGCATCGCCGGCGACCTCAGTCTCTCGAACGGCTCGGCGCTCAACTTCAGCTTTGGTCAGGCCAATGTGCCGGGCGGTCCGCTGAACGATCTGATCAATGTCGGCGGCGATCTGACGCTCGCCGGCACGCTCAATGTCGACGCCGCTGGGAGCGGGACTCTGGATCCGGGCGTCTATCGTGTCTTCAACTACAAGGGCGCGCTGACGGACAACGGCTTGCTGGCCAACCTTCCTTCGGCGGACTTCTATGTCCAGATATCGGTGGCGAACCAGGTGAACCTGGTCAACACCTCGGGACTGGCCTTGCGTTTCTGGGACGGCGCGGCTGGATCCAAGAACGACGGCGTGATCGACGGCGGAGACGGCGTTTGGCAGGCCTTCGGCGCATCGCCCGACAATGGCGAGGACAATTGGACCGAGGACGGCACGACCAACGCTCCGTTCCAGAACGCCGCCTTTGCTGTTTTCGCGGGAACGGCGGGCAAGGTCACGGCCGACGACAGCAAGGGCGCCGTCAACGTTTCCGGGATGCAGTTCGTCACGGACGGCTACGTCGTCACGGGCGACGTCATCAACCTGGCAGGCGCCTCCGACGCCGTGATCCGTGTCGGCGACGGTACGACCGACGGAGCGGGCGCCACGGCCCGGCTCGAAGCCGAACTGGCGGGCGCTTCGGGCCTGATTAAGTCCGATCTGGGCAGGCTGATCCTGACCGCTGTCAACACCTATGCTGGCGGCACGACGATCACGGGCGGCGTTCTTCAGGTTTCCGACGACGCCAACCTGGGGGCCGCCTCAGGCGAGCTTCGCTTCAATGGCGGCACGCTGAACACCACCGCCGACATGGTGTCGGACCGCTTGGTCGATCTGATCGACGCGGGGACCTTCGACACCGACGCTGCGACGAGCCTGACGTTGAACGGCGTGATTTCGGGCCTCGGCGGCTTCACCAAGAAGGGGGCGGGCGACCTGATCCTGACGGGCGCCAATACCTATGACGGAGCCGTTGAGGTTGAAGCCGGAAGCCTGTTCGTTCGAGGCGACCAGTCGCTGGCGACGGGATCAATCCGTGTCGGAGCCGGCGCCTTGCTGGGCGGGGACGGGGTCATCGGCGGCGATGTCCTGATCGCCAACGGCGCCACCCTGTCGGCCGGTATGGACGGGGCGGGCACGCTGGCTATCGGCGGCGACCTGGAGTTGAAGGCCGGGTCGATCCTGGACTTCCAGTTCGGCCAGGCCAATGTCGCGGGCGGGTCGTTGAACGATCTCGTCAACGTCGGCGGCGACCTGACGCTGGACGGCGTGCTCAACGTTTCGACGACGGCGGGCGGGGTCTTCGGCCCTGGCGTCTATCGCGTGTTCAACTACGGCGGGATTCTGACGGACAACGGCCTTGCGCTGGGCGCAAGCCCAGGCGGGAGCCTCTCGGTGCAAACATCGGTCGGCGGTCAGGTGAACTTGGTCAACACCGGCGGTCTGACGCTCAACTTCTGGGACGGCGCGGCCGGACCCAAGAACGACAACGCCATCAACGGCGGCGACGGCGTCTGGCGGATCGACGGCGGCTCCAACAACTGGACCGACGCCGGCGGAACGGTCAATGCGGATTATGCCCAGGACAGCTTCGTCATCTTTTCGTCGGCGCCGGGCGTGGTGACGGTCGACAACAGCGGGGGCGATGTTCAAACCTCGGGAATGCAGTTCGCCAGCGACGGCTACGTCCTTGCAGGCGACGTCCTGACCCTGACCGGATCGCAGGCGGCGATCCAGGTCGGCGACAGCAGCGCGGCGGGGGCCGGCTACACCGCGACCATTGATGCGGAACTCGCCGGCGGCGCCATGTTGATGAAGAACGACATGGGCGTGCTGATCCTGAACGGGAACAACACCTACATTGGCGGCACGACGATCACGGGCGGCGTTGTGCGGGTTTCCAACGACGCCAACCTCGGCGCCGCCTCTGGCGGGCTGAGCTTCAGCGGCGGTGTGCTGGACGTCACGGCCGACATGACGTCGGGCCGCGCGTTCGACTTCGTGGGTTCGGGTTCGATCCAGAACGCCGCGAACACCACCCTGACGCTGACCGGCGCCCTTTCGGGACCGGGGCGTCTGGTTAAGGACGGTGCGGGAACACTGGTGCTGGCGGGGACCGGAGGAACCGGTGGGGTCACTGTCGATTCGGGCGTCGTTCTGGTGAATGGCGACTATTCTGCGATGGGTGGTCTCAGCCACGTGGCCTCGGGCGCGACCTTGGGCGGCAAGGGTGTGATCGGCGGCGACGTTTCCATCGCTGACGGAGGTGTCCTGTCGCCGGGAGCAGGCGCGCCGGGAGCCTTGACCATCGGTGGCGACCTGTATCTGAGCGGTGGAAGCCGGTTGGCGTTCGACCTCGGCGAGGCGAACGTCGCGGGCGGCGCCCTGAACGACCAGGTCGTCGTCGGCGGCGACCTGACGCTGAACGGCGTGTTGGACGTGACGGTCCCGACGGGCGGCGCCTTCGACATCGGGGTCTATCGCCTGTTCGATTACGGCGGCGTCTTGACGAACAACGGCCTGACGCTGGGAAGCCTTCCGGGCGGCGATGCTTCGGTTCAGACGTCGGTCCTCGGTCAGGTCAACCTGATCAATAGCGCCGGGCAGGCTCTCAACTTCTGGGACGGAGCAGCGGGATATGAGAACGACGGCGTGGTCAATGGCGGCGACGGCGTCTGGCAGGCTGGGACCGGCAATAGCTATTGGACCGATCAGAACGGGGTGGTGAACGCGCCCTACGCCGACAGCGCCTTCGCCATCTTCAGCGGGGTCGGCGGGACCGTCACGATCGACGGCGGTCTGGGCGACGTGACGGCGACGGGGATGCAGTTCGCCGTCGACGGCTATGTGATCACGGGCGACGCCCTGACCCTGAGCCAGACCCAGTCGACGATCCGCGTCGGCGACGGGACCACGACGGGCGCTGAGTTCACGGCCACGATCAAGGCCGTGGTCCAGGGCGCGGCGCAATTGGTGAAGACGGACGGGGGCAGGCTGATCCTCGACGGCGCCAACACCTATGCGGGCGGCACCTTGATCAGCGGCGGCACCGTTCAGATCGCCAGCGACGTCAACCTGGGCGAGGCGGCCGGCGCTGTGACGCTGGACGGCGGCGCCCTGGCGACCAGCGCCGACATGACCAGTCGCCGCGACATCGTACTGGCCGGGGCGGGAACGATCTCGACCGCCGCGGACACGACCTTCACCTTCGACGGCCTGTTCTCGGGTGCGAACATCCTGACGAAGACGGGTGAGGGCGTTCTGGAGGTCACAGGCGACAGCCGCGGCTTCACGGGCGGCGTCCGGGTGATGCAAGGCATCCTGGGCTTGCAGGGAGCCATGGGTGGAGGCGTCAGCGTCGCAGCCGGCGCACGACTGGAAGGCGGCGGCCGGATGGCGAGTCTCGGCAACGCCGGCGTGGTCGCGCCGGGACGTGAGGGAGTGTTCGGCGCACTGACCGTGACGGGCGGGTACGAGGGCTTGGGCGGGCTTCTGGAAATCGAAACCGCGTTGGGCGGCGACGCTTCGCCCACCGACCGTCTAGTGATCGGCGGGAACGCTGTCGGAACGACTGAAGTGGTGGTGATCAACCGCGACGGTCTGGGGGGCCAGACCGTCGAAGGCGTCAAGATCATCGAGGTGGGAGGGACCTCCACGGGAGCCTTCACCCTGCGCGGCGATTATAAGTTCGACGGATCGGCGGCGGTGATCGCCGGCGCCTATGGCTATCGTCTGCATCAGGGCGGCGTCTCGACGCCGAACGACGGCGACTGGTATCTGCGGTCGTCGCTTTTGAATCCGGTGAATCCGGTCGAACCTGAAGGGCCGCTCTACCAGCCTGGCGTGCCGATCTACGAGGCCTATGGAGCCAACCTGCAGGCGATCAACAGCCTGCCTACCTTTCAACAGCGTGTCGGCGGCCGCACCTGGGCGCAGGGTGCTGATTCTGCAAGCGGCGGCGGATGGAGCCGTATCGAAGGTGTTCGAACCCGCGGCAACGCCGCCGTATCGACTAGCCAGTCTGAGCAGGACATCAACAGCTGGAAGGTTCAGATGGGTTTTGACAAGGTGGTCGCCCAGGCCGCCTGGGGCGGCCGGTTGATTGCCGGCGTCACGGCGCACTACGCCGAAGCCAACAGCCAGATCCGCTCCCTGTTCGGCAGCGGCGTCCTGGAAACGAACGGCCATGGCGTGGGCGCAACTCTCTCGTGGCAAGGACAGACAGGTCTCTACCTCGACAGCCAGGCTCAGGTCAGCTGGTATCAGAGCGACCTCGAATCGACTGTTCTGGGCCGATTGGTCACAGGCAATGGCGGTCAAGGCGAAGCCTTCAGCGTCGAAGGGGGCCGGCGCCTGCCGATCACCGACAAGGTCAGCATCACGCCGCAGGCGCAGTTGATCTATTCCAAAGTCAGGTTCGACGGCTTCGCGGATGCAGCCGACGCCGAGGTGTCGCTGGACCGCGGCGAAAGTCTGAAGACTCGTCTGGGCCTGTCCATTGATCAGCACGAGGCCTGGGAAAGCGGTCGTGGCCATGTCTATGCGGTAGCCAACATCTCCTATGAGTGGATGGACCCGTCTCGCGTCGACGTCTCGGGCACGCTGATCGAGCATGCCGACGAGCGGCTTTGGGGCGAGGTGGGCATCGGCTTCAGCGCCACCTGGAGGCCCGGCGTAACCTTCTTCGGTGAAACGGCGGTCACCAGCGCGCTTGAAGATGGAGATAGCCGCTCGTTCCGGGCCAATGCAGGGGTCAGAATCGCCTTCTGACCCGGAGGGTCGATTGGTCCTGGGTGTGGCATTTCTAGAAGCCGTCTAATGTCCGCTTTTGAAGCTGTGGGCGGCTCACCGCGGATCGCGGATGTTGAGTAAGTTGATGCGAGCATGATCGCTTGGTGAGGGGCCTCGTCGCGATCAATCCGCCTCTCGGCTTCGGTGGCCCACCGGCGCGCGTCATCGCGTTTGAGGAAGGTCTCGCTTATATAGCGACCCTTCCGTCTCACCTGGACCCGCCACGTTCCTGACGGGAGTTTCGAGTACGTCGCCATTTCGTGTGCGCTCTGTGTGCACTGAGGTGTCGAAAACCCGGAAAAAACGTCGCAACACGTCGCAAATTCGAGTGCACACGCCGCCTGCCAACTTTTTGATCTTACTAAAAAAATGTCTATAAATCAAGCTCATAGACTGTCCGTCGCGCCCATGATGGACTGGACCGACCGCAATTGTCGGGCGTTTCATCGTGCGCTGAGCGCGCGCGCCCTGCTCTATACGGAGATGGTCACGGCGCCGGCGGTGATCCACGGCGATCGCGACCGCCTGCTCGGCTTCGACGCGGTCGAGCATCCGGTGGCGCTGCAACTGGGCGGGTCGGACCCGGCGCAGCTGGCCGAGGCGGCGAAGATCGGCGAGGCCTATGGTTATGACGAGATCAATCTGAACGTCGGCTGTCCGTCGGACCGGGTGCAGTCGGGCCGGTTCGGCGCCTGTCTGATGCGCGAGCCGGAGCTGGTGGCCGACTGCATGGCGGCGATCAGGGAAGCCGTCAGCGTCCCGGCCACCGTCAAATGCCGCATCGGCGTCGATGATCAGGACCCGGAGGTCAGCCTGTTCGCCACGGTCGACGCCTCGGCGGCGGTGGGGATCGACAGCTTTGTCGTCCACGCGCGCAAGGCGTGGCTGAAGGGGCTGTCGCCCAAGGAGAACCGCGACGTGCCGCCGCTGGACTATGCGCTGGTGCGACGGTTGAAGCGCGAGCGGCCGCATCTGACCATCTGCATCAACGGCGGGATCGGCGATTTGGATCAGGCCGAGGCGCATCTGAAGGCCGACGATGGGGTGCAGCTGGACGGCGTCATGCTGGGCCGCGCCGCCTACCACGAGCCGGCGCTGATGGGGCAGGTGGATCGCCGCATCTTCGGCGAGGCGACGCCCGACGTGGACGTGTTCGAGGCGCTGGAGCGTTACCGCCCCTATATGGCTGCGCGGCTGGACGAGGGCGCCAATCTGGCGAGCATGACCCGGCACATGCTGGGCCTGATGCACGGCCGGGCCGGTGCGCGCGCCTTCCGTCGCATCCTGACCGTCGAGGGCGTGAAGCCCGGCGCGGGGCTGGAGGTCGTGGATCGCGCGGTCGAGGCCGTGCGCGAGGCCGAGGCGCGTCGGGCTCGGCTGAGCGAGACCGACGAAGCCGCCTGAACCTCAATTTCCGTCATTTTCCGGCAAGCCGCGAAGCGGCGCTGATCGGGGAACCTAGCGGCGCCCGGAGGGCGACCCTCACGCGCCGCGCCCCCGGTCTCGCCCTGCTCGCCGGGGGATGACGAAGGCCAGGGGCCCTTTCCGGTGATGACGCTGGCGGGTTGTACCGCTATGCCCAAGCTATGAGCGCGCTCCCCCTGTCCGAAATCGCCCTGATGCTCGCCGCCCTGGCTGGAGCCGGCGCGATCGCGGGCGTGATCGGCGGCCTGTTCGGCGTCGGCGGCGGGACGGTGCTGGTGCCGGCGCTGTTCTACGCCTTCTCGGTGCTGGGCGTGGGGGGCGAAAGCAATCTGCACGTCGCCATCGGCACCTCGCTGCTGACCATCGTCGCCACCTCGCTTCGCTCCCTGGCCACGCACCGCGCGCATGGGGCGGTGGACGAAACGGTCTTGAAGACCTGGACGCCCTGGGTGGCGTTCGGCGGCCTGGTCGGTGCGGCGATCGCCGGCTTCACCTCGATGGAGGGGCTGGCCGTCGTCTACGGCGCCTGCCTGCTGCTGGTCGCGACGCAGATGGGATTGACGCCCGAGCGGTTCACCTTGCGAAAGGACCTGCCCACGGGCTGGGGGCGGCGCGGCGTGGGCACGGGCATCGGCCTGCTGTCGGCCATGATGGGCGTCGGCGGGGGCAGTCTGGGCGGCATGACCATGACCCTGTGCGGGCGGCCGATCCATCAGGCGGTGGCGACGGCCTCGGGCTTCGGCCTGGCCATCGGAGCGGCGGCGGCCCTTGGCTTCACCGCCTTCGGCTGGGATGCGCCGGGGCGGCCGCCCTTGTCGCTGGGCTACGTCAATGCGCCGGCGGCCGTCATCATGGGGCTGCTGACGGCGCTGACGGCGCCCTATGGGGCGCGGCTGGCGCACCGGCTGGACCGCAAGATCCTGCGCCGAGCCTTCGCCGTCTATCTGCTGCTGACCGCCCTGTCGGTGGTCCTGAAGGCGCTGTGACCGCGATTAAGTAGATGCCCGCAGGCGGGCGCTAACACTTTGCGAACAGGCGCAGGTTAGGAGCGGTGCTGAACCTCCCTCCCCGAGCCTTGAAGTCATGCTGCAGAACCTGTCCGTCCCCAAGAAGCTGATCCTGTCCTTCATGGCGGTGATCGCGGCGTGCGGGGCGGCCACCCTGATCGTCCTGTGGTGCGTGGCGTCCCTGCAGCGCGCCGATGCGGCGGACCTGACCTCGCGCGAGGTGATGAAGGCGTCGGACCGTCTGATGGCCGCCGCCGTCGAGCAGCAGAACGCCATGCGCGGTTACGTCGCCAATCGCGACCCCGGCTTCGTCGAGGCCTTCAACCAGGGCGGCGCCGATGTGAAGGCGCGGATGGCGGACCTGGCTGCGTCCGACGTCGAGGGCGCTTATGCCAGCGAGCAACAGAGCCTGATCGCCGCCGCCGCCGCCTTTGAAAAGAGCGCCTCGGACGTCATGGCCCTGGCGCGCGATCCGGCGACCCAGGGCGCCGCCCTGGCCCAGGTCGCCTCGGCGGCGCGCCTGACCGACATTCGACAGGCGGTCGGTTCGATCCGCGAGAAGGAGGCCGTTCAGGCCCAGGCGCGCGCCGAAGCCAAGGCCTCCGCCTTCACCCAGGCCTACGTCGCCTTCGCCATCGGCGGAGTGCTGGCGCTGGGCATCGCCATGACGGCGGCCCTGTGGCTGATCGGCGCCTTGAGTCGCCCGGTGGAGGCCATGACCCGCGCCATGGGCCGTCTGGCCGGCGGCGATCTGAACGTCGCCATCCCGGCGGTCGGCCGTCGCGACGAGATCGGCCGTATGGCCGACGCCGTCCTGACCTTCAGGCAGAACGCCGAGGAGAAGGTGCGGCTGGAAGCCGAGGCCGAGGCCGCGCGCCTCGCCGCCGATGCTGAACGCGAGGCCCAGGCCGAGCGCGACGCCGAGGCCGCCCGCCAGCAGGCCCGCGTGGTCGAGGGCGTGGCCAGGGGGCTGGATAAGCTGTCGCACGGCCAGTTGGCCTTCCGTCTCAACGACCCGTTCGCGCCGGAATATGAAGCCCTGCGCGCCGACTTCAACGCGGCGATGGACAAGCTGCAGGGCGTGATGCGGGTGATCGTCGAACGCGCGGCGGCCATCGGCGCCAGCGCCCGCGAGATATCACAGGCCTCCGACGACCTGTCGCGCCGCACCGAACAGCAGGCGGCCAGTCTGGAAGAGACCGCGGCCGCCCTTGAGCAGATCACCGCCACCGTGGCGCGCTCGGCCGAGGGCGCGACGGAGGCGGGCGGCGTGGTGCGCGGCGCCCAGTCGGAAGCGGTCGAAGGACAGGCCGTGGTCGGCCGCGCCATCGCCGCCATGGGCGAGATCGAGCGCTCTTCGTCCGAGATCGGGGCCATCATCGGCGTGATCGACGAGATCGCCTTCCAGACCAATCTGCTGGCGCTGAACGCAGGCGTCGAGGCGGCCCGCGCGGGCGACGCCGGTCGCGGCTTCGCCGTTGTGGCGTCGGAGGTTCGCGCCCTGGCTCAGCGTTCGGCCTCGGCGGCCAAGGAGATCAAGACCTTGATCAACGAGTCGGGCCGCCAAGTCGGGACGGGCGTCGCCCTGGTCGGCGACACCGGCCATGCGCTGGAGCGCATCGCCGGTCAGATCCAGCGCCTGACCGTCATCGCCGAAGAGATCGCCGCCTCCTCGCAGGAGCAGTCCAGCGGTCTGCAGCAGGTCAACATCGCCGTGAACCAGATGGATCAGGTCACGCAACAGAATGCTGCGATGGTCGAACAGTCGACCGCCGCCAGCCACGCCCTGGCCTCCGACGCGGTCGAGTTGGACCGCATGATGGGCCAGTTCGCCCTGGACGACGCTCGCGATCTGGACGCCCGCGGGCGGATGCAAGCCCTGGCGCGAGCCGTGGCTTAAGCGCTGAATTCTTCCTCCCCTTCATGGGGAGGGTGGTCGCGTAGCGGCCGGGTGGGGAGGACCAGGTGATCCTGACACCCGCCGTCATTCTCGGGCTTGACCCGAGAATCCAGCGCCGCAACGCCTGAACCGTCTTGAGGGTCGATGTGATCGCCGTCATGCCTGCTGGATTCTCGGGTCAAGCCCGAGAATGACAGCAAGATAGAAGACGCGCTCGTCCCGCCGCCCCCACCCAGGCTCAGCCACCCTCCCCATGAAGGGGAGGGAGAAGCGCGCGCCTGGCGCTTACGCCGCCGCCTTCAGCGACACCGCATCCAGCGCCTGGGTCAGGTCGGCCAGGATGTCGTCCTGATGCTCCAGCCCGACCGACAGGCGCAGCAGGCCGTCGGTGATGCCCGCCGTCACCCGCGCTTCGGGCGTCATGGCGGCGTGGGTCATGGTGGCCGGGTGGGCGACCAGGCTTTCGACCCCGCCCAGGGATTCGGCCAGGGTGAAGACCTCCAGCCGCTCGATCACCTGGCGCACCGCCTCGGTTCCGCCGTTCAGTTCGAAGCTGAGCATGGCGCCCGGCCCCGACTGCTGGCGCGCCGCCAGATCATGGCCGGGGTGGCTGGTCAGGCCCGGATAGTGGACGGCCTTGACCGCCGGGTGCAGCTCCAGAACCGCCGCGGCCAGGCCGGCCGTCGCCTGCTGGCGCTCGATGCGGGTGAACAGGGTGCGCAGGCCCCGCAGGGTCTGATAGGCGTCGAACGGCGAGCCGGTGACGCCCAGGCAGTTGGCCCACCAGGCCAGCTGTTCATGATCGGCCGGATCGGCCGCGATCACGGCGCCGCCGACCACGTCGGAATGGCCGTTGATGTATTTGGTGGTCGAGTGGACCACGATGTCGGCGCCCAGCTCCAACGGCCGTTGCAGGGCCGGCGACAGGAAGGTGTTGTCGCACACCACCTTGGCCCCCACGGCGTGGGCGCGGCGACAGACCTCGGCGATGTCGGTGACGCGCAGCAGGGGGTTGGACGGGGTCTCGACCAGCACCAGCTTGCAGCCGTCGGCCAAGGCGGCGTCCAGGGCGTCGCCGTCGTTCTGATCGACGAAGGCGACGCGGAAATGCCCCTTCCGGGCGCGGGCGCACAGCAGGCGGTGGGTGCCGCCATAGCAGTCGTGCGGCGCGATCAGCAGGTCGCCGGGTTCCAGCAGGCTGAGGGGCAGGTCGACCGCCGCCATGCCGGTGGCCGTGACCACGGCGCCGGCGCCGCCTTCCAGCTCGGCCAGGGTCTCGGCCAGGACGTCGCGGGTCGGATTGCCCGAGCGCGAATAGTCGTATTTGCGCGGCTGGCCGAAGGCGGCGAAGGAATAGTTGGACGACAGATACAGCGCCGGCATGACCGCGCCGTGGGCCGTGTCCGTATCGACGCCCGAGCGGGCGGCGATGGTGCGGGGATCGGCGGGACGGGCGCGGCTCATTGGTCGATGTCCTTCAGTACGGAGGTCAGGATGTCGGCGACCAGGGCGTCTTCCTTCAGGAAGGCGTCGTGGCCGTAGACGGAGGGGTGCTGTTCGAAGCGCCAGAGGTTGGGCAGGCGGTCGGCCAGCTCCCTCATGTCGTCGATGGGGCACAGGCGGTCGGTGGTGAAGCCGACCAGGGTGACGGGGGCGGTGATCGCCTCGGGCTCGACGCGGTGGCGGTCGATGGAGTCCGACAGGCTGAGCCAGCGGGCGGGGGTGGTGCGGTCGCGATAGGCCCGGCCGCGCGCCTGCAGATAGTCGCACACCGGATAGGCCTGGCCCGCATTGCTGGGAGCCTCGGAATCGAAGCGGTCGCCGAACTCTTCCTGGGTGCGATAGGTGGTCATGGCCAGTTCGCGCGCCAGGCCGACGGCCTGATCCACGCGGCCCGTCTCCAGGCCCAGTTGCAGGATGCGGCGCTGGATGCCGCGCCAGGCGGTGGCCAGCGGGTGGGGACGATGGGCGGCGGATACGACCACCAGCTGCTCGGCCCAGTCGGGGAAGATCTCGCCGAAGGCCAGGGCGATCATGCCGCCGTAGGAACAGCCGACGAAGGCGGCGACCTTCTCCACCCCAAGATGGTCCAGCAACAGGGCCAGCAGCCGGGCCTGATCCTGGGTGGTGATGGTCAGCGGCGTTTTCGGCTCCTTCACGCCTTCGCCGAATTCGGGTGCGAAATCAAAGGCCAGGACGCGGAAGCGGGTCAGGTCGATCGGCGCGCGCACGCCCACGGCGCCGGACCACCAGCCCAGCCCCTTCGTCTCGGTGCGGTGGACGTAGCGATCGGCGGAAATGCCGCCCGCGACCACGATCAGGGGGGCGTCAGCCTTGCCGTGCAGGCGGCCGACGACCTGTTTCTGGGTCAGGGTTCCGCCGAAATCCAGCTCGAAACCGTCGGGGATCGGAACCACGACGTCATGGGCCCCGTCGCGTTGCAGCAGCTCGGACGGACGGCGCGCGGAAGCGGGACGACAGGCGGGCTCTTCAGCGGGAGCGGGGTCGATCAGGGCCAGGGTCATGGGTCTCGGTCACTCAGCAGATACGGCTCGCCAAGGAACCCATGCAGTGACAGACCTGTGGAGCGTCGCCTCGTCGATGCTCCACCCATCTCTCGCGGTCCTATCAGGCAAGCCCGAAGAACCCCGCAGGAGTTGGCACCGTTTCGGGCGGAACCCGATGGTTGCCCCGGCGTCAAAGGGCCTAATCCCTCAGCCGGTCTTGATGAGTGAGCTTACGGTGCGGTTGCGAAGAGCGCCGGTCAAGCGAAAAATTTCACCCCGTTTCACTGAAAGCGCCCCGGTGTGATGGTGAAATAGGCCCATTGAGGCGATGTCGCGAAAAATTATTCCGATACGGGGTTGACGCGGCGCGGCGCCCTGGCTCACCCTAAGGCACGATTTTCAACCGGACGCCGCCTGTGCCTTACCGCCTCGCCAGCATGAAGACGACCGCGATCGCCGCCTCGGCGACGGGCCTCTTCGCGTCCATGATTACCACCACCGGTACCACCACCATGCCCTTGCGGGCGGGGACCGGATGATGCGCGCCGTCTAGGCGAGACAACGCAGAAAACCGATCACCCGCCCGGACCTCCGGGCGGGTTTTTTATTGGCCCGAACCCACCTCCGATCACCGCCGACTTCTCTCGAAATCCTCCCAGATCCAGCCTTCAGGAAACCGCCCATGTCCGCCTCTCTCGCCCTCGTCGCCGATCAGTCGAAACCGGTCGCAGCGCTTGCCCCCGCCGCCGATGTGGTGGTGCTGAAGTTCGGCTCCTCGGTCCTGCGCGATGCGTCCCAGGCCCCCGCCGTCGCCAGCGAAATCTACGGCCACGTCCGCGCCGGGCGTAAGGTTGTGGCGGTGGTTTCGGCCCTGGCCGGGCAGACGGATCAGCTGCTGGCCGACGCCCGCAGCCTGGGGCTGGATCACGAGAACGAGCTGCTGCCCGCCTATGTCGTGCTGGGCGAGGAAAAGGCCGCCGCCCTGGTCGCCGTGGCCTGCGACCGGGTGGGGCTGGACGCCATCGGCCTGTCGGTGCGCGAACTGGGCATCGTCGCGGAAGGCCCGGCCCAGCACGCCCGCCCCGTGTCGCTGAAGGGCGAGCGTCTGCATCAGGCCCTGGCCGAGCATGAGGTGGTGGTGGTTCCGGGCTTCGGCGCGGTGCGTTCGAACGGCCGGGTGGCCCTGCTGGGCCGCGGCGGATCGGACCTGACGGCGGTGGTCCTGGCCGCCGAACTGGGTCTGAATCGGGTGCGTCTGGTGAAGGACGTCGACGGCTTGTACGACCGCGATCCGGCCTCGGAAACGGGCACGCCGCTGCGCTATCGCCGCGCCAGCTGGGACACGGCGCGTCAGGTCGGGGGCGCCCTGGTCCAGCACGACGCCATCGACCTGGCCGAGGCGCGCGGCGTCGATATCGAAGTCGCCGCGCTCGGCCGCGCCGAGGGCACGATCGTCGGCGAACGCGGAGCGCCTCCGGGCCCGGTGCAGGCGGCGGCGCCGTTGAAGGTCGCCGTGGCGGGTTGCGGCGTCGTCGGCGGCGGCCTGCTCAGCCGCCTGCTGCCGGACAGCCGCTTTGAAGTGGTCGGCGTCCTGGTCCGCAACCCCTTGAAAAAACGTGACGTATCGGCGCCCGCCGAACTGTTCACCAATGACGTCGAAGCCCTTCTGGCCAAGAAGCCGGACCTGGTGCTGGAGGCCCTGTCCGAGGGCGAGGCGGGGCACGCCCTGATCCGCCGCGCGCTGGAGGCGGGCTGCGACGTGGTCAGCGCCAACAAGCAGGCCGTGGCCCGCGATCCCAAGGGGCTTCAGGCCCTGGCCGACGTCAACGGCTGTCGCGTCGCCTGGTCGGCCTCGGTCGGCGGCGGCTCGCCGATGATCGAGACCCTGCGCGCCGCGCGCGCCGCGGGTCCGGTGGTCGGTTTCGAGGCGGTGCTGAACGGCACGGTCAACTTCATGCTGCAACGTCTGGGCGAGGGGGCGACCTTCTCCGACGCCCTGGCCGACGCCCGCGCCGCCGGTTTCGCCGAGGAAGACCCCTCGTCGGACCTGGAAGGCTTTGACGCCGCGGCCAAGGTCAAGCTGCTGTCGTTCGAGGCCTTCGGCCGCTCGCCCGAGGACCTGCCGCGCGACGTGCTGGCCGCCGAGACGCCGCTGGGCGAGGCGCCGGTGCGCCAGATCGGAGCCTGTTTCGAGCGCGAGGGCGCCCTGGACGCCTATGTCCGTCTTGACGGCGCGCTGGAGGACGCGCTCTTCCTGTCGCTGAACGGAGAGCGCAACGCCTTGAAGGTCTATGGTCAGGACGGCCGGGTGTGGACGTGCAAGGGGCGCGGCGCCGGACGCTGGGCCACGACCGAGAGCGTCCTGGCCGATGTCGCCGACGTCATGCGCGCCCGACGCGCCGCTGCGGAGCTTGTCTAGTCATGGCCGTCTTCACGCCCGTCACGCCGCAACAGGCCGACGACTATCTCATGCGCTACCCTCTCGGCGGGTTGGTCGAACTGACCCCGATCGCCGAGGGGGTCGAGAACACCAACTATCGCCTGGTCACGGAGCAGGGCGCCTATGTCCTGACCCTGTTCGAAGGGCGGACCGAGGCCTCGGCCCTGCCGTTCTGCCTGGGCCTGACCGGGCGGTTGGCGGCGCAGGGCTTTCCGACGCCCGCGCCCGTCGCGGATAATCGAGGCCAGGTGATCGGCCGTCTGAACGATCGCGCCGCCGCCATCGTCGAATGGACGCCCGGCGCCTGGAAGCGCCAGCCGACGGACAAGGATCAGTATCGCGCCGGTCAGGTTCTGGCCCTGCTGCATCTGGACGCGGCCGACTATGACGGCGTGCGCGACAACCCGGTCGGGCCGCGCGCCTGGGCGGACCTGGCCGCACGTTGCGATACGGTCGCCAGAGGCGAGGATCGCCGGATGCTGGAGCAGATGCAGCGCCTGCTGCCGGATCTGGCCCGGCCCTGGAACGATCCCGCCCTGCCTCGGGGGCCGATCCACGCCGACTACTTCCCCGACAACGTCCTGTTCGCGACGAATGAGCATGGGGCGACGGATGTCGGCGGGGTGATCGACTTCTACTTCGCCTGCGTCGACGTGCTGGCCTATGACCTGGCCATCGCGCTGAGCGCCTGGGGGTTCGACGCCGAGGGACGGCCTCTGCCGTCGGCTCTGCGCGCTTTCCAGAAGGGCTATGAGTCGGTGCGGCCCCTGTCGGACGCCGAGCGCCAGGCCCTGCCGGAACTCGGCGCGGCGGCGGCGGTGCGCTTCACCCTGACGCGCCTGCACGACCGGCTGTTCCACGACCCGGCCAACCTGGTCACGCCCAAGGACCCGACGCCCTTCTTCCGGCGGCTGGACTACTGGAAGGCGGCGGAGCCCGCGTAGGTCTCACATACGCGCCAGCATCCATACGGCCATGGCGATCATCATCAGGTTCTCGGTCAACGACAGGAAGCCGAGCGGAACCTTGCTGTCCCCGCCGACGCAGGCGCACTTCAACTCGCGCCTGTCGATATAGACGGCCTTGAACACCGAGGCGGCGCCGATGCCGCCGATGAAGAGGGCTACGGGCGCGGATAGCCAGGTGAGGGCGTGGGCGGTCATCAGCACCCCCGCGCCCGTCTCTGCGAAAGGGTAGACCCAGCCGTAGGGAACCCAGCGCCGCGCCAGAAGGTCGTAGTTCAGGAACATGGTGGCGAACCCGTCCAGGTTCTGCAGCTTCAACATGCCCAGGACGCACATGCTGAACGAGATGAACCACTCAATCGTCCGGCCGGTCAGCGGCGCGCCATAGGCGGCATGGCTGGCGGCCAGCGCCGTCAGAGCCGTGACCGCGAAGACGACCAGAACGGGCGTATAGCTGGTCGCCTCGGGGTCGCGCACCCGAAGCCCGAAAAAGCGACGCAGGTCGTCGAATCCGCCGATGCGGCGCCCGTCGATGAAGGTCTGCGGCGTGGTTTTCACCCCATGCTCGGCCTTGAAGGCGTCGGTCGCTTCGCGGGTCTCCAGCCAACGGTCATCGACCTGATAACCTTTGGATTTCAGCAGGTGTCGCGCTCTCAGGCCCCAGGGGCAGACATGATCGGGCATGACCATGCGATAGAGGACAGCGACGGGACGTGTGTTGCGAGGCATCGGCGTCTCCTTCACCGATGACAACGAACCAGGACGGTTCAGGCTCCTCCGGGGATGGGGCCCTACCCGGCGAACCCCTTCACCGCCGCCAGGGCAGCTTCGGGCGTGTTCTCGATCACCGTCAGCCGCTCGGGACGGTCGCCCAGGGCGCGGATGACGGGCGCCGGTTCCGGCTCGACGCCGATGACGTCCGAGACGAAGGCGCCGAACTTGGACGGGTGGGCCGTGGACAGGGCGACGATGGGCGCGCCGTTGCGGTCCAGGCGGCGCGCGGCGGCCAGGGCGACGGCCGTGTGCGGGCAGACGACGCGGCCCCAGGTTGCATGGGCGTGGGCGATCTCGGCCTTTGTCGTCGCCTCATCGACCGATACGGCCGAAACCTCGGCGCGTAGGGCGGCCAGCAGGTCGGAGGGCAGGGTGACGGCCCCCTCGCGCGCGAAGGTTTCGAACACGGCGCGGGTCGTCTCGGCGTCGCGGCCGGAGGCTTCATAGACCAGACGTTCGAAGTTCGACGGCGCCTGAACGTCCATCGACACGCTGCCGCTCTCGACCGCCGGGCGGCGGGCGTAGACGCCGTCGTTAATGGCGCGGGCCAGGGCGTCGTTCTGGTTGACGGCGGCGACGAAGCCGGCGGCGGGCAGGCTCATCTTGCGGGCGGCGATCCCGGCGAAGGCGTCGCCGAAATTGCCGGTCGGCACCACGAAGGTCGCCGCTTGGCCCAGTTGGGCCGTGGCCGAGACGTAATAGGGAATCTGGCCCGCCAGACGCCCCCAGTTGATCGAGTTGACCGAGGACAGGCGGCCCTGTTCACGCAAGGATTCCTCGGCCAGCAGGCCCTTCACCAGACGCTGGCAGTCGTCGAAATCGCCGCGCACGGCCAGATTCAGGACGTTGTCGGCCTCGACCGTCGTCATCTGCTTGCGCTGCACCGGAGAGACGCGGTCCAGCGGGTGCAGGACGATCAGCTTGATGCGTTCGGCGCCCGCAAAGGCGCGCACGGCGGCGGCGCCGGTGTCGCCGCTGGTGGCGGTCAGCAGGGTCAGGGTCTCGCCCGTCGCGGCCAGGGCCTCGTCCGACAGGGCGGCGACCAGCTGCATGGCCAGGTCCTTGAACGCCGCCGTCGGGCCGTGGAACAGCTCCAGCACGAACAGGCCGGGCTCCAGCTCGACCAGCGGCGTCACCAGCGGATGGTCGAAGCCCTTGGTCAGGCGGTCCAGGGCGCGGTCCAGCGCGCCCGCAGGCAGGGCGTCGCCGATGAAGGGCGCCATCGCCGCCTTGGCGATCTCGGCGTAGCTGCGGCCGGGACGCGTGGCGTCGGCGGGCAGGGCGGGCCAGGCCTGCGGCATGTAGAGGCCGCCGTCCGGCGCGATGCCGCGCAGCAGGGCGTCGCTGAAGCGGGTCGGGGCGGCGTCGCCGCGCGTCGAGATGTAGCGATCAGGGGAGGTCGTCATATCGGGGTCGTTTCTAGCCGCGATCCGGCGCTTCGTCATGATTATTTTGCGCATGCGAAAGGAAATTTCGCGAGATGACGCAACAACCTGGCTCAGCGGGTGGCGGGCGCACGCCTTGACCGCGCGGGGCGGGAAAAGGGGCTGGCGTCGCGCGGCGGCCCGGTTCATGTCAGACGGATGAACCGCCGTTCCCTCCTTATTCGCGCCGGGGCCGTCGCCGCCGCCGTCGGCGGCGGGCTGTGGCTGAAGGATCATGTGCTGTGGCGGCGGCCCAGGGTGACCTTCGGCGCCGATGGAACCAGCGGCTGGCTGGGCTTCGTCGTTCCCCGGACCCTGTTGCCGACGGTGCGCGTGCGCCTGGCGGGGCGAGATCTGACCGCCCTGGTCGACAGCGGGGCCCAGTATTCGGTGATCGACCGCCGACTGGTGGCGGAACTGGGGTTGGACAACCTCTTCGACATGCCCCTGATCGCCTATGGCGTGGACGGGCGCGCCCAGATGGGGCGGGGCGTGACCCTGGATCTGGCCGTGGGGGGCGCGCGCGTCGGTCGCCTGCGCGCCGGGATTCTGGATCTGGGGCCCCTGTCGGAGGAGGAGGGGCTGGGGGCGCCCCTGATCCTGGGGCAGGACCTGCTGATGGAGGCGGCGCTGGAGATGGACCTGCGCCAGCGGCGCCTAAGGCTGGTTGATGCGGCCCAAAGGGCGCCGTCGTCCGCCTATCGCCCCTTGCCGGTGCGGCGTTCGGGCACCGCCCTGGTCGCGCACGCCGTGGTCGAGGGCGCGCGGGTCAAGGCGGTGGTGGACACTGGGTCGTCCGCCCTGCTGGCCCTGAGCGAAGGCGTCGCGCAATCGGCGGGCCTGCTGGACGGTCGGCCCGAGCGGGCCGGGTCGAGCATCGTCCTGGGCGGGGTGGCCAGGGCGCGGATGATCCAGGCCCGGACCGTGGCCCTGGGTGACGAGACGTGGCGCGATGTGACGACCGCCGTCTACGCCGATCAGGCCTTGCCCAACTATCCGGACGCCCTGTTGGGCATGGCGGCTTTCGCGGGCCGGGACGTTATTCTGGATCTCAGCGACGGACAGCTTCACCTCGCGCCGTTGATGGATGTGACCATTGTTTAGTTTTGTCCTCTCCCCGGTGGGAGAATCCGTTTCGTTCGCGGCTTGAAGGGGGATAAGCGGCCGACATGACCGCCTTGCCGTCCATGACATCGGTGTCGCCTAGCCAGAGGCTGGAGAGTCTGGATCTCCTGCGCGGGTTCGCCCTGTGCGGCATCCTGCTGGTCAACATCATGATGATGGGCGGCTTCTGGGGCCAGTATCATCCGGATCTGCCGCCGACCCTGGCCAACCCCGACTGGTCAGCGTGGATCATCCAGCACCTGTTCGTACAGGGATCGATGCGGGGCTTGTTCACCCTGCTGTTCGGCGCGGGGATGCTGCTGATCACCCTGCGGGGAGAAGACGGACGCGGCACGATCCAGGCGGCGGACGTCTATTTCCGACGCTGCATGGCGCTTCTGGCCCTAGGCGTGTTCAACGCCACCATCCTGCTGTTTCCGGGGGACATCCTCTATGTCTACGGCCTGTCGGGATTCCTGCTGTTCGTGTTCCGCACCGCGCGGCCGCGCACGCTGATCGCCCTGTCGGCGGCCCTGCTTCTGCTGCTGACGGTCGAGTCGACGGTGGTCGGGGCCTATCAGGCGATGGAGGCGCGACAAGGGGCGGATCTGGCCAGCCAGGCGGAGACGGGCGCGGCCCTTTCGCCCGCCGACGCCGAAGCCTTGAAAGCCTACGTCCGCGCTCAGGAGGCGCAGAGCCTGTCGCCGGAGACCGCCGTCGAGGAAACCGCCGTACGCACGGGGAGCGCCCTGGGCCTGCTGAAATGGAGCGTGCGGACCTGGCTGGACTACGCCGCCTCCAGCTACACCATCACCCTGGTGATTGAATCGGTCGCCTTCATGCTGCTGGGCATGGCGTTGTTCAAGCTGGGCGTCCTGGGCGGGGCGCGGTCGCTGGGCTTCTATGTGGCCCTGGCGGGCGGCGGTTACGCCCTCGGGCTGGCGGTCAACGGCGGACAGGCCGTCATGCTGTGGAACAGCCAGTTCTCGTCCGAATCCTGGGCGGCGCAGACCAGCTATGAACTGGGGCGTTGCGCCATGACGCTGGGCCATGTCGGCCTGCTGCTGTCACTTTGGAAGATGAACATGCTCGGCTTCGTGGGGCGGGCCTTGCGGAGCCTGGGCCGGATGGCCCTGACCAACTATCTGGGCCAGTCGGCGATCGCGGGCCTGCTGTTCTATGGTCTGGGCCTGTGGGGCAGACTGGACTGGTGGGGCCTGTGGGGCGTGGCGGCGGCGATCTGGGTGGTCCAGATGATCTTCAGCGCGCTCTGGCTGCGAGCCTTCAACATGGGGCCGCTGGAATGGGCGCTGCGCTGGTTCGCCTACGGGCGACCCTCGCCCCTCAGACGCGCCAAGGCCGCCTGACTTCCCAGGTCTAGGGCCGGGCCTAGAGCTGGGAGAAGGTGTCGCAGGCGGCCGGATCGCCGGTCTGATAACCGCGCTGCAGCCATTCGACCCGCTGGGCCGAGGAGCCGTGGGTGAAGTTTTCCGGCGAGACGCGCCCGCCGCCGCGGCGTTGCAGCGCATCGTCGCCGATGGCCTGGGCGGTCTTCATGCCCTCCTCCAGATCGCCTGGCTCCAGCGCCACCTCTCCATTCGAGACGGCGGCGGCGTTGCGGGCCCAGACCCCGGCGTAGCAGTCGGCCTGAAGCTCCAGGGCGACGGAATAACGGTTACCCTCCGCCTGGCTGCGCGCCGACCGCTGGGCCTGTTGCACCTGCTGGCTGGCTCCGGTCAGGGTTTGGACGTGATGGCCGAACTCATGGGCGATGACATAGGCCTTGGCGAAGTCGGCGCCGGACGCGCCCAGCTTGCTCTCCATCTCGCGCCAGAAGCTGAGGTCCAGATAGACCTTCTGATCCGCCGGGCAGTAGAAGGGGCCCATGGCGGCCTGGCCGTAGCCGCAGCCGGTCTGGGTGCCCTGTTCGTACAGGACGGTGGTCGGCGCGGTGTAGCCTTTCAGCTTGGTGCGCCAGACGTCGTTGATGTTGGAGCCGACGACCTCGACGAACTGGCCGGCCTGATCCTCGGGCGAGCCCATCTGGCCCTGCTGTTCCGCCTGGCCGGCGCCGCCGAACTGGCTGGCCAGCTGCTGGGTGGTGTTGGGGTCTATGCCGAAGACGAAATAGCCGATGGCCGCCAGCACCAGGACGCCGATTCCGCCGCCCGCGACCGCGCCTCCGCCCATGCCGCGCCGATCCTCGACCCCGCCGCCGCGCCGTCCGCCCTGCCAACGCATCTGTCGCTCTCCGCTGTGCCGTCCGTCTCAAGCTAGGCTGAAACGCAGGGCGAGGTGAAGAGATGCAAATGTAACGCTCTTGATCCTTGGGGATCAGTGCGGTTGTCGGTTCAGCCAGGCGTCGATCTCGGGCACGCCCGCCGCGCCCTGATCGACGGGCGGCGAAAGGGACGCTGGCGGGGGCAGGGGCGCAGGACGCGGCGTATAGGCCGTCGCGGAGGGCGTCGTGGGAGCCGGACTCCGCGCGGCCTCCAGCTGGCGCAGGGCGCGGTCCGTCTGAAGCCGCTGCCGCGCGGCGTCGGCCTGGCGCTGGTCGGCCTGCAGACGCAACTGCTCGATCGCTTGCCGATGCTGTTCGGCGGCCGCCGCGTGAGGGTCATAGCCGGGCGGCGGCGGGCCAGGCCAGCCCGGCCAGGTCTGCGCCTGGGCCAGACCGGCCGCGCCCCACTGGGCGATGATCAATGACAGAACGAGCGGGACACGGCGCATGGGATGAAGATGGGCGTTGCGTCCCGTCGCGCCAAGCGGGGCCGCAACCTCTGGTCGGACGAGCGGTTAAGGGCGGACCGCCCCTCGCTATTCCCTTCATCTCAAGGAGCCCGTCATGCCCGACAACGCCGACAAGACCCTGGCTGGAAAGACCATCGCCGTCCTGGCCGCCGACGGCGTCGAGCAGATCGAGCTTCAGGAGCCGGTCAAGGCGCTGCGCGCGGAAGGCGCGACGGTCGAGGTGATCTCGCTCGAACCGGGCTGGATCCAGGGTTTCGACCACCTGACGCCCGACGAGATGATCGCGGTCGACCGGACGCTGAAGACGACGGACGCCTCCCTCTATGACGGTCTGGTCCTGCCGGGCGGGGTGGCCAACCCGGATCGGTTGCGCACAGAGGAGGCGGCGCTGAAGTTCGTCCGCGCCTTCTTCGATGCGGGCAAGCCGGTGGCCGCCATCTGTCACGCGCCCTGGATTCTGATCGAGGCGGGCGTCGCCGAGGGGCGGACCCTGACGGCCTACAAGTCCATCCGCACCGATCTGCGCAATGCCGGCGCCGAGGTGGTGGACAAGGAGGTGGTGGTCGACGACGGCCTGATCACCAGCCGCTGTCCCGATGACCTGCCCGCCTTCAACGCGGCGATGATCGAGGCCTTCGCCCAGCCGCCGCGCCGCAGCCGACGCAAGGCGGCGTCCGGCGAGACGCGGCCGTCGGCCCACTAGGCCTAACCCGTCAGGTCAGCGCGTCAGATCGAGAAGCTGACGCCGCAGCCGCAGCTGGAGGCGGCGTTGGGGTTGCGGATCACGAACTGGGCGCCGGCCAGTTCGTCGACGAAGGCGATCTCGGAATCCTTGAGGAAGGGGACGGAGACCGCGTCGATGACCACGGCCTGGCCGTCGCGGCGCACCACCAGGTCGTCGGCCTCGGGGCCGTCCACCAGTTCGAAGCGGTATTGGAAGCCCGAGCAGCCGCCGCCGTCGACGGCGACGCGCAGCAGGACGGGTTTGCCTTCCGCCTCGGACAGCCGGGCCAGACGGCGCGCGCCGCTTTCGGCCAGGGTGATCCCCTCGGGCGACCGGGTTGCGACCGACAGCGACAGGTCGCGGGCTGATTCTGTGGATTGGACGGTGCTCACAGCCCTCTATATGAGGGGCCGACAGGCGTTCGCAAAGGCCTGTCGCCATCACGAAGTCCCGCCGTCTTGAGCCAGACCCGCGCCCCCTACGCCGAAAACCCCGCGGAAAGCCGCGGCCGCCATGTTTTCGAGCCCGCCAGCCGCACCCGCACCGCCTTCGCTCGCGACCGCGACCGCATCATCCACGCCACCGCCTTCCGCCGCCTGAAGGAGAAGACCCAGGTCTTCGTGGCGCATGAGGGCGACCACTACCGCACCCGGCTGACGCACAGTCTGGAGGTGGCGCAGATCGCCCGCTCCCTGGCCCACGCCCTGCGGCTGGACGACGATCTGGCCGAGACGGTGGCCCTGGCCCACGACCTGGGCCACCCGCCGTTCAGCCACGCGGGCGAGGATGAACTGCACGAACAGATGAAGGCGTTCGGCGGCTTTGATCACAACGTCCAGAGCTTCCGCGTCGTGACCGAACTGGAAACCCGCTATCCCGGCTTCACCGGCCTGAACCTGAGCTGGGAGACGGTCGAGGGCGTGGTCAAGCACAACGGCCCGGTGGCGCATCTGCTGTCGGACCCGGCGTGGAAGGCGGTCGCCGCCTATGCGCCGGGCGGGGCGGCCGACTGGGACTTGCGCCTAGGCACCTTCGCCTCGCTGGAGGCGCAGTGCGCGGCCATCGCCGACGACATCGCCTATAACAACCACGACGTGGACGACGGGGTGCAGGCGGGGCTGTTCAGTCTGTCCGATCTGGCCGATGTGCCGCTGATCGGGCGCTGCATCGCCAGCGCGCGCGCCGACTGGCCCGACATCGACGAGCGGATGCTGCGGCTGGAGGCCGTGCGCCGCATGATCGGCGTCATGGTCGACGACGTGCTGGCCGAGACGGAGGCCCGTCTGGCCAAACATCGCATCGAAACGGTTGAGGACGTCCGCAATGCGCCCGAGACTTTGGTGCAGTTCTCAAGCGGCATGATGGCGGAACTGGCGGTGCTGCGCCGCTTCCTGTTCGAGCGGATGTATCGCCATTACCGCGTCAACCGCACCCGCAGTCAGGCGCGCCGGGTGCTGGCCCAGCTGTTCCAGCTGTTCATGGCCGAGCCGGAGGTGATGCCGCCCGAATGGCAGGCCTCGGCCCTGACCGACGACCGGTACGCGCGGGCGCGGGCGGTGTGCGACTACATCGCCGGTATGACAGATCGTTACGCTATCGAGGTGCATCGCAAGCTGTTCAGCCTCGACCTCGCCCTCGATCTGTGATTCGAGAAGGGCTTCACGGCGCGTTAGACTGAGCGCCGACGCGCGCCGATTCGCGCGCGTGTCCCACGACCATCAAGGCGCGACCCATGTCCTACGACGACGATCACCGAGGCAATCCAAACGCCGGGCCTAACGCGGGCCGCGACCGGGGCGCCTATACCCCGCCGACCGACGACGACCTGCCCTTCACGCGCGGCGGCTATGACCCACGCCGGGCCCCGTCGGCCAAGTCGCCGCCGATCACCCTGATCGTCAGCGCGGTGGTGCTGTTGCTGCTGATCGTGGCGGTGGTGGTCTTCTATCGCTCGGGCGTTCGCTCCTCGACGGATGCGCCGCCCGCCGTCGGCACGCCGGTCGAGAGCATGAAGGTCGAGGCCCCGCTGGACGCCCAGCCGGTCGACCCGGAAGCCGACATCCGCGTCTATCGCGACGGCGGCGCGCCGACCGACGCCGCGCCGACCTTCACCCCCGGCCCGGAAGAGGTGCTGCCGCGCCCCGCGCCGACGACCCCGGCCGCGCCGGTTGAAACCTCGACCCCGCCGCCCGCCGCGCCGGCTCCCGCACCCGCAACCAAGGCGCCGGCCGCGCCTGCGCCCGCAACGCCCGCTCCGGCGACGAAGGCTCCGGCGCCCGCTCCGGCTCCGGCAGCAGTCAGCGGAACGTCAGGCGTGCAGATCGGCGCCTTCTCCTCGACCGCCATCGCCGACCGTGAATACGCCGCCGTCGCCGCTCGCTTCGGCCAGTACGCCTCGGGCGCTGAGAAGCGCGTGCAGGAAGTCACCGCCGCCAACGGCTCGACCCTGTATCGCACCACCTTCACCGGCATGAGCCGCGATCGCGCCGTCGCCTTCTGCAATGCGCTGAAGGCTGCGGGCCGCGACTGCATCGTCCGCTAAGGATCGCGCCAGCATGACCTCCGCCGCCATCTACGGCTGTTCCGGCCACAGGCTGACGGCGGAGGAGCGCGCCTTCTACGCCGAGGCCAAGCCCTGGGGCTTCATCCTGTTCCGCCGCAATGTGGACAACCCCGAACAGGTTAAGGCGCTGGTGTCCGAATTGCGCGACAGCGTGGGCCGCGACGACGCCCCCGTCCTGATCGATCAGGAAGGCGGCCGGGTTCAGCGCCTCGGCCCGCCGCACTGGCCGAAATATCCGCCCGGCGCCGCCTATCTGAAGGCGACCAATGATCCGGCGGCGGCGCGCGAACTGGTGCGTCTGGGCGCGCGGCTGATCGCCCATGACCTGCGCGAACTGGGCATCACCGTCGACTGCGTGCCGGTGCTGGACGTGCCGGTGCCGGGCGCCCACGACATCATCGGCGACCGCGCCTATGCGCAGGACCCGGCGACCGTGACCCAGCTGGGCCGGGCTGCGGCCGAGGGCTTGCTGGCGGGCGGCGTCCTGCCGATCATCAAGCACATCCCCGGCCACGGCCGCGCCTTCTCGGACAGCCACCACGACCTGCCGGTGGTCGAGACGGCGATCGAGGAACTGGACGCCTGGGACTTCGCCCCGTTCAAGGCCCTGTCGGACATGCCGATGGCGATGACGGCGCACGTCGTCTTCACCGCCGTCGACGCCAAACGCCCGGCTACGACGTCCAAGAAGGCGATCCGCCTGATGCGCGAGCGGCTGGGCTTCTCCGGCCTGATCCTGTCGGACGATCTGTCGATGCAGGCCCTGTCGGGCACGCTGACCGAGCGGGCGGAACAGTCGCTGAAGGCGGGCTGCGACGTGGTGCTCCACTGCAACGGCGACCTGAAGGAGATGGCCGCCGTCGCCGACGGAACGAAGAAGCTGAAAGGCGAGGCCAAACGCCGCGCCGAGGCCGCGCTGAACCGCATCGTCCGCACGCCCGAGCCGCTGGACGTCGCCGAGGGGCGCGCCAGGTTGGAGGCGGCGCTGAACGGCCGCTTCGACGCCGCCAAGGGGCCGGACGTCGGCGAGGCGCAGGCTTAAATGGCCGGGGAGGGCGCATGAGCGAGGCCTTCCAGCCGAATCTCGACTTTACCGCCGTCGAACAGGTCGAGGCGCAGGAGGCCTTCGTCGTCGATCTGGAGGGGTATGAAGGGCCTCTGCATGTCCTTCTGGCCCTGGCGCGGACGCAGAAGGTGGACCTGCTGAAGCTGTCCATCACCCGTCTGGCTGAACAGTATCTGGCCTTCGTGCATGAGGCGCGGCGGCGGAATTTCGCGCTGGCGGCCGACTATCTCGTGATGGCGTCGTGGCTGGCCTATCTGAAGTCGCGCCTGCTGATCCCGCGCAACGAGAAGGACAAGCCGGAGGAGCCGCCGGCCGAAGAGATCGCCGCCGCCCTGGCCTTCCGCCTGCAGAAGCTGGAGGCCATGCGCACGGCGGTGGAGGCCATCACCGGCCGTCCGCAGCTGAAGCGCGACGTCTTCACGCGCGGCGACCCGCAGGCGACGGTTATCATCCCGTCCGACCGGGTGGACGCCAGCCTCTATGAGCTGATGAGCGCCTATGTCGCCCAGCGCCGCCGCGAGGAGCGCCGCAAATACGCCCCCGGCCAGCGGGTCGAGGCCTTCCAACTGGAGGCCGCGCGCGACTGGCTGCGCGAGATCATGCCGCGCCTGGCTGAATGGACGCCGCTGGAGCGCGTCGCGCCGCAGAAGCCGGACGGGCAGGACGGCCCCAGCCAGGCCAGCTATACCGCCTCCACCCTGTCAGCCAGTCTGGAGCTGGTGAAGGAGGGCGGCATGGACATCCGCCAGGAGCGGCCATTCGACGCGGTGTGGCTGAAGCGCAGAGGGCTGGGCCAGCCGCTGGAGCTGACGCCGTGAACTTCACCCCCGACCACCTCGAGATCGAACGCCGGGTCGAGGCCCTGCTGTTCGCCGCCGCCGCGCCGCTGTCGCTGGCCGAGATCGCGCGCCGCCTGCCCGAGGGCGCCGACGTCGGCGGGGCGCTGACCGCGCTTCAGGCGCGCTATCAGGGACGCGGGGTCGAGCTGGACTACGTGGCCGAGCGCTGGCGGTTCCGCACCGCGCCCGACCTCGGCTTCCTGATGACCGAGGAGCGTGAGGAGCCGCGCCGCCTGTCCAGGGCTGCGCTCGAGACGCTGGCCATCATCGCCTATCACCAGCCCTGCACCCGCGCCGAGATCGAGAGCGTGCGCGGCGTCTCCCTGTCCAAGGGGACGCTGGACCTGCTGCTGGAGATGGACTTCGTGCGTCTGCGCGGACGGCGTCGCACGCCGGGGCGGCCGGTGACCTACGCCACGACCGACCGCTTCCTGGAGCATTTCAGCCTGGCCGGTCTCTATGACCTGCCGGGCGTGCAGGAGATGAAGGCGGCGGGCCTTCTGGACCTGTCCATGCCGGTCGGTTTCGAGGTGCCGGACCCTTCGCGCGTGGGTGACGAGGAGGGCGAGGACCTGCTCACGGGGCTGGACGACGCCGCGCCCGAGTTCGCCCAGGATTTCGTCAGTGAGGACGAAGAGTCGCAACCGTGACCGGGACGGAACGTCGCGCCCCCAAGAAGCGCCGAAAAGTCATGGACTTAAGTCCAAGGCGCGCCGCCTTGACCTGAGACCGTCTCGCCTATAGGTTCCGCGCCGAAATTCAGACCCGTTCCGGCCCCGCGCCGGGCGCTGAGCGAACAGGCCCATGTCCCCGACGAAGGAATCGCGCGAAGAGGCGATCAAACGCCTCCACGAAAGCGCATCCGCACTGGAGGCGAAGGTTCAGGCGGACAAGTCCGTCGAGGTCGCTGCGCAGAAGGTCGTCGGCCAGGCCTATCGTATCATCGCCGAACTGCTCGGCGGGGTGTTGATCGGTCTCGCACTTGGTTTTGGCGTCGACCGGCTGTTCGGGACGACGCCGATAGGCGTTGTGGGCGGGGTCCTTCTGGGCTTCGCCTTATCGGTTTATATGGCGCGCCGCACAGCCAATCGGCTGATGGCGCAGGCCAAGGCGGCGGGCGTGCCCCAACAGGGCGAACCCATCGTCGAGGCTGACGAAGAAAACAGGGAACGATAGGCTTAATGGCCGGTCCGATTGAACAATTTGAGGTCAAGCCGCTCGTCGAGTTCGGCACGGTCAATGTTCCCGTCCTGGGCGAGCAGGTGATCGCCATCACCAATTCGCACGTGGCCATGACCATCGCCTTCGTGGGCGTCGTCGGCTTCCTGACCCTGGCGACCTCGGGCGCCAAGGTGGTGCCGGGCCGGATGCAGGCCGCGGGCGAGAGCCTGTTCGGCATGGTCGACAACCTGGCCAACTCCATCATCGGTCATGAAGGCCGGAAGTATTTCCCCTTCGCCTTCACCATATTCCTGATGGTTCTGTCGATGAACCTGCTGGGCATGTTCCTGACCTTCACCGCCACCTCGCAACTGGCTGTGACGGCGACCCTGGGCCTGTTGACCTTCCTGACTGTGGTCGTGATCGGCTTCGTCAAGAACGGCCCCGGCATTTTGAAGCTGTTCTGGCCGTCAAGCGCGCCGCTCGCTATCCGCTGGGCGGTCGGCCTGATTGAACTGGCGTCCTTCATCCTGCGTCCGGCCACCCTGGCCCTTCGTCTGTTCGGCAACATGCTGGGCGGTCACGTGGCGCTGAAGATCTTCGCCCAGTTCGTCGTTCAACTGGGCGCGGCGGCCATCGTCACCGGCGGCCTGGCCTACGCCTTCATTCCCGTCGCGGCCCTGTCGCTGGGGATGGTGGTGGCCATGACGGCGCTTGAGTTCCTCGTGGCCTTCCTTCAGGCCTTCGTTTTCACCGTTCTGACCTGCATCTACCTCAACGATGTGGTCAACCTGGGCGAGGGCCATTAAGGCTCTGGTTCAGCACTAACCCCACCCTCCAACGCTCCAAAGAACTAGGAATATCATCATGGACGCTGAAGCCGCCAAGTACATCGGCGCTGGTCTGGCCACCCTCGGCATGATCGGCTCGGCCCTGGCCGTCGGCAACATCTTCGGCAACTTCCTGGCCGGCGCCCTGCGCAACCCGGCGGCGGCTGCCTCGCAAGTCGGCAACCTGTTCGTCGGCGCGGCCCTGGCCGAAGCCCTGGGCATCCTGGCCTTCGTGCTGGGCGTCCTGATGATCTTCGGCTGATCCCAGCCCACGATCTTTCAGAATAGACGGCGCGCGGGCCAGTCCTGCGCGCCGTTGTCCTGACTTAGCGATAGACGGTTCATGGCCATCACCCCCACACACGACGTTCAGATCCCGGCGCACGGCGACCTTCATGCGGAGACGCAGGCGGCGGCCGAACATGCCTCGGGCGGACTGCCCCAGTTCGAATTCCAGCATTGGGCCGGCCAGATCGGCTATCTGCTGATCCTGTTCGTCATCCTCTATGTGCTGGTGGCCAAGGTGTTCACGCCGCGCCTGCGCAAGGTGATGGACGAGCGCGCCCAGACCATCGACAGCGCCATCGCCGCCGCCCGCTCGGTTCAGGCCGAAGCCGCCGAACAGGCCGAGGCCGCCCGCGCCGAGGTCGAAAAGGCCCGCGCCGACGCCCGCGCCACCGCCGCTGCCGCCAAGCAGCGCGTCACCGAAGAATTCAACGCCCGTCTGGCTGCGGACGAAGCCGTGGTGAACGCCCGCATCGCCGATGCCGAGAGCGCCATCGCCAAGACGCGCGACGCCGCCATGACCAATGTCGCGACCATTGCGGCCGACGCCGCCGGCTCCATGCTGGACCGTCTGACCGGCTCCAAGGCCACCGACGCCGAACTGGCGGCCGCGATCAAGGGAGCCGCCTGATGCCCGCCTTCCTGACCAGCCATTTCTACGACATCGCCAATCCCGAACTCTGGGTCGCCGTCGGCCTGCTGATCTTCATCGCCATCGTGGTGATGGCCGGGGTGCCCAAGCTGGTCGCGACCAGCCTGGACGCCAAGGCCGCCAAGATTCAGGGCGATCTGGACGAGGCCGCCCGCCTGCGCGCCGAAGCCGAAGCCATGCTGGCCCAGATCCGTCAGGAGAAGGCCGAAGCCGAGGCCCAGGCCGCGGACCTGCTGGCCTCCGCCCAGGCCGACGCCAAGCGCCTGGAAGCCGACGCCAAGGCGCGGATCGAGGAATCGACCGCTCGCCGCCAGGCCCTGGCCGAGCGCCGTATCGCCCAGGCCGAGGCTGAGGCCGCCCAAGAGGTCAAGGCCGCAGCCGCCGACCTGGCCGCCAAGGCCGCGCAACAGATTCTGGCGACGCGCATCGCCGGCGCCAAGACCGACCCGCTGATCGACCAGGCCATCGGCCAGATCGGCGGCAAGCTGAACTGATCGCCTCTGGCGTCGAGTCGGCCCCGAAAAGCATCAGGCCCCGCCGGCGACGGCGGGGCCTTTTGCTTGTCCGGATCCGGTTGTCGGGATCGAGACGTCTGGTGAGCCGTGGCTAGTGGGCCGGGGCGGCTCCGATCGGGGCCGCGCCGCGCTTCTCGCGCTCGACCAGCCGGGCGTAGACATTGCCCAGGACGGCGCCGAAGACCATGTGCAGCGCCAGCATCCACCCGAAGGTGCCGAAGCCGGAAGAGCCGGTGAAGGTCCGGTAGTCGCCGACCATGGTGATGAACAGCATCATCGCCACCCAGGCGCCGACGGCGAAGACGATGCCCTTGGTGATGGGCGTGGCGGTCGGCAGCCGCGGATAGGCTATGCCGAACAACGACCCCAGCACGACGGTGCCCATCACCAGGTGAATGGCCCAACCGGCGGCCATGTTGCCCGGCATGCCGAACATCTGGGCCACGACTCCCGGAAAGGGATCGAACAGGTGATTGAGGAACAGATTGACGAGCTCAAGCACGGAAACCGCGACGGTAGCGACGAAGCCGGCGATGATTCCCTTTTTTACGCGTGACATCATGTGAACAGCGCCTCCCAACGCTTTCAACTTCGAGACTACGCAAGGGGGAGCATACGCCGTTCCGGGCGGAAACGGCGTGAACGTCGTTCACATTGCCGTGTTTGCCTTGGCTTGGCCTTATTGTCGAAAGGCGCGCCAGGCCCGGCGCAGGCGACGGCGGAAGCGGGCCAGGGGGCGACGACGACGGCGCAGCACCATCTTCTCGGCGCGCAGGGTCTGCTGCCAGAAGACGGGAGCGATCTCGGGCTTCTTCCGCATCAGGCGGCGGAAGGGATAGACCCATTTGGGCCGGGCGCGCTGGGCGCGGATGAACTGACGCTTGGCCCACCAGGAGTTGCGCAGGACGATGACGAGACCCAGGGCGATGACCGGCACGCCGCCGGGGCCGGGCAGGGGCGCAATCAGCACGCCCAGCAGGATGACCACGAAGCCCACGGCCATCAGGGCCAGGCGACGCAGACGCCGCGCCAGCCCCGGACGGGGCGGCGGAGGCGGGCGCAGCGATGGCAGGACCAGGGTCACGGGGCGGCGTCTCGAACAAGGATTCGGCCAGGGAGGGCCGACAATCAGTAAACGCACGAGACAAGGCCGAAAGGCGGCGTCGCCATGACGCTTTCGTAAGTCGGCCCAGAAATGCAGAACGCCGTGTCCCGAAAGACACGGCGTTCCCTGAACTCAGGCTTGCAGACCCGATCAGCCGGCGCGGTTGGAGCCTTCCGGCGCGGCCCAGCGCAGACGCGGCGAGCGCGCGGCGCGGGTCTCGTCCAGACGCCGCAGGGGCGCATGGAAGGGCGCGCCCTTGAAGCGTTCGACGTCGCCGGCCTTCGCCGCGCCCGCCAGCAGGCGCATGGCCTCGATGAAGCGGTCCAGTTCGGCCTTGGACTCCGTCTCGGTCGGCTCGATCAGCATGGCGCCGTGGACGACCAGAGGGAAATACATGGTCATGGGGTGGAAGCCCTCGTCGATCATCGCCTTGGCGAAGTCGAGCGTGGTGATGTCCGTGCCCTTCAGCCATTCGTCGTCGAACAGGGCCTCGTGCATGCAGGGGCCGTCGGGGAAGGCCGGGCTCATCAGGTCTTCGAGGCGGACCTTGATGTAGTTGGCGTTCAGCACGGCGTCCTCGGCCACCTGACGCAGGCCGTCGGAGCCGTGGGACATCATGTAGCTGAGGGCGCGGACATACATGCCCATCTGGCCCTGGAAGGCGCACAGGCGGCCGAAGGCCTGTTCGGCCTCGTCTTCCTCGCGCTCGACCAGCTTGTAGCCGTCACCGGTGTTCACGACCCAAGGGGCGGGGGCGAAGGGGGCCAGGGCCTCCGACAGCACGACCGGACCGGCGCCCGGACCGCCGCCGCCGTGCGGCGTCGAGAAGGTCTTGTGCAGGTTGATGTGCATGGCGTCGACGCCAAGGTCGCCGGGGCGCACCCGGCCGACGATGGCGTTGAAGTTGGCTCCGTCGCAGTAGAAATAGGCGCCCGCCTCGTGGGTCAGGCGGCTGATCTCCAGGATGTCGCGCTCGAACAGGCCGCAGGTGTTCGGGTTGGTGACCATGATGGCCGCCACGTCCGGACCCAGCTTCGACGCCAGATCGGCCACGTCGACGCGGCCGTCGTCGGTCTGGGCCACTTCGACCACCGAATAGCCGACGAAGGCGGCGGTGGCCGGGTTGGTGCCGTGGGCCGAGGTCGGGACCAGCACCTTGCGGCGCTGCTCATGCTCGCCCTTGGCCTGGTGGGCGGCGCGGATGGCCATCAGGCCGCACAGTTCGCCGTGGGCGCCGGCCTTGGGCGACAGGGCCACCGCAGGCATCCCCGTCAGCGTCGTCAGCCAGTGGGCCAACTGGTCCATCAGCTCCAGCGCGCCCTGCACCGTCGACTGCGGCTGCAGCGGGTGGATGTCCGAGAAGCCCGGCAGGCGCGCCATCTTCTCGTTCAGGCGCGGGTTGTGCTTCATCGTGCACGAACCCAGCGGATAGATGGCCAGGTCGATGGCGTGGTTCTTCTGCGACAGGCGCACATAGTGGCGCATGGCCTCGGGCTCCGACAGGCCGGGCAGGCCGATCGGATCCTTGCGGACCAGGTCGCTCAGGTCCGAGCCGTCCGTGGCGGGCTTGGGCAGGTCGACGCCGGTCTTGCCCCAGCCTTCGCCCTCGAAGATCAGCGGCTCGTCCTGCAGCAGGCCGCGCCCGCCGGTCAGGGTGGCGGGCTTGTAGGAAGCGTCCGAGGCGGCGTTCGGGGCGGTCGGGCGGCCGACAGTGTTCATGGTGCTCATGGTTCCAATCTCCCCTTAGGCGGCCAGAACCTTGGCGAGCGCACCCGCCAGGATCTTGATGTCGGCGTCCAGCGTCGTCTCGGTGGCGGCGACCAGCAGGACGTCGTCGAGACCCGCATCCGGGTTCAGGCGGCTGTAGGGCACGCCGCACAGGACGCCGTTATCGGCCATCGTCTGCACCACGTCAGCGGCGTTCTTGGGCAGCTTGACCGCGAACTCGTTGAAGAAGCGCGGGGTCAGCACTTCGACGCCCGGAATGGCGGCGAGGGCGTCGCGGGTGGCGACGGCCTTTTCGTGGTTCAGCAGGGCCAACTGGCGCAGGCCCGTCTCGCCCAGCAGGCTCATGTGGATGCTGAACGCCAGGCAGCAGAGGCCCGAGTTGGTGCAGATGTTCGACGTGGCCTTATCGCGGCGGATGTGCTGCTCGCGGGTCGACAGGGTCAGGACGAAGCCGCGCTGGCCCTCGGCGTCGACGGTCTCGCCGCAGTAGCGGCCGGGCGTCTGGCGCAGCAGTTTCTCGCGGGTGGCGAACAGGCCGATGTAGGGGCCGCCGAAGTTCAGGGCGTTGCCGATCGACTGGCCTTCGGCCGCGACGATATCGGCGCCCATTTCGCCGGGCGATTTCAAGAGGCCCATCGACACGGCTTCCGTGACCACGACGATCAGCAGGGCGCCCGCAGCGTGGGCGGCCTCGGCGATCTTGGTCACGTCAGTCGCGGTGCCGAAGACATTCGGGGTCTGGACGACGACGCAGGCCGTGTCCTTGTCGATGGCGGCGATGACGGCGTCTTCGGCGTCGACGGCGGGCGCCAGGGCTTCAGTCTCGACGCCGACGGCGTGGACCACCGTCTCGGTCGCCTTGACGTAGTGGGGGTGGACCCCGCCCGAGATGACGGCCTTGTTGCGGCGGGTCACGCGGGTGGCCATCAGCACGCCCTCGGCCATGGCGGTCGAGCCGTCATAGAGGGAGGCGTTGGCGACTTCCATGCCGGTCAGGTTCGCGACCTGGGTCTGGAACTCGTACAGGTACTGCAGGGTCCCTTGGGCGATTTCCGGCTGATAGGGGGTGTAGCTGGTCAGGAACTCCGACCGCTGGATCACGTGATCGACCGTGGCCGGGACGTGGTGCTTGTAGGCCCCGGCGCCGCAGAAGAAGGGCACGGCGCCCGCCGTGGCGTTCTTGCCCGCCATGGCCGAGAGGGCGCGTTCGACCTCCAGCTCGCCCGCCACGCGGGGCAGGTCGACGAAGCCGTCGCGGCGCGCGGCCTGCGGCACGTCGATGAACAGGTCGTCGATGGATTTGGCGCCGATGGCGGCCAGCATGGCCTCACGGTCGTCGGGCGTCAGGGGGAGGTAGCGCATTCTATATTCCGCTCATCCCCGCGGAAGCGGGGACCCAGGTTTAAGCTTCAAACACCGCTGCTTGACCCCAAGGAACTGGGTCCCCGCTTCCGCGGGGATGAGCGGAGAGGGGAGACCTTTAGAGGGTGGTCAGATAGGCGTCGTAGGCGGCCTGATCCATCAGGCCGTCCAGCACCGAGGCGTCGGACACCTTGATCTTGGCGAACCAGCCTTCGCCTTCCGGATCGGCGTTGACGGTTTCCGGGGCGTCGGCCAGGGCGGCGTTGCCCTCGATCACTTCGCCCGCGATGGGGGCGTAGACGTCCGAGGCGGCCTTGACCGATTCCACGACGGCGAAGCTGTCGCCGACCGAGACGGTCTTGCCGGCTTCCGGCGTCTCGACGAACACCACGTCGCCCAGGGCGTCAGCGGCGTGCTTGGAAATGCCGACCGTGGCGACGTCGCCGTCGAGGCGAACCCATTCGTGATCCTTGGTGAACTTCATCTTGGTCTTCCCTTTTGTCGTCATCCTCGGGCTTGACCCGAGGATCGAGCCCTGGAGCGGGCGGTTGGTCTAGAACTTCCAGCGTCGAGCGGCGGACCGCCCGGCCCTCGGGTCAAGCCCGAGGGTGACGGTCTTATTTCGGCTTGCGGTAGTAGCGGGTCGCCACGAAAGGCGTGGCGACGACTTCGGCGGCGGCGGGGCGGCCGCGCACCAGAACCTTCAGTTCCGTGCCCAGCTCGGCGAAGGCCGGCGGCACATAGCCCATGGCGATGTTGTGTCCCAGCGTCGGCGAGGGGCCACCCGAGGTGACCTTGCCGATCACGGCGCCGTCCATGTCGGCGATCTCGGCGCCTTCGCGGGCGGGGGCGCCTTCCTTGACGTGCAGACCGACGCGGACGCGGGCCGGGCCGTCGGCCAGTTGTTTCAGAATGGTCTCGGCGCCGGCGAAGTCGGCGCGCTCCTTGCGCGACTTGGACAGGGCGAAGGTCAGCCCCGCCTCGACCGGGGTGATCGTCGCGTCGACATCGTGGCCGTGCAGCGGCAGGCCGGCTTCCAGACGCAAGGAGTCGCGCGCGCCCAGACCGACGGGCTTCACCCGCGCGTCCGACAGCAGCAGGCCCCACACGCGCTCTGCGGCGGCGGCCGGAACTGAAATCTCATAGCCGTCCTCGCCGGTGTAGCCCGAGCGCGAGACGATGCAGTCCTCGTCGAACAGGCGGATGGCGCGGCAGTCCATGAAGCCCATGTCGGCCAGTTCCGCCGAATGGGCGGCCATGACCTCGGCGGCTTCCGGTCCTTGAATGGCCAGCAGGGCGCGGTCCAGCACCTCCAGCTTGGCGTCGCCCGACAGATTGGCGTTCAGGAAGGCGAAGTCGGCGTCCTTATTGCCCGCGTTGACGACGATGTAGAGGCCGTCCTCGAACGGCTTGCCCGCCATCAGGTCGTCCATGACGCCGCCCTGTTCGTTCAGCAGCAGGGTGTATTTCTGCTTGCCGGGCTTCACGATCGCATAGTCGCCGGGGACGAAGCGCTCGAACTGCGCGATGGCGTCGGCGCCGGTGATGCGCGCCTGGCCCATGTGGGAGACATCGAACAGACCGGCGTGCTCGCGGGTCCAGCGGTGCTCGGCCAGCACGCCTTCATACTGGACCGGCATGTCATAGCCGCCGAAGCCGACCATGCGGGCGCCAAGCGCGCGATGCGCGGCGTTGAGGGGGGTAGTCTTAAGGGCCTGATCGCTCATGGCGTCGCCTCCGGGTCGCAGGTTGCGGCGATAGCTCCGCCGTCGTTGCGCCCCCGCTGTCCTGAAGCCTGAGAGATTCCGACCGTTCCCGAAAGGGTTCGGCCTTGCTCCGTCGGCGCGCGTCGGGACCCTCCGTCCTTCGGCGACTTTCCAGCGTCCGTGCGCTTTCGCGGTCCTTTTGCCTGAGCGTTTCCGGGGCGGTTGCGCCTTCGGCTCCGGGCGCCGCGAACGGACCCGATCTCTCCCGCGAGAGCGTTCGACCTAAGGCCCCGACTCCGGCGCAGAGTCAAGCGGCGCCGGACTTGCCGCCGTCGATCCTAAGGGCCATGAGGGGCGGAACCGCGCTTCGCCCACAGGATTTGAAGGACGTCATGACCGCCCGCACCGATCTCGCCGCCCACCTCGCCTCCCTCGACCTGCCGCAGGGTCTGGTCGAGACGCTGACGACGGCGGCCGCCGCCTGCGTCGAGATCCGCCAGGTGGTGGCGGGCGGCGCCCTGGTCGGCGCCCTGGGCGCATCGGGCGCCGTCAATGTGCAGGACGAAGAGCAGAAGAAGCTCGACGTCATCGCCGACGACATCCTGACCGACGCCCTGCTGGCCTGCCCGGCCGTGGCGGGCGTGGCGTCCGAGGAAAAGGACACGATGCAGGCCTCGGCGAACGCGGCGGGCGAATACCTGGTGCTGTTCGATCCGCTGGACGGCTCGTCCAACATCGACATCAATGCGCCGGTCGGCACCATCGTCTCGGTGCTGAAGGCGCCGTCGGCCCAGCCGAGCGAGGCCGACTTCCTGCAATCGGGCCGTCAGCAGGTCGCGGCGCTCTACGCCGTCTACGCCGGTCAGGCCATGCTGGTGCTGACCACGGGCAAGGGGGTGGCGGGCTTCACCCTGGCGCCCGACGGCCGCTGGCTGATGACGCATGAGAACGTGTGCATTCCGGCCGATACGAAGGAGTTCGCCATCAACATGTCGAACCAGCGCCACTGGGCCGAGGGCGTCCAGCGCTACGTCGACGGCTGCCTGAAGGGCGCCGACGGCCCGCGCGGCAAGAATTTCAACATGCGCTGGGTCGCCGCCATGGTGGCTGACGTGCACCGTATCCTGATGCGCGGCGGCGTCTTCCTCTATCCGTGGGACAAGCGCGAACCGAACAAGCCAGGCAAGCTGCGCCTGATGTATGAGGGCAACCCCATGTCCTTCCTGGTCGAGCAGGCGGGCGGCAAGTCCACCACCGACGGCAAGCAGGCCATCATGGACGTGACGCCGACCGAGCTGCACCAGCGGGTGCCGGTCGTGCTCGGCTCGGCCAACGAAGTCGACCAGATCGCGGCGGCCTGAGGCCATGCAGATCGCCGCTTCTGACGCCCTTCTGGTCATCGACGCCCAGAACGATTTCTGCGAGGGCGGCGCCCTGGCGGTTCAGGGCGGGGCGGCGATCATGCCCCTGATCAATCGGCTGGCCGAGCGGTTCACGACCGTCATCGCCACCCAGGACTGGCACACGCCGGACCAGATCAGCTTCGCCTCCAACCACGCGGGCGCGGCGCCGTTCACGCAGATCGAGGTCGCCTACGGGCCTCAGATGCTGTGGCCGGATCACTGCGTGCAGGGCACGCCGGGGGCGGACTTCCACCCCGACGCGGCGCCTGCCGTGACCAAGGCGCTGGCCGTGATCCGCAAGGGCTATAATCCGGCAGTCGATTCCTATTCCGGCTTCTATGAGAACGACCACAGGACGGCGACGGGTCTGGCGGGCCTGCTGCGCGATCTGGGGGTGAAGCGCGTCTTCTTGTGCGGCCTGGCCTATGACTACTGCGTGCGCTTCACCGCCGAGGACGCGGTGCGCGAGGGCTTTGAGGCCGTGGTCATCGAAGACGCCTGCCGCGCCATCGACCCGGACACGGCGGCGGCGGCCAAGGCCGGGTTTGCGACGTTGGGCTTGGCGGAGATTGAGGCGGCGTCGCTCCTCGGCTGACCACTTCCTTCGTCATCCTCCGGCAAGCCGCGCAGCGGTGCAGACCGGGGGACCCAGCGGCGCCGAAGGCGATCTTTACGGCAGGTGCGGCGCGCGGAGCTTTCGCCCTGACGGGCGCCGCTGGGTCCCCCGGTCTCGCTCCGCTCGCCGGAGGATGACGAAAGGAAGAGTCAGTTCGTCGCCGCGTAGGCCTCGACCTCGGCGATCCGTGCGGCCTTGTCGGCGTCGCTGAGGAAACTGCCCTCAAAGCTGTTCTTCGCCAGTTGCACGACCTGTTCGCGTGTCAGGCTGACCGCCTTGGCCAGTTCGATATAGTTCGCGTTCACATAGCCGCCGAAGTAGGACGGATCGTCCGAGTTCAGGGTGACGTGCAGGCCCCGACGCAGCATCTCGGGGATCGGGTGGTCCTTCAGATCCCTGACCACGCACAGCTTCAGGTTCGACAGGGGGCAGACGGTCAGCGTCATCTGTTCGGCGGCCAGACGGGCGATCAGGGCCTCGTCCTCCATCGAGCGGTTGCCGTGGTCCATGCGGTCGATGTGCAGCAGGTCCAGCGCTTCGCGCACATATTCGGGGGGACCTTCCTCGCCCGCATGGGCGCATAGCTTCAGGCCCAGTTCGCGCGCGGCGGCGAAGACGCGCTGGAACTTCGACGGCGGATGGCCGACCTCGGACGAATCCAGTCCGACGCCGATGAAGTGGTGCAGATAGGGCTTGGCCATCTCCAGCGTGGCGAAGGCTTCGTCCTCGGACAGGTGGCGCAGGAAGCTGAGGATCAGGCCCGACGTCATGCCCAGCTCCGCCTTGGCCCGGTCCATGCCCGCGATCAGGCCCTCGACCACCACGCCGAAGGGCACGCCCCGGTCGGTGTGGGTCTGGGGGTCGAAGAAGATTTCGGCGTGGCGGACGTTGTCGGCGGCGGCGCGCTGGAAATAGGCGAAGGCCAGCTCCTCGAAATCCTGACGCGTCAGCAGCACGGCGGCGCCGGCGTAATAGATGTCGAGGAAGTCCTGAAGGTTCGAGAAGTCATAGGCCGCGCGCACGGCCTCGACGCTGTCGTAGGGAATGGCGACGCCGTTGCGCTGCGCCAGTTCGAACATCAGTTCGGGCTCGAGCGAGCCCTCGATGTGCAGGTGCAGTTCGGCCTTGGGCAGGCCGGCGATGAAGGCGTCGAGGGACATGGGGGGGCTCCTTGGCGGTCGCCTCCCCTTATCACATTACATCCGCTCGGGGGTCTCGATGCCCAGCAGGCGAAGCGCCGTCTCCAGCTGGTGCAGGGTCCCGGCGGCCAGGGCCAGGCGCGAGCCCCTGGTCGCCTCGTCCGGCGCGACCAGGATCGGGCAGGCGGCGTAGAACCTCGAGAAGCTCTGAGCCAGCCGGTAGGCGTGCTCGGCGATCAGATTGGGCGAACGCTTGTCATAGGCGTCGGCCGTGGCCGCGTCGAAGGCGTCCAGCGTCAGGGCCAGGTCGCGCTCGGCGGCTTCCTCGATGACGATGGGGGCCAGGGCCACGCCCTGTTCCGCCGCCTTGCGCAGCAGGGATTTCACCCGCACGGCCTGATACAGCAGATAGGGGCCGGTCTTGCCCTCGAAGCTCATGAAGCGGTCGAGGTCGAAGACGTAGGAGGTCGTGCGGTTGTTCGACAGGTCCGAGAACTTCAGCGCGGCGACCGCCACCTTGTGGGCGATGTCCTCGAACTCTTCGGCGGGCAGGTCGTCGCCCAGCTTGGCCTCGTGCAGACGCTCGCGCGCCTTTTCCGTCGCCTGATCGATCAGGTCGCGCAGCTTCAGGACGCCGCCCGCGCGCGTCTTGAACGGCTTGCCGTCCGCGCCGTTCATGGTGCCGAAGCCCAGATGCTCCAGCGACTTCTCGGACGCGTATCCGGCCAGATAGGCGGCGCGGAAGACCTGTTCGAAATGCTCGGCCTGACGCTCGTCGACGACGTAGAGGATCAGGTCGGGATCAATGGACTTGTGGCGGTCCAGAATGGTGGCCAGGTCGGTCGTGCCGTACATGGCCGAGCCTTCCGAGCTGATGACCAGCAGGGGCGGGGGCGACGGGGCCTCGATCACCGAGCCGTCGGCCAGCTTCTTCTTGCGGGTCTCGCCGTCGCGGGCGACGTGGACCACCTGGGCGCCGTCGTCCTCGACCAGCAGGCCCTTGGCCTTCAGGTCGGCGATCATCTCGTCCATCAGGGGATCGGCGTCGCTCTCGCCGTTCCACAGGTCGAAGTCGACCGACAGGTCGTCATATTCGCGCTTCAGCGCCTCGCGGCTGACGGCGACGAAATGCGACCACAGGGCGCGATAGCCGGGGCGGCCGCCCTGCAGTTCGGCCGTCGCCTTGCGGGCGCGGTCGCGGAAGGCGGGGTCTTCCTTGGCCTTGCCGGCGGCCAGCGGATAGAGGCGGTCGAGGTCGGCCAGGGTCACCGGCGTCTCGGCCGGGAAGGGACCGTCGCCCTCGGCCATGAAGGCGTCGGCCAGACCCTCGTCGCCGCAGGCGGTGATCAGCAGGCCCATCTGGAAGCCCCAGTCGCCGAAGTGGGCGTCGCCGGTGACGTCATCGCCGCGCAGGCGGAACAGCCGCTTCAGGCTCTCGCCGATGATGGCGCTACGCAGGTGGCCGACGTGCATGGGCTTGGCCACGTTCGGGCCGCCGTAGTCGATGACCACCTTGCGCGGCTCGACGCGCGAGGCGCCGGCCAGTTCCTTATCCGCCGCGACCTCGGCCGCGCGCTGGGCCAGGGCCGCGTTCGACAGCTTCATGTTGATGAAGCCGGGACCGGCGACCTCGACCGACGACAGGCGCGGATCGGCGGCCAGACGCTCGGCCACCCTGGCGGCCAGTTCGCGCGGATTGGTCTTCAGCGCCTTGGCGGCGGCCAGGGCGCCGTTCGACTGGAAGTCGGCCAGGTCGGGGCGGTCGGAGGCGGTGACGCGGGCCAGGGTCTTGTCCACGCCTTCGGCGGCGAAGGCGGCTCCGACCGCTTCGCCGAGAGAAGTCTTGAGGTCGGTCATGTCTTAGTTGGTCTGCTGGCCCGCAGTCGGACGGAATCGGCTGCCGGATCGGTTGAACTCGGCCATCTGGGGCGTGACGTCGAAGCCGATGAGGACTTCGAAATTGCCGCCGCTGGTGGAGGCGTCGGCGCGCGGGATGACGATGGTCTGGCTGGCCTCGGCCTGGGTGCGGTCGGCGCCGCCGAAGGTCACGGGCAGGTCGAAATATTCCTTGGCCAGGACGGCGGAGTTCCGCTCGGTCACGGCGATCCAGTAGCGATAGGTGCGGGCGTCGCCTTCGGCCTGCGGACCCTTGCCCAGGCTGAACAGCAGATTCATGTCCAGGCGGATCGGATCGTCTTCGCGGTAGACGCAGTCGGAGCTGACGCCCTCGATCTCGCCGGTGAAGCCGACGCCGGTGGTCGTCGGGCGCTCATAATCCGACAGTTCGACGTAGCGGGCCGCGTCGTAGAGAATCTTCACATAGGGGCAGGGGCCGGCGTTGGCCCGGCGGCTCAGAGGCGCGAAACGCATCGGGCGAGACGGGGCCTTTTCAGCCTGCTGGCCGCCCTGTTGGCCGCCCTGGGGGCGTCCGCTCTGGGCCTCGGCGGCGTGAGGGATCAGCGCGGCCGTAAGAGAGAGGGCGGCGAGGGCGGTCAGGACGCGACGCATCAGGAGCTTTCCGGCAGTCGATGAAGGCGGGGCCGATCGGACGCCCGAACGGGCCACGCTGGGTGGTGATAGCGGCTAAAGCGAGGCGCGGCAAACGGCGTGCGGACTTCCGGTGGCGATCCGGCGCGCAAAGCCTTAAGTTCGCGCCCATGAACGCGCCTGTCTCCCCTTCGCAGTTTCAACGCCGCCCCCTGGCCGTCCGCATGGCGACGCCGCGCGGCTTCTGCGCCGGGGTGGATCGGGCCATCCAGATCGTCGAGCGGGCGATCGAGAAATACGGCGCCCCCGTCTATGTCCGGCATGAGATCGTCCACAACCGCCACGTCGTCGACCGGCTGAAGGGGCTGGGCGCCGTTTTCGTCAAGGAGCTGGACGAGTGCCCGGACGACCGTCCGGTGGTCTTCTCGGCCCACGGGGTGCCCAAGTCGGTGCCCGCGACGGCGCGTTCGCGCGAGATGCTGTTCCTGGACGCCACCTGTCCGCTGGTGTCCAAGGTCCATGTCGAGGCCGAGCGGAATTTCGCCGCGGGGCGCCACGTCATCCTGATCGGCCACGCGGGCCACCCCGAGGTCGTCGGCACCATGGGCCAGTTGCCCGCCGGGGCCATCAGCCTGGTCGAGACGGTCGAGGATGCGGAAGGCTTCCAGCGCCCCGGCGACCAGCCGCTGGCCTACGCCACCCAGACGACGCTGTCGGTGGACGACACCGCCGAGATTCTGGCGGCGCTGAAGCGGCGCTTCCCCGAACTGCCCGACCCGCACAAGGAAGACATCTGCTACGCCACCACCAACCGACAGGAGGCGGTCAAGCGGCTGGGCGAGGGTTGCGGCCTGGTGCTGGTGGTGGGATCGAAAAACTCGTCCAACTCGGCGCGGCTGGTGGATGTGGCGCTGAAGGCCGGCGCAGGCGACGCGCGTCTGGTCGATGACGCGGGCGATCTGGACTGGGGCTGGTTCGACGGGGTCGAGACGGTCGGCCTGACCGCCGGGGCCTCGGCGCCGGAGCCTCTGGTCCAGGGGGTGATCGAGGCGCTGCGCACGCGCTTCGACGTGACGGTGACCGAGGACGACGGCGCCCGCGAGACGGTGACCTTCAAACTGCCGCGCGCCCTGACGGCCTGAGACGACGGCGTGATCGGCCGGGGAGGGGCCGCGACATGAGCGCACTGGACGCCATCGACCGCCGCCTGCTGGCCATACTGCAGGACGACGCCACCGTTCCCATCGCCGAACTGGCCGAACGGGTGGGCCTGTCGCAGACGCCGTGCTGGAAACGGGTGAAGCGGCTTCAGGACACGGGGATCATCGCCGCGCGCGTGGCCCTGCTGGACCGCGAGGCGCTGGACCTGCCGCTGGTGGTCTTCGTCTCGGTCAAGACGCGTCGGCACGACGCCGAATGGCTGGAGGCGTTCAAGGCGGCCGCCGCCCTGCCCGAAGTGGTGGAGTTCTACCGGATGAGCGGTGACGTCGACTATCTGCTCAAGGTGCTGGTCAAGGACATCGCCGCCTATGACCGTTTCTATCGCCGTCTGATCGCCATCGCCCCGCTGGACGACGTCTCCTCCAGCTTCGCCATGGAACAGATCAAGTTCACCACGGCCCTTCCGCTCTGATGGGCAGGCGTTGGAGAATATTATTCTCCTGAACTGTCAAATTCGGGGAACGTGCAGAAATGATTCTCTTCCGAAATCGGAATACCCTCCGCAGTCTGTAGCGGAGGGTTCATGTTCAAGCGTCTGTTCGTCGATCACCCGGCCTCGGTCGGAGAGAGCTATGTGGAGCATATGGGCGTCGCCGCCTCGTTCGGCGCGGCCATGTTCGTCGGCTCCCTGGCCTGCTTCGTCCATGCGGTGTTTCCGGGCCTGTGCGTCAAGACCGGCAGCGGGGTGGTCACGACCCTGCATCGCCGCATGGTGACCCACCGCGTCGACTCCGCCCGGCTGACGGCGCCGGAGCAGGACTGAGGCCGCGGCTTCCTCGCGGGCTCTATAGGCGCGAGGCGAGAGGCGAGACGTCGTAGCCGGCCTGGGCGGCCAGGGTGATGATCTCCTCGGCCGGGCGTTCGCCCGCCTGGGACAGGGCCCAGAGATAGGTGGTGCGCGTGCCCGAGCGGCAGTAGCCGAGGATCGGGTGCGGCAGGTCCGCCAGGGCGGCCTTGAAACGAACCACGTCGTCCGGCGTCATGGCCCCGCCGCGAATGGGAATGTGGACGAAGGGCAGGCCCGCAGCCTCGGCGGCGGCGCGGATGTCCTCGGTCATCGGCTGGCCCGGCTCCTCGGCGTCGGGGCGGTTGGAGATGATGGCGCGATAGCCCTGGGCGGCGGCCGTCGGCACGTCTTCGGGCTGGATCTGCGGCGAGACGTGCAGACGGTCTTCCAATGGGCGGATGTTCATGGCGCGAGTCTCTGCTCAAGAGGCGGAAGGGACGGAGGCGGGGCGGTGAAAGCAGCCCTAGCATGAAAACGGACCCGCGGACGGTCGTGCGTCCGCTGCGACAAATCAGCGATTGAAGCTGACACTGATTATCATTAAGCGTCGCTCGTGAAACGCCGCTGGCGTCGCTGATGAATGGGCGGAGAACGGGCCGATGGTCGAGGTGAGGTTGGGGCGTCGGGCCCTGCTGCTGGGCGCCGCCGCCCTGATGGCGACCGGGGCGGCCGCCTGTACGCGTCGCGACCAGGCCGGGCCGTCCTCCCTGCTGACCGATCTGCGCGACCGGCCGCTGGCGATCACTCCCCCGGTGACGAAGCTGTCGATCGACGACAGCCGCTTCCTGATCGCCCTGTCGCTGATCCATCCCGATCCGGTCAGTCTGCTGGCGGCCTGGGCGGGCGACGTGAACCGACTCAGCCCCGAAATCTACGCCGCCTATCTGGAGAGGTCGCCGGCGCTGGCGACCTTGCCGAAGACGCCGAGCTCGGCCGCCGCCTTCAACGTCGAGGCCGTATTGGGCGCCCAGCCGCAGGTCGCCCTGGTGTCGCTGGATTCCGGCCCGACCGACGCCCAGACGGCCCAGCTGGAGCAGGCGGGCGTGCGCGTGGCCTATATCGACTTCTTCCAGCACCCGTTCGAAAATCAGTCGCGCAGCCTGAGCCTGCTGGGATCCATGATCGGCCGCGAGGACCAGGCGCAGGCCTACAACGCCTTCCGCGCCGCCCGGTTGAAGGTCATCTCCGACCGCGTGGCGGGTCTTACGGATGCGCAGAAGCCGACGGTCTTCCTGGAGGCCCACGCGGGCAACGGGCCGGACTGCTGCAACTCGGTCGGCGCCGGGAACATCGGTGACTATCTGAGCTTCGTCGGCGCCCGCAACATCGGCGCCGAGGTGCTGAAACAGCCGTCGGGCAAGCTGAACCTGGAGTTCGTGGTCGAGCGCGATCCCGACATCTACATCGCCACCGGCGGCCCGCACCTAGAGAAGACCGGCGGCTTCGTCGTCGGTCCGAAATACGACGTGGAGACGTCGCGCGCCTCGTTGCGCCGTGTGGCCGGGCGGCGCGGCCTGTCGACCCTGAAGGCGGTGCGCGAGGGCAAGGTGCACGGCCTGTCGCACCAGCTGATCAACTCGCCCATCGATATCGTCGCCACCGAAGTCCTGGCCAAGTGGATCCAGCCCGAACTGTTCGCCGATCTGGACCCGCGCGCGACGCTGGACACGATCAACAAGGACTTCCTGGCCGTCCCCTATCGCGGGGACTACTGGACCGATCTGGTCCCGGCCGCCTGATATTCTGTCGCCTGATGATTTCACCACGGAGAATCGCCATGACCCCCCTGCGCAACGGCCTGATGACCGTCGCCGCCTTCGCCGCCCTGGCGATCGCTTCGACCGCCTCCGCCCAGACGATCGAGAAGACCGTCAAGGTCGAGCACGGCGGCCTGTATGAGATCGTCTTCAACCCGGCCGACAACGACCTCTATGTCGCCGCCGTCGGCCCGCGCGGCGCTAACCAGGCGCAGATCATCCGCCTGCAAGGCCAGACGCTGGAGCCGGAGTCCTCGATCGACGTCTCGGCCAATCCGCTCTACGGCCTGAATCTGAACACCCGCACCCAGATCCTGTACGGCACCGACACCCGCGCGGGCGTGATCACGGCCATCAACGCCCGCACGGGCGAAGTGATCGGCTCGGTCCGCAATGGCGAGAACGGCGGCCACGTCCGCCAGGTCGTCGTCGATGAGGCGAACAACAAGGTCTACATCACCGACGTCGGCGGCGAAGCGGGCGACGCCGCCAAGCCGAACCTCGTCTGGGTCATCGACGGGGCGACCAACACCCTGGAACGCACCATCCCGGTTCAGGTCGGCACCCTGATGGGCGCCGCGCTCGATGCGTCGACGAACCGCCTCTATGTCACGGGCATGGGCAGCAACGAAGTCGCCGCCATCGATCTGGCCACGGGCGAAACCGTCGGCCAATGGCCGTCGGGCGCCGACGCGGCGATCAATATCGCCGTGGATTCCGAGGGGCGTCGCCTGTTCGTGGCGCATCAGAAGTCGGGCGAGCTGACGGTGCTGAACGCCGACACCGGCGCCCTGATCCACAAGGTCGCCACCGGCGCGGGCGCCCTGAGCGTCGCCTACAACGGCGCGGTCAAGCAGATCTACGTCGCCAACCGGCAGGCGGGCACGGTGACGGTGCTGGATTCGGACACTTATGCCGTGAAGGCGAACCTGGAGACGGGCACCTTCCCCCAGACCATCGCCATCGATCGCGCCACCAACGCCGTCTACGTCTCGAACAAGGCGCGGGGCCTGCCGCGCAACGCCCCGGCTGGAACGCCGGTCCCGGTCGACCCGAACGGCGACGTGGTGACGCTGATCCGTCCCTGATCCGATCGGGACTGAATAAGGAAAGGCCCGGTCGCAGATGCAGCCGGGCCTTTTTCTTGGCTTGCAGAGAATGGCGGACGGGACGCTTAGCCCGTCAGCACGTCGTCGATCATGACCTGCAGCGCGCCGCGGTCGCAGCGCTGGACGCGCGCCGAGACGCGATAGACCTCGGCCAGGATATCGGGCGTGATCGCCTCGTCCGGCGTTCCGAAGGCGACCAGCCGCCCCTTGGCCATGACGGCGATCCGGTCCGAGACGCGCGCCGCCGCCTGCAGGTCGTGCAGGACGATCATCACCGTCATGCCCCGCTCGGCCGCCGCCTCGCGCGCCAGGTCCAGCACGCGCAGCTGATAGTGCAGGTCCAGCGCGCTGGTCGGCTCGTCCAGCAGCAGCAGGCGCGGCTCGCGCGCCAGGGCCTGGGCCAGACCCGCCAGCTGTTTCTGACCGCCCGACAGCCGGTCCAGGCGCTGTCCGGCCAGCGCCTCGGCGTTGATCCGTTGCAGCACCTCATAGGCGCGCTCGGCCGCCTGGGCGTCGGTATAGACGGCGCCGCGCAGGGGCGTGGCGCGGATCGAGGCCACCACCGTCTCCAGCACCGTCAGCGCCACGCCCTGCGGCAGGGTTTGGGGCATGTAGGTGACGCGCTTGGCCCGGTCGGCCAGCGACAGCCGGGTCAGTTCGGCCTCGTCCAACCGGATCGAGCCGTGCGCCGGGATCAGTCCCGCCAGACTGCGCAGCAGGGTGCTCTTGCCCGCGCCGTTGGGGCCGACGACGGAGACGACCTCGCCTGCGGTCAGGGGCGGCAGGCTGAAGCCGCTGATGATGGGCTGGCCGCCGTATCCGGCGTCGAGGCCGCTGATCGTCAGTTCGCTCATGCCCGGCCTCCGTTGCGGAAGATCAGCAGCAGGAAGACGGGCACCCCGATGACCGCGGTGACGATGCCGACGGGCATCAGCACGCCCGGCACGATGATCTTGGACGCCGCCGAGGCCAGCGACATGATGACCGCTCCGGCCAGCACGCTGGCGGGCAGGAAGTAGCGGTGATCCTCGCCCACCAGCAGACGGGCGATGTGCGGCCCGACCAGGCCGATGAAGCCGATGGCGCCGACGAAAGCCACGGCGGTCGCCGACAGCAGGCTGACCCGCAGCAGCGACAGGAAGCGCAAGCGCTTCACATCGACGCCGAAGCTCATGGCCCGGTCCTCGCCCAGACGCAGCGCCGTCAGCGCGCGCGAGGACAAAAGCGAGAAGGGCGTCACCGCGACCAGCACAACCGCCAGCGCCGCGACATTGCTCCAGGTTGCGCGCGACAGCGACCCCATGGTCCAGAACACCAGCTGCTGCAGCGCCTCGGCCGAGGACAGGAACTGCACCAGAGCCGTCAGGGCGTTGAAGGCGAAAACAAGGGCGATGCCGAACAGGACGATGCTCTCGATGCCCGATCCCTTCATCCGCGCCAGGGCCTGAAGCGCCAGCACCGACCCGAAGGCGAAGACGAAGGCGTTCAGCGGCACCAGCCAGTCGGCGCCGATGAAGGACGACCCCAGTCCCAGCACAATGGCCAGCGACGCCCCGAACGACGCCGCCGAGGAGACGCCCAGCGTAAAGGGGCTGGCCAGCGGATTGTTCAGCACCGTCTGCATCTCGGCGCCCGCCAGGGCCAGCGCCGCGCCGACCATCATCGCCATCAGGGCGTAGGGCAGGCGCACCTGCCAGACGATGGCCTGCTGGGCCGTGCTCAGGCTGGACGGATCGAACACCCCTTGCAGCACCGTCAGGGGCGAGATCGACGACGGGCCGGTGGCGATGTCCAGCAGCAGGGCCGCCGTCGCCAGGGCGGCCAGAACGGCGATGGCGAACAGCTTGGTCCGCACGCTTCTGGAATAGGCGACGACCGCCTCGGGCACGGCGTTTTCAGCGTTCGCCAATTCACGAACTCCACTCAGAGAATGCGTCGCAATACATATCAATGGCCAGATAGGCTAGGGTGGCCGTATGACGCTGACCTCGCCCGCCCCTGCCGACACGCCGCTGAACGCCATGGCTCCCGACACGACCCAGCCCTACGCCATCCGCCTGCCCGCTGTCGATGGCGCGCCCGCCGTGGACGTGCGGGTGGCGACGCCTCAGGGCGAGCGGCCGACCGGCGGCTGGCCGGTCCTGGTGCTGCTGGAGGGGGAGGCCTTCTTCGACACGGCCGCCCAGGTCGCCGGGCGGCTGCTGCGGCGCTCGGCCAAGACGCGGGTGGATGCGATGATGACGGCGGGGGTCACCCTGTCGGGCGTGGCCGATCGCGTGGCCGCCTACGCCTTCACGCCGGGGCCGCAGGGCCAGGCGCCCGAGCCGCGCGGCGCGGCCCTGCTGGCGCGGCTGACGACGGAAGTGTTGCCGCAACTGGCGGCCCTGGGCGCCGATCCCGCGCAGGCGGTGCTGATGGGTCATTCCATGTCGGGCCTTTTCGTCCTCGAGGCGCGCGCCGCCGGAGCGCCCTTCGCCCGCTACGCCGCCGTCAGCCCGTCGATCTGGTGGAACCCGGAGGTGGTCGCCGCCCAGCCCCAGAGCGCGAACCTGCTGGTCGCGGTCGGCGCGCGCGAGGAGATGGAGGGGCTGCCGCCCGCGCATCTGGCCCGGCGCATGGTCTCCAACGCTCGCGATCTGGGGGCCCGTGGGGCGAGTCTGCGGGTGCTGGAGGACGAGGACCACGGCTCGACGCCCTATGCGGCCCTGCCGGCCGTGCTGCGCTTCGCTGCGCCTTATCGAGGTTAGTCGGCGCGGCGAGAAAAAAGCCCCCGCGCCGGGCGCGGGGGCTGTTTGGATCAACGCGCCGGGCGGATGCGCAGCACGGAGTCGTTTCCGTCCGTGGTCCAGCCGGACTTGACCGCGACATAGACGTTGCCGCGTCCGTCGGTCGAGACGTGGTTCGCCACCGGCGGGGCGGGCAGGTTGGCGACGATGCGGCCGTCGACATCCGTCACCGTCACCGTGCCCGCGCCGAAGGTGCTGACGAAGGCGCGGCGCGACTTCGGCTCGAACACCACGTTCAGGGCGCCCGCGCCGACGGGGGTGTCGGCCACGACCGAACCGTCCGAACCGTTCAGCACCACCAGATTGTCGGTGCCCTGGGCCGCGACGAAGATGCGGTCGGTCTGCGGATCGTGCGAGACGCCGATCACGCTGCGCGCGCCGGGCACGCGGAAGACGTTCAGCACCGTGTCGGCGGCGGCGTCGATGACTGCGACCTCATTGGTCGAGTTGGAGGCGACGTACAGGCGGCGCGCCTCGCGGTCATAGGAGACGCTGGCGGCCGAGAAGGTCTCGCCGCGCACGGTCGAGTCGATCTTGATGCGCTTGGCCACCGTCAGGCTGGCGGTGTCGAACACCACGACCTCGGGCTCGAAGGTGGCGCTGGCGTAGGCCTTGCCGTGCTCTTCGTCGATGACGACGTCGCGGGCGTGGTTGACCGTGCCCGGCTCGAACTGGCGCACCAGCGACAGGTCCGACTGGCGATAGACGGCCACCGTGTTCTGGCGGCTGTTCGAGACCCAGACGGTGTCGTTGGCGTCATCGACGCCGACGCCGTAGACGGCGAAGACGCCGCCGTCCTGGGGCTGGCCGTCGCGGCCGGTGCGGCCCGGCGCGGCGGCCGGGGTGACGCGGGCCTCGACCGCCAGGGTGTCGGCGTTCAGGCGCAGCAACTCCGACTGGCGCACCGGCGGGCGGCCGACCGCCGAGGTGGCGAAGACGGCGTTGCGCTTGGCGCTATAGGCGGTCTGATAGAGGCCGCGTGTCGGCTGGATGCTGGTGATCCGATAGGCCGCCTCATTCGACAGCGGCACGTTCGGCGAGATCTTCAGATTGGTCAGGACGGCGTTGTAGGGCGACTGCGACACCGCCACGATCGGGTGGTTGCCGGGCTGGGCGTCGGCGGGCAGCGTCAGCCGCGCCTCGAAGCCGCCCTCGGCGTCGGCCGTGATCGGGCCGGTCGACAGCGGCGTCTGACCGTACATCAGGACGATGCTCTGGCCCGGATGGAAGCCGCGGCCATTGGCCACGACCGGGCCGCCCGGCAGGACGGGCTTGCCGCGCTCGCCGGACGAGAAGCCGACCTGGCCGCCGTCCAGGCGCTCGGGCGCCGAGAACAGGGCCTGGGCCGAAGCCAGGGTCGGAACGGCGACGGCCGAAGCCGCCAGAAGCGCGCCGAGGGCGGCGCCGCGAAGGGATTTGCGTAGGGTCGTCATGATCGCAGTTTCTCCGGATCAGAAGCGGGTGGTCAGGCCAACGAAGAAGCGGCGGCCGGGCGAGTAGTAGCCGTCGCCGGCGGTGCCGCTGACCTTCTCGTTGAAGAGGTTGGAGACCCCGGCGCGCAGCGTCACCGTGTCGGACGCCTCATAGGCGGTGGTCAGGTCGAACTCGGTGCGGGCGTTGGTCAGGGTCGAGCCGCCGCTCAGCTGTTCGCCGGTGTACTGAGCCGACAGCATGACCCCCAGACGATCGGTCGCCCGCCAGTCCAGCGAGGCGTAACCCGACCATTCCGGCGTGGTGATCAGGCTGGCGCCGGTGTCCAGGTTCTTGGCCTCGATCATCCAGGTGGCGTTGCCGCGCAGGGTCAGGTCGTAGGGCAGGGCCGCCGAACCGCTGAGCTCCAGACCCTTGGTGCGGGCGCGCTGGACGTTCTCGTTCTTGGTCCACCAGCGGCCTTCGAAATAGCCCAGCGGCGCGTACTGGATCTTGTTTTCGAAGTCGGTGTGGAAATAGGTGGCGGCGAAGCTGTAGGCGGCGCCGTCATAGGCGAAGCCGAACTCGTAGCTGGTGCTTTCCTCGGGCTTGAGGTTCGGATTGCCCGCCATCCAGCAACTGCCCGAGGTGTAGATCAGCGGATTGCCGTTTCCGTCCAGGATCGGGTCGCCGTTCTTGTCCTTGGCGGCCATGCCGATCAGGCCCCGGCAGCCGTTACCGCCCGAGTTGGTCGCGGCGCCGGCGCTGTTTTCCTTCAGGGACGGGGCGCGGAAGCCCTTGGAGACGCCGCCGCGCAGGGTCCAGGCCTCGGCCGGATGCCAGACAAGATAGGCGCGCGGGCTGAAGTGCTCGCCGTATTTGTCGTGGCTGTCCAGGCGGCCGCCGAGCGTCAGCAGCAGGTTCTCGCGCAGGGTGATCTGGTCCTCGGCGAAGATGGCAGCCGTGTCGCCCTTCAGCGTGGCCCCGGTGATGACGTTGCCGTCATAGTCGATAGGCACCGTGCCGATGGTGTCGGTGTTGGTCAGCTCTTCCTGGCGGTACTGGGCGCCGAGGGCGAACTTGTGCAGCCAGACGAAATTCTTCTCGAAGTTCCACAGGCCGTCGACGATCCACTCCTCGAACTCGCCGGAGCCGCCGTACTCGCCCATCGCCTTGTTCTCGAAGGCGTTGCGATAGACGTCCAGACGCGTCTTGCCGAAGGACCATTCGCCCTCGTGGCTGGCGCGGAAATTGGTGCGTTCGGTCTCGGAGCCGAAGGCGCCTTGCGGCGTCAGTTCGCCGTTGCGGTTCGGCACGAGCAGCTTGGGCGCCAGGGGCTCCTCCACCCCGTAGTTGGCTTCGAACGAGAAGTTGTGATTCTCGACCGGCGCCCAGTTCAGCACGCCGTTCAGGCTCTTGTTGACGACGCCGCCCGCGCCGTTGTTGCTCGAGATGTTCACCTCGTCCGGATTGGTGCGGGCGTAGGTCGCGCCCAGGCGCAGGCCCAGGTTTTCCGCGAGGGGGCCGGCCACGTTGACGCCCAGCTGATAGGCGTCGCCGCGCTCGGAATCCTCGGACCAGGTGTAGCTGGTGTTGGCCGAGCCGCGCCACGTCGGGGCGATCTTGCGGGTGATGATGTTGATGACCCCGCCCATCGCGTCGGAGCCGTAGAGGGACGACATCGGCCCGCGCACCACCTCGATGCGCTCGATCATGTCGGGCGAGATCCAGTTCAGATCCTGGCGGCCCAGGTCGGGGCGATAGCTGATGTCGCGCGAATTGCCGACGCGACGCCCGTCGACCAGCACCAGGGTGTAGTTGTCCGGCAGGCCGCGAATGGTGATCTTGGACATGGCGCCGGTGGGGCTGACGCCGCCGGTCACGCCGGGCAGACGGCCCAGCAGTTCGCCCAGGCTCTGCACCGGCTGACGCTCGATCTCGTCGCGGGTGATGACGCTGACCGAGGCCGGGGCGTTGCGGACGTCCACGGCCGTGCCTGACGCCGTGACGATGACGTCGCCGACCGAGGTGGCCTGGGGGTCGACGCCGGAGGCGTCCGGCAGGGCGGTCTCGGCCAGAGCCGGCGAGGCGGCGAGAAGGGTTGATGTCATCAGGCCCAGCCCGATGCGGCGTTTCGATAGGTGCATCTGCGCCCCCAGAGGCGTGCGTTAGGCGGGCGCCAGGCGCCCGGGGAGGGGAGGAAAGCTCGACCGTGCGAGCGGCTCGCTCCTAATAATCATTCGCAATATTGTCTCAATGTCGGATTCGGCATGGGGCCTATTCGCCTGGCCGCATGAGGGCGCGGCCGTCGGGAAGCGGCGAGAAACGGAGCGCGAACCACAGGGCGAGTGTGTTGCAATTAAGAGGCGTTCTTAATACAGCCGGGGACGACGCGCCGGGCGTCATGCAGCGAGGCCATATGTCGGGGCGACTTCCCCACCGCGTCGATTTCACCCTGCTTCAGCATCTTCAGGTGCTGATCGAGCAGCGCAGCGTCTCGCGCGCGGCCGAGCGTCTGGGCATCGGCCAGCCGGCGATGAGCCGCATCCTGGCCCGGCTGCGCGATCAGTTCGACGACCCCCTGCTGGTGCGCGGTCCGCGCGGCATGATGCCGACGCCGCGCGCCGAGGCCTTGTCCGGCCCCCTGCGCGCCTGGCTTGAGGCGGGGGAGAGCCTGCTGCGCGATCCCGACCTGGATCTCGGACGCATGAAGCGGGTGTTCCGTCTGGCTTCCACCGACTTCGGCCTGCTCAGCGTCCTGACGCCCGCCATCGCCCGCATTGCTCAGGAGGCGGCGGGGGTGGAACTGGATGTCGAGCCTCTGTCGGACGCCAGCCTGCGGCGGCTTGAGGACGGGCGGCTGGATCTGGTGCTGACCGGCTGGAATCCCGACGGCGCGGGGTTGAAGTCGCGCTGGCTGTTCCGCGAGACTCATCTGGGCCTGGCGCGGCCGGACCACCCTGTGCATCAGGCGACGCCGACGCACGCCGAACTGCTGCGGTGGCCCCATGTCGCGCCGTCAGCCGGGGACGGCTTCGGCGACTGGGTGGCGGACGACCTGCCGGACATGGCCGAGCGCCGCGTTCTGGTGCGGGCCGAGAGCTTCGCCCTGGTCCCCTATCTGTTGCAGACGAGCGAGGCGGTGGCCCTCCTGCCGCGCCGGGCGGCCGAGCGTTTCGCGGCGGCGCACGGCCTGCGCGCCTTCCCGGCGCCGCAGGAAATGCGGCCGTTCGACTATCACCTGGTCTGGCACGAACGCTCTGACGGCGACGCCGGAACCCGGTGGCTGGCCGACGCCCTCTCCGCCGGGTTCGAAGCCGAAAGCGCGCGCGCCTAACCGGCCTTGAGGCGCGTGGCGGGCCACAGCGCCGCGATCAGGATCATCACCGCCGATACGGCGTAGGGAGCGCCCTGCGCCGCCTGATAGGCCAAGGTTCCGGCCAGCGGCCCCAGCAAGGCGCCCAGTCCCTGCGCGGCCCCGACGGCCCCGGCGGCGGCGCCTTGCTCATGGGCCTCGACCGCATTGGCGGCCAGCGCCGATTGCGAGGGATAGACCCAGCCCATGCCTGCCGCGATGACGCCATAGGCGGCCCACAGTTGCAGCGGCGTGGCGGCGAAGGCGGCGCCGACGAAGCCGACGGCGGCGATGCTCCCGCCGGTGCGGATGAAGCGCGAGGGCGTCCAGTTCAACCGGCGCAGCACCATCTGGGCCGAGAACAGCACCACGCCGACCACGGCCAGGGCGATTCCCGCCGTGCGCGCCGCCTCATTGGGCGACAGGCCGAAGCGGTCCAGAGCCAGGAAGCCGACCACCACCTGGCAGACGACGACGCCGCACATGGCGGCGAAGGCGGTGACGACGGCGCGGCGGATGCGCGCGTCCGACAGCCTCAGCGCCGACTTCCTGCGCGTCTCATGCGGCGCGTCGGCGGGCAGGAACCGCCACACGGCGATGAAGGCCAGGACGGGCAGGGCGGAGATGATGATCAGGGAGGCGCTGAGGCTCCATCCGGCCAGCAGGCCGGCTGCACCCGGTCCGAAGACGATGCCCAGCGAACTGGCCGCGCCGACGGCGCCCATGGCGCGAGCGCGTTCGTGCGGCGCCGTGTGGTCGGCGACCACGGCGGCGCAGATCGGCGGCACGGCGGCGTAGAAGGCCCCGGCGGCGGTGCGCGCCGCCGTCATGCCCAGGAAGCTGATGATGGCCGCCGGAACCAGGGCCAGGGCCGCGCTCATGAACAGGCCCAGCGCCGCATAGCTGACGGCGAACCCGGCCAGGGCGATCAACAGCACCTTGCGCCGCCCGACCTCGTCGCTGCGCGCGCCCCAGAAGCGGGCCATCAGCATCCAGGCCAGGCCCGCCGCCGTCACCGCCGCCCCGACATGCCAGGGCTGAAGACCCAGCAGCCGCGCCATCGGCCCGACCACGGCGACGAAGGCCATCATCGACATGCTGCCGACGCCCGCGGTGAACAGCAGGGGCTTCAGGCTGAAGGCGCCGCCGGGGGCTGCGACAGTCGTGGTGGCGGAGGTCATGAGCGGCTCTTGAACGGAAAGGAGCGGCTTGATCGACTAATTGAGAACGAATTGCAACTAGGGCTTGGCCATTGTTACCGGCAGCGACAGCTCCACCGCCAGTCCGGGCCGGTTGTCGTCCAGCCGCAGTTCGCCGCCGTGCGCCCGCGCCACCGCCGCCACCATGGCCAGTCCCAGCCCCGCGCCCGAGGCATGGCCGGTCTCCCCCTGATCAAGGCGATAGAAGCGGCGCAGGATCTTCTCGCGTTCGGCTTCCGGCACGCCGGCCCCCTGATCGGCGACGCGGACGACCGCCCGGCCGCCTTCGCTGGACGTCGAGACCTCGATCCGCCCGCCGCCGTGGAAGACGCCGTTCTCGATCAGATTGGCCAGGGCCTGTTGGATAAGAGCAGGGTCGGCCTCGACCGTTCCTGTAGGGGCGAGGCCGACGGTCAGCCGCCCGCCCGCCTCTTCGACGAAGGGGCTGTAGATGTCGGCCACGGCGCCGGTCAGCGCCGCGAGATCCAAGCGTTCGGTCTTCAGGGCGGCGTCGCCGCTCTCGATCCGCGCCAGGGTCAGCAGGGCCTCGAACAGGGCGCTGACCTGGTCCGTCTCCTCCAGCGCGCGCTCGACTGCGGCCTCGCGCGCCTGGGCGTCGTCCAGATTGGCGGCCAGGTCTTCCAGCCGATTGCGGACCCGGTTCAGCGGCGCGCGTAGTTCGTGGGCCACGCCTTCGGACAGGGTCTTCAGCGTCGTCAACGCCGCCTCCTGCCGGTCCAGCATCCGGTTGAGGTTGGCCGACAGCTCGTTGAACTCGCGCCCCAGGCCGACGGCGGGCAGGCGGGCCGAATCCTGTCCGGCGATGATGCGTCCGACCGCCTGATTGACGTCCTCCAGCCGTCGCAGGAACAGCCGTCCTGCGAACCAGCCGCCGGCCAGGGCCAGCAGGATCAGGGCGATCCCGCTCATCAGGGCATAGCGGCGGATGCCGCCGCGCAGTTCGTCCAGGTGCTGGATATCGCGCCCGACCGCCAGCAGGCCGCCGTCGGAGGCCCGCGCGCTCAGCGCCAGCATGTTCGGCGTCTGGTCGGGCCAGCGGGCGGGGCGCGCCTTGTTGGGCAGGTTGCGGCGGAAGCCGGTCTCATTGACCGCCAGCCGCGTCAGACCATTGGAGAAGGTGCTGCCGTCCGGCGCCTCGACCAGCAGTAGATAGCGCCGGGCGTCGCGGTTGCGGGCCTCGGCGTTCAGCTCCTGCACCAGCTGGGCCGTGCCGTGCCGGTTGGCGTCGGCGCGCATGACGTCCATCTGGTGGTTCAGCCCGTCGCGGACCTCGGCCTCGGCGAAGCGCATCAGCCCATAGTCCACGCCCGCGATCATCACCGCCGCGCCCAGGCCGAACAGGGCCGAGAAGGCGGCGGCGTAGCGCAGGCTGGCCGTGGACCAGACGGAGGGGCGTTTCGGCTCAGTCCGGGGCCTTGAGGACATAGCCCACCCCCCGGATGGTGTGGATCAGCTCCTGATCGAAGCCGCGATCCACCTTGGCCCGCAGGCGGCTGATGTGGGCGTCGATCAGATTGGCGCGCGGGTCGAAGTGGAAGCCCCACAGGCTTTCCAGCAGCATGGTGCGCGTCACCGCATGACCGGCGTTGCGGGCCAGCCGCTCCAGCAGCTTGAACTCGTGCGGTGTCAGGTCCAGCGGCTTGCCCGCGCGGGTCGCCCGGTGCGCGGCCACGTCGACCTCCAGATCGGCCACCCGATGCCGCGTCGTCGCCTCGGCCAGCGGGGGGCGGCGCACCAGCGCCTGAAGACGCGCGCTCAGTTCGCTGAAGGCGAAGGGCTTGACCAGATAGTCGTCGGCGCCCGCGTTCAGCCCCGCCACCCGGTCGTCGACTGACCCCAGCGCCGTCAGCATCAGCACCGGCGTCTTCAGCCCGCCCGCGCGCATGGCCTGGACCGCTTCCAGACCGGGCAGGCCGGGCATCATGCGGTCGGCGACGATGGCGTCGTAGTCGCCCTCCATCGCCATGTGCAGACCGGCTTCGCCGTCGCCCGCCTCATCGACGGTATGCCCCTGCTGGCGCAGGCCTTCGGCCACGAAGGCGCGGGTTCGGGCATCATCGTCAATGACAAGCATTCGCATGAGCGCCCTTCTAAACCTCTGCGGCGAAACGACCAGACCGGCTTGGAATTAATCTCGCCGCAAGACAACGCGAAGGTTGCTCCGCTATAGGCCGGTTGTTGCGAATGATATGCAACAGCTTGAGTGCAGCAGGGATCAGCATGGAGTCGAGAGTAGCGGAATTCTGGGGCGCGCCCGATCTGTCGGTTCAGATCGGCGGCGGCGCATCCGAACGGCATGAGGCCGCCGCGCCGAAGGACGACATGGACTGGGCTTTTGGACTGACCACGCCCGAGCTGCGGCTCTTCACCACGGGTCTGAAGCAGCGCCTGACGCCGGGGCCGGCGGCGACGCTGGGCGCGCGCGTGCGCCGTTTCTTCGCTGACCTGCCGGTCGTCCCGGAAACCGATGAGCCGTCGCCGCGCCTGCTGGTCGGCGCCCTGCCGTTTGACCGCAGCGCCGACGACTGCCTGTTCCTGCCCGAGCGCGCCGCCAACCGCATCTGGGACATGACCTCAAGCGCGTCGCACCCCTCGATCCGCGCCCTCACGCCCGAGCCGTCGCGCGCGGCCTATGAGGCGGCGGTGATGCAGGCGCTTGAAGCCATGCGCGCCTCGCAGGGCGGCGCTGAGCCGGTCGACAAGGTGGTGCTGTCGCGCAGCCTGAAGGTTCAGGGCGACGGCGCGATCGACCCCTTCGCCCTGTGGCGCGACCTGAAGGCCGACCCGACCGCCGCGCGCTTCCTGACGCCGCTCGGTGAAGGGCAGGGCGGGGCCATGCGCCGTCTGGTCGGCGCCACGCCCGAACTGCTGGCGTCCAAGCGCGGCCCGGCCGTCTTCTCTCATCCTCTGGCCGGATCGGCCCGTCGCAGCACCGACGTGGTGCAGGACGAGGCGGCGGCGCAAGGCCTGCTGGCCTCGGACAAGGACCGCCGCGAGCACGCCCTGGTGGTCGAGGCCATCATGGACCTGCTGGCGCCTTACTGCAGCGACCTGCGCGCGCCGCCGGGCCCGGCGCTCGTCTCGACCCGGACCATGTGGCACCTGGGCACCCGCATCGAGGGACGGCTGCATCGCCCCGACGAAACCTCCGCCGCGGAACTGGCCGCCCTGCTGCATCCGACGCCCGCCGTCTGCGGCTCGCCGCGCGATCAGGCGGCCGAGATGATCCACGCGCTTGAAGGCTATGACCGGGGCTTCTATGCCGGGGCCGTGGGCTGGACCAACGCCTTTGGCGACGGCGCGTGGTACGTCTCGCTGCGCTGCGCCGAGACGTGCGGCGATCAGGCGCGTCTCTATGCCGGGGCGGGCATTGTCGAAGGCTCCGATCCCGCCGCCGAGGCGGACGAGACGTCGGGTAAGTTCCAGGCCGTTCTGCGCGCCCTGGGCGTGGATGAGGCGAGCGTATGATTCCCCTGCAACAGGTCTGGCCGGACGACATGGCGGCGCATTATCGGGCCAAGGGCTATTGGCGCGGCGAGACATTCTCCCAACTGCTGCGCAGCCGGGCGGAGGCGCAGCCTGACGCCGTCGCCGTGGTCGGCATGGACCAGCGCTGGACCTATGGCGAACTGCTGCAAAAGGCCGAGACCGCCGCCGCCGGTTTCCTGGCGCTGGGGCTGAAGCCCGGCGACCGGGTGGTGGTGCAACTGCCGAACCTGCCCGAGTTCCTCAGCGTGATCTTCGGCCTGTTCCGGGCGAAGCTGATCCCCGTCTATGCGCTGCCCGCGCACCGCTCGACCGAGATCGTTCACTTCCTGAAACGTTCGGAAGCCGCCGCCTATGTCGTGGCCGACCGGCATGAAGGCTTCGACTATCGCGCCCTGGCCCGCGCCGTTCAGGCCGAGGTTCCGGACCTGCGCCATGTGGTCGTGGTGGGCGAGGCCGAGGAGTTCGCATCCTTCGACGGCTTCCGCGCCGATCCGGCCGCCCTGCCGACGGACGACGCCGATCCGTCCGACGTGGCCTTCCTGCAGATTTCGGGCGGCTCGACCGGCCTGTCCAAGCTGATCCCGCGCACCCACGACGACTATCTCTACAGCGTGCGCGAAAGCGCCGACATCTCGGGGCTGGAGCCGGAGAGCGTCTACCTGACGGCCCTACCCGCCGCGCATAACTTCCCCATGAGCTCGCCGGGCTATCTGGGCGCCCTCTATGTCGGGGCGACCGTCGTGATGGCGCCGTCGCCGTCGCCGGACGTCTGCTTCCCCCTGATTGAGCGCGAGGGCGTGACGATCACCGGACTGGTGCCGCCTCTGGCCCTGCTGTGGATGCAGGCGGCGGCCCGGAAGGCGCACGACCTGTCCAGCCTTCAGGTGCTGCTGGTCGGCGGCGCAAAGTTCCTGCCCGAGGCGGCGCGTCGTGTGCGCGCTGAACTGGACTGCACCCTGCAACAGGTGTTCGGCATGGCCGAGGGGCTGGTCAACTACACCCGGCTGGACGACCCCGAGAGCCTGATCGTGGAGACGCAGGGGCGCCCCATCAGCCCCGACGACGAAATCCTGATCGTCGATGAGGCGGGCGCGCCCGTGGCCGAGGGCGAGCCGGGCAATCTGCTGACGCGCGGGCCCTATACGATCCGGGCCTATCACAACGAACCGGCGGCCAATGCGCGGTCCTTCACCGACGACGGCTTCTATCGCACCGGCGACGTGGTGCGCCGCACGCCCGAGGGCTACCTCGTGGTCATGGGCCGGGCCACCGACCACATCAACCGCGCGGGCGAGAAGATCTCGGCCGAGGAGGTCGAGGATCACCTGCTGGCCCACCCGGCCGTGTTCGACGCCGCCGTGGTGTCGGTGCCGGACGACTATCTGGGCGAGCGCATCTGCGCCTTCGTCATCCCCGACGGCGCCGCGCCGCGCGGCGTCGAGTTGAAGGCCTGGATGCGCAAGCGCGACATCGCCGACTTCAAGGTGCCGGACCAGATCGTCTTCGTCGACGACTTCGCCGTGACCGCCGTGGGCAAGGTCAGCCGCCGCGAACTGCGCGCGGCGCTTCGTCAGCGCATTCTGGAAGAAGAGGGCAAGGCGTGAGCGTCTCCAAAGGTCTGCCGACCGTCCCGGCCTACGCCCTGCCGACCGAGGCGGAGATCCCCGTCTCGCGCGCCCAGTGGACGTTGCAGCGCGATCGCGCCGCCCTGCTGGTCCACGACATGCAGCGCTATTTCATGCGTCCCTATGCGCCGGGCGCCGAGCCTCTGCCCGGCCTGATCGCCAACATCGCCCGCCTGATCGCGGCGGCGCGGGCGGCGGGCGTTCCCGTCTTCTACACCGCCCAGCATGGCGATCAGGATCGCCGCGACCGTGGCCTTCAGGCCGACCTGTGGGGGCCGGGGATGAGCCGTATGCCCGAGCATGAAGACATCCTGCCCGAACTGGCCCCGGCGGCTGGCGACTTTCCCCTTGTCAAGCACCGCTACAGCGCCTTCCAGCGCAGCAACCTGGAGACGCTGATGCGCGTGCGGGGGCGGGACCAGTTGATCGTCTGCGGCGTCTACGCCCACATCGGCTGTCAGCTGACGGCGGCCGAGGCGTTTCAGCGGGACATCGAACCCTTCTTCGTCGCCGATGCGCTTGGCGACTTCTCGCGCGACAAGCATATGGGCGCGGTGGCCTGGGCCGCCGACACCTGCGCCGTGGCCCTTTCGACGGCGCGCGTTCTGGAACGACTGACATGACCAAGCTGACCCCGCAGGACCTGTCGCTGGAGCGGATGCGCGCCGATGTCGCCGCCGTGCTGCATGAAACGCCGGACTCCATCCTGGACGACGACAATCTGATGGATCTGGGCGTCGACTCCTTACGCGCCCTCAACCTGTCGCTGGCGTGGAGCGAGGCCGTGCCGCTGGAGTTCAGCGAACTGGCCGAACACACCACGCTCGCGGGCTGGTGGAGCGTGGTTCAGGCGCGCCTGCGCGCCGCCGGTCACGACGCCTGACCTGACATCATGGACGACGGACGCATGGCGGCGGTGCTGGAACACCCGCTGACGGAAGCCCAATCCGGCCTGTGGTTCGCCCAGAGGCTGGACCCGGCCAATCCGATCTTCAACACGGCCCACTATCTCGACATCCGGGGCGATCTGGACGTCGAGGCCTTCCGCGCCGCTGTCGATCGGACCGCCGCCGAAGCCGAGGCCCTGTCGCTGCGTTTCGTCGAGCGAGGCGGCGAGGTGTTCCAGACCCTCGACCCGACCCATCGGCCGCTGTTGCAGATCGTCGACGTCTCCGCCGCCGCCGACCCGGTCGCCGAGGCCATGGCCGCCATGCGCCGCGATCACGAGACGCCGCTCGACCCGACGCGCGACCCGCTGGCCGCCAACATCCTGTTCCGCATGGGGCCGCAACGCTTCCTGTGGAGCCTGCGCGTTCACCATTTGGCCACCGACGGCTTCGGCATGGCCCTGCTGACCAACCGCACAGCCGAGCTCTACAACGCCGCGCGCGGCGGCCCGGCGCCGGGTCCGGCGTACAACCCCATCGCCAAGGTGTGGGAGGAAGACGCCGCCTATCGCGCCTCGGACAAGCGCACGGCCGACGCCGCTTACTGGCGCGAGGTCATGGGCGACGCGCCCGAGGTCGCCTCTCTGGCGCCCGGCAAGGCCACGACCGCCCACCGTTTCCACCGCATCGAGCGCGCCCTGCCGCCGCAGGTCACGGCCCGTCTGCGCGCCCGCGCCGATGCCGGGCGCCTGTCCTGGCCCGACGTGTTGACCGCCATCGGCGCCGCCTATGTCCGCCGCTTCTCGGGCGCGGAAGAGGCGGTGATCGGCGTGCCGTGGATGGGCCGCATGGGCAGCGCCTCGGCGCGCACGCCCGCCATGATCATGAACGTCCCGCCGCTGCGCCTGACGCTGGACGAGGACGCGCCGCTGGATGAGCAGTTGATCCTCGCCTCCAAGGCCCTGATCAAGACCCGCCGCCACGGCCGTTACCGCAGCGAGCAGCTGCGGCGCGACCTGGGCCTGATCGGCGGGGCGCGGCGCCTGTACGGGCCGCTGGTCAACGTCCTGCCGTTCGACCTGCCGCCGCGTTTTACGGGGCTGGACACGACGCTGAAGGTGCTGGGCACCGGCCCGGTGGACGACATCAGCTTCACCTTCCGCGGCGACGCCGCCCCAGCCCTGACGCTGGAGGTCGACGCCAACCCCGACCTCTATACGCTGGAGGAGGCCGCCGCCCACGCAGAGCGTCTGGCTGCCTTCCTGACGAACGCGCTGGACGCCGAGACGCTGGGCGAGGTTCCCATCGCCACGCCGGGCGAGGCCGCGCGCGAACTCGAAGCCTTCAACGCCACCGCCCACTCGGTCCCCGACACGACGCTGACCGCCCTGCTGGAGGCGGCGATGAAGGCGACGCCGGACGCCCCGGCCCTGACCTTCGGCGAGCAGACCCTGACCTACGCCGAGCTGGACCGCCGCACAGCGGTGTTGGCCTCGGCGCTGGCGGCGCGCGGCGTGGGGCGCGAGAGGCTCGTCGCCGTCGCCCTGCCGCGTTCGCTGGAGCTGGTCATCGCGCTGGTCGCGACCTTGCGCGCAGGCGGCGCCTATCTGCCGCTCGATCTGGAGCATCCGGCCGAGCGCATCGCCGCCATCGTCCGCGCCGCCGGGCCGAGCGTCGTCCTGGCCCATGAAGACATCGGCGGCGCCTTCGGCGAGGCCATGCTGACGCCCGCCGACTGGCCGCTGGACGGCGCGTCGCCGGTCGTCGATCAGGCGGGCGAGGACGCCGCCTATGTCATCTACACCTCGGGGTCGACCGGCGATCCCAAGGGGGTGCTGGTCGAGCATCGCGCCATCGTCAACCGCCTGCTGTGGATGCAGGCCGAATACGGCGTCGGCGCTCAGACCCGCATCCTGCAGAAGACGCCCGCCACCTTCGATGTCTCGGTGTGGGAGTTCTTCCTCGCCCTGATTTCTGGCGGCGAACTGGTCGTGGCGCCGCCCGGCGCGCACCGCGATCCGGCGGCCATCGCCGGGTTGATCCGCCGCCATGCGATCACCGACCTGCACTTCGTCCCTTCCATGCTGTCGGCCTTTCTGGCCGATCCGGCGGCCAAGGGCATCGCGATCGCCCACGTCTTTTGCAGCGGCGAGGAGCTGCCCGCCGAACTGCGCGACCGGTTCCACCAGACGGTGAGCGCCGAACTGCACAACCTCTACGGCCCGACCGAGGCGGCGGTGGACGTCAGCTATTGGGCCGCCGGGCCGGATGATACGTCTCGGCCCATGCCGATCGGCTGGCCGGTGTGGAACACGCGGCTGGTCATTCTGGACGAGCGACTGCGCCCCGTGGCGCCCGGCATGGGCGGTCATCTGCATCTGGGCGGGGTGCAACTGGCGCGCGGCTATCTGAACCGGCCCGACCTGACCGAGGACCGCTTCATCTCCGACCCGCACCATCCGGGCCAGTGCCTGTATCGCACCGGCGACGTGGCGCGCAGGCGGGCGGACGGAGCCGTCGTCTATCTGGGCCGCAGCGACCATCAGGTGAAGATCCGCGGCCTGCGCATCGAACTGGGCGAGATCGAAGCCGCCGTCATCGCCAGCGGTCTGGCGCGTGAGACGGTGGTGCTGGCGCGCGAAGACCGGCCGGGAGAGCGCCGTCTGGTCGCCTATCTGGTCCCGGCTGAGGGCTACAATCCCGCCGCCCTGAAGGCGAAGCTGGCCGCGCGCCTGCCTGATTACATGGTCCCCGCCGCCATCGTGGCGCTGGACGCCCTGCCGACGACCTCCAACGGCAAGCTGGACCGCAAGTCGCTGCCCGCCCCGGTGTTCGAGGCCGCAGCAGGCCGGGCGGCCGAGACGCCGACCGAGAAGGTCATCGCCGAACTGTTCGCCGAGACGCTGGGCCGGGCCGAACCTGCGGGCGCCGACGACGACTTCTTCACCCTGGGCGGCGACTCCCTTCTGGCCGTGCATCTGATGATGCTGATCCGCGAGCGGCTGGGGCGCGATCCGGGGCTTGGCGCCCTGTTCGACCGGCCGCGTGTGGCCGAACTGGCTGCCCTGATCGACGCGGAGGCGCTGGACTTCGACAACGGGCTGGGCGTGCTGATCCGTCTGGCCGAGGGCGATCCGGCCTTGCCGCCGTTGTTCCTGATCCACCCGGCGGGGGGGCTGTCGTGGGGCTATCGCACCCTGGCGCGCGCCCTATCGCCGCGCCGCACGGTGTGGGGCGTGCAGTCGCCCGCGCTGGACCCGGCTAACGCCCTGCCGGACGGAATCGACGCGCTGGCGTCAGCCTATGTCGATCACATTCTGGCCTTGGGCGCGCCCGGTCCGGTGCATATCGCGGGCTGGTCCGTCGGCGGCATCATCGCCCAGGCGGCGGCGGTCGAGCTGGAGCGGCGCGGGGTCAAGGTCGGGCTGATGGCCATGCTGGACTCCTATCCGGCCGAGTGCTGGCGCGCCGAGCCTGACCCGGATCCGGTCGACGCCATGCGCGCCCTTCTGGCCATCGCCGGATACGACCCGACCCAGTATCCCGAACTGCGCAGCCGCGCGGCCATTGTCGCCTTCCTGAAGGCGGGCGACAGCGCTCTGGGCGGCCTGCCCGAGGCGGCGCTGGACGGGGTGATCCGCGTGGTGCTCGACACCAACCGTCTGGTGCGTGAACACCATCACAAGCCCTTCGGCGGCCGCACCACCCACGTCCGCGCGGCGCTGGATCACAAGGATCGCGACCTGACGCCCGGCCTTTGGCGCGCTTACGCCGCCGAACTGGACGTGGTCGAGGTTCCCTTCCTGCACCCGCAACTGACCGGCCCGGCGGCGACGGCCCTGATCGCCCCGGCGCTGGACGCCCGCATGACCGCCGCAGAGGATATGACACGATGAGAGACAGCGGACTGTCCGGCCGTCTGGCCCTGGTCACGGGCGCGGGCGGCGGCATCGGCGCCGCCGTGGTGCGCCTTCTGGTCGAGGAGGGCGCGCGCGTGGTCGCGACCGACCTGCCGTCCACCGCCCTGTCGGGGCTGGCGTTCCTGAACGGCGTGCGCGTCGAGCCGCTGGACGTGTCCGACGGCGCGGCGGTCGAGGCCCTGTTCGCCCGCATCGAGGCCGAGGACGGCCCGATCGACTTGGTGGCCAGCGTGGCGGGCGTCCTGTCCAATGTGACGGTGGATCAGACGTCCGACGCCGAATGGCGCCGCGTCTTCGCCGTCAATACGGACGGGGTCTTCCATCTGGGCCGCGCGGCGTCGCGCCGGATGGGCGAAAGAGGCAAGGGCGCCTTCGTCACCGTCAGCTCCAACGCGGCGGGCGTGCCGCGCCATGCGATGGCGGCTTATGCCGCGTCCAAGGCGGCGGCGACCATGTTCACCCGCTGTCTGGGGCTGGAGCTTGGGCCGAAGGGCGTCCGCTGCAACATCGTCGCCCCCGGCTCGACCCTGACGCCGATGCAGACCGGAATGTGGGCCGACGAGGACGGCGCCGCCCGCGTGATCGCCGGCTCTCCCGAGACGTTCAAGGCGGGCATTCCGCTGCAGAAGCTGGCGACGCCGGAAGACATCGCCGAGGCGGTGGTCTTCCTGCTGTCCGACCGCGCCGCCCACATCACCATGACGGATCTCTACGTCGACGGCGGGGCCACGCTGCGCGCCTGATCCCGCCGTTCGCGCTTGCTTCGCCCGTCATCCTCGCCCTTGTGGCGAGGATCCAGACACGTTGCCGAAGCCTTTTAAGCGCTCCGCCTACTCAGCGCCGTCGAGGCTCTGGATCCTCGCCACAAGGGCGAGGATGACGCGTGTGAAAACTCAGCGTGATTTCAACCTTCAGGACAGCTTCGCTTCGACGATCCGGGCGAAGACCGAGGCCACGTTGGGCAGCAGGTCGTCGTTGAAGTCATAGGCGGTCTGGTGGACCATCGTCCCGCCCTGTCCGACGAAGAAATAGGCCCCCGGCGCGATCTGCAACATATAGGCGAAGTCGTCGGTGAACGGGTACGGCTTCAGGTCGCGATGCACCTTGTCCGCGCCGAACACGCCGCCTGCCGCCGCAGCCGCCACATCGGCCTGAGCGGCGGCGTTGAAGACGGGCGGCACGCCCGCCGTCTCGCGCACCGTGACCGTGCAGCCGGTCATGACGCCGACGCCCGCGCAGATGTCCTGAAGCTTCTGCCACATCGTCTCGATCACGTCGGATGAGGTGGCGCGCAGGGTGCCCGCCAGACTGGCTTCGTGCGGCACGACGTTGTGCGACGATCCGGCCTGAAGCTTGGTCACGGTGATCAGGGCGGGCTCCATCGGATCGACATGACGGCCGACGATGGACGAGATTTCCGAGGCCACGCGCACGGCGGCCTGAACGGGGTCTTTGGTCTTGTGCGGGGCGGCGCCGTGGCCGCCGACGCCCTGAATGTCGATCTCCCACACCTTATAGCCGTTCATGGTCGGGCCGGTGTGGACCGCCGCCTCGCCCAGCGGCAGCAGCGGCATGTTGTGGTAGCCGTAGACCTCGTCGCACGGATAGCGGTCGAACAGGCCGTCTTCGATCATGGCGACGGCGCCCAGGCCCGTCTCTTCCGCCGGTTGGAAGATCAGCACCACGCGCCCGCGCGCAGGCGGGTTGGCGGCCAGATGGCGCGCCACGCCCAGCAGGGTCGCCGTATGGCCGTCGTGGCCGCAGGCGTGCGAGACGCCGGGCTTTGTCGAGGCGTGGGGGACGTTGCTGTCGTCGTTCATGGGCAGGGCGTCCATGTCGGCGCGCAGGCCGATCGACGGGCCGGGCTCGCGCCCTTCAACGACGGCGACCACGCCTTCGCCGCCGACGCCGCCCTCGGGCTTCAGGCCAAGCCCTTCCAGCACGTCGAACACCAGTTTCGCGGTGCGAGATTCCTGACCGGACAGTTCCGGGTGGGCGTGGATGTCCCGGCGCCAGGCGGTCATTTCGGGGGCCAGGGCGGCGAGGGCGGGCAGGGGCGTCATAAGGGGCTCACGCATCCGTCGGAAAAGGGGAGGGCGGCAAGCTATCACCACCCCTCTTCAAACGACATAGCCGCATCCGGGCGCGAGAGCGCGGGCGTCCGACAACCGTCAACGGCGGGCGCTTGACCTTCCCTTGATGGGAAGGTTTAGAGGTGTCGTCGTCAAGGATTTGCGAGGACGACGCCATGGCCGCCGAAGGCTTGAAAACACTGGATCTGCCCGTGCTGGGCATGACCTGCGCCAGCTGCGTGGGGCGGGTTGAAAAGGCTATCCGCGCCGTACCGGGCGTGACGCAGGCGCAGGTCAATCTGGCCGCCGAACGGGCGCAGGTGTCGCTGTCGTCGGAGGGTTCCGCCGCCGCCGTCGCCGCCGCCATCAAGAGCGCGGGCTATGAGCCGATGGAGGAGGAGGTCGTCTATCCCGTGCGGGAGATGACCTGCGCCTCCTGTGTCGGCCGCGTCGAAAATGCCCTGTCCGCCGTGCCGGGCGTGCTGTCGGCCAGCGTCAATCTGGCGACCGAGCGGGCGACGGTGCGCTTCCTGTCGGGAGCAACGACCTTCCAGGATCTGGCCGCCGCCGTCGAACAGGCCGGTTATGTTCTGGAGGCGCCCGAGGACGCCGGGCCGGACGCCAGCGACCGCGAACAGGCCGCCCGCGACGCCGAGATCAGGAAGCTGGCCCGCGCGGTGCTGATCGCGGGCGCGGCGACCCTGCCGCTGTTCGTGCTGGAGATGGGCTCGCACTTCGTGCCGGGGATGCACCACTGGATCGGCGAGACCATCGGCGCCTTCAACTGGAAAGTCATCAGCTTCGTGCTGGCGACCTTCGTGCTGTTCGTGCCGGGGATCATCTTCTACCGCAAGGGCGTGCCCGCCCTGCTGCGCTGGGCGCCGGATATGAACTCCCTCGTCGTGCTGGGCGCGACGGCGGCCTGGGCCTTCTCGACGGTGGCGACCTTCGCGCCGCAGTGGCTGCCTGAAGGCACGGCCAACATCTATTTCGAAGCGGCGGCGGTGATCGTCACCCTGATCCTGGTCGGGCGCTGGATCGAGGCGCGGGCCAAGGGCCGAACGGGTCAGGCGATCCGTCGCCTGATGTCGCTGCAGGCCAAGACCGCCCGCGTGGTGCGCGACGGCGTCGAGCAGGACGTGGCCGTCGATGCGGTCAAGGTCGGCGACGTGGTCGTGGTGCGCCCCGGCGAGCGGGTTCCGGTCGATGGCGTGGTTACGGACGGCGCCTCTTTCGTCGACGAATCCATGCTGACGGGCGAGCCGATCCCGGTCGAGAAGACGGCCGGGGCCGATGTCACGGGCGGCACGCTGAACACCACGGGCGCCTTCCGCTTCGAGGCGCGTCAGGTCGGCGCTCAGACCGTGCTGGCCCAGATCGTCAAGATGGTCGAGGCCGCGCAAGGGGCCAAGCTGCCGATCCAGGCGCTGGTGGACAAGGTGACCGGCTGGTTCGTGCCCGCCGTCATGGCCATCGCCGCCCTGACCTTCGTGGTGTGGTTCCTGTTCGGGCCCGATCCGGCGATGGGGATGGCGCTGGTCGCGACCGTGGCCGTGCTGATCATCGCCTGTCCGTGCGCCATGGGTCTGGCGACGCCGACCTCCATCATGGTGGGCGTGGGGCGTGCGGCCGAGCTGGGCGTGCTGTTCCGCAAGGGCGAGGCGCTTCAGGCCCTGCAGGGCGTGGACGTCGTCGCCTTCGACAAGACCGGCACCCTGACCGAGGGCAGGCCGACGCTGACCGATCTGGTCACGGCCGAGGGCTTTGACGAGGCGACGGTGCTGGCTCAGGTCGCGGCGCTGGAGATCCGCTCCGAGCATCCGGTGGCCCGCGCCCTGGTCGCGGCGGCCGAGGCGCGCGGCGTGACGGTGGCCCGGCCGCTGGACTTCGCCTCCATCCCCGGCAAGGGGGTGACGGGTCTGGTCGACGGGGCGCGCGTCGCCGTCGGCGCCGACCGCTACATGGCCGAGCTGGGCTGCGACGTGGCCGTGTTCGCCGAGGCGGCGGCCCGTCTGGGCGACGAGGGCAAGACGCCGCTCTACGCCGCTGTGGACGGGCGACTGGCCGCCATCATCGCCGTGGCCGACCCGGTCAAGCCGACGACGGCTGAGGCCATCCGCGCCCTGCACGACCTCGGGCTGAAGGTCGCGGTCATCAGCGGCGACAATCGCCGCACCGCCGCCGCCGTGGCGCGTCGTCTGGGCATTGATGAAGTCCATGCCGAGGTCATGCCGGACGGCAAGGTGGCCGTGATCGAAGAGCTGAAGAAGGGCGGGCGCAGGGTCGCCTTCGTCGGCGACGGCGTGAACGACGCCCCGGCTCTGGCGGCGGCGGACGTGGGCCTGGCGGTCGGCGGCGGCTCGGACGTGGCGATCGAGAGCGCGGACGTGGTCCTGACCGGCGGCGATCTGCGCGGCGCGGTCAGCGCCATCGGCCTGTCGCGGGCGACCATGGGCAACATCCGTCAGAACCTGGCCTGGGCCTTCGGCTATAACGTCCTGCTGATCCCGGTGGCGGCGGGGGTGCTGTATCCGGTTTTCGGCCTGATGCTGTCGCCCATGCTGGCGGCGGGGGCGATGGCGCTGTCCAGCGTCAGCGTGGTGCTGAACGCCCTGCGCCTGAAGACCTTCAAACCCCACATCAACACCGGCAGCATGAAGGGAGCCGCGTGATGAACATCGGCAAGGCGGCCCAGGCGACCGGCGTCTCGGCCAAGATGATCCGCTATTATGAGGCGCAGGGCCTGATCCGCCCGGCGGACCGCACCGAGGGCAATTATCGCGATTTCAGCGACCGCGACGTGAACGACCTGCGCTTCATCCGTCGGGCGCGCGGGCTGGGTTTTTCGATCGAGGAGATCAGCCGCCTTCTGTCCCTGTGGCGCGACGACGCCCGCCCCAGCCGCGAGGTCAAGGCGATGGCCGAAAAGCACCTGGCCGACCTGGACGCCCGCATCCGTGAAATGCGCGAGATGGCCGACACCCTGCGCCATCTGGCCCATTGCTGCGCAGGCGACGAGCGGCCCGACTGCCCCATTCTGTCCGATCTGGCGGGCGATCGGCCGCAGGGCGTTCACGCCGGAAACGCTTGACCCTGCCACGGCGGCAAGGGGTCGGATGAACTGTCGCGTATCAAGAAAGGGAGCATCATCATGATCTCGCTGAACATTCCGAAAATCCGCTGCGGCGGCTGCGTCGCCTCCGTGGAAAAGGCCGTCCTGTCCGTCGATCCGGCGGCCGCGCTTACAGCCGACGTCCCGGCGCGCCGGGTCGAGGTCGAGACGACGGCGCCCCGGCAAGCCCTCGCCGACGCCCTGGCGGCGGCCGGCTATCCCGTGCAGGAGCACTGAAGATGAAGATGTCTGTAAAGCTGGCGGCGATAGCCCTCGGAGCCGCGGTCGTCGGCGGCGGCTTTGTCCTGGCCGAGGGGGCGGTCAGGCCCGCCGAGGCGGCCGAGATGACCGTCTACAAGAGCGACGCCTGCGGCTGCTGCGGCGGCTGGGTCGAGCATATGCGGCGCTCGGGCTACCGGGTGCGCGTGGTCCCCACGGATGACCTCGCCCCCATCAAGCAGCAGTTGAACGTGCCGCAGTCGCTGTGGAGCTGTCATACGGCCGTGATCGACGGCAAGATCGTCGAGGGCCACGTCCCGGCGACGGCCGTGAGGGCCTTCCTGAAGACCCCCGGCGAGGCGCGCGGCGTCGGCGTGGGCGGCATGCCCACCGGCTCGCCGGGCATGGAGGCGCCCGGTCATGCGCCCGAACCTTATGACGTCATGAGCTTCGGCGCGGGCGCGCCGACGCGCTTCATGACCTTCGTGGGGGCTGATCCGGCCTGATGCCGATCTCGAGATGAAAAACGATGACGGCGGCGCCCCTTGCGGGACGCCGCCGTTTCTCGTTCCGGCCGGGGCAGGAGGCCGGAACGAAAGCCGTCAGCCGTTAGGCCAGAACCATGATGGCGACGCGGCGGTTTTGCGCGCGGCCTTCACGGGTGTTGTTCGGCGCCACCGGCTTGGTGGAGCCGTAGGAAATGGTCGCCATGCGGTTCAGGGCGATGCCCTGGTCGCTCAGGAAGCGACGAACGGCCTCGGCGCGTTCCTGGCCCAGACGCTCGTTGATCTGGTCGTTGCCCGTCGAGTCGGTGTGACCCTGGATCTCCAGATAGACGTTGGCGTTTTCGGCGCGCAGGCGCTGGACCAGTTCGGCCAGGCGCTGCTCGGCTTCGGGGGACAGCTCGGTGTGGTTGACCGGGAACTTCACGGAATCGTCCGACAGAACGACTTCGTACAAGAACTTGCCTTGGGCCAGTTTATGCGCGGCGTTGGCGCGGGCCAGGGCTTCGCCCGCCGTGCCTTCGACCTGGGTCAGGTGGGCGTCGACGCCGTCGACACGTTCGTTCACGACTTGGACGTTGTCGCGGACGAACCGGTGGCTGGCGCAGCCGCTGACGGCGATGCCGAGAACGGCGACAGCGCCGACGAGAGCGGTCCTAGATGCCAATTTGATCAAATCAAGTCTCCTTCGTGCCCGGCCCAACTCCGGGGGATGTTACGCGCCGCACCGGTGTCGGTTGCAAAACGGCGGAGCAAAGACGCGCGAAGAAGTGAAAAGGTTCAGCTTGACTGTAAAAAAATTTCAATAATCGGCGTTCTTGCTGTTCTGGGGAATACAGCTCTGGCTTGAAGGCGCCATCTTCCTGACGCTCTCTGGTGGTGGACTCTGACTGTAAAAGGGCGAGGAGCGTCTATTGAAAGCCTGGGTGTTTCCGTCTCCCCGTAACTGCAAGGCCAGGAGGGCCTGGGGGTGAAGACCGGGCTTCGCCGTAATCGAAACAAGGCCGGACGAAACAAGGCCGGGCCGGTCCTCGCCAGTCTGGTCGCGCATGGCCTGGTGCTGGCGATCATCTGGGCCGCGCCGGTCGAACGTCCGCCGCAAGCGCCTGTTCCGCCTGTGGTGGAGGTGATGCTGGTCGACCCTCCGCCGCCTCCGCCGCCTTCAGAGCCCGCGCCGGGGGACGCGCCGGCGGGCGGCTCCGAGCCTGCGCCCGCGCCGAAGCCGGAACCCGCTCCCGCGCCTCCGGCTCCGGTCCCTCCCGCCGTTCCCGCCAAGACGCCCGAGAAGGCCCGCGCGGCTCCGACGGCGCCGACCCCCCGGCCCAGTCGCCCGACGCCGCCTCAGACGCAGGTGGAGCCTTTGCCGATCTCGGCGCCCGAGCCGAGCGTCTCCTTCGTCCTGCTGGGCGACGGCGCCCTGAGCGGCGCTCTGACCGCCGGCCAGGGCGCGGGCGGCGGCGGAGGGGCGGGAGCCGGCGTGGGCGGCGGCAGCGGCGGCGGCTCGGGCTCGGGAATAGGCGGCGGTTCGGGCCAGGGCTGCGACATGGTCAAGCGCATCCAGGACGCCCTGCGCAACGACGCCCGCATCAACGCCGCCATCGGTCAGGCTTATCGCACCTCCGGCGCCTCGGGCCGCGCCATCCTGATGTGGAACGGCGACTGGCTGCAAAGCCCCGGCGAGGAGGGCAAGGGTCTGGCCGGCGTGCGTCAGGCTATCGCCGTGACGGTCGGCTTCTCGTCCCGCGCCTGCAAGGCCGAGACGGTCAACGGCTATGTGTTGCTGACGCTCAGCGACCAGCCGGGCGCGCCGCGCGTGGCTCTGGGCGGCGGTCGCTGGCGCTGGTCCGACCTGCTGTCGCTCTAGCCGAGAGCGCCCAGGCCCAGCGGGCCGTAGAGCCAGGTCATCCACGCCCCGACGGCCAGGAAGATGCCGAACGGCAGGCGATCGGCGGACGTCACGGGACGGCGCAGCACAAGCTTGGCCGCCACGACGGCGAAGCCGGCCGCCGAGGCCCACAGCAGCACGCTGGGCAGGCCCGCCCAACCGACCCAGGCGCCGATGGCGCCCAGCAGGAACGGATCTCCGCCGCCCAGGCCGTCCCGACCGCGCACGCGTCTGTAAAGGAAGGCCAGAAGCCACAGGCCGCCGAAGCCGACGGCCGCACCGATCAAGGGCGCCGTCAGCGGCCCGACCAGCGACCATTGCAGCCCGCTCTGGACGTTCGCCGGGTCCAGCGCTACGGCGGCGAACAGGCCGCTGAGAAACAGCGGCAGCGTCAGGGCGTCGGGCAGCCAGAAGTGCTCGGCGTCGATCACGGCGATCAACAGAAGCTGCCAGCCCAGGACCGCCGTCGCCAGGGCGTGCGCCGGGTCCGGAAAGCACAGGGCGGCCCATGCGCCCACTGCGCCGGCCGCCAGTTCGATCAAGGGATAGCGCACAGGGATGACGGCGCCGCAGTCGCTGCATTTGCCGCGTGACAGCGCCCAGCTGACGACGGGAACCATCCGCCAGGGCTTCAGCGGGCGACCGCATCCCCCGCACCGCGACCGCCCGAGCATGACGCCTTCGCCGCGCGGCAGGCGCAGGCTGACAAGACCCAGAAAACTGCCCACGATCAGGCCCAGACCGCCCATCAGAAGCGCCAGCATCATGCGTTCGACATCCCCCGCCTTGAATGAACGTCCTATTGCGCCGCCGGGGCGAGGCGGCGCAATCAAAATGCCTGAGTTCACGTCGAGTGTCGGCCCCGCTACGGTTGTGTCGCGCGGCGGCGACACTCCCTTCGGAACGACGACCCAGGCAAACGAGGGCTGGACGCTAGGCCCGTCACATGGATAGTCACATCCCTGTGAAAAGTCCTGCGCTCATCGACAGCCTGACCCCGCGCGAACGTGAGATTCTGCGCCTGGCCGCCCTGCGCCTGGGCGACAAGGAGATCGCGCAGCAATTGAGCCTCTCGCCCCGAACGGTCCAGAACCACCTGCATCGGGCCTATGAAAAGCTGGGCGTTTCCAATCGTATACAAGCGTCTCGGCTGCTGAGTGATCATTACTCAGGGGAATCAATCACAATGTCGCCGCCTGCGCCGATCACGGCAGATAGGGGCGTCACCGAGGCGGCGATCAAGCCTCTTGAGGATGGGAAGGCGCCGGGGGGCGTGCTCTATCGGCGCTATGCCGCGCTGAACGAGTGGCGTCGCCCCCGCAAGCTGGGCGGCTCCGTACTGTGGTTGATCCTGCTCTGGGCGCTGGCCTGGATCGTGATCGCCCTCGTCGGCGCCGGCCTGATCAATCCCGTCCTGGAGTCGATCGACCGTCTGCGATGACGTCTTTGACGGCGGAGCGACGCATGATTCATCAAGGTTAGAACTGATCGTATGCGCAGCGGGATCGTTACGTCGCGAAACGCACGACGCGAGAGCGTCTGATGCATCCTGTCCAGATCATTCTGCTGGCGGCCAACGCCATCGCCTTTCCGCTTCTGTTGTGGCGCGGACGCGGGGCGGATCGATTGGCGACGCTGGCCATGATCGCGGCTCCGATGTTGTCCCACTTCGCCTACGACCTGAACTGGAACGGCGTCTACGCGGGCATCTTCATGGTCGATGTCCTCTTCTTCATCAGCCTCTGGCTGTTGGCCGAGCGCGGCGGGCGCTGGTGGATCGTGGCGATCGCCGGCTTCCAGCTGATCGGGACGCTGGGACATCTCGCGCCCTTCCTCGCGCATCAGCGCCTGGCCTGGGCTTACTTCACGCTGATGTGGGCGGTGTGGGCGCTCATCAGCGTGACGGCATTCTTTGGCGTCTGGGAGGTCGAGGCTGACCGGCGCTACGCCCTGGGGGGGCGTCATGGCTCGAAAATGGTCGATGGAGGCGGCGCGGGCGCTGCTGCGGCAATGGAATAAGCGCGCCGTCGAGGCGTCGGTGCAGAGCGGCGGCCTGACCGCCGACCTGAACGCGGTCGAGGCCTGGCTGCTGGATCAGCGGCCCGAGACTCTGGAGGAAGCCGAGCGGTTGCTGGACCTCATCGTCTCGCACGAGGCCGGCGGGGGGCGGGGCCTGGAACAGCTCTGCCGAGTCGGCGGCGCGGTCCGCAACGACGTGGACCCGCACCGCAGCCGGGTGGAGCACAGCTTCGCGCCGCGCGCCTCGGGCCCTCTGGCGGGGCGGGCGTGAAAGTCATCGTCTGATGATCCGTGAGCGGGGTTTCTCCGCCCCGGCTTGACTGTTACATCCGCTGACAGTCCGCGACGAAGCCTTGCGCCGTCGCTCCGCCAAGCGGTTTTTCCTCCCATGATTTCTGCTGTTCGCGCCGCGTCTCTCGCGTCCGCCTCCCTGTCCGTGCTCGCTTTCGCCGCGCCTGTTCTGGCGGGTGCGCCCGCTGACGCCGGACCGACCCAGGTGTCCGAGATCGTGGTGACGGCCGAGCGGCGCGAGGCGCCTCTGGCGGCGACGCCGCTGTCGCTGACGGTGGCCGCCCAGCCCCTGCTGGACGACGTCGGCGTGCGCGACATCAAGGATCTGCAGATTCTGGCGCCGGGCCTGATCGTCGCCTCGACCTCGAACCAGACCTTCACCACCGCCCGCATCCGCGGCGTCGGCACGGTGGGCGACAATCCGGGCGTGGAAAGCTCGGTCGGCGTCATGATCGACGGCGTCTATCGTCCGCGCAACGGCGCCGCCCTGGGCGATCTGGGCGAGGTCGAGCGCATCGAGGTGCTCAAAGGCCCGCAGGCGACCCTGTTCGGCAAGAACACCTCGGCGGGCGTCATCAACGTCGTCACCGCCGCGCCGTCGTTCGACGCGCGCATGGCGGGCGAGGCGACGTTCGGCGACTATGGGACGCATGGCGGTTCGGTCTCCCTGACCGGCCCGATCGTGGACGAGGTTCTGGCCGGGCGGCTGTATGTCGCCGCGCGCCGTCGCGACGGCCTCTATGACGTGAAGACCGGGGAGGGGCCGCGCACCTCGACCGACGATCAGACCGAGAATTACGACACCGTGCGCGGTCAGTTGCTGTGGCGCGCCACGCCGAACCTGACCGCCCGTCTGACCGCCGACTGGACCGAGCGGGACGAGCGCTGCTGCGTCGGCGTGCAGATCGTCACCGGCGATACGGCGCCCCTGCTGGCGACCTTTGCGCCCGACGGCGGCGTGGCGGCGTCGCCGAAGCCGTGGGATCGCACAGCCTGGTCGAACCGCGACACCAACACCCGCATCCGCGACAAGGGCCTGGCCCTGCACCTGAACGCCGACCTGGGCTGGGCGACGCTGGAGAGCACCTCGGCGGTGCGCGACTGGCGCGGCGTCATCAGCCAGGACTGGGACTTCACCTCGGCCGATCTGGCCTATCGTCCGGACGACGGCAGCTGGTCGAACCGCTTCCGCACCCTGACGCAGGAGTTCCGCCTGTCGGGCCAGCGCGGAAAGCTGGACTGGTCGGCCGGCGCCTTCTTCGCCGATGAGAAGCTGACCCGCCGCGACAGCCTGTTCTACGGCGCCGACTACGAAGGCTATGTCAGCCGCCTGCTGTCGCGCTCAGCGTCGAACCCGCTGGGTGATCCGACCTATGTGTCCAGCCTCACGGGTCTTCCTGTCGGCGCGAGCTTCGTCGAGGGCGAGGGCCAGTTGGACCGCTACTGGCAGACGGCCCGGAGCGCCGCCCTGTTCGGTCAGGTCTCCTACGCCGTGACCGATCGCCTGACCCTGACCGGGGGCCTGCGCCGCACCCATGAGACCAAGGAGATGACGGCCGCCTATCACAACACTGACGGCGGGCGGGCCTGCGCCGCGGCGCAGGCCAACGGCGTCAGCAACGTCATGCTCTGTCTGCCCTGGTCGAACCCGGCCTTCAACGGCCTGAGCCAGTCGGAGACGGTCAAGGACGAGGCCTGGACCGGCATGGCCCGCGCCGAGTTCAAGGCGACCGAGGGCGTGCGCCTCTACGCCTCCTGGTCGCGAGGGCGCAAGAACGGCGGCTTCAACCTGGATCGCGGGCAGACCAATCTGGTCCCCGACGCCTCGCGCGCCTTCCCGGCGGAAAGCGCTGACGCCTTTGAGGCGGGGGTCAAGAGCGTGATGCTGGACCGGCGCCTGCTGGTCTCGGCCGCGGCCTTCCGCCAGACCTATGACGACTTCCAGCTGAACACCTTCCTGGGCACGACCTTCCTGGTCCGCTCCATCCCCGAGGTGCGGGCCAAGGGCGTCGAGGCGGACTTCATGTTCCTGCCGTTCGAGGGGCTGTCGCTGCAGGGCGGCCTGACCTACGCCCAGACGGAATACGGCGACGACGCCGTGCCGGGCCTGCCGCTGCTGGCGGGCAAGCGGATGAATTTCGCGCCGCTGTGGAGCGGATCCCTGGCTGGAACCTATGAGCGGCCGGTGGCGGCGGGGCTGATGGGCCGCGTCACCCTGGCGGCCAAATATTCGTCGGAATACAACACCGGCTCGGACCTGGACCCGGCCAAGAGCCAGCCGGGCTTCTGGCTGGTCGACGGCCGCGTCGCGCTAGCTCGCGAAGACGCCTGGAGCGTCGAGCTGTGGGGCCGCAATCTGTTCGATCAGGACTACCGCCAGGTGGCCTTCGGCGCGCCGTTCCAGACGGGCACGCTGGGCGCCTTCTTGGGGGCGCCGCGCACGGTGGGCGTGACCCTGCGCGTCATGCGCTGATGACAGGCGGGGGGTAGGCGAGGGCCGCCTGCTCCCCCTCCACTGATGCAAAATGGCCTCCACCCGACGGCATATTGCGCCTGCGAAAGCCTTCACGGGATGCAAGCCTTGACTTGAAACCCGCCTGTCCCAGATAGGCGGGATCAGAGGACGACCTCTCCCATCTTGGGCATGACGCTGGGACGACCCGGCACGCCATGCAAGGGAGCACGTCATGGCCTGGATCTTCCTCCTTCTCGCCGGTCTGTTCGAGATCGTCTGGGCCTTCCTGATGAAGGCGTCCGAGGGCTTCACCAAGCCCTGGCCGACCATCGGCACCATCGGCTTCATGATCGTCAGCTTCGGCCTGCTGTCGATCGCGATGAAGACGCTGCCGCTGGGCACCGCCTATGTGATCTGGACCGGCATCGGCGCCGTCGGGGCCTTCCTGGTCGGCATCGCCGTGCTGGGCGAGCCGGTCACGCCGATGCGCGTCATCGGCGCCGTCCTGATCGTCAGCGGCCTGGTTGTGCTGAAGCTCGCTTCCAGCCAATAAACGCGGCGACAGCCTCGGAGCTTCGCCATGGAACTGATCGTCGGACCGCGCCTCTTCTCCACCTGGTCCTTGCGGCCGTGGCTGGTGTTGAGGCGCGCGGGCGCCGTCTTCGACACGCGCGAGGTCTGGTATCGCTCCGAGGCTGAAAAGGCTGAACTGCGGCGCCTGTCGCCCTCGGGCTTCGTGCCGCTGCTGAAGGTCGAGGGCGAGACGATCTGGGACACCCTGGCCATCAGCGAATGGGCGGCCGAACGCTATCCCGAGGCGCATCTGTGGCCGGTCGATCCGATCGCGCGCGCCCTGGCCCGTTCGGCGACGGCCGAGATGCACTCCGGCTTCCACGCCCTGCGCGACCTGTGCGGCATGAGTCCAGGCCATCCGATCACGGGCGAAGCGCGCAGCACGGCGCCGTCCGATCCGAGGCTGGACCGAGAGCTGGCGCGGCTGGTCGAACTGTGGACGCAGATGCGCGGCCGCTTCGGCGCAGGCGGGCCGTGGCTGTTCGGCGACTGGTCGATCGCCGACGCCTTCTTCACTCCCGTGGCGGCGCGGGTGCGCCACTATCAGATCGACCTGTCGGCCCATGGCGACGACGGGACGGCCGCCGCCTATGTCGCCGCGTTGCTGGCCCAGCCGCACTTCCGCGAGTGGGAGGCGGCGGCCCTGTCATCTAACGTTGATTAACCGATCCTGAGAACGCGGGTTTAAGAGAGCGGACTTACAGTCCAGCTTGTTCTCGGAGGGGCGGAGCCATGCGTACGATCAGCAGAAACACCGATTGGGCGCGCACGGCGCGCGCCTATGGCCTGGCGGCTATCGTCCTGGCCCTGGTCTGGGCCTCGCTGGCGTCCCTGATGATCTGAGGCCGCGCCTCAGATCATTGTTCTAGCGCGAGCCGGCGCCCAGCACGGCCTCGGCCACCTGCAGGGGCGCCGGGGCGGGCGGAACATAGTCCAGGCGGATCGGCACGGCGCGCGCGCCCGAGGCCACGGCGTCCAGCGTCTGCACCGGTCCGCCCATCATGCGCTGATAGATCCAGTAGGCCGCGACGACCTTCTCGACGTATTCGCGCGCCTGAGGCACGTCGATCGTCTCGATCAGCAGCAGGGGATCGGCGTCGGCGCCCAGCTTGCGGATCGCCGCCAGCATCGGCCCCGGCCCGGCGTTGTAGGAGGCCACGGCCTTCAGCAGGTCGCCCTGGAAGGACTCGATCTGGAACAGGCGGTTCACATAGTCCTGGCCCAGCTTCATGTTCACCGCCGGGTCCAGCAGACGCTGGGGCGAGCGGACATAGCCCTGGTCGCCGGTCATGTGCGCGGCCGTGGTCGGCATCACCTGCATCAGTCCATAGGCGCCGGCGCCGGAACGGGCGTTGGCGTTGAAGTCCGTCTCCTTGCGCGCGATGGCGTAGACGAGCGCCTTCTCGATGGTGAAGCCGCCCATCGGCTGAAGGTCCGGCATCGGATAGCGCAGGGCGTCGATGCGGCCGGCCTCGGACTGGGCGGCGCGGCCCGGCGCGACCAGGCGATACAGGCCGACCCACATCTGGCGCGCGGCGCTGTCGCCGCTGGCGGCGCGCAGGCCGTTGCGGGCCGCCAGTTCGGCGTCGTTGCGACGGCCGACTTCGTACAGGGCCACGGTGCGGCGGGCGTCCTCGTCCGACTGGATGAAGGCGTTGAGCGCGCGCGTGTCGACGCCGAGAGGCTCGGGCGTCAGGGAGGCGCGCTGCAGCGTCGCCTCATAGGGGCGCGGCCCCTGGTTCTCGATCACCGGCTCCTCGCCGAGCTGGCGCAGGGCGATCTGGCCGTAGAAGGTGGCCGGCCAGCGCGCGGCCTGACGCAGATACTCGGCCACGCGGTCCTGGCGCCCCGACTGGCCCGCCGCCCGCGCCGCCCAGAAGGCGCCGCCCGAACGGACCCACGGATCCTCGGTCGGGTCCTGGGCGACATGCTCGAAAGCGCGAAAGGCGTCGGAGTGCTGCTCCATCCGCCAGGCGGCCAGACCCGCCGTCCACCAGTCGCCGATCTGCTGGCCCATGGCGTAGGCGCCGGGCAGGTCGTCGTTGTTCAGGGCCACGCGCGCCGCCTTGGCCGGGTCGTTGACGCCGCCGTCGCCAGAGCCGGAGCTGGTCAGGCTGGCCCAGGTGCGGGTCAGAAGGCCGCCGGGCCGCTTCGGCTCGGCCGCGCCGTCGGGCAGGCGGCGCATGGCCAGCGTATAGACCCGATCGGCCATCGGCAGGTCGGAATAGGTCTCGAGCCAGGCCGTCAGCTCTTCATAGGTGGCGACATGGCTGGGGTGGAACAGGCGCTCGAACTCGACCTGGCCCAGCAGGACGCGGTCCTTGGCCTGACGCGCCGAGGCGCGGGCCAGCTCCAGGTCGCCGCGCCGCAGGGCGTCGAAGGCGGTGGTGTAGCTGAGGCGGTCCTCGCTGCTCAGCGCCGTAGGCGACGGCGAGGCGTCCGCGCTCGTCTCGGCGTCGCCTACGGCGTAGGGGCGGGAGGCATCGACGTCCTCGGCATGGGCGACGGTCGCAGCCGTGGCGCAAAGGGCGAAGGCGAACAGGGACGCATGACGCGTCCGGCGGAAAGAATACATGACGCGGCGGCCCCCTTCGTCGGCGTCGGCCCCGTCTCGATTCGGGATTCTACGACGCTCTGCGGACTGGTCTCCAAGGACGCAGGATGCCTGAATCAGGCGCCCGGCTCAACCACTTCGCCGCGCAGGCGAGCGGACAAATCCAGAATGTCCTTCCAAACCAGCCCCTTGGCCTGCGGCTGACGCAGCAGGAAGGCGGGGTGGAGGGTGGCCATGACGGGCGCGGCGATTCCGCCTTCGGCTGATCGCCATTCGCGCCATTGGCCGCGGGTGCGCATGATGCCGTCGTCGGTCTTGAGCACCGCCTTGGCCGCCGCCGCCCCGACCAGCAGCACCGCCTTCGGCTTCAGCAGGGCCAGGGTCCGCTCGACGAAGGGGGCGCAGGCGGCCTGTTCCTGGGGCGTCGGGGTGCGGTTGCCCGGCGGGCGCCAGAAGACGGTGTTGGTGATGAAGGCTTCGTCCAGCAGGTGCGCCGCCGTCAGGATGCGGTCCAGAAGCTGACCCGCCTTGCCGACGAAGGGTTGGCCGCGCGCGTCCTCCTCGGCGCCGGGGCCTTCGCCGACGATCATCAGCGACCCTTGCGGATTGCCGCGCGCGAACACGGCCTGACGCGCGCCCATTCCGCGCAGGGGGCAGCCCTCGAAGGCGGCGATCGCCTCGGCCAATTCGTCCAGGGTGGTCGCCGCGGCGGCCAGCCGCCGCGCCTCGGCCGCCGCCTCGCCGGCGGACGGCGCGCCGCCGGGCACGCGCAGGGGCGTGATCGTGGCCGGACCCTTAGCCGCGACGGGGGCCACGAAGACGGTGCGGTCGATCGGCGCATCTTCGTAACAGGCGTCCACGCCCGCATCGCGCCAGAAGGCGAGCAGGGCTTCGGTTGCGGCCATGTCCAAGGGTTGGGCGTTCATCTATCAAGGCAATAAGCCTTGACCGCCGTCGCGTCACCTCACGATAAGGCGGATAACCACGACGACAACGAGGATTCAGGGGACATGGCTGAGGAAATGATCGAAGGCGGCGCCAGGAACGCATGGCAGGAAGCCGTCATCGATAATCTGCCGCCGCTGGAGGCCTTGGCGGGCGTCGAGCGCGAGGTCATGGAATATGACGTCGTCATCGTCGGCGGCGGCCCCGCCGGCTTGTCCGCCGCCATCCGCCTGAAACAGCGGGCCGAGAAGGACGGCAAGGACATCTCCGTCGCCGTGCTGGAGAAGTCGGCCGAGATCGGCGGCCACGTCCTGTCGGGCGCGGTGATCGACCCCAGGGCGCTGAACGAGCTCTTCCCCGACTGGAAGGAACGCGGCGCCCCGCTGGATACGCCGGTGACCAAGGACAAATTCCTGGTGCTGGGCCCGCAGGGGCAGGCCTCCCTGCCGATGTTCGCCATGCCGCCCTTCATGCACAACGACGGCTGCTACATCGCCTCGCTGGGCAATGTCGCGCGCTGGCTGGCCGAGCAGGCCGAGGCGCTGGGCGTCGAAGTCTATCCCGGCATGGCCGCCAGCCATGTGGTCTGGGAAGAAGGGACCGGCCGGGTGAAGGGCGTCGTCGCCGGCGTCTTCGGCATCGACCGCGAGGGCAAGCCGACCGGCGAGTTCCAGCCCGGCCTCGAACTGCACGGCAAATACGTCTTCATCGCCGAGGGCGTGCGCGGCTCGCTGGCCAAGACCATCATGGCCCGCCACAACCTGTGCGACGCCGCCGATCCCCAGAAGTTCGGCATCGGCCTGAAGGAGCTGTGGCAGATCCCGGCCGAGAAGCACCAGCCCGGCCTGGTCCAGCACACCACCGGCTGGCCGCTGGACGACAAGACGGGCGGCGGCTCGTTCCTGTACCACTTCGGCGATCGCTATGTGTCCGTCGGCTTCGTCGTCCACCTGAACTACAAGAACCCCTTCCTGTCGCCGTTCGACGAGTTCCAGCAGTTCAAGCACCACCCGGCCATCGCCGAGCATCTGGAAGGCGGCACGCGCGTCTCCTACGGCGCCCGCGCCATCACCGAGGGCGGCTTCCAGTCGGTGCCCAAGCTGGCCTTCCCCGGCGGCGCCCTGATCGGCTGTTCGGCGGGCTTTGTGAACGTGCCGCGCATCAAGGGCAGCCACAACGCCATGAAGACCGGAATGCTGGCCGCCGACGCCGCCTATGACGCCGTCATGGAAGGCCGTTCGGGCGACGTGCTCGACGCCTATCAGGCCGCCTATCTGCGCTCGTGGGTCCATAAGGAGCTGAAGGTCGTCCGCAACGCCAAGCCGCTGCTGTCCAAGCTGGGCACCATGATGGGCGGGGCGGTCGGCATGTTCGACCTGTGGGTCAACCACCTGACGGGCGGCTTCTCCTTCTTCGGCACCCTGCGCCACGGCAAGACCGATGCGGCCTCGACCGAGCCCGCTTCGCAGCACAAGCCGATCGTCTATCCGAAGCCGGACGGGAAGCTGTCGTTCGACAAGCTGTCGAGCGTCTTCATCTCCAACACCAATCACGCCGAGGACCAGCCCGCGCACCTGAAGCTGCTAGACCCGTCCGTGCCGATCAACGTCAACCTGCCGAAATACGGCGAGCCGGCGCGGCTGTATTGCCCGGCCGGGGTGTACGAGGTCGTCTATGCGGACGAGGCGAACCGCGCCGATCCGCGCTTCGTCATCAACGCCCAGAACTGCGTCCACTGCAAAACCTGCGACATCAAGGACCCGTCGCAGAACATCGTCTGGACCACCCCCGAAGGCGGCGGCGGCCCGAACTATCCGAACATGTAAGCCGCCGCGCGGCTTCTCTCTCCCCTTCATGGGGAGGGTGGCTGAGGCCGTCAGGCCGAAGCCGGGTGTGGGCGGCTAGCAAATCAAGCACGGCGTCCAGGATCACCTGGCCGTCCCCACCCGGTCGTCGCTGCGCTCCGACCACCCTCCCCATGAAGGGGAGGGAGAAACGTCGCGCTGCTTTTCCTTCGCTTCATCTTGCGGGCGAAAGGGAAAGCGTGAAGGGTCCGGCCATGCGTTTCGTCTCTTCTCGCCCTGTCCTGTTCCTGGCTGTCTCCGCCCTTGCGCTGTCTCTGGCCGCGCCGTCGCCGGCGCAGGAGGCGCCTGAACCCGCGCCGGAAACGCCGGTCGAAGCCCCAGCGCACGCGCAGGACGTCGAACCGAACGGCGACCCCGTTCCGCACATCATCATCGCCGACGAGCCCGAAACGCCCGAAGAGCCGAAGGTCGCGCCCATTCCCGCCGTGTGGGCGCCGATCCCGCTCGACGCCCAGAAGAACAGCGCCTACGGCCTCTATCTGGCGGCGCGCAACGCCCTGACCAGCGGCGAGAGCGCGGTCGGGGCGGCCTATCTGGCCCGCGTCTACGCCCTGACGCCGGAACAGCCGCGCGTGCGCGAACAGGCCTTCACCGCCGCCCTCCTGGCCGGAGACCTGGACGAGGCGGGCCGCATCGCCCCGACCGATCCCGAGGTCTCGCCGGTCATCGTCCAGGCCGGGCGCCTGGTTCAGGCGGTGCAGGCCTACGCCGGGGGCGACGCCCGGCGCGCCGACGATCTGCTGAAGGCCGCCCCCGTGGGCGAACCGCACGACCGCGCGGGCTTCTACGTCCAGGGGTGGATCGCGGCGGCGGCCAAGGATTGGGACCGCGCCCTGGCCATGCCGCCGACCGGTTTCGATCCGGTCAGCGCCCTGGTGGCGCGCAGCAACCGCGCCCGCCTGCTGGAGCAGCGCCGCCGCTATGACGAGGCCGACGCCGAGTGGCGCGACCTGACCAGCCACGCCATCGCCGGCGCCCTGTTCCGCCAGCCCTATGGCGAGTTCCTGGAGCGGCGCGGCCGCCGCGACGAGGCCCTGGTCCAGTATGACGCCGCCGTCACCGCCGGAACGGCTGACCGTCGCGTGATTCAGGGACGCGAGCGGGTGCTGGCCAAGGGCCGTCCGCCCGCCCTGCCGAGCTTCCGCGAGGGCGCGGCCCAGGCGCTGCGCACGGCTGCGGATCAGATGATCGCCCAGCGCGCCCATGAGTTCGGCGTCGTCTACCTGCGCCTGGCCCAGAATCTGGACCCGAGCGACAACACCCAGCTTCTGGTCGGCCAGACCCTGATTCAGGGGGGGATCGAACCGGCGGGCCGCGCCGCCCTGGCCCAGGTCAGCGAGGCCTCGCCCGCCCTCTACGCCGCCGCCCGCATCCAGACGGCCATCAGCCTGGGCAAGGCGGGTCGCGACGATGAGGCCCTGGCCGAACTACGCCGCGCCGCCGCTGTCCGCCCCGACGAGGCGGGCGTGGCCTATATGCTGGCCGGGCAGCTGATGCAGATGAACCGCTATGAAGAGGCGCTGGACCTGCTGAACGGTCCGCTGCTGAATACGGCGGATCAGGGCTATGAGGTCCATTTCCTGCGCGGCGCCGCCTATGAATCCCTTGATCGGGACACCGAGGCCGAGGCCGAGCTGTGGGCCGCCCTGCAGATGCAGCCCGACAATCCGACCCTGCTGAACTACCTCGGCTATCTGTGGGTCGACACGGGCGCGCGGGTGCAGGAAGGCGCCGCCATGATCGCCCGCGCCCACGCCGCCGAGCCCAAGGACGGCAACATCCAGGACTCCCTCGGCTGGGCCCAGTTCCGTCAGGGACAGTATGAGGCGGCGGTGGTCAATCTGGAGGGCGCCGTCGACAAGGAGCCCGCCAACGCCGAGATCAACGACCACCTGGGCGACGCCTATTGGGCCGTCGGGCGTCAACGCGAGGCGGGCTTCCAGTGGAACCGCGTCCTGACCCTGGACGTCGACGACAAGCGCAAGGCCGAGGTCGAAGGCAAGCTGCGCGACCGCCTGGGCCAGGACCCGACCGGGGACAAGGGGCTGGGGTCCGCAGGCGGCGCGACCGACTGACGCCGCCATGTCTGTTTCCGATGCGCTGAGCGGCCTGGCGCCGGCCAAGATCAATCTGCTGCTGCATGTCGGGCCGGTGCAGGCCGACGGCTATCACCCTCTGGTCAGCCTGGCCGTCTTCGCCGACGTCGGCGACCGGGTGACGGTGCGCCGCGCCGAGGCCCTGTCCCTGACGGTCGAGGGGCCGTTCGCGGCGGGTCTGGACGGGCAGGGGGACAATCTGATCCTCAAGGCCCTGCGCGCCCTGGGCGAGGCGGCGGGGATCGGCGAACCGCCCGTGGCCGTGACCCTGGACAAGCGTCTGCCCATCGCGGCGGGCCTTGGCGGTGGCTCGGCGGACGCGGGGGCGGCGCTGCGGCTGACCGCGCGCCTGCTGAATCTCGACATGCCTGCGGCGGAACTGGAGCGCCTCGCCCTGGCCGCCGGAGCGGACGGCCCCATGTGCCTGCGCGCGCGTCCGGCCTGGGCGTCGGGGATCGGAGAGGTGCTGGAGGACGAGCCACGTCTGCCGACGCTGCATGGCGTGTTGCTGAACCCCGGCCTGCCGTCGCCGACGGGCGGGGTTTACCACGCCTATGACGCGGCCCCGAAGGCGGCGGACCGCCCCGCGTCGCCCGCCGACTGGTCCGTCGCCTCCGTCATCGCCTGGCTGGCGGCGCAGAGAAACGATCTGGAGGCGCCCGCCTTGGCCGTCACGCCGGGTATAGGGGAGGCGCTGGCCGCCATGCGCGCCGCGACGGCCTGTCGCCTGACGCGGATGTCGGGATCGGGCGCGACGGTTTTCGGCCTGTTCGACGATCGGGCGGCGGCGATCGAGGCGGCCTTCGCCCTGGATCGGCCGGGCTGGTGGGCGCGGCCGGTGGTGCTGGGCGCGCCGGATATCGAACCGCGTCCGGTAATTTAACCGGATTTACAGCCCCTGCGGCCAAGCTGGCGTCATGACCCAGTTCTCGCCCGAACAGACCGCCGCCTTTGAACGCGCCCTGTCGCGCCTGTCGCCCGCCGACCGCGCCCGCGTCGAAGAGATCAAGGACGCCGCCGCCCGCGCCGCCGCTGAGGTTGCGCCGCACTGGGACTTCGAACTGGCCGCCCGCACCGTCGACGGCCTGCTGGGCGAGGGTGCGAACGACGACCAGAGGCGCGGCCTGATCGCCGCCTGGGCGCTGGAGCTGCCCGGCCGCATCGCCGCCGAGCGCCTGCCGCAGGCCGTGCTGGCGGGCTATCCGACCTATGTGGACCGGCTGGCGGCCTATCTGGACAGCGGGGCGGACCCGTATGATCCCGACTTCTGGGCCAAGGACGTGCGCGTCTCACTGGCGCTCAGCGTGCCGGGCAGCAACACCCAGATGCTGGACCTGTCCTCGCCCGTCGGGCCGGGGCTAGTGGTGCGGCACATGCTGGGCGGGCGTGGTCCCGGTCCGCTGATCGGCTGGGTCCAGGCGGGCGGCTGGCGACCTTGGCTGGAGACGCATACGGAGGCGCGCGACCTGTCGGACTTCAACGAGGCGGGTTGGGAGCGCAACTGGGCCGCCGCCGCCGCCCTGTTGAAGACGCGGCCGGAACTGGCGGGCGTCATCGGCTCCAGCTGGTTCTTCGATCCGCCGCTGGAGACCATCAGCCCGCGCCTGACCTATCTGCGGACCACGCCCGTGAACAACGGCGCCTTCATGATCCATCAGGGCGGCGGCGAGATTCATGACGAGCGCGCCTCCGCCTCCTCGCCCACGCGCCGCGCCATGATCGAGAAGGGCGAATACGCCGCCTGCTCCTGGCTGTTGTGCTGGCCGCGCAGGCCCCTGATCCGCTGGGCCGAGGCGAAGGGCCTGATCTAGGCGTCGCGGCCCAACCGCTCCCACGCCTCGCCGACCGGCAGGATCTCCAGCCCGGCCGTTTTGGCTAGGCGGATCAGGCGGTCCAGATCCTCGGGCGTGCAGCCGTAGGGGGTGGGGGCGCTCTCGACATCATGGCCATAGGCGATCAGCCAGCCGGGCGCCTCCACAGCGCCGGCGACCAGGGCCTCAAGATCATAGTGGGGCAGGCGGCGCGCTTCTAGGCCGATGGCCTGCAGACTGGCCCGGTCGGCGCGTCCGGCGTTGACCCCGTCGCGCACGCCGCGCCCCAGCAGGAAGCGCTCGTCGATCACCGCCTTGGCGCCCAGGGCCACGTCGCCGAAGGGCCAGGCGAAGGTGGTCATGACGTGGCCGTCCAGCCGTTCGGCGACCCAGGCGGCGTTCTTCGCCAACTGGTCCGTCAGTTCGGCGGGGCTCAGGCGCAGGACGCTGACGTGGTCGAAGGTGTGGCAGCCGATCTCGTGCCCCGCCTCATGCGCGGCCTGCAGGTGTTCGACCTCGAACTGGGGCTTGCCGATGTTCTCGCCGCCGCACAGTCCGCCCGCGACGTAATAGGTCGCCCTGATCCCGTGTTCAGCCAGGATCGGCCCCGCCTCGGTCCAGGCGCTGGCCGGGAAGTCGTCGAAGCTGAGGCTGAGAATCCCGCGCGCAGGCGCGACTGTCGTCGGCCTGACGCCCAGGTAGCGCGCCGCCCGGCGGCGCATCTGATCGATCCGTTGCTGCATCATGGCCGCCTTCTAGCGCATCGGCGCTTGCAGAAGGGTGAAGGATTGCACCGCCTCGCCTTGCTGGCGAAGCGTGGCGGCCCTATGGTCCGCGCCTCCCGAAATCGGACCGAAATGTCGACCGTGGCCGCTGCTGAACCTCTCTCGTTTCAGGACCTGATCCTGACCCTGCACCACTATTGGAGCGAGCAGGGCTGCGCCATTTTGCAGCCCTATGACATCGAGGTCGGCGCCGGCACCCTGCATCCCGCCACCGTGCTGCGGGCGCTGGGCAAGAAGCCGTGGAAGGCTGCCTATGTCCAGCCGTCGCGCCGTCCCGGCGACGGCCGCTATGGCGAGAACCCCAACCGGCTGCAGCACTATTATCAGTATCAGGTCATCCTGAAGCCGAACCCCGACAACCTGCAGGAGCTGTATCTGAACTCCCTGCGCGCCATCGGCATCGACCCGAGCCTGCACGACATCCGCTTCGTCGAGGACGACTGGGAGAACCCCACCGTCGGCGCCTGGGGGCTGGGCTGGGAGGTCTGGTGCGACGGCATGGAGGTGACGCAGTTCACCTATTTCCAGGGCGTCGGCGGCATCGAGGTCGACGTGGTGTCTGGCGAGCTGACCTACGGGCTGGAGCGTCTGGCCATGTATGTTCAGGGCGTCGACAACGTCTATGATCTGAAGTTCAACAAGGAGGGGCTGACCTACGGCGAAGTCTTCCTCGAGAACGAGCGCCAGCAGTCGGAAGCCAACTTCCACGGCTATGACGTCGCCGCGCTGAAGCGCCGCTTTGAGGACATGGAGCGCGAGGCCGCCCACTTCCTGACCATGAAGGGGCCGCAAGGGCAGCCGCTGGTGCTGGCCGCCTATGACCAGGTGCTGAAGGCCTCGCACCTGTTCAACCTGATGGACGCCCGCGGCGCCATCGCCGTCGCCGAACGCCAGAGCTACATCGGCCGCATCCGCGACCTGTGCAAAGCCTGCGCCCTCGCTCAAGTCGAACACGAACGGGCGACCGCCTGATGTCCCAGCTTCTCCTCGAAATCTTCTCCGAAGAAATCCCCGCCCGTATGCAGCCCGGCGCTGCGCGCGACCTTGAGCGCATGGCGTCCGACCGTCTGAAGGCCGCGGGCCTGACCTGGGACGCGCTGACGACCTACGCTGGGCCGCGCCGCCTGACGCTGGTCATCGACGGCCTGCCCGCCGCCACGCCCGACCGCAATGAAGAGCTGAAGGGGCCGAAGACCTCGGCCCCCGCACAGGCGCTGGAAGGCTTCCTGCGCAAGACCGGCCTGACGCAGGACCAACTGGTCGAGCGCGACGGCGTCTGGTTCGCCGAAATCAGCAGCAAGGGCCGCGCGACCACCGAAGTCGTGGCCGAGAGCGTCGACGACATCATCCGCCATTTCCCCTGGCCCAAGTCGATGCGCTGGGGCACGGGAACCCTGCGCTGGGTGCGGCCGATCAAGCGCATCCTGGCCCTGTTCGACGGGGCGGTGATCCCGTTCGAGGTGGACGGCATCCAGAGCGGCGACGTGACCGAGGGCCACCGCTTCATGGGCGCGGGTCAGCCGTTCGCGGTCAAGGACTTCGCCGACTATCGCCAGAAGCTGGAGCGCAATTTCGTCCTGCTGGACGCCGCCGACCGCAAGCTGCGCATCCTCGAGGGCGCTCGCGCCGTGTGCGCGGCCAAGGGGCTGGCTCTGGTCGATGACGACGGCCTGCTGGACGAGGTGTCCGGTCTGGCCGAATGGCCGACGCCGATCCTGGGCGACATGGACCCGCAGTTCCTGGCCCTGCCGCCGGAAGTGGTCCAGCTGTCGATGAAGGTGCACCAGAAGTATTTCGCCGTGCGCGAACCGGGCAAGGAAGGCTTGGCGCCGCACTTCGTCGTCGTCGCCAACGTCGAGGCGACCGACGGCGGCGCGGCCCTGGCCGCCGGCAACGCCAAGGTGCTGTCGGCCCGCCTCAGCGACGCCGAGTTCTTCTGGACCGAGGACCAGAAGGTCGGCTTCGACGCCTGGAACGCCAAGCTGAAGGACGTCACCTTCCACGCCAAACTGGGCACGCTGTCCGAGCGGGTGGACCGCATCGCGGCGCTGGCGCGTGAGATCGCGCCGCTGGTCGGCGCCGATCCGGCTCAGGCGGAACAGGCCGCACGCCTGTCCAAGGCCGACCTGGCCTCGGGCATGGTGGGCGAGTTCCCGGAACTGCAGGGGATCATGGGCGGCTACTACGCCCGCCTGGCCGGTCAGCCCGACGCCGTGGCCGACGCCATCCGCGACCACTACAAGCCGCAGGGACCGGGCGACACCGTCCCGACCGCCCCGGTCACCGTCGCCGTCGCCATGGCTGAAAAGCTGGACACCCTGGTCGGCTTCTTCGCCATCGACGAAAAGCCCACGGGGTCGAAGGATCCCTATGCGCTGCGCCGCGCGGCGCTGGGCGTGATCCGGCTGGTGCTGGAGAACGGGGTGCGGATGCCGTTGCAGGGCATGGCGTTCGTCGCTGGCGAATACCTGTCAGGCATGCGCAATCTTGAGAAGCTGCCGAACTATGATCGCGCCTCTGTGGTTCGTATGGCGGTTCTGGGCAAGGAAGAGGTCGAAGCGGATCGCATCCGTATCGCGGCCATGCTTGACGGGGCTGATGATGCCGACTGGCGGCATGGCGCACTGGATTATCAGGCTGGCCTCACGCAGCTTGGCTGGGACGTTCTCGCCTTCTTCGCCGACCGCCTGACCGTCCTGCTGCGCGACAAGGGCCAGCGTCACGACCTCGTGGCGGCCGTCTTCGCGCTGGGCGACGACGATCTGGTGCGGATCGTGCGTCGGGTGGAGGCGCTGGCCGCCTTCCTGGCCACGGACGACGGGGCGAACCTGCTGGCGGGCTACAAGCGCGCCGCCCAGCTGCTCAAGGCCGAGGAGAAGAAGGGGCCGCTGCCGGAAGGCGCGGTCGCCACCGGCCTGCCGAACCAGCCGGAGGAAGAGACCGCCCTGGCCTTCGCCGCCGCCGCCGCCGCCTCGGCCGTGGACGCCGCGCTGGAGGCCGAGGACTTCGCCGCCGCCATGACGGCCCTGGCCGCCCTGCGCGGTCCGGTGGACGCCTTCTTCACCGCCGTCATGGTCAACTCCGACGTGGCCGAAGAGCGCGAAAACCGCCTGAAGCTGTTGGGCCAGGTGCGCGGCGTGATGAACCGTGTCGCCGACTTCGGCCAGATCGCGGGCTGATCCATCGTCCTTCTCCCCTTGTGGGAGAAGGTGGCAGGCGGAGCCTGACGGATGAGGGGTTGCGGGACATTCGCCTCGCAACCTCATTCACCGTCGCAAGACCCCTCATCCGGCCCTGACGGGCCACCTTCTCCCACAAGGGGAGAAGGGAGGATTACGCCGTGAACGGTCCCAGCATCTCGGCGGGAATGCGGGCGGGGCGCAGGGTCTTGGCGTCGACCAGGCACCATTCGGACAGGCCTTGCGCGCACAGGCGGCCCTCGGCGTCCTCGATGCGGACATAGCGGTTGAAGCGCGGCCCTTGCGGATCGCCGACCCAGGTGCGGGCGACGACGCCGGTTGCGTCGGGCGCGATGGCGCGCAGGTAGTCGATCTCGTGTCTCAGGGCGATCCACGACCAGCGGGCGCGCGTCTCGTCGTCGAAGCGCGCGTTCCAGTGAGCCGTGCCCACGTCCTGCAGCCAGCCGACGTAGACGACGTTGTTGACGTGGTTGTTCTCGTCGATGTGTTCCGGCCGCACGTCCAGCGGGACGACGAAGACCTCGCGGTCCTCACGCGGTTGCAGCTGCGGCCGGGCCATCGGGCCTAGGCCTCGCCGAGGGCGACGCCCTTCTCGGCCATCAGGGCGGCCAGTTCGCCCGACTGGAACATCTCGCGCACGATGTCCGAGCCGCCGACGAACTCGCCCTTCACATAGAGCTGGGGGATGGTCGGCCAGTCGGTGAAGGCCTTGATGCCTTCGCGCAGGGCTTCGTCCTGCAGCACGTCGACGCCGACGAAGGGGGCGCCCACGTGGTCCAGGATCTGGACCGTCACCGAGGAGAAGCCGCAGCGCGGTGAATCCGGCGTGCCCTTCATGAAGAGCACCACGTCATGCTCAGCCACCGTCTGGGCGATGAAGGCGTGGACGGGATCGGCGGCGGTTTGTTCGGTCACTGTGTCGGAACCCTTCTGCGAAGCCCGTGAGCTAGGCGCCCAATGGGGCCGGGTCAAGGCCGGGCGGCGTCTCGGCGCCCCCCGATCAGACGGTTTGCGGGCGCGGCGCCAGACGCTCGGCGCGTTCGGCCAGGCTGGAGGCGCCGTGCTCGCGCGCGGTCTGGGCCGCCTCGGCCAACATCAGGCCGACGGCGCGGGGCGTCTCGCCGGTCCAGCGGGCGCGGGCCAGGGCGATGCGCGCCAGGCCGATCTGCTCGGCCGCCCAGTCCAGCGGCGTGGCCGAGACCGAGGGCCGCACCAGCCGGCGCCGCAGCGACCCCTCGATCTCCAGCAGGGCCGACAGGTCGCCGACGGCGCCCGCGCGCGCGGCTTCCTGGGCTACGCGCTGTTCGTGGGCGAGGGCGCCCAGGATCAGACCGCCGCCCTCGGTCAGGGCCTCCGCCTGCACCAGCACCAGCGGCGGCAGGGCCTCGCGTTCGGCGCGCATCACCTGGATGGCGGCCCAGTCCAGCGGGCTGTGGTCGGGGGTGAACAACTGGGCGGCGGCGTCGAACAGGGCGTGGGCCTGATCGCGGGCGGCGCCGTCCTCGGCCACGGCGGCCAGGGCGGCCATGCCCGCGCCGCACAGGGCCAGGGCGCGGGCGCGGCTCAGGGGCCGCTGTTCCGGCGAGGCGGATTCGACCAGGGCGCGCAGGTCGCGGCCCGCCTGATCCAGCAGGCGCGGGTCGCGGGCGATCAGCCCGGCTTCCAGCGTCACGACGGCGCGATCCATGCGCAGTTCGTCCTCGACCGCGCGTCCGGTCTTCAGCCGCGCCAGGGCGGCGTCCAGCAGGGCCGTCGCCTCGGTAAGGTCGGGCAGGCGGCCCGACAGCAGGGCCTGACGCGCGCGCAGCCGGGCGTGCAGGGCGGCCATGGCGGCGGTCGTATCGGTGCGGCGCGCGGTCGGCAGGTCGGCCAGCAGCTCCAGCGCCGCCGTCAGCCGTTCGGGCCCGCCGCGCAGGTCGAAAGCCAGCATCCCGGTTTGGGCCATGTCGAGGGCGGCGCGGATTCCCTGGTCGTCGTTGGCGGCGGCCTTGGCGGCGTCGCGTCCGGCGGCTTCGGCGCGGTCGATGCTGGCGGCGGCGCCGCAGCGACGGGCGTGCTCGCGCCACAGGGCGGCGGCGCGCAGGGCGGCGTCGTAGGGCCGGGCGCAGGAGACGCGGCCCGCGTCGACCGCCTGTTGCCGGGCCTCGACCTCGACCAGACCCGCGCCGATCAGCTCCAGCCAGCCGAGGTCGTCGCTGTCGCGCGCCTTCTCGAACAGCCGTCTCAGATCTCTGCCGAATTCGAACATGGCGCTCCAGTCGTCCCGCTTCGGGATCACGAGGGTGATCCGGGGGTCGTCCAAGCAAACGCAGCGCCGTTCGAAGGGTTCGGCTTAACCATATGACAAGAAAAATAGACGCCCGCTCGGGCGTCGCCTGACCCTAGCCCAGTCGCGGCGCGGCGCGGCGGCACCGTTGCAGGCCGGCGCGGGCTTCGGCGTCGCCGGCTGACAGGCGCCGCACGGACTGCAGCCGGGCGCGCGTCTGGTCGTTCTCGGCCGCCGTGGGATCGCGGCCCGCGACGGTCGCCGCCTGCATGGCCGCCAACGACCAATAGAGGGCGGCGTCGTAAAGCTCTCGGCCATAGCGGCTTTCACCGCCTTCCAGCTCGGATCCGGCCTGGGTCAGGCCGGCGCACCGCACCGCCTCGTCATAGGAGACGAGGCGCGGGGCGGGAGCTTCGGTCCGACCCGGGGCCTGAGACTGAGCCTGAGCCAGCGCCAGGGCGGCGGTGAAGGCGACGAGAAGCATCTGAACTCCACAGGGGGCCGCAAATTCGGCGACCCATCATGATGATGCAGCGGGGCCGATTTGCGTCCTCTTAGAGAACCACGTCCCCGCGAAGGATGAAAGACGTGTTCAGCTAAGCTTCAGGTTGCATCCGGCGCGGCGGGCATGGCGCGCCCCTGGTCCGTCAGCCAGCGCAGGAACAGTCGCCGCCCCTGCGACATCTCGCCTGCGCCCGGAATGGCCGCCACGGCGCCGTCGTCGCGCGCGAAGCCGAAGGGCGCCAGCAGCCGCCCGTCCGCCACGGCCTCGGCCGTCAGCGCCCAGGGCAGGACCGCCGCGCCCCAGCCCGCCAGGGCGCCGTCCAGGGCGAAATGCAGATGGGCCACGGCCCGCTCGGGCGCATCGGGCGGACGCCGCCCGGTCAGATCGGCCCAGTCCCGCCAGGCGGAAAGGTGTGTCCGCGGGACCAGGCGCGGCGCGGTCAGGGCGTCGGAACGGGCGTCTTCCTTGACCAGGGCGGGCGCGATCACCGGCCCGACCGCATTGGGGATGACGGCGACGGCTCCCAGAGCCTCGATCCGGCGCGCGTCCAGCAACCGCAGCAGCAGGTCGGCTCCGCGCCGGCTGACCGCGTGCGGCGCCAGTTCGACCAGATGGACCCGCACCTGGGGGTGCAGGCGGTTGAAGTCGGCCAGGCGCGGGATCAGCCATTTGACCGCCAGGCTGGCGTTGGCGGCGACGTGCAGATCGCGCCCGGCCCCGCGCGCCTCGGCCACGGCGGCGGCGATCTGGTCGAAGGCGACGGTCAGGCCGGGCAGAAGGCCGCGCCCGGCCTCGGTCAGCGTCAGGGCGTGACGCGGCCCCTCGAACAGGCGCAGGCCCAGCTGCGTCTCCAGCGCCTTGACCTGCCGGCTGACGGCGCTGTGGGTCACGTTCAGTTCGGCCGCCGCGCGCGTGGCGCTGCCGGTGCGCGCCATGGCCTCGAAGGCGCGCAGGGCGTTCAGCGACGGCAGGGCGCCGCCGGGGGCGCCGGAGGTTGTGAGGTTTTCGAACATCCGGCGTTCGATAGGTCGCTTTCGCCAGGCGGGCAAATCCGCTGACAGAGCGCGCCATGTCGCACCTCGCCGTTTCTCGCCTGATCATTCCCGTCCTGGGCCTGGGGATGATCGTCTCCTTCGCTTCCAGCTACTACCTGCTCGGGGTGCTGGCCGAGCCTCTGGCGGCGGGCGTGGGGACGACGCCCGGCGTGGTGTTCTCGGCCCTGTCGGGGGCCTTCCTGGTCTCGGCGGCGCTCAGCCCGTTCGGCGGACGCTGGATCGACCGGCGCGGCGGACGCGAGGTGCTGTCGGCGGCGGCCGTGATCTTCGCCCTGGCCCTGACGCTGCTGGGGCTGGCGCGCGAGCCGGCGGCGATGGTCGCGGGCGTGCTGATGCTGGGCGCGGGCATGGGGGTGGGGCTGTACGGTCCGGCCTACGCCGTCCTGGTGGCCCTGCACGGCGAAGCGGCGAAGAAGCCGATCACCGCCGTCTCCCTGCTGGGCGCCTTCGGCGGCGCGCTGGGCTGGCCGCTGACGTTGCTGATGATCCAGATCCTGGGCTGGCGCGGCGCCTGTTTCGTCTGGGCGGCGTCGCATCTGCTGCTGTGCCTGCCGCTGTATGCGGCGGTGCTGCCGGATGGACGGGCCGGCGCGCGGCCGCCGGCGTCCGGCCGCGTGCGCTGGGACGGGACCATGATCCGCCTGGCCGTCCTGTTCGCGGGGGCCTGGTGGGTGGCGACGGCCATGAGCGCCCATCTGCCGCGTCTGCTGACCCGCCTGGGCCTGACGCCTGCCGAGGCGGCCCTGGCGGCCGGATTGATGGCGAGCGCGGCCATCGCCGTGCGCCTGATCGCCCTGGCGGCGCCGGGGAAGGGTTCGCCCGTCGCGGCGGCGCGGACGGCGACCCTGCTGCATCCGCTCGGCGCCCTGATCTCCTCTGTCGGCGGCAAGGGAGCGGCCGGCGGGGTCGCTCTGGGCCAGGGGGCGGGCAACGGCCTGCTGGCGGTGGCCTCGGGAGTGCTGCCGCTGCATCTGTTCGGGCGCGAGAACTACGGCGCGCGCCAGGCTCTGGTGCTGACGCCCGCGCGTTTCGTGCAGGCGGCGGCGCCGGCGCTGTACGGCCTGGTGCTGGACCGTTCGGCCAGCCTGGCCCTGCTGGTCTCCAGCGGCGTCTGCCTGATCATGTTCGCCATGACCTTCGGCCTCAGACGAAAGCCGGACCTTTAAATCCTGGCCCAATGAGGCAGAAGGGGCGGCATGTGGATCCGTCGCTTCATTCAACTGCAGCTCGGCTTGTGCCTGTACGGCACCGCCGCCGCCCTGATGGTGAGGGCGAACCTGGGGCTGGACCCATGGAACGTTTTTCATCAGGGGCTCTCCCTCCGCACCGGGATGAGTCTGGGAACGGCGTCCATCCTGATGGGGGGCGTAGTGATGCTGGCGTGGATTCCGCTGCGTCAAAAACCCGGGTTGGGCACTCTCTTCAACATCTTCGTCATCGGCCTTTCGATGGATGCGGCGCTGGCCGTCCTGCCGCAGGTCGAGGGGCTGCCCCTGCGGCTGGGGCTGATGACGGCGGGCGTGGTCCTGACGGCCATGGGCGGCGCAGCCTACATCGGAGCGGGCATGGGGACCGGGCCGCGCGACGGCCTGATGATCGGCCTCAACCAGCGTCTGGGCTGGTCGATTCGGGTGTCACGGATGCTGATCGAGGTCAGCGTCCTGGCTGGCGGCTGGCTGCTGGGCGGATCGGTTGGCCTGGGCACCGTCGTCTTCGCCGTGGGCATCGGCCCACTGATCCAGATCTTCCTGCCCTGGTTCCAGGCGCTAGGGCGAACTGAGAGGCGCGTGGCGCGGGTCTGATCGGGGGAGGATCAGTCCGCCGACCCATCTCTCCCTGTCCCTGCTTCATGGGGATTGTTGGCGACGACGGCGAGCAGGTCGGCGGCTTCTTCGGCCTCGCCGCCCTTGGCGAGGGCTTCAGCCGCTTCAAGACGCAGGCGCATGACCTGGGGCGCGAAGGCTACCGCCAGGCGCCATGTCTCTAGATCATTGGCGTTGGGATAGTCAGCGGCGTCGCGACGCGTACGCGCCAGGGCGGCGAAGATGCGGTAGTCGGTCGGGTCGGCGTCGAGTGCGCGCGCCAGATGGCCTCGCGCCTCTCGGACCAGGCGGCCGCGTTCCGCCGGATCCTGCTGCGCGTTCGCGGCCTTGAGGCGGGCGTCGGCCAGCAGCCTCAACGCCTCGGCGTCTTCCGGCGCGACCGCCAGGGCGCGGGTCAACGCGGCTTCGCCCGCTACGAGGTCGCCCCACTGCAGCTCCGCCCGGCCCAGGGTCACGAGGGCCAGACGATCCTGCGGATAGCGCGCCGCGTCCGACCGCGTGCGTTCCAGCAGGGCGGCGGCGTCCTGGGGCGACTGGGGATAGCGGCTGCGCAGGCTGTAAAGCAGCATCCGGTCCGCGCTGGGCGGCAGGGATTCTACCCGCACCTGGGGCTGAATGTCGGCCATGGAGAAGCGGACGTACTTCATCTCGCCGCGCAGATAGGCGTGCAGGGCGGCGGTCAGGCTTTCGGGGGTGTGGCCCAGACGGTTCTGCAAGGCCTCGACCGGCGCGACCCGCCGGCCCATGTCGGCCAGATAGGCGTCCAGGCCCCGCCGCCGCTCGGCGTCGGCCAGCAGGTAATGGGTCAACAGCCAGGACTGGGCGTAGAAGGCCCAACGCTGCTCGCGGGTGGTGAAGTCACGAGGCCGCTTGGATAGCAGGTCCTCGACCGGCAGCCAGCGCGACTGGTTCAACGTCTGAATCCGCCCCGGATTGAAGCCGCCCATCTCAACCCTTTCCGGATTGTCCACCCGGGCGGTCATGAAGAACTCGGCGAAGCCTTCCGTGAACCACCCCGGATAGAAGCCGGGGAAGTTCTGGTGCATGAAGTGGTGGGCGTATTCGTGGAACAGCAGATCGTCGTCGCCGCGCCGGTTCACCGCGGCGTAGACATCCGTTTCCGAGGCTGAATAGAAACCCGCGAACTTGGCTTCAGCCATAGCGGGGAACACTTCGGCCAGGTCGCGGCGCGTGTGCAGCAGATATACCGGCAGCTTGCGCACGTCTTCCAGCGCGGGGCGGTTGAACTGACGTCGCAGCAGGGCGTCGAAGCGTTCCAGCTTTTCGGCATGGGGACGCAGGTCGCCCTCGGAGCCTTCGCCATAGACGATGAAGTTGGCTGTTTCCGCACGACGCCATTCGGCTTGGGCCGGCGCAGTCGGCAACATCAGGCCAGCAGCCAGGAAAAGGGAGGGCATGATCCCGGCGCGGCGTCGGGCGGTAGCGCCATTGCGTTGAAGCGGCATGGAATCCCCCTGGCTCGCCGACAGGGTAGGCGATGTTCATGACGGTCGCAAAACGACGTTTCGTCGCTGCGTCGAAAGAGGCGTCCGAACCCCGCCAGACCACGCCGTGAAGGCATGAAAGGAAGACGGCCTCTTTCACGCACGAGGTCGTCATGCCCGCACTCACCGACAAGGTCGCCGTCATCACCGGAGCCAGCTCCGGCATCGGCGCCGCCGCCGCTCGTTTGTTCGCGCGTGAAGGCGCGGCGGTGGTCGTCACGGCTCGACGCGAGACAGAACTGTCGGTCCTAGTCGCCGCCATTGGGGCCGAGGGCGGCCGCGCTGTCGCCGTCCCCGGCGATATCCGCGACGAGGCTCTGGCCGAGCGGCTGGCAAGCACGGCGGTCGAGCGGTTCGGCGGACTCGACATCGCCCTGAACAATGCGGGAGCGATCGGCGCCAATGAGCCTACGCCCGAGATCGCGCTGGACCGCTGGCGCGACACCCTGGACCTCAACCTGACCGCCGCCTTCCTGGGCGCCAAGCACCAGATCCCGGCCATGCTGGCGCGCGGCGGCGGCTCGCTGATCTTCACCTCGACCTTCGTCGGTCACGCCATCGGCATGCCGGGCATGGCGGCCTATGCGGCGGCCAAGGCGGGATTGGTCGGCCTGTCGCGCGTCATCGCCGCCGAGTTCGGAGCGCAAGGGTTGCGCAGCAACTGCCTGCTGCCCGGCGGCACCGACACCGAGGCGGGGCGCGAGTTCGCCCATACGCCCGAGATCATCGCCTTCGTCGAGGGAATGCACGCCCTGAAGCGGATGGCGAGCCCCGAAGAGATCGCCCGCGCCGCCCTGTTCCTGGCCTCCGACGCCTCCAGCTTCATGACCGGCACGGCCATGCTGGTCGACGGCGGGGTGTCGATCAGCAAGACCTGAGGGTCAGCCCCGCTCCTTGGTCTTGGTGAAGGCCACCTTGGGGAAACGTTCGGAGACATAGCCCGTCTCCCAGGCCGACTTGGCCAGGAAGACCGGGTTCTGGTCGATGTCGGTCGCCATCTGGGGCCGATACTTCCCGGCGAAGTCCTCCAGGTCGGCCTTGGCGCCTGACACCCAACGGGCTTCGGCGTAGGGCGACGGCTCGAAAATGACGTCCAGGCCGTATTCCTCGCCCAGACGATCGGCCATGACCTCGAACTGCAGCTGGCCCACGGCGCCGACGATGAAGTCCGCGCCCAGTTCCGGGCGGAACAGCTGGGTCACGCCTTCCTCGGCCAGACCGACCAGCGCCTTCTGCAGGTGCTTGGCTTTCAGCGGATCCTTGACGCGGACGCGCTGCAGGATTTCCGGCGCGAAGTTGGGCAGGCCCGCAAAGCGCACCAGACCGCTCTCCGACAGGCTGTCGCCGACGCGCAGCACGCCGTGGTTCGGAATGCCGATGACGTCGCCCGCATAGGCCTCTTCGGCCAGTTCGCGATCCGAGGCGAAGAACATGATGGGGGCGTTCACCGACAGCTGCTTGCCGGTGTTCTGGACCTTCAGCTTCATGCCGCGTTTGAAGCTGCCCGAGGCCATGCGGAACATGGCGATGCGGTCGCGGTGGTTGGGGTCCATATTGGCCTGGACCTTGAAGACGAAGCCGGTGACTTCGTCCGTACTCGGCTCGACCGTGATGTCTTCGGGCGCGGGAGCATTGCGGGTCTCGGGCGAGGCTTCCTTGCGGGCCTTCTGGCTCTTGGGCGGCGGGGCCCATTCGCCGATGGCCTTCAGCAGTTCCTCGATGCCGAAGTGGCGCAGGGCCGAGCCCCACAGCACAGGCGTCATATGCCCTTCCAGGAAGGCCTGACGGTCGAACGGCTTGTATCCCGCCTCGACCAGTTCCAGCGCATCGACCATGTCGGCCCGTTCCGTCCCCTCGAAGTAGGAGGCGGCCTCCTCGAAGGGCAGGGGGGCGGGGTGTTCGCCGTCGTTGTCGGCGGTCTTGCGCGTATAGGGCTGGAACCGGCCCTGACCGCCGACCTCGGCCAGGCCGCGCAGGCGGTTGCCGCTCTCGGCCGGCCACCAGATGGGCGAGGGGTCCAACTGTAGACGCGATGCGATCTCGTCCAGCAGGGCCATCGGGTCCTGCGCCTCGCGGTCCAGCTTGTTGATGAAGGTGATGATCGGGATGTCCCGAAGACGACACACCTCGAACAGCTTCAGCGTCTGCGGCTCGATGCCCTTGGCGGCGTCCAGCACCATGATGGCGCAGTCGGCGGCGGTCAGGGTGCGATAGGTGTCTTCCGAGAAGTCCTCGTGCCCCGGCGTGTCCAGCAGGTTGAACATCTTGCCGTCGTGCTCGAACGTCATGACCGAGGCGGTGACCGAAATGCCCCGTTCCTTCTCGATCTTCATCCAGTCGGAGCGGGCGCGGCGGTTCTCCCCGCGCGCCTTGACCGCGCCGGCCGCGCGCACGGCGCCGCCCGCCAGCAGGATATGCTCGGTCAGGGTCGTCTTGCCCGCGTCCGGGTGAGCGATGATGGCGAAGGTCCTGCGGCGCAGGGCCTCCTGGGCGAGGGTGAGTTTGGACATGGAGCTTCCTTCAGGACGCGCGACCTAGCGCGCCACGGCCCGATTGTCGACGTTCACGATGCCGTGAGAGACCCTTCGCGTATGAGGGTTATTCGAGGCATGCTCGTTTTCGGGAGACGGCGGGCCATGAGTCCGCCGCACTAGGGAAGGGAAACATCATGGCTCTGGTCCACCCAGGCAAGTCCGCGCCCGTACAGAACGAGCGCAAGATTCACCCGCTGGTCTGCTTTCTGGCGGGGTTCGCCCTGATCGTCCTGGCGGCGGCGTTGGTGCACACGGTGTTCGGCATCCTGCTCTAGAGCGTTTCTTCGCCTGTATCTTCGACCGTCGCGTCGCTAGCGTCTTCCTGCGGCGCTTCCTCACCGCGAGCCCGAGCCAGTAGAGAACGTACTGCGGCTGTGCTGCCGTGCGGGTGGTTGGCCAGGGGTTCCAGCAGAGTGATCGCCTCGGCGTTGCGGCTCCGAGACAGCAAGGCTTGCGCCAGGGTGAATCGAGCTTCGCCCAACTGCGGCGCCAGGGCGAAGGCCTGCTCCAGAACGGCGATGTCGTTGTCGTTCGGATAGCTGGCGGCGGTACGCCGGTTTCGTGCGGCCAGCATCAGGGTGATGTAATTCAGATCGTCTAGGCGGTGGGCCCGCGCCAGAAAGCCGCGCGCCTCGGCGGTCAGGCGGTCGATCTCGTCTGGATCCTCGACCTCTTCGATGGCCTCCATCCGCGCGCGCGCCAGGTATTGCAGGCCCTCCACATGGTCAGGCTGCAGCGCCAGCAGTCGCTGCAGGGGGGCCTCGGCCGCGGCCGGGTCGCCGAAATGCAGTTCGGCGTGGCCCAGGGCCAGCAGGGCCAGGGGATCGTCGGGATGGCGGGCGGCCATGCGGCGCACCTCGGCCGCAGTGGCGGCGCGCGCGTCCTTGGGCACGCCGATCTTGAGGCGCTGGTTCAGCAGGAGCAGGTCGTCGGCGGATTCCGGCAGGGTGGTGATCGTCATGGGCGCGGTCGGAATGGCCGCCGTCACGATCTGGAAGGAGAGGTTTCCAGTCGCATAGCGCCGCAGAGTGTCGCGCAGCCGGATCATGGACAGGCCGGTAGCCCGCTCCATCGCCTCGACCGAGTCCGCGCCTGCCCCGACATCCAGAAGATAGGCCGCCAGCATCTGCTGCCGTTCGGGGTCGCTCATGAACCAGTGGGTCAGCAGCCAGGCCAGCGGGTAGTAGGTCTCGCTGTTGGCGGCGCGTTGCTGGGGTCTGAGCGAGAGCAGATCCTTCATGTCCATCCACGGCGCGGACATCAGCCAGGAGGCGCGGTTTTCATTGAAGCGGCCGACGGTGAAGCGATCGGCCTTGATCTCGACCGTGGCGTAATATTCCGCGAACCCCTCCACGAACCAGCCGGGATAGGCGTAGGAGAAGTTGTGCATCATGAAGTGATGCGCGTACTCGTGTTTGAGGGTGTCGACGTTTCGATCGCGGATGGCGACGCCGAAGATGTCCTCATCGGTGGCGATGTAGAAACCGGCCAGGGAGTTCCCAGCGCCGTGGCGAACCTTGGCCAGTTCCGCAGAAGACCCCACCAGATAGATGGGTAGCTTGCGGAGGGTCGGAATGTCGCCGGGCAGACCCATGCGGAACCGCAACACGCGGTCGTAGGATTCCAGGTCTTGGACGAAGTTGCGCAGCTGGCGCTCGCCCACATCGCTATAGACGATGAAGCGGTCGCTCTCGGCTTTGCGCCATTCCGCCTGGACGGGCGTGGCCGCCGACAAGACGCCCGCCATGACCGATGATGCGACAATCGACGTTATGTATTTGAAAAACATGCTAGGCCCCCTGGCGACTCGAACGGCGACGCTTAGCAAACGCTATTAGGCGACAGAAGGGGGCGTCGTTCTATGCCGCCATGCGGCCCCAGACCGCCTTGTCGGCGACGGCGGCGTTCAGACGGCCATGGGCGGCGCGGGCGTGAAGCTGGGCGATGATCGGTTCGGGCAAGGCGCAGAAGCGCGGCTCGACCAGTTCGGGCGCGCAACCGGCTTCGGGCGCGGCGAACAGGGCGGCGTTGACGCCCTGCGCCTTGTGCGCGATTAGCCAGGCTAGACGGCGCGCGCGGGCTGGGTCCGTGCGATGCAGTAGCGGGTCTTCGGCGAACAGCTCGCAGCCCATCTCCAGCACATAGTCGCAAGACAGGGTCTCGAAGCGGCGCACGTCATGGCTCGGGGCCGGGCAGGCCTCGTCCAGATCGAAGACGACATCGTTCAAGAGAAACAGCATGGACCGCGTCCGCTCGCAGGACCGTTCTGGCCCCAGGCGACGGGTTGTAGGGCGCCTGCGCTTGCGGTCCGGTTCACGAACGCGGTGAACGGGCCGGTTACCATTTTGAGCGGCCCTGACGCGCCTTGCGCTGCTTGAGGGCGGTTTGAGAACGTATGACCCTCTCCCACCGAGAGAGGGTTCAACGATTAGCCTTGCGTCTTCTCGGTCAGGAAGTGGCGGCCCTGGCGGTCCTCGATCTCGACGATCCAGAGGTCGGGGTCATAGCGGCGCTGGCGATCCAGATAGGCGTCCAGTTCGCTCTCGGTCTCGCTGGCGACGGGTTGGATCCACAGGGGTTCGCCGTCCTGGCCGGTCGCCTCGGTCCACAGGCGGGCGGTGCGGGTCGCGGTGTCATAGGCCTTGACGATGACGGCCCCGGCGCGGGCGTCGCCCTTCTTCACCACCACAGCGTTGGCGCCCTCCAGCTCGGCGCGGCGGATCAGGGCGCTGACCCAGACGTCAGTGGAAAGAAGCAATTGGTTCACCCTGTTTGGACACGGACCCGGAACCGGCGGCGGCTAGGGTGGGGCCATGAAGATAGCGCCGTCGCCCCGCATAGTCAGCAGAACGCTGGCCGCGATCGTCGCCCTGACCCTCGCGGCCGGGACGGCGACGGCGGCGGGCGACGTTTATTATGAGCGCGCCTTCGTGCGGGCGGCGCAGGACAAGTGCCGCCTGTTCGAGCCGCGTCTGACCCAGGCGCTGGAGGCGGCGACCCTGCAGGCGCGCGGAGCGGCCCTGCGCGCCGGACGCCCGGCGACCGAACTGGCCGCCACGGCCGGGCGGGCCAAGGCGCGGGCCCAGGCCACCCCCTGCAACGACGCCGAGCTGGACCGGGTCAAGACGCGCGTGCGCCACGCCTTCGCCGGCTGGTCGCGCGCGGCGCGGATCAACTTCCCCGGCGACAAGGCCGGCTGGAGCGCCGACCGTTTCGAGAGCGCCCGCGACGGCTGGCGCCTGTTTCAGGACGGGGCGACCGGCGCCTCGCCCGTGCGGTTCGGCCTGACCGGCAGGGCGCCCCAGGATGCGCGCCCGGCGGCGGTCGTCTCCTTCGTCGGCAAGCCCCGGCCCTATGCCGCCCGCATCGTCATGCGCGACGCGTCGCGCTCGCCCCGGCCGTGGCTGGGCGCGGACGGCCTGCCGCCCGAGGCCGCGCGCCGCGCCGTCTTCGCCGCCGGATCCGATCTGGCGCCGCGCGACCTGCTGGCGTCCGGGGCGCGGGCGGGCGAGGTCTGGCGCTTTCCCGACAGCGCGGCCGAGGCTCTGGCGGCGCTGGACCCGCGCGAGCCCTTTCTGATCGAGTTCCTGTTCCGCGACGACAGCGTGGCGACCGCCCGTTTCGAGGCGGGGGACTTCGCCGCCGCCCGCGCCTTCCTCGCCATGGGGCCGGTCTAGGCGGCCGTTCAGGTCTGCGGCGTTCGGCCCAGCTTCGCCAGCAGGCGGTCGCGGGCGGTCAGCAGGGGATCGTCGCCGCCGGGCGCGTCGGGACGGACGCCGCCGCCTTCCCAGTTCTTTCCGGTGACGGCGTTTACGGGGCGGGCGTCCGGCACGCTGATGGCGTAGCCGTGGGGCAGGGGCTGCGGCGGTCCCAGCATGTGGGCGGCGCCGCCCGACCGGTCGCCGATCACCTCGGCTCGCCCGGCCGCCTGCAGCGTATAGGCGGTGAACTCGGCCGCCGAGCCTGAGCGGCGATCGATCAGGACGGCGACCGGCGTGTCGGCCCGGACGGCGGGCAGGGCGCGTGGCGGCGCGGCGTGAGGAAGCCGGCCCTCGCGTCGTTCGATCCAGCCGAACGCGGCGCCTTCGGGCAGCAGGCTGGCGACCAGTTGATCGGCCGTGCGTCCGTCCCCGCCGCCGTTGCGGCGCAGGTCGATGATGAGGCCGTCGACATCTCCCAACAGGGTCAGGGCGGCGGCCAGGCGCGTCTCGACCAGGTCCCAGGGATAGAAGGCGCTGAGCCGCAGATAGCCGATGTTGCCCTCCAGCACCCGCACCTCGCGTACGCCGCCGCCTGCGGCGCGGGCCTCGTCGCGCCAGGCCTGCAGGGAGGCGGGGGCGGGACCGGTTGACGGTCCTGAAGACGGCGGGGGCGTCAGGCGGAAGTGCCCGTCCAGCGTGCGCAGGTCGCGCGTCGCCGTCTCGGCGAAGGCGGCCGTGTCGTCGCATTGTTCGGCATAGCGCCCCTCCGCGGCCCAGTCGCGGACGCGGCGCGCCACGGCCTGCCCCTCCGTCTGGGTGATGTAGCCGGCTCCTATGCGGTCGGCGGCGGCGTTCAGAACCTCGACCTGCAGGGGGCAGGTCGTCAGGGCGACGGCCAGGAAGGGATGGACAAGCGCGGAGAGCATGGGGCCTCGCATGGGTTGATTTATAACAGCCCTTATATATTCATGGGACCATGTCCGAACGCCCGTCAAGTCTTGGAGCCCTGCTGCGGCGTCTGGCCGACCGTCTCGACGGCGAGGTGGAGGCCGCCTACGCCGCGCGCGGGCTGGCGTTCAGGCCGCGCTATACGGTGATCATGCGCGCCCTGATGGAGGCCGAGCGGGCGGCGGAAGAACCGATGGCGCTCAGCATCAAGGCCCTGGCCGAGGCCGCAGGCCTGACCCATTCGGCGCTCAGTCAGACGGCGGCGCAGATGACCCGCGAGGGATGGCTGGTTTCCGGCCGTGCGGCGGACGGACGACAGCGCGCGGTCATGCTGTCGGATCAGGCGCGCGCGGCCTTGCCGGCCCTGACCGATCAATGGCGCGCGACCAAGCGGGCGGCGCGGTCGCTGGATCAGGATCTGGGACTGGAGCTTGAGGCGGTTCTCACGGCGGCGTTAAGGGCGCTGGACGCGCGCGGCTACCGCGACCGCATGGAGGGATGAGGCGGCCGGGTTGAGATCGGACGTTGTCACCCTCGCTCAGCGCATGATCTAGTGCGCCCATGTTCGATCCCGCCCTGTTCGCCGCCTTCCTGGTCGCCATCACCATTCTGACGATCACGCCGGGGGTGGACACGGCCATGGTGCTGCGTTCGGCGGCGGCCGAGGGCGGGCGTTCGGCCGTCTTCGCCGGGGCGGGCATCCTGCTGGGCTGTCTGATCTGGGGCGCGGCGGTGTCGCTTGGGTTCGGGGCGCTGCTGCGGGTGTCGGAGCTGGCCTATACGGTGGTGAAGTGGGCGGGCGCGGCCTATCTGGTCTGGCTGGGCGCGCAGATGCTGTTCAAGCCGCGCAGGAGCCTGGGCGAAGCGGGCGCCGCCCCGCCGCCCAGCGGTCCGGTCGCCTTCCGGCGCGGCCTGCTGACCAATCTGCTGAACCCCAAGATCGGCGTCTTCTACGTGACCTTCCTGCCCCAGTTCGTGCCGCAGGGGGCCAATGTGGCGGCCTTCACCTTCTTCCTGGTGGGGGTCCATGTGGCGCTGACCATCGTCTGGTTCGCCGGGCTGATCCTGGCGACGGCTCCGCTGGGCCGGTTCCTACGTCGCCCGGCTGTGGTGCGGACGATGGACCGGGTGGTGGGCGTCGTCTTCATCGGCTTCGGTCTGAAGCTGGCCGCCTCGCGCGTCTGAGGTTCAGGCGTCCGGCGTCTCGAGCGGCAGACGCACCGTCGCCGCCGTGCCGACGCCCAGAGCGCTGTCCAGCGCCAGCGTTCCGCCGTGCAGCCCGGCCAGGGCGCGCACCAGCGCCAGCCCCAGCCCTGACCCCTGCGCCCGCTGTTCGGCGTCGCCTGCCTGCTCATAGGGGCGGCCCAGACGCGCCAGATCTTCGGCCGAGATGCCGACGCCGGTGTCGGCCACCGTCACCTCCAGCGCGTCATCGGCCGCCTGAACCGACACGGTGACTGTCCCGCCCGGCGGGGTGAACTTCACCGCATTGGCCAGCAGGTTCAGCGCCATCTGCTTCAGCGCGCGGCGGTCGGCGCGGACGCTCAGCGCCTCGGGCGGCAGGACGGCGGCCAGTTCGACGCCCTTGTCGTCGGCCTGAATGCGGACCAGGGCCAGCGCCGCCAGCACCGGCTCGCGCGCGTCGAAACGCTCCAGCGACAGCTCATAGCGATCGGCCTCGATGCGGCTGACGTCCAGCACGTCGTTGATCAGGTCCAGCAGGTGGCCGCCCGCTTCGTGGATCGAGGCGGCGTAGTCGGCGTAGCGCGGCGGGACGGGGCCGAACAGCTCCTGCCGCATGGCGTCGGAGAAGCCGACCACGGCGTTCAGCGGCGTGCGCAGCTCGTGGCTCATGTGGGCCAGGAAGCGGGTCTTGCCGAGGTTCTGGGTCTCGGCCTCGGCGCGGGCGGCGTCCAGCTCGGCCTCGCGCGCGTGCTGCAGGGTGGCGTCCAGCGCCTGGACGATCAGGCGCGGCCTTTTATCGAGCCGCCGGGCGACCAGCAGGATGCGGCGGTCCAGCGCCAGGCGGGGGGTGAAGCGGACCTGGGCCTCGGCGCCGCCGCGCGCGCGGGCCAGGGCGGCGATGACGGCGGGACGGTCGGCCTCGTCCACGACGGCCAGCAGCCCGTCATCGAACAGCAGATCGACAGGCAGGGCAGCGGGCGCGGCGCCATAGGCGGACAGGGCGCGATGGCGGCCTTCGGCGTCCAGCGTCAGGGTCAGGCCCGGCTGACCGGACAGGACGGCCTCGACCCGCGCCACGGCGGCCTCGGCGAGGGAAAGGCGGCGCGCCTGGCGACGAAGGCCCAGAACCAGGCCGAGCAGGGCGGCGCCCGCCGTGATCAGGGCCGAGGCGCCGGCCAGGCCGCCGCCGGGCGTCGCGGGTCCGACGGCCAGGGTGGAGACCAGACCGACCAGGGCCGCGCCGACCGAGGCCAGGGCGCCGACGCCCGCGCGGCGACGCCCGCCCAGGGCCAGCCCCGCCGCCAGTGGGGCGAAGACGAAGCCGGCCAGCGGTCCCGCCGCGCCGCCCGCCAGGGCCGCCGCCGTCAGGGCCGCCAGGGCCCACAGCGTCGTCAGCGCCGCTCTCAACGCCGTCGTGTCGCGCGCCAGCAGGGCTAGGCCCGCCACCCCCGGCGCGGCCGTCACCGCCAGGGCCAGCGCCTCGGGCGCGGCCAGGGGGCGCCCCAGCCAGACGGCGCCCAGGGCCGTCAGCCCGACGACCGCCGTCCATCCGGCGTGCCAGGCGGCCACGGCGGCGCCGTCCCCGGCCTCGGCGGCTTCGGGGCGGCGGATGGGATCAAGAAGGGCGGTCCGAGACGTCACGGCCATCCGGGCGCAAGGGTTGAATCAGCCGTATAACCTAGACCGCGCTCCAGACGCTCCCTAGCGCGCTCGCCTGTCGGGGGAGCGCAGAGCCGGTTGTGAGAGGGGCGGTTGTGGCGAGGGCGCGCGCGGCCTATGTCGCGCCCATGACTTCCACCGCCGCTCCCGCCCGCTCCATCGACGACACCCTGGCCGAACTGGTCGAGGAGTTCGACCTGCTGGGCGATTGGGAAGGACGGATCGAATACGTCATCGACCTGGGCAAGGACCTGCTGCCCCTGCCTGAGGAGGCGCGGATCGAGGCGAACAAGGTGCCGGGCTGCGCCGCCCAGGTCTGGCTGTCGACGCGGCGGGAGGCCGACCGTCTCTTCTTCGACGCCGACAGCGACAGCGCCCTGTCGAAGGGCAATATCGCCCTGCTGCTGCGGCTCTATTCCGGGCGGCTTCCGGCGGAGATTCTGGGTTTTGACGCCAGGGCGGCGCTGGACCGGCTGGGCCTGCCTTCGGCCCTGACCCGGCAACGCGCCAACGGTCTGAACAGCATGGTGGGGCGGATCAGGGAAGCGGCGCTGGCGGCGAGCTGACCGCGCTCGTTCGTCTCGCTTCCGATGGCGCGCGATCGGGCGCATGATGAGACGTCTCATCCTGTGCGGAGCGGTCCGATGTCGATCCTGATGAAACGCGCGCCCGCCTTCTTCAATCCGATCCGAACGGCCGGCTGGAGCGCGGTCGGGCTGATCCTGCTGACGCCGCTGGCGGCCATGCAGTTCACCTCCGAGGTCGCCTGGGACGCGCAGGACTTCCTGTTCGCCGCCGTCCTGCTGATCGGGGCGGGCCTGCTGCTGGAGCTGTTGCTGTGGAAGGCGCGGACTCCGCTGGTGCGGCTGATGCTGGCCGCAGCGGTGATCCTGTCCATGCTGCTGATCTGGGCCGAAGCGGCGGTCGGGATCTTCTGAACCCCGACCGCGCTCCGACGCCTCAGGATTGCGGACCCAGGAAAGGGAAGGCCCGGGCGTTGCTGAATTCGGCGGTGGCGTCGCCTGCATGGGTGTGGATCTGGTTCTCGCCCAGCTCCAGCCGCTTGACCGGGGCGCGTTCTGAGAAGTCGATCTTCTTCAGGTCCACCCAGAAGGTGTTCGGCGTCAGGGCCGACTCGAAGAAGTACAGCTTGCGCTTGTGATCCACGACCGTCCGCCAGCGGGTCGAGGAGATGTTCGGCTGGTCCGGGGTCGAGATGCCGAACGGCACCGAAACGTTGCGGATCACGCTGAACACGCTGGCCAGGGCCATGTTCTGATCTTCGAACTTGGGGATGGCGTTGACGTAGAAGGCGGCCCGCGCATAGCGGTCGGCCGCCCGGTTGGTGCCCGGCAGCATGACCGTGCCGCCGATGCCCTGCCAATAGGTGTTCAGCGCCAGCTGTTGGTCGAAGGTCGGCGAGTTGGTCATCACCTGATAGTCGCGGCTGTGGTGCACGACCAGCTTGCCGTCGATGTATTCGAAGATGGCGCTGTCGCCGCCGGAATCCGACAGGGACAGGTGCAGGGTGGTCAGGCGGTCCTGACCCGGCACACTGTCGCTGACCAGGACGAAGGGCTCGTCGCGCAGGGCCTCGACCGCCTCGGCCACGGTGGCGAAATTGTCGAGGGCGTACTGGGCCCAGGCGGCGATGCTGAGGGCGGGCTTGTTCGGGTCGTAGGCCGGATACTCCGACTCCACCAGCCACAGGACGTTGGCGACAAGGCCCATCTCGTTCACGCCGTCGACGGTCGAGATATCATAGCCGCTGGCGATGACGCTGCCGTATTTGGACGTCCAGGTCAGGGAGTTGGGACCGCCGGACCCGTCCCGCGCCATGCCGCGCGGAAAGATCCAGAGGTTGGTCATGATCTCGTCCTTCCAGTCCATCGACCGGGCCGTGATCACGGCGCCGTCGTGGCCGTGGTAGACAAGGCGCGTGCACGCCTCGGCCGCCGGAACGGCCACCATGAAGGCGGCGGCCAGGGCGGCGACGCCCTTCTTCATTCCGTTGCGCATGTCGTCTCCTGAGGTGAGGGGATCGTCGGGGGATGAGGGGTCAGTAGGTCAGCGACAGGCCCAGGACCGGGCCGTGGCGGGTCACCTTCCAGTCGAAGCGCTGGCCGGTGAAATCGTCCTGCTCATAGTTCTGATGCAGCAGGCGGTAGCCGGCGTTGATCGAGACGGCGCCGCCCGCCAGCGGGGTGCGATAGGCGGCCAGGGCCTGCCAGGCCAGGCTGTGGCGGTCGTCGTCGCCCAGGCCGCCGGCGTCGACCTGGGCGCGCAGGGTCCAGCGCTCGGACACGTCGCCCTCGACTCTCAGGCCCAGCAGCAGGTCGGTCCATTCGGCGCCCTTGTGCACAGCGCCCAGCGGGGTGTTCAGATCGGCCCGCAACTGGCTCCAGCGGGCGCCGACCAGCGGCTCGACGCGGAGGCTGCGCGCGTCGCCGAAGGCGGTGCTGCCGCCCAGCGGGTCGTCGATCAGGCGGAACAGCACCCCGCCCGAGACGGTGGTCGAGCGGGTCCCCAGTTCGGCCGGGACGCCCATCAGGGACACGCCCTCATGGGTCTTGGCGTACTGATAGTCGACGAAGGCGCCCCAGCGGCCCTTGCGCACCTCGACGTCGCCCATGACCACGCTCTCCAGCTGGTCGAAGGCGTCCGAGGCGGACACGTCCACCGGCGCCTTGTGGCCCGCCAGCGTGACGTTTCCGTCCAGCGAAGTGGCCCAGACATAGGGGCTGACCGTCACGCGCCACTGATCCTCGGCGCTGGTCTGGGCGACGGCGGCGCCGGCGAGGGCGGTCGCCGCCAGACCAGGAAGAAGCGAGGCTGGGCGGAAGAACGTCATGGGGAGTCTGCTCACGGCGACCGAGGGGATCGCCCTTGGGTAGAACGGCCATGCTTAAGTAATCGTGGATCAGCAATCTTTGATTGCATGGCTCGCATTTCGCCGATCGGTCGTCATCCGATGCCGTAATGCTCGGCCAGAGCCTGCAATCCCTGTTTCAGCAGGGTCTTGCCCTGTCGGCGGCGCAAGGACAGGGCCTGTTCCGCCAGTTGCAGGGACGTGCCGTGGATGCAGACCTGCGCGACCATGGCGCGCAGACGCGGGCCGCAGGCGCCCAGCGCCGCCTGCACCCGCGCCGAGGCCGACAGGGCGCGGTCGCCCGGTTCGATCCGCACGCCCCCGCCGCCCGAACGCGAGGTCGGCAAGGCGTCCCAGCGCATGGTCAGGGAGGGGCCGGCGGCCGCGATCTCGGCCTCGGCGCGCAGCCGTTCGCCCGCCGCGACCTCGGCCGGCGTCAGCCAGGGGCGGCCCGATTGGTCCTTGCGCCGGGCCAGCCACAGGATCGGGCTCTCGCCCAGATTGGCGCGGCGGGTGGTCAAGCGGCCGTCGCCCTCCATCATGGCGCGTTCGCCCTCGATGACGCCGGGGCGGCCGGGCGGAGGAGCGGGTCGGGCATGGTCGTTGGCCGCGCGGGGCAGCCAGCCGCCGCCTTCGCGCAGGCGCAGCCCCGGCCGCTCGATCACGGCGCGGAAGACGGCCTCGTCCAGGGTCAGCACCACGCGGCTGCGCCGGTCGCCGCCGAGGCGCAAGGGATAGGCGCCGTTCGCCTGGTCCAGCCAGGCGCCGGGGCGTTGCAGCAGGCTGCGGGCGCGTTCCAGCTGGCGGCTCATCGGCGGGCTCCGATCTCGGGCGCCAGATCGACCAGGGGCAGCTCCATCACCGCCCGCAGCGACCCCTCCAGGCCGTCCATCAGGGCGTCGTAGTCGGGACGGTCGCGCTCGTCCTCGGCCCAGCGGCAGGCGGCGCCGGCCGTCGCCCGGTTCAGGCCGAAGGCGTGGGCCACCCGCTCCAGCGGCCAGCCGAAGGAGACGTGCGCCAGATACATGGCCGACCAGCGCGCGCGACACGCCCTGGGCCGCACCCGCTCGCGCCGCGTCATCTCGGCGACAGGCACGCCCAGGGCCAGGCCCGACAGCGACAGGGCCGCGTCCGCCCGGATGCGGTCGCCCTCCGTCACCGGCACGCGATAGGGTTCCATGATCTGCGCTTCCTCCCCGCCATTCCTGTGGATGCCGCCATTATGAGTGCGTCGGGCGGTTGGGTTAGGAATGTTGTCCTATGAAGCGTCAGAAACGGTCGCTTCGACAGGCGGGGCACGGCATTGACGGGGGCGGTTGTGCACGCCCCCTGTGGAAGACGCGTCAGACGTCAACAGGGGAATGAGGGAGCGGCGCCGAATAAATTAACGAATCCTTGACTCGGGACTCTGGACGGCGATTCGCAAATCACCTTAGGCGTTTCATATCGGGATGCGTTAACCCTTCTTAAGGTTTTGGCCCGTTAACGTTGGAACAAGGTTACCCGGCCGCATGCCACGTGCGGCCATCCCAAGCTTTGCCTGGAGGGGCATGAATGCGCGTCCTGTTGATCGAAGACGACCACGCGACGGCTCAAAGCATCGAACTGATGCTGAAGTCGGAAGGGTTTAACGTCTACACCACCGACCTGGGTGAGGAAGGCATCGATCTGGGCAAGATCTATGACTACGACCTCATTCTGCTGGACCTGAACCTGCCCGACATGAGCGGCCTCGAGGTTCTGCGTCAGCTGCGCAACGGCAAGATCAATACGCCGGTGATGATCCTCTCGGGCAGCCATGAGATCGACACCAAGGTCAAGACCTTCGGCGGCGGCGCAGACGACTATCTGACCAAGCCCTTCCACAAGGACGAGCTGATCGCGCGCACCCACGCCGTGGTCCGCCGCTCCAAGGGCCACGCCCAGGCGATCATCCACACCGGCGAGATCGCGGTGAACCTGGACGCCAAGACCGTCGAGGTGAACGGCCACCGCGTGCACCTGACCGGCAAGGAATATCAGATGCTGGAGCTGCTCTCCCTGCGCAAGGGCACGACCCTGACCAAGGAGATGTTCCTGAATCACCTGTACGGCGGCATGGACGAGCCCGAGCTGAAGATCATCGACGTCTTCATCTGCAAGCTGCGCAAGAAGCTGGCGACGGCTGCGGGCGGCAAGCACTACATCGAGACCGTCTGGGGGCGCGGCTATGTCCTGCGCGACCCGGCCGAGGGCGCGATCACCGTCGCCGCCTGAAAAGATCCGGCCTGAGCCTCCACTCAGGACGCACGGAATGCAAACGCCCGCCGGGAAACCGGCGGGCGTTTTCCTTTGGCCGAATTCACCTTGTGGGTTGGCGCAGATGCCTGATTTCCGCTCATCCCGGCGGACGCCGGGATCCAGTGCTTTGGCTTCAGGCTCCGGGCTCCACAGTCAGGCCTCAGTTTGGCTTACTCACTGGGTCTCGGCGTCCGCCGGGATGAGCGGGGATGAAAAGGGCAAGACCCGCATCTGATATCGAGCCGGCATTTTTCTTTGGCCGCTCCGGGGCTTGGACGAGGTTAGGGCAGGGCAGGGGCGCCAAACGATACATCCCCTCACGGATTGTTACGCCTTCGGCCTCGCCTTCGCAGGTGCAGCGCGCTAGTGAAACCCCGCATAAGGCGGGACTCAACCTCGCAAAACCACGGTTCAGGAACTACGAAATGACCAAGTGGGTGTACGGCTTCGGCGGCGGATCCGCCGATGGCGACGCGTCGATGAAGAACCTTCTGGGCGGCAAGGGGGCGAACCTGGCCGAGATGTCGTCCCTCGGCCTGCCGGTGCCGCCCGGCTTCACCATCACCACTGAGGTCTGCACCTGGTATTACGCCAACCAGGAAACCTATCCTTCCGACCTGACCGATCAGGTCAAGGCGGCCCTGGCCCACGTCGAGGGCGTGGTGGGCAAGACCTTCGGCGACGCCGCCAACCCCCTGCTGGTGTCGGTGCGTTCGGGCGCCCGCGCCTCCATGCCGGGCATGATGGACACTGTGCTGAACCTGGGCCTGAACGACGAGACGGTGGAGGGTCTGGCCAAGCTGTCGGGCGACCGCCGCTTCGCCTTCGATTCCTACCGCCGCTTCATCACCATGTATTCCAACGTGGTTCTGGGTCTGGGCCACGACTATTTCGAAGAGGTGCTGGACGATCACAAGGACCGTCTGGGCGTCTCGGTCGACACCGAACTGACCGCCGAGAACTGGGAGAAGGTGGTCGCGGACTACAAGGCCCTGGTCGAGCGTGAGCTAGGCAAGCCCTTCCCGCAGGAACCGCAGGCCCAGTTGTGGGGCGCCGTCGGCGCCGTGTTCGAAAGCTGGATGAACGACCGGGCGAAATTCTATCGCCGCATGCACGACATCCCCGAAAGCTGGGGCACGGCCGTCAACGTTCAGTCGATGGTGTTCGGCAACATGGGCGAGACCTCGGCCACCGGCGTCGCCTTCACCCGCAACCCCTCGACCGGCGAGAACAAGCTGTACGGCGAGTTCCTGATCAACGCCCAGGGCGAGGACGTGGTGGCGGGCATCCGCACGCCGCAGTCCCTGACCAAGGCGGGCCGCGAGGAGATGGGCGAAACGGCTCCCTCGATGGAAGAGGCCATGCCTGAGGTCTTCGCCCAGTTCGTCGACGTGGTGGGTCGGCTGGAAAGCCACTACCGCGACATGCAGGACATCGAGTTCACGGTCGAGCAGGGCCGTCTGTGGATGCTGCAGACCCGCAACGGCAAGCGCACGGCCAAGTCGGCGCTGAAGATCGCCGTGGATCTGGCTTCCGAAGGCGTCATCTCTCAGGACGAGGCGGTCAGCCGCGTCGAACCGGCCGCGCTGGACCAGTTGCTGCACCCGACGCTGGACCCCAAGGCGGCGCGCACCGTGGTTGCGGCGGGCCTGCCCGCCTCGCCGGGCGCGGCGACCGGCAAGATCGTCTTCGACGCCGATGAGGCCGAACGTCTGGGCCAGCAGGGCGACGCCGTCATCCTGGTCCGCGACGAGACCAGCCCCGAAGACATCCACGGCATGCACGCGGCGCGCGGCATCGTCACGGCGCGCGGCGGCATGACCAGCCACGCGGCGGTGGTGGCGCGCGGCATGGGGCGCCCCTGCGTCTCGGGCGCGGGCGAGATCGCTATCAATGAGAAGGCCGGAACCTTCACCGCGCGCGGCCGCACCTTCAAGGCGGGCGAGGTCATCACCATCGACGGCGGCAAGGGCGAGGTGCTGGACGGCGCCGTGGCCATGATCGAGCCGGAACTGACGGGCGACTTCCAGACCCTGATGGGCTGGGCTGACGGCATCCGCCGCCTGAAGGTCCGCGCCAACGCCGAGACTCCGCTGGACGCCAAGACCGCGCGCGGCTTCGGCGCCGAGGGCATCGGCCTGTCGCGTACCGAGCACATGTTCTTCGACGAGGCCCGCATCGCCGCCGTGCGCGAGATGATCCTGGCCGACGACGAGGCGGGCCGCCGCGTGGCTCTGGCCAAGATCGCCCCGTTCCAGAAGGCCGACTTCGTCGAGCTGTTCACCATCATGAGCGGCCTGCCGGTGACGGTGCGCCTGCTGGACCCGCCGCTGCACGAGTTCATTCCGCACACCGACGCCGACATCGACGCCCTGGCGGCGACGCAAGGCCTGGACGCGGCCAAGCTGAAGCGCCGCGCCCGCGAACTGCATGAGACCAACCCCATGCTGGGCCACCGCGGCTGCCGCCTGGGCGTGGCCTATCCGGAAATCTACGAGATGCAGGTCCGCGCCATCCTCGAGGCGGCGCTGCAGGTGAAGGCGTCGTCGGGCGTCGCCCCGATCCCGGAGATCATGCACCCGCTGGTCGCCCTGGGTCTGGAGATGAAGTATCTGCGCGAACTGACCGACCGCACGGCCAAGGCCGTCTTCGCGGACGCCGGCGACAGTGTGGACTACCTGGTCGGCACCATGGTCGAACTGCCCCGCGCCGCCCTGCGCGCCGCCGATCTGGCCGAACACGCCGAGTTCTTCAGCTTCGGCACCAACGACCTGACGCAGACGACCTTCGGCATCAGCCGCGACGATTCCGGCCACTTCCTGCAGGCCTATCTGGACAAGGGCATCTTCGAGAACGACCCCTTCGTCCGTCTGGACCAGAGCGGCGTGGGCGACCTGATCCGCATCGCCGAGGAGCGCGGCCGTGCGGTCAAGCCGGGCATGAAGATGGGCATCTGCGGCGAACATGGCGGCGATCCCGCCTCCATCGCCTTCTGCGAGACGGTCGGCCTCGACTACGTCTCCTGCTCGCCCTACCGCGTGCCGATCGCTCGTCTGGCGGCGGCCCAGGCCGCCCTGAGCGCGCGCTCGGGCGAGGAGCGTGAAAAGGACCGCTGAGGCCCCTTCAATCGTCGACAAGAGAAGGGCGACCCGAAAGGGTCGCCTTTTTCATGCCCTGAAATAGTCGCCCTTGACGGAACGCGGTGTGTGCCTTCTCTCGCACAGTTCTCGCTCCCTCGTTCAAGCACAGGGAACGGCTATGGGCGCTTGAGATTTGTTTCTCCGCAAGGTGGTCAGGCCGGTCCTGCTCATCGCAATAAGGAGTGATTGAAGCTCATGCGTAACGTTATTCTCGCCGCCGCCGCCCTTTCTGTATTCGCCCTTCCCGCTGCGGCCCAGGTCGTGCAGCCGGGCGGTCCCACCTACTACGGCACGCTCGGTTATTCGCAGCTAGACCATTCGGATGGAAACCTGGGCGCCGTCACCGGCCGCCTGGGGGCCAAGTTCAACCCCTATTTCGGCGTCGAGGGCGAAGGCTCGATCGGGGTGAAGGACGACGACTTCACCATCGCCGGGGCCCAGGGCAAGATCGAGCACGACTATGACTTGGCCGCCTATGCGGTCGGCACGTTTCCGGTCACGCCCAATTTTGAACTGTTCGCGCGCGGCGGCTACGGCACCACCCAGATGAAGGCCGAGCTGGCCGGGGTCGAGCGCAAGGCCGACGGCGAAAGCTGGAACTACGGCGTCGGCGCCAACTACTACTTCGACGGCCAGAACGGCCTGCGCGGCGACTGGACCCGTCGCGACTTCACCGACGACGGCGGCGAAGTGGACGTCTACTCGGTCAACTACGTCCGTCGTTTCTGATCCGATTCCCGGCGGATCGGTTGGGCGCGCTCCCCGGCGGGGCGCGCCCTTTCTTTTTGCGCCATTTAGGTAACGACGTATGTGTCTTTCGCGTAACTTTCGTCGTTCGTGGTTGATGCGCCTATGGAACGGGGATGCAGGCGCAACCATTTAAGCTTCGTTGGATGGGGCATGTGATCAAAGAAGTCACATCATCTAAGGACTATGAAATAATGCGTAACGTTCTTCTCGCCGCCGCCGCTATGTCTGTTCTCGCCGCTCCGGCGTTTGCTCAATCGAATCCCGAGCCGCGCGGTTATGGTTCGCTGGGTTACACGCACATGGAAGGCGATGCGGCCCAGACCGGCGCCGTGTCCGGCCGCCTGGGCGTCAACCTGAATCGCTACCTGGCCGTGGAGACCGAGGTCGGCGTGGGGGTCAAGGACAAGGACATCACCGTCGCCGGCGTCGACGGCCAGATCAAGCACGAGTGGGACGCCGCCGGCTATGTCGTCGGCAAGTATCCCGTCGGCGACAAGCTGGAGCTGTTCGCCCGCGGCGGCTACGGCCACACCGAGCTGAAGCAGGAACTGGCCGGCTCTGAGAGCAAGGTCGGCGGCGACAGCTGGAACTACGGCGTCGGCGCCAACTACTACCTGGACGGCGTCAACGGCGTCCGCGCCGACTGGACCCGTCGTGACTTCCGCGACGATCGCGGCGAGGCTGACGCCTATTCGGTCAGCTACATCCGCCGCTTCTAAGCGCGGATGGTCTGAAATGACGAAGGCCCGCTCCAGTCGGAGCGGGCCTTTTTCGTTGGTCGATTTTTGAGGCGGTCAGGCGACGCCCGGCGCCAGGGCCCAGCGCAAGGAGCCCTCGCCGAAGGGGCGGATGAAGAAGTCGCGATAGCGTTCGAACACCTCGATGATCTTCATCTTGAGGTCTTGAGTCACCGACTCGCCGCGTTGGCGTTTCAGCGCCGCGACGCAGTTGATCACCATATCCTGATGGGCCGAACCGCCCATGCGCTGCAGCACCGTCGCCACGTCGTGCGCCAGCGGATCACTGAGTTTTTCAGCCCAAGGCAAAGCTGTCTGAGTCATTCGGGCGTCGTCCCCCCTGTTTCTCGACGCGTAACGGTTTGCAAAATTTTCCGAACAGTGCAAGCGCCGCCGGAAATATTGATTCCTATTCGGGGCGATCAGGGGCGCTTTTGCACAAAAACCGTGCCCGCCGAATAACCTGCGCCGAAGCTGCAGATCAGACCCGTATCGCCCGGCGCGAAGCCGTCGTGGTGCAGGTGGAAGGCGATGATCGATCCGGCCGAGGAGGTGTTGGCGTAGTCGTCCAGGATGATGACGTTCTCGCTCGGCTCGGGGTCGCGGCCCAGCACCTTCTTGCCGATCAGGGTGTTCATGTTGATGTTGGCCTGGTGCAGCCACAGGCGCTTCAGCCCGTGCGTGTCCAGCTTCAGCTCGGCGGCGTGGTCCAGGATCATGGTCGAGACCATCGGCACCACCTCCTTGAACACCTTCCGGCCCTGCTGGACGAACATCTTGTCGGTCAGGCCGTCCGAAGACACCGGCTCGTTGGCGCCGGTCGGCAGGGCGGCGCGGTTCAGGAAGCCGAAGTTGTTGCGGATGTTGTTCGAGAAGCTGGTCTGAAGCTTCGTGCCCAGAATGTCCCAGCCGCCCGGCCCGGCCTGATCCTCGGCCTCGATGATGACGGCGGTGGCGACGTCGCCGAAGATGAAGTGGCTGTCGCGATCCTTGAAGTTCAGGTGCGCCGAGCAGATTTCCGGGTTCACCATCAGCACAGCCTTGACCGAGCCCGAGGCCACGAAGTCCGCCGCCGTCTTGATGCCGAAGGTCGCCGACGAACAGGCCACGTTCATGTCGAAGGCGAAGCCCTCGATGCCCAGCGCCTCCTGCACCTCGATGGCCATGGCGGGGTAGGGGCGCTGCATGTTCGACGCGGCGCAGATGACGGCGCCGATCTCGCTGACCGGCTTGCCCCAGGCCCGGATGGCGTCCTCAGCGGCCTTGACCGCCATCTCAGCCAGGATCGACAGCTCGTCGTCGCCGCGCGCGGGCAGGTGCGGCAACATCCGCTCGGGGTCGATGATCCCCGCCTTGTCCATGACGTAGCGCGCCTTGATGCCCGAGGCCTTTTCAATGAAGGCCTCCGACGAGGGCGTCTTGGCCTCCAGCTCTCCGGCGGCGATGGCTTCGGCGTTGGCGGCGTTCCAGCCTTCGGCCCAAGCGTTGTAGGCGCCGACCAGCTCCTCGTTAGAGATCGACTGTTCCGGGGTGAACAGGCCGGTTGCGGAGATGACGGCTTTTTTCACTGTATGGTTCCCTGACGCTCGGCGCGCGGCGCCTCGCTGCATGAGGGAACATGGAGTCCCCGGCGCTCGACAAGCCTTATGTCGGCGCCTCGCGGCGAAGTTCGGGCGCCTCGCGGGCCGGACTCAGTCCGTTGCGATGACGAACCTCCTCAATAGGCCGGGGGAAGGCTGCGGTCGAGACTGGCCTTTATGCCGCGCCACCAGCGATTGATGCGGCCGCGCGGCGGGGCGGGTAGGGGATGGTCGCGCGCGGCGATCAGGGCCTCGACCAGATCCTCGGCCTCGCACGGCCAGCCGTCCGGCGTGACATAGACCGGATAGCCGATCAGGGCGGCGTGGATGACGCTCTGCAGACTGGTATGACGGGTGCGGCGCTCGAACGTCAGGCGGTCGTCGGTCAGGCCCCACCCGGCATAGAAGGGGCGGCCGTAGACGCTGACCGGCTTGCCCCGCATCAGGGCCTCGAACCCCGTCAGTGAGGTCAGCGTCGCCAACCGGTCGCAGGCGTTCAGGCAGTCCACGATGTCCAGATCGTCGGCCGAGGCGTCGACCTCCTCCATCGCCGCATGGTCCAGCAGGCCGGGGCGGTTGCCCGCCGTCACGTCCGGGTGGTTGCGATAGATCAGGAAGGCGTCGGGATGATCCGCCCGCGCCGCCTTCACCAGGCCGGAGTTGGTGCGCAGGTCCGGCCCGCAGCCCATCAGAATCGAACGGTCGTTCTCGACCTGACCGACGACCAGCAGGATCGGCCTGTCCTTGGGCCAGTGCGCCGGGACGCCCGCCCCCTTCAGATTGTATTTCGACAGGCCCGCCTCGACCACCCGAACACGAAGCGCCTCGGCGCGCGCGGCCTGATCCGGCGAGGGTTCGCCCGCCTCGATCAGGCTCTCCAGACGGCTGGGTCGGGTCGGGTCGTAATAGACGCCCTGATCGTCCAGCGCGACCGACAGGGCGCCGAAGAAGTCGGACCCCAGCCCGCGCGAGCGGATGAAGCCGTCCTCCATCCGCACGATCGGCCCCTCGAAAGCGTCGGCGGCGGCGCGGATCTGCGGCGTCTCCTTGCCGGCCCACCAGATCAGCTTTCCGCCCGTGGCTCGCGCATGGGCGACGGCGGCGGATGAGCGCCAGAAGTAACGGACGCGGCCCTTGGGCGAGTTCAGCAGGCGGCGCACCGGCGGCCGCTTGGCCGGGGCGAAGCCGACGGCGGCCCAGTCGCCCGCCAGCCGATCGGCCCGGTCGCGCAGGGCGATCAGCCGCTCCAGCGCCTGTTCGGCCTCGCACCGTTGGCCGGTGACGGGATCGATATAGCGGGTGTAGGCGATCAGGGCCGCCGCCGCGATCTGTTCCAGATCGCGCGGGGCGCCGCGCCGTCCAGTCTGCACGGCGTCCGTCGTCAGCCCCCATCCGGAATAGAAGGGCGCGCCGAAGCAGCGCACTGGCAGGCCCCTCAACAGCGCCTCGAACCCCAGCGCCGAGGTCACGACGTAGACCGCATCCACCGCCGCCAGCAGGTCGGCGGGTCGCACGTCGGTGTCGATCAGGGTGACGCCCTGCAGCTGGTCCGCCGGGATGCAGCCCTGCTTGCGCCCTGCGGCCACGGCGGGGTGGCGTTTGACGATCAGTTGGGCGTCCGGTTCGTCGCGCCGGGCGGTCGCCAGCATGTCGGAGAAGCTCTGCTCGCTGGCCAGTCCATAGCCGATGGAGGCGTCGCCGAAGGTCTGGTCCACGATCAGCACCCGGCGGCCGGGCTTGAGCAGGCTTGCGTCCAGCGGCCCGCCCATATTGGTCTTGGACACGCCCGAGGCGACGATGCGGTTGATCAACGCGCGCGACCGACCGCGCATCGCATCGTCGCACCAGTCGGGCGCGGTCTGGATCAGATGCTCCAGCCGACTGGGCCGGGTCGCGTCGTAATAGACGCCCAGATCATCGACGATGAGACTGAGGCTGGTCGCCCCGCTCTCGCCGATCCCGACCGAGCGCAGGAAGCCGTCTTCCAGCGCGACATAGGGTTTGCCGTGCTTCGCCGCCCAGCGTCGGCCCGCTTCCGCCGTCGGCTTCATGCCCCAGCCGAGGACGACCTCGATCGACGATCCGGGCAGGGCCGACAGCGTGTAGTCGGGCAAGAATGCGGACAGGAACGGGACCTTCAGCACCCCCGGCGCACAGACCCAGGCGCGGGTTTTCGACGGGGGCGGAAGCGGTGCGGTCATGGGGTCGTGTCTACGGTCTGCCGTCAGAAGGCGCCACCCCGCTCTTCCTTCTCCCCTTGCGGGAGAAGGTGGACGCCGAAGGCGTTCGGATGAGGGGTTTTGCAACGGTCGAGAGACCCCTCAGCCGACCTCGCTCTGCTCGGCCACCTTCTCCCGCAAGGGGAGAAGGGTTTAGACGGTCGCCAGCAGATCCTGCGCCTGCGCCAGATGCAGCCGCTCCACCATCTCACCCTCGACGCGGATGACCCCCAGTCCGGCGGTTTCGGGCGCAGCGAAGGCGGCGACGACCTTGCGCGCCCAATCGATCTCATCGGGCGACGGACCGAACGCCGCATTCGCGCCCTCGATCTGCGAGGGGTGGATCAGGCTCTTGCCGTCGAAGCCATACAGCCGCCCCTGCGCGCATTCTGCGGCGAACCCGGCCTCGTCCTTGATGCGGTTGAATACGCCGTCGATGACGCTCAGGCCGTTGGCGCGCCCATGGGCCACGACCGCCGCCAGCCACGGCTTCAGCGGCTCCCGATCGGGCGAGGGGCCGGTCTTCAGGTCCTTGGCCAGATCGTTGACGCCCAGCATCAGGCCGCTCAAGCCTCCGTCCGCTTCGGCGATGTCGCGCAACTCCACCAGGGCGCGCGGCGTCTCGATCATGGCCCACAGATCGACGCCGGGGCGCAGCGCCGCCGACAGGGCGTGAACCATGGCCGCGCTCTCGACCTTGGGCGCGACGATCAGGTCGACGGGGGCGTCACGCAGGGCCTTCAGGTCGTCGGCGCCCCACGGCGTGTCCAGCCCGTTGATCCGCACGCCGAGGCGCGGGCCGAAGCCGCCCTCGTGCGCCGCCGCGACGGCGGCCGCGCGGGCCTGCGCCTTCATTTCAGGCGCGACGGCGTCCTCCAGGTCCAGCACCGCCACGTCGCAGGGCAGAGTGCGGGCCTTCTCGACCGCCCGGGCGGTCGAGGCGGGCAGGTAGAGGACGCTGCGCGCGCGCATCAGACCTTGCCCGTGACGGGGATCAGGGCGCCCGTGACCGCCCGCGCCTCGGGCGAGGCCAGGAACAGGATGACGGCGGCCAGGTCGGCGGGCGCGACCCACTTCGACGGATCGGCGTCGGGCATGTCGGCGCGGTTGGCCGCCGTGTCGATGATGGAGGGCAGGACGGCGTTGACCGTCACCGGGGTCGACTTCAGCTCTTCGGCCAGAGCCTCGGTCAGGCGGTGGACCCCGGCCTTGGAGGCGGCGTAGGCGCCCATGCCGTGCCCGGCCTTGATCGCGCCATTGGCGCCGATGTTGACGATACGGCCCTCAGGCGAGGCTTTCAGATGGGGCAGGGCGGTGCGGCTGGCGTTCAGCGTCGTCTTGACGTTGAGGGCGTGCATCCTGTCGAATTCATCGCCATCGCCATCGCCCTCGACCGGGCTCCAGACGAAGCCGCCGGCGATGTTCAGCAGGGCGTCTAGACGGCCGTAATGGGCGACGACGGCCTCGATTGCGGTTTTCGCCTGCGCGGGGTCGGTCAGATCGACGCCGTTGATCTCGAACACGTCGGGATTCGGCTGGCGCGGCGGGGTGCGGCCGATGACGGCGACCGACAGGCCGCGCGCCTGCGCCGCCTCGACGACCGCCCGGCCAAGGGCGCCGTATCCGCCGGTGATCGCGACGACTCTCTGGCTCATGCTTCCTGCTCTTGTCGGTTCGGCGCGGACCATAGCGGGGTGCGCGGCGTGATCAATCGACGATCAGGCGTCCCACAGACGCGCGGCGCCGCGCACGCCCGAGGAATCGCCCCACTTCGCCGGGACGATCCGCCCCTCCCAGTGATCAGAAAAGACATGCCGCGCCACGACGGCGGGCAGGCGGTCGTAAAGCTCGCTCACGTTCGACATGCCGCCGCCCAGAACGAAGACCTCCGAGTCGGCCAGATTGACGACCATGGCCAGCGCGCGCCCCAGCCGGTCGATGTAGCGGTCCAGCGCGGCGGCGGCCTGTGCATCGCTCGCGCGAGCGGCGTCGATGATGGCCTGCGCTTTCCACGCCCGCCCAGTCGCGGCTTCATGATCGCGCTGGAAGCCCGTGCCGGCGACCCATGTCTCCAGACAGCCGTGCAGGCCGCACCAGCAGGCGGGGCCGGGCGCCTCTTCGGCCGAGGGCCAGGGCAGGGAGATGTGGCCGATCTCGGCGGCGACGGCGTGCGCGCCCTCGATCAGCCGACCGTCGATGACCAGGCCGCCGCCGCAGCCGGTGCCCAGGATGACGCCGAACAGGCTGGCCGCGCCCGCGCCTACGCCGTCGGCGGCCTCGGACAGGGCCAGGCAGTTGGCGTCGTTGGCCAGCCGAACCGGACGGCCCAGCGCGGCCTGCAGATCCTCGGCGAGAGGGCGGTCGTTCAGATAGGTGGAGTTGGCGTTGCGGATCAGGCGGGTGCGCGGCGAGGGCGAGCCGGGAATGGCCAGGCCGACCGATTGCGCGGGGCCGACCTCGGCCTCGACCCGCGCGACCAGATCGGCGACCAGGCGGATGGCGGCGTCATAGCTTCCGGGGTTCGGCTCGCGGATTCGAGCCGCGAAGGCGCCCGCCGCGTCCAGCGCCGCCGCCTCGATCTTGGTGCCGCCGAAGTCGATTCCGATCCGCATGGTTGGGAGGTAGCACGGGCGGGGGCAGGCGTCGTGGGGGGAACCCGCTCCTGACCCCTCCGCCGTCATCCTCGGGCTTGACCCGAGGATCCAGCGTGGTGCGGACGGCCGGTTGAGGATGATGCGCCGCCGTCGCGCCTCGCACGGGCGAGGTTCAGGGCGCGGACGGCTGGATCCTCGGGTCAAGCCCGAGGATGACGGCAGGGGACGGAGGGCGGAGTAGTGGAGGTGAACGAGGCGCGCTTCACCCCGCGGCGAACACCTTGCGCATCAGCCGTTCCAGCGCCTCGGCGTCCACGGCGTCGAAGGCGGCCTTTTCGGTTGCGTCCACATCCAGCACGGCGATCAGGGCGCCCGAGGCGTCCAGCACGGGAACCACGATCTCGCTGGCCGAGCGGCTGTCGCAGGCGATGTGGCCGGGGAAGGCGTCGACGTCTTCGACCACCTGGGTCTGGCGCGTTTTCGCCGCCGCGCCGCAGACGCCGCGCCCGAACGGGATGCGCAGGCAACCCAGCGTGCCCTGATAGGGGCCGACCACCAGTTCATCGCCCTTGGCCGCGTCCACGACGTAGAAGCCGGTCCAGAAGAAGGCGGGAAAGGCGTCGGCCAGTATGGAGGCGACGGTCGCCATGCGCGCCGTCAGGTTCGGCTCGCCGTCCAGCACGGCCAGGATTTCGGCCTCGACCTCGGCGTAGCGTTCGGCCTTGTCGGCGGGGCGGTCGTCACGGGCGACATAGGACATCGGGCGTGCTCGGAGAAACTAGGGAACGGTGTAGGCGCTGCAATCGGGCAGGGGCGCGTCTGCAACATAGGCCTTTGCGGCCCGATCGAAAGTGAAGACGCGATGCACCGTGCATTCGGCGTCTACGGCCTTGACCAGGTCCTCGGGCTTCAGCGGCGGCTTGGCCAGGGAGTCCTCGTCTCGCGACACCCGGCCGGGGAAGGTGGCGGCGGTCGAGGCGTAGGTCAGGCGCGGCGGGAAGGCGTCGCCCTCGGCCTTCAACTCGGCGGCGAACTCGTATTCGTCGTGGCAGGCGCCGGCGCGCTGTTTCATGTCCTCTTCGCCGAAGCAGGCGCGGATCATCAGCGAGCCGGACATCGGGACGGTCAGGATTTCCTGCGGCGTCTCGCCGGGCGTGAAGCGCACCAGGGTCTGGTAGGAGGACATCCCGCCCCCGCCCGAATACATGGCCTGCAGTTCCATGTCGGCGCCGAGGATGACGTCGTCGCTTCCGGCGCGACGCAGAATGACGCCGGGCTTCCAGAAGCCTTCGGAGGCCTCGCTTTCGATGAGGTGGGAGGCCGCGGGCGCACGGCCGTCCGGCGTTCCGTCATACAGGCGCAGCACCAGCTGTTCGTCCGTCTCGTCCGTCTCGATCAGGGCGCACCAGCGGCGATCGGCGGTGCAGGCGGGGATGGCCTCGCCCTGAGCCGCCGCCGGGACGGGCTCCAGCGTCTCGAAATCGGGCGAAAGGACGGAAGCCAGAAGGGCGGTGAGCAGAAGGGCGGTCATGAAGGCGTTCCTGAACGACTGCGAGGCGTTCGGATGTGGTAGGCCCGGAGGGACTCGAACCCCCAACCAGACCGTTATGAGCGGTCGGCTCTAACCATTGAGCTACGGGCCCCCGAAGCACACGAAGGCGTGCCTAGCAGGCGGCGCGGCGGCTGCAAAGCCGCCTTGGGCCTGTCGCGCTTTTCACGCCGATGAACGGAACCTGCACAGGGGTCTTTTGCGTTCGTTCAGCTTGAAACGGTCAAGTTAGGCCGTGGCTGGCGAACACGTCCGCCCGAATGAATTCGACGGAGACCTCGTAATGACCCGCACCGCACGCGCCCTGATGCTGGGCACGGCCCTGATGACCTTGGCGGCGCCGGCCGTCGCGTCCGCCGCTTCTGGCGCTCAATCCCAGCCCGGCGGCTCTTCCCCGATGCAGGTGCACGCCATGGCCCAACAACCCGCCCTGAACCTGTCGGCCTATGGCGAGGTCAAGGTCGCGCCGGATCAGGCCACGATCAACTTCGGCGTGGTGACCGAGGCCCCGACGGCCCAGGAAGCCATGGCCCAGAACGCCCAGCAGATGACCCGCGTCGTCGCCGCCCTGCGTCGCGCCGGGATCGCCGAGCGCGACATCCAGACCTCGGGTCTGAACCTGTCGGCCCAGTACGACTATCAGCAGAACGAGCCGCCCAAGCTGCGCGGCTATCAGGCCTCGAACCGGGTTACGGTGACGATCCAGGATCTGAGCAAGGTCGGAACGACCGCCGACGCCGTGGTCACGGCTGGCGTCAATCAGATCGACGGCATCGCCTTTGGCTTGAAGGACCCGAAGGCGGCCGAGGACCAGGCCCGCGTGCTGGCCGTGCGCGCCCTGCAGGACAAGGCGCGTCTGTACGCCCAGGCCCTGGGCGTCGACCTGGGGCCGGTGCGTTCGCTGACCGAGGGCGGCGGTTATGCGCCTGAGGTGCGGCCGCAGGCCATGTACGCTCGCGCCGCCATGGATGCGGGCGGCGCCTCGACCCCGGTCTCGGCCGGCGAGCTGACGGTCCGCATCGATATCAGCGGAACCTACGACATCGGCCGCTGATCGCGATCCGGCGATGAAACGAGAAGGGCCCGCCGGAAACGGCGGGTCCTTTTTCGTGAGTTTATTACCGTCCGTTCATTTGACGCGCGGGGCGCGGCCTCTATCCTCACGCTTGGCCGCCTCTGGCCGCGATCCTGGACGCCCGCCTTCCTATGAAGCAGTTCTTCCTCACCATGCTGGGCGTCTTCGCCGGGCTTGTGGCCTTCTTCGTCGTCCTGCCCGTGGTGGCGCTGATCTTCTTCGCCATGGCGGCCGGGGCCTCCAAGCCGACCACGCCCGCCCATACGGTGCTGGAGCTGGACCTGCGCAGCGGCCTGACGGATCAGACGCCGGTCAATCCCTTCGCGGCGTTCAGCGGCCCCAGCCTGTCGGTGGTTCAGGTCGTGGACGTGCTGGCTCAGGCCGCGGCCGACGACAACGTCAAGGTGCTGCTGCTGCGCGCGCCCGAAGCCGGCATGACGCCCGCCTCGGCCGACGAGGTGCGTCAGGCGATCGCCCGCTTCCGCGCCTCGGGCAAGACGGTCATCGCCCACAGCCAGGGCTTCATGCCCGTGGGCGCGGTGATGTCCAGCTATATGGTCGCCTCCAGCGCCGATCAGCTGTGGCTGCAGAACACGGCGAACTTCCAGGCCGTGGGCCTGTCGGCGGACAGCGTCTTCCTGGGCCGCGCCTTCCAGAAGTACGGCGTCAAGGCCGACTTCGAACAGCGCTACGAATACAAGAACGCCGTCAACGAATATACGCAGAGCGATTTCACCGCCCCGCACCGTGAAGCCATGCTGGCCTGGATGGGCTCCATCTACGATAGCGCCGTCGCCAACATCGCCCGCGACCGCAAGACCACGCCCGAGGCCCTGAAGGCCGTCATCGAGGCCGGCCCCTATTCAGCCGATCAGGCCCTGTCGCTGAAGCTGGTCGACAAGATCGGCCAGGTCGAGGAAGCCGAGGCCGCCGCCAAGGAAAAGGCGGGCAAGAACGCCAAGATCGTCAAGTTCGGCGACTACGCCTCGCTGAAGGGGACGCGCACGACCTCGGGCGCGGGCTCGGCCAAGTCGGCGATCGCCATCGTCGGCGGCGAAGGCGCGATCATGACCGGCCGCGGCTCCAACGACTCGCCCTTCGGCGGCGGCTCCAACATCCGGTCGGACGATACGGCCAAGGCCATCTATCAGGCCATCGAGGACAAGGACGTGAAGGCCATCGTCTTCCGCGTCTCCTCGCCGGGCGGCTCGCCGGAAGCGTCGGAACAGGTTCTGGCCGCCGTGCGCGCGGCCAAGGCGGCGGGCAAGCCGGTGGTGGTGTCCATGGGCGCCTATGCGGCGTCGGGCGGTTACTGGATCAGCTCCGAGGCCGACTGGATCGTGGCCCAGCCCTCGACCCTGACCGGCTCCATCGGCGTGTTCGGCGGCAAGTTCGTGCTGGCCGATGCGCTGGGCCGTTTCGGCGTCGACATGCGCGGCCTGTCGGTCGGCGGCGACTACGCCGACGCCTTCTCGCCGGTGCAGGGCTTCGATCAGGGCCAGCGCGCCGCCTTCGCCGCCTCGATGGACCGCATCTACGAAGAGTTCGTCGCCCGCGTGGCCAAGGGCCGCAAGCTGCCGGTCGAGCGCGTGCGTGAGATCGCCAAGGGTCGCGTCTGGACCGGCGCCCAGGCGCAGGGTCTGGGTCTGGTCGATCAACTGGGCGGTCTGGAAGAGGCCGTGGCCAAGGCGCGCCAGCTGGCCAAGATCCCGTCGTCGGACGTGGTCCGCTTCAAGCGATTCCCGCAGCCGCAGACGCCGTGGGAAGCGCTGGCGACAGCCTTCGGCGCTTCGGGCCAGGCCGCTGAGGCGATGGTCAAGGTCGGTCAGGTCATGGGCGACCCCGCCGCTCAGGCCATGCTGAACCGGGTCGAGACGGACCGGATGCGCAGCAGCGGGGCGGTGGTTCTGGCCGATCAGCCTGCCTTCTGAGGCGCGCCCGATCAGTAAAGTGACTGGTGCGTGATGTCGCAGTACATTGACCGTTCAGGTCGATGGACCGACATTACGCCTCAGGCGTTCATCAGGACGCTGAGAGAGGCTTTGAGTTCATGATCAACTCCGACCCGATGGGCCAGCTGGGTTTCAATGCGCGCCGTCGGCCCGGTTCCGGCCTGCTGGCGCCCTTCGTCTGGGTCGCCGGTCTGATCGCCACCGCCCTGGCTGTGACGGTCGGCGCCTTGCTGGCCGTCTTCACCGCCGCCGCCGTAGCCATGATCGCCGTGGTCGGCGGCGTGCTGGTCTTCTTCGCCGGTTTCGCCCTGCGCGCCCGCCGCGCCATGACCGCGCGCCGCCGTCGCGACGACGGGGTCATCGACGCCAGGAAGGTCGGCGATACCTGGGTGGCCTACGGCTGGGAAAAGGAAGGGCGCTGACAGGGCCCTCATGATCGCCTTCACCGACGCGCCGTCCCCGAATTTCGACGCCCGGCGCGGCCCGCCGGACATTCTGGTGCTGCACTACACCGGCATGGAGACCGCCGAGGCGGCGATCGAGCGCCTGCGGGATCCGGAAGCCAAGGTTTCGGCCCACTATGTCGTCGACGAGGACGGCGCCATCCTGCGCCTGGTGGCCGAAGAGCGCCGGGCCTGGCACGCCGGGCGCGGCGCCTGGCAGGGCGAGACCGACGTCAACGCCGCCTCCATCGGCATCGAGATCGTCAATCCGGGCCATGAGTTCGGCTACCGCCCCTTTCCCGAGGCCCAGGTCCGGGCGGTGATCGCCCTGGCGGCGGACATCCGCACCCGCTGGTCCATTCCCGACGCCCGCATCATCGCCCATTCCGACCTGGCGCCCGAGCGCAAGCAGGATCCTGGCGAACTCTTCCCGTGGAAGCGGCTGGCCGAGGCCGGGCACGGCCTGTGGTTCGAACCGGCGCCGGAGCGCGTCGGCGCCCTGGGCGCGCCTCTGTCGCCGGGCGACGAGGGACTGGGCGTCATTGTCCTGCGCTCGGGTCTGCACCGGCTGGGCTATGGGCTGCAGCCGGGCGGCGCCTATGACGAGGAGACCCGCCTGACGGTCGAGGCCTTCCAGCGCCACTGGCGGCCGGATCGGGTCGACGGCGTGGCCGACGGCGAGACGCGGGCGCGTCTGGTCGGCCTGCTCCAACTGGCTTCGGTCGAGAGCGTCACGGGCGTTCTGGATTGACGCGGCGCCCTATCGCGCGCATCTAGCGCTCGCCAGACGGCCGGGCGGTCGCGGCGGGGGCTTGCTCCCGTCGAGGAAAGTCCGGGCTCCACGGTGAAAAGGCGGCGGGTAACGCCCGCCCGGGGCGACCCGAGGGACAGCGCCACAGAAAGCAAACCGCCCCGGTCCGCCGGGGCAAGGGTGAAAGGGTGGGGTAAGAGCCCACCGCGTCGGCGGCAACGTCGACGGCATGGCAAGCCCCGCCTGGAGCAAGACCAAATAGGGACATCGCGCGGGGCTCGCCCCGCAGGGTTCACCGCCCCAGATGTCCGGGTAGGTCGCGAGAGCCGTCCAGCAATGGGCGGCCCAGAGGAATGATCGTCGCCGCTTTCGGGCGGAACAGAACCCGGCTTACAGGCCGTCTGGTGTTTATTTCAGGGACAACTGACCCTCTCCCGGCGGGAGAGGGCTTGAGTGCACGAGAGCGTCAGCGATCGTTCTGGCGCGAAAGGGTGAGGGGCTTGTCCTATCAGTCGGCGTAAGCCGTAGAGCCATCGGTCAGACACGGCCTACGGCCGACTTCACCCGCGAACCCTCACCCTTTCGCCTGAGCCAATCGCTTCGCTCTTGGAGGCTCAAGCCCTCTCCCATCGGGAGAGGGATGCTCATTAACCATTCCGTTTAAATCAAGGCCTTAGAACCCGTCCACAGGCTGTGAATACTCATTTTGTTCTGTGTATGTTCCGATTTTACAGTCGTGACGACGTCATCGGAACCGCAAATTAGGTTAAAGAGCGTCAACTAATCCCATTGAGACCCATTCTGTCCCATGCTATCCCAGTGGCTCATGAGTGAGGGCCAAGGCCCGACGCGTGGGCTTTTTCATCGGATTTCAGGGACGGGCCGCAGGGTTCGATAGGGCAGGGCGTGTTTCTCTCGACCTACGAGAAGCAGCTGGACGGCAAGCGCCGTCTCCTGATCCCTCAGGAATTCCGCACGGCCGAGAACGGCGCCGAACATGGCGTCTTCTGTTTCCCCTCCATCGAAGCGGACTGTCTGGAAGCGGGCGGCGACAAGCTGTTCGCCGAATATCGCGCGGTGATCGAAAGCCTGCCGTTCGGCGATCCCTATCGTTCGGCGCTGGAGGCCTCGATCTTCGGCGAGCAGAAGCCGTTGGCCTATGACTCGGGCGGGCGCATCACCCTGCCGGAGCATCTGTGCGCCGAGGTTGACCTGTCCGATACGGTCGTCATCTACGGCGTCGGCGAGCGCTTCCAGATCTGGAACAAGGACAAGTGGGCCGCGCACCGCGCCGAGCAGCGCCGCATGGCGCGCGAGGGCCTGAAGCAGTTCGGCGAGATGCGTCGCCAGGCGATGGCCGCCAAGAACGGAGGGGCGGCATGACCTCTCCGCACGCGCCCGTTCTGCTGGCCGAGGTGATCGAGGCGCTGGCGCCCAAGGCGGGCGATGTCGTCATCGACGCCACCTTCGGCGCAGGCGGGTATACGCGCGCCATTCTGGAACGCGGCGCGGATGTGGTGGCGCTCGATCGCGACCCGACGGTGCAGCCGTTCGCGGACGCCGTGGCGCGCGACTTTCCCGATCGCTTCCAGCTGATCCGCACGCCGTTTTCCGGTCTGGCCGAGGCGTTCAAGGAAAGCGGCAAGGCGAAGCTGGACGGCGCCGTCTTCGACATCGGCGTCTCGTCCATGCAACTGGATCAGGCCGAGCGCGGCTTCTCCTTCATGCGCGACGGGCCGCTGGACATGCGGATGTCGGATGAGGGCGAAACCGCCGCCGACATCGTCAACACCTGGGACCACGGGCCGCTGGCCCATATCTTCAAGCTGTATGGCGACGAGCGCCAGTCGGGCCGGGTCGCCACGGCCATCCTGCGTCGCCGGGTTGAGCAGCCCTTCACCCGCACCCTGGATCTGGCCGAGGTGGTGGAGAAGGCTCTGGGCGGGCGTCGCGGCGCCGCCATTCATCCGGCCACGCGGGTGTTTCAGGCCCTGCGCATCGCCGTCAACGACGAGCTGGGCGAGCTGGAGCGCGGGCTGGAGGCGGCCGAGGCGACGCTGGCGCCCGGCGGACGGCTGGTCGTCGTCACCTTCCATTCGCTGGAAGACCGGATGGTCAAGGCTTTCCTGACCGAGCGCACCGGCAATGCGCCGGGCGGGTCGCGTCATGCGCCGGTCGCGGTCGAGACGCGCAAGCCCAGCTTCGACCTTCTGTTCAAGGGCGCGCGCGAGGCGGACGAGGCCGAACTGGCCGCCAACCCCCGCGCCCGCTCGGCCAAGCTGCGCGCAGGTGTTCGCACCGACGCCCCGGCCTGGGGCGCGGTGAAGGGGAGGGCCGCATGATCGCCATGCCCGCCCCCATCAAGCGTCTGTTCGATTGGAAGGTGCGCGGCGTGCGCTGCGTCGAGATCATCGGCGTGGCCTGCGTGCTGGCGCTGGTCTTCTCGGTCTACATCGCCAAGGCGGCCGCCGCCCGCGAAAGCGCCGAGATCAGCCGCATCGAGCGCGATATCCGTGAAAACCGCGAGCGGGTCCGCCTGCTGCGCGCCGAGGTCACGCGGCTGGAGCAGCCCGCGCGGCTGGAGGCCCTGTCGCGCGAGATCGGCCTGGGTCCGGTCGATGTGAAGAAGCAGGCGGGCGAGGCGGCCTTGACCGAGATCGCCCCGCCGCCGGTCGAGAAGCCGGTTGAAAAGGCCCCTGCTGCGCCGCCCGCCGCCGCGGCGGAGGCCGTGCAATGAGCGTGCATGACCACCACGGCATGGGCTATCGCGGCCGCCCGCAGGCGACCTTCGGCGGCGCCGTCTCGGCCTGGGGGCGGTGGGTCGCCTCCCTGGTGTGGAACCTGGAGCACTCGTTCGAGCGCGCCCGCGCCGATGCGCGGCCGGAAGAAGACACCCGCGTCCGCATCTTCCTGATCATGGCGGCCTTCTGCGCCGTCTTCGCCTGCCTGGCGCTGGGCGCGGCGCACGCGGCGCTGCTGACGCCGCGCGGCGGGGCGGGGGCGGGCTTCCACCCCGGCGCCCTGACGCGCGCCGACCTGGTGGACCGCAACGGCCGGCTGCTGGCGACCAACATCACCCACTACGGCCTCTATATCGACCCGCGCGAGGTCTGGGACATTCCGGCCGCCAAGGCGCAGTTGCGCCGCGCCCTGCCGCGCATTTCCGCCGCGCGTCTGGACCGGGTGATGAGCGGCGAGCGCCGCCTGATCGCGCTGACGGGTCTGACGCCGTCGGAGCGCCGGGCGGTTCATGCACTGGCGCTGGGCGGGGTGACGTTCGAGCCGGAGGACCGCCGCGTCTATCCGCTGGGGACCTCGGCCGTGCATCTGATCGGCCGTTCGGATACGGGCGGTGAAGGCGTGGCGGGCGCCGAGCTGGCCTTCAACCAGGAAATCCGCGCGGCGGGCGTCGCGGGCGAGGACTTCCCCCTGTCGATCGACCTGCGCATCCAGGGCGTGGTCGAGAACGAGCTGGCCATCGCCGCCGAGGAGCACAAGGCCAAGGGCGCCGTCGCCGTGGTCGCAGACGTGCAGACGGGCGAGATCCTGGCCATGGCCTCGTGGCCGACCTATGACGCCAACCGTCGCAACGCCGCGCCGGAAGAGGCGACGCTGAACCGCGTCACCTCGGCCCACTATGAGATGGGCTCGGTGTTCAAGAGCTTCACCGTCGCCGCCGGGATCGACACCGGCCGGGCCGACATGAACACCCTGTTCGACGCCTCTCAGGCCCTGCAGATCGGCAAGCGCCGCATCACCGACTTCCACGCCACCAACAAGGTGCTGACGCTGGAGGAGGTCTATCTGCATTCGTCCAACATCGGCACCTCGCGACTGGCGGTCGAGATGGGCGGCGATGTGATGCGCGACTATTTCCGCCGCCTGGGCCTGCTGGACGCCGCGCCGATCGAGCTGAAGGAATCGGCCGCTCCGCCCAAGGTCAGGAAGTGGGACGACAGCACCCTGGCGTCGCTGTCCTTCGGCTACGGCATCATGGTCACGCCGATCCAGTATGTGGCGGCCTATGGGGCGCTGAGCAACGGCGGACGTTATGTGGCGCCGACCCTGCGCAAGGGCGGCCGTCCGAACGCCCAGACGCATCAGGTCGTCTCGGCCGAGACGTCGGCGACCATGCTGGACCTGATGCGCCGCAACGTCACGCGCGGCTCGGGCCGGTTCGCCGATGCGCCGGGCTTGCGCATGGGCGGCAAGACGGGTTCGGCCAACAAGCTGGTCAACGGCCGCTATAATCCGGCGGTGGCCGTCGGCTCCTTCGCCGGGGTCTTCCCAGCCGACGGGCCGGTGGACGCCAAGCGCTACACCGTCTTCGTCCTGATGGACGAGCCGGGCGTCTATCCGCGCACCGGCGGCTATGTCGCCGCGCCCGCCGTGGGCCGCATCGCGAACCGCATCGCCGGCTTCCTGGGCGTCGAGCGCAAGGCCGACCGCTGGTCCACCGCGCTCGGCGAAAAGATCCCCGAGTTCCAGGACGTGGAGGGCGACGGCCGATGAGCCAGCTGCGCCTCTCCGAACTGCTGCGCCGGGACGTGGCCTCGGACCCTGAGATCACCGCCGTCACCGCCGACAGCCGTCAGGTCGTGCCCGGCGCCCTGTTCGTCGCCCTACCGGGGACGCAGGCCGACGGCCGCGCCTTCATACCGCAGGCCCTGGCGAAGGGCGCGGCGGCCGTGCTGGCGCCGTCGGATACGCCTGAAGGCGCGGCACCGGTCCTGGTCGGATCGGGCGACGTGCATCGGGCCTACGCCATCGCCGCGCGCGCCTTCTACGGCGCCCAGCCGCGCACCTGCGTCGCCGTGACCGGCACCAACGGCAAGACCTCGGTCGCCAACTTCTGCCGCCAGATCTGGGCCGGCATGGGCCTGAAGTCGGCCAGCATGGGCACCCTGGGCGTCGTCGGCCAGAAGGGCGACAGGACCTACGCCCTGACCGGCCCCGGCCTGACCAGCCCCGACGCAGCCGAGGCCGCGCGCCTGCTGGCCGAACTGGCCCGCAAGGAGGTCACGCACCTGGCGCTGGAGGCCTCGTCCCACGGCATCGATCAGCGGCGTCTGGACGGGGTGGCGATCAAGGCGGCGGGCTTCACCAATCTGACGCAGGACCACCTCGACTATCACGGCACGATGGACGAGTACCGCGCCGCCAAGATGCGCCTGTTCGAGGCCCTGCTGCCGCGCGGGCGCACGGCGGTTCTGAACGCGGATTCCGACGCCTATTCGGCCTTCGCCTCGGCCTCGATCATGGCGGGGCTGGGCGTGATGGGCGTGGGCGAGCGCGGCCGCGACCTGACCCTGCTGGCGCGTCGGGCGACGCCGGAAGGCCAGCGCCTGACCCTCGACGCGCGCGGCCGGGTGCATGACATTCTGCTGCCGCTGGCGGGGGCGTTCCAGGCGTCGAACGCCTTGGTCGCAGCGGGCCTGTGTATCGCGGGCGGCGAAGACCCCGACCGCGTGATCCCGGCGCTGGAGCTGATCCAGGGCGCGCAGGGCCGCCTGCAACGTATCCCCGGCGGCGCGTGCGGCGGCGAGGTCTATGTCGATTACGCCCACACCCCCGACGGGCTGGAGACGGTGCTGAACGCGCTGCGTCCGCACGCGACGGGCAAGCTGATCGTCGTCTTCGGCGCGGGCGGCGACCGCGACCGCGCCAAGCGGCCGCTGATGGGCGAGATCGCCGGGCGTCTGGCCGATACGGCCATCGTCACCGACGACAATCCGCGTTCCGAAGACCCCGCCGCCATCCGCGCTCAGGTCCGCGCAGGCTGCCCCGATGCGCTGGAGATCGGCGACCGCCGCGAGGCCATCCGCCACGCCGTCTCCCTGATGCGCGAAGGAGATGTGGTCGTGATCGCCGGAAAAGGGCATGAACAGGGTCAGATCGTCGGCGGGGTCGTGCATCCCTTCGACGACGCCGCCGAAGCGACCGAAGCCCTGAAAGACCATGCCTGACGCACACACGCCGCTCTGGACCGCCGAAGCCATCGCCTCGGCGACCGGAGGACGGCTTCATGGACCCGACGCTGAAGTCTCGGGCCTGACCTACAACAGCCGCGAGATCCAGCCGGGCGACCTGTTCCTGGCCCTGCACGGCGCACGCGACGGGCATGAGTTCGCCGAGGCCGCCTTCGCGGCGGGCGCGACGGTCGCCCTGGTCGACCGGCCGGTCGAGGGCGGGTCTTATGTGCTGGTTCCCGACACCCTGAAGGGCTTGGAGGCGCTGGGCGTCGCCGCGCGCGACCGCGCTCGCCTGCGCGGCGCCGTCACCGGCAGCGTCGGCAAGACCAGCGTGACCCAGGCCATCAAGGCGGGCCTTGATCTGGCGGGATCGAGCCACGCCTCGATCAAGAGCTACAACAACCATATCGGCGTGCCGCTGACGCTGGCGCGGATGCCGCAGGGCACGGACCGCGCCGTGTTCGAGATCGGCATGAACCATCCGGGCGAGATCGGGCCGCTGTCGCAGTTCGTGCGTCCGCACGCCGCCTGCGTCACTACGGTCGGACCGGTGCATATCGAAGCCTTCGCCGATGGCGAGGCGGGCGTGGCGCGCGAGAAGGCCGCCATCTTCGAGGGTCTGACGCCGGGCGGGATCGCCGTGGTCAACGCCGCGGACGCCCATGCAGACATCGTGCGTCAGGGGGCCGAGAAGGCCGGGGCCGTGGTGCGGACCTTCGGCAATGAAGCGGGTTGTGACGCGCGACTGCTGGACTTCGTCGCCGATAGCGAGGGCGCGACCGCCACGGCCGAGCTGGACGGACGTCGCATCGAATATCGCCTCGCTCAATCGGGCGTGCACTGGGGGCTGAACAGCCTGTGCGTCATCCTGATGCTGCAGGCGCTGGACGTGTCGCTGGACACGGCGCTGCAGGCCTTGGCGGGGTTCCAGCCGCTGGCCGGGCGCGGGCAGGTGAGAACGGTCCTCGTTCCCGGCGGCGCCTTCACCCTGATCGACGAGAGCTACAACGCCAATCCGCTGTCGATGAAGGCGGGCTTCGTCAGTCTGGGCGCCAAGCCGGTGGGGCAGGGCGGCCGCCGCGTCGTCGTCCTGACCGACATGCTGGAGCTGGGCGAGCACAGCCGCGCCCTGCACGAGGGGCTGGCCCCGGCCATCGTCGGCGCTGGGCTGGACCTGGTGCATACGGCCGGGCCGCAGATGCGCCTGCTGCATGAGGCCCTGCCGCCTGCGCTGCGCGGAGAATGGCGCGAGACCGCCGCCGAACTGGCCGCTGAGGCCGTGACCCTGATCCAGCCGGGCGATGTGGTCATGGTCAAGGGCTCGAACGGATCGAAGGCGTCGCTCGTTGCGGCCGCGCTTGCAAATCTCGGCGTGGCCGAACAAGAGGCGCGCGTCGCCGCCGAGGCCCAAGGGAAGCCTGCCTGATGTTCTACCTGCTCTATCTCTATTACGCGGACATCGCTCAGGAATATCCGCTGCTGCACCTGATCCAGTATCAGACGGTGCGCGTGGCCCTGGCCATGGCCACGGCCATGATCGTGGCGGTCGCCATGGGCAGCCGCTTCATCAACTGGATTCGCGCCAAGCAGGGCCGGGGCCAGCCGATCCGCGACGACGGCCCGGTCTCGCACCTGTCCAAGGTCGGCACCCCGACCATGGGCGGGCTGATGATCCTGGCGGGCATCGGCGTGGCCGTGCTGCTGTGGGGCGACCTGACCAACCCCTATATCTGGATCGTTTCGGGCGTGACGGCGGCCTTCGGGGTGCTGGGCTTCATCGACGATTACGCCAAGGTGACGAAGCAGACCTCGGCCGGGCTGACGTCCAAGCAGAAGCTGCTGGCCCAGACGGTCGTGGCTGTGATCGCCGGCGTACTGACCGTGCTGTGGATGACCCAGTCGCCGACCTCGCCGGGGCTTGAGACCTCGATCGCCTTCCCCTTCCTGAAGGCGGTGCTGCTGAACATCGGCTGGTTCTATGTGGCCTTTGCGGCCTTCACCATCATCGGCTTCTCCAACGCGGTGAACCTGACGGACGGGCTGGACGGGCTGGCCATCGTGCCGGTGATGATGGCGGCGGGCGCCTTCGGCATCATCAGCTATCTGGTCGGCAACTTCCTGTTCGCGGACTATCTGCAGGTCCACCATGTGCCCGGCGCGGGCGAACTGGCCATCTTCTGCGCCGCCATCATCGGCGGGGGCATGGGCTTCCTCTGGTACAACGCGCCGCCGGCCAAGATCTTCATGGGCGACACCGGCTCGCTGGCTCTGGGCGGCGCCCTCGGCTCGATGGCCGTGGCGACCAAGCACGAGCTGGTGCTGGGCATCGTCGGCGGCCTGTTCGTGGTCGAGGCGGCCTCGGTCATGATCCAGGTCGGCTACTTCAAGCTGACGGGCAAGCGCATCTTCCTGATGGCCCCCATCCACCACCATTTCGAGAAGATGGGCTGGCCGGAATCGACCGTGGTGATCCGCTTCTGGATCGTCGCCGCCATGCTGGCCCTGGCCGGCCTGGCCACGCTGAAGCTGCGTTGATCCGATGATCCCCGTTCCCGGCTTCGAGGGGCGTCGTGTCGCGGTCTTCGGCCTGGGACGGTCGGGGATCACGGCGGCGCGCGCGCTTCAAGCGGGCGGGGCCGTCCCTGTGCTGTGGGACGACGGCGTCTCGGGCCGGATGCAGGCTGAGGCTGAAGGCTTTGTCGTCGAGGATCTGACCCGCGCTGACTGGTCCGGGTTCGCCGCGCTTGTGCTGTCGCCGGGCGCACCGCTGACCCATCCCAAGCCGCACTGGAGCGTGGAGCGCGCCCACGAGGCGGGCGTGCCGGTCATCGGCGACGTGGAGCTGTTCGCGCGGGCGCTGGCCGCCCTGCCGCAAGGGGAACGGCCGCGCGTGGTCGCCATCACCGGCACCAACGGCAAGTCGACGACCACGGCTCTGATCGGCTGGGTGCTGAAACAGGGGGGCCTCCGCGTCCACATCGGCGGCAATATCGGCATCGGCGTGCTGGCCCTGCCGGAGCCGACGGCGGATGCGGTCTATGTGATCGAGGTGTCGTCCTATCAGTTGGACCTGACGACGAGTTTCGCGCCGGACGTGGCGATCCTGACCAATGTGTCGCCGGACCATCTGGACCGCCACGGCGGGCTGGAGGGCTACGTCGCCGCCAAGCTCCGGATTTTTCAGGCGCAGGGCGATGGCGCGCTGGCGCTGGTCGGCGTGGACGAGGAATGGGGGCGGAAGGCCGCGGCGGACCTGCGGGCGCAGGGACGGCGGGTTTGCACCGTCTCTACATCCGCTCATCCCCGCGGAGGCGTGGACCCAGAAAGAGCCGCCTCCACGACGCCGACCGGGGGGCTGCAGCCAAAGAACTGGGTCCCCGCCTCCGCGGGGATGAGCGGGATAGGGGCTGAGCCCGGCGCCTTGATCGTTGAGGACGCCGTGCTGGCCGATTTGACCGCCGCGCGGTCCTTGCCCGGCCGTCACAACGCACAGAACGCAGCCTTCGCCTATGCGACCGCGCGGGCCCTGGGCGTGTCGCATGAGGCGGCGGTCGAGGGCCTGCTGAGCTTCCCTGGCTTGTCGCACCGGATGGAGGCCGTGGGCCGTCTCGGCGCCGTGCGCTTCATCAACGACTCCAAGGCCACCAACGCCGATGCGGCGCGACAGGCGCTGGCCTCCTACCCCTCCGTCTTCTGGATCGCGGGAGGCAAGGCCAAGGACGGCGGCATCGACAGCTTGAGCGACCTCTTCCCGCGCGTGACCAGGGCCTATCTGATTGGAGAGGCGGCGGACGCTTTCGCCGGGACGCTGGGCGATACGCCGCACGTCGTGGCGCGTACCATGGAGCGCGCCGTCGAACTGGCCGCCGCCGACGCGGCCGCGGCCGGAGGCGAGCAGGTGGTCCTGCTGTCGCCCGCCTGCGCCAGCTTTGATCAGTTCCCCGATTTCGAGGTCCGGGGCGAGGCGTTCCGCGCCGCCGTCCTGAGCCTGGGCGCACGGCCGGAGCCCGCCGCATGACCCACAACAGCTACAGCCATCCCTTTTCGCGCAATGACCAGAGCCTGATCGCGCGCTGGTTCTGGACGGTGGATCGCGGCCTGCTGGGCGCGGCGCTGACGCTGGTGGCGCTGGGCGTGGCGCTGAGCTTCGCCTCCAGCCCGGCGGCGATCGCGGCGGACGAATCCATCACCGATCCGTTCCACTATTCGTGGCGGATGATGGTCTTCTCGACCATGGGGCTGTTCGTCATGCTGAGCGCCTCGCTGCTGTCGCCGCGGGGGGTCAGGCGGATCGCGGTGCTGGCCTTGCTGTGCGCCATCGTGGTCATGGCGGCCCTGCCGTTCATCGGCGACACGGTGAAAGGAGCGGCGCGCTGGATCAATCTGGGGCCGTTCAGCCTGCAGCCGTCCGAGTTCGCCAAGCCCGGCCTGATCGTCTTCGCCGCCTGGATGTTCGCCGAGGCCCAGAAAGGCGAGGGCGTGCCCGGCGTCAGCATCGCCTTCGGCTTGTGGGCGCTGACGGTGGGCCTGCTTCTGATCCAGCCGGACATCGGCCAGACCCTGTTGATCACCACCACCTTCATGGCCGTCTTCTTCATGGCGGGAGTGCCGCTGAAATGGGTGGCGGCGCTGGCGGCGGTCGGCGCGGGCGGGGTGGTGTCGCTGTATTTCATGTTCAGCCACATGCGCGACCGCCTGAGCCGCTTCCTGTCGCCCGAGACGACCGACACCCACCAGATCGACCGCGCGTCCGAGGCGATCCGCGCCGGGGGGCTGGTCGGGCGCGGCATCGGCGAGGGGGTGATGAAGCGCCACGTCCCCGACCTGCACACCGACTTCATCTATTCCGTCGGGGCCGAGGAGTTCGGCCTGGTGCTGTCGCTGATCATGATCGGGCTTTACGCCTTCATCGTCATTCGCGGGATGCGGCGGGCGATGAAGCTGAACGACTCCTTCGAACAGACGGCGGCGGCGGGCCTGTTCATGCTGATCGGGCTGCAGGCCTGCATCAACATCGCGGTGAACCTGAACCTGATCCCGACCAAGGGGATGACCCTGCCCTTCATCAGCTACGGCGGGTCGTCCATGATGGCCATGGGGCTGACGATGGGGTTCGCCCTGGCCCTGACCCGGCGTCGTCCGGGCGCCTATGAACTGGGGTCGAACGTCGCCCCGCGTCGCCGCCTGCTGCCGTAAGAGAGCATCATCCATGACCAAGGTCTGCGTCGTCGCCGCCGGGGGCACCGGCGGCCATATGTTCCCCGCAGAGGCCCTGGCCCGCGAGATGGCGGCGCGCGGCTGGCGCGTGGTGCTGGCGACCGACAAACGCGGCGAGCAGTACGCCCACGCCTTCCCCGCCGAGGAGCGTCTGGCGCTGGATGCGGCGACCGGGCGCGGTCCGATCGGCCTGCTGAAGGCGGGCGTCGCCATCCTGAAAGGCGTGGGGCAGGCCAAGGCCGCCTTCGACAGGCTGGGGGCGGACGTGGTGGTCGGGTTCGGCGGCTATCCGTCGGCGCCCGCCCTGGTCGCGGCGGTGGCGACGCGGCGGCCGACGGTGATCCATGAGCAGAACGCCGTCCTGGGCCGCACCAATCGGATGCTGGCCTCGACCGTCGGCACGGTGGCGGCGGCCTTTCCAACGCTGTGGCGGGCGCCGGCCAGGGTCGGCGCCCGCGCGCGTCTCGTGGGCAATCCGGTGCGGCCGGACATCCGCGCCCTGTTCGACCGGGCCTATGTCGCGCCGGTCGAGGATGGGCCGATCCATGTGCTGGTGACGGGCGGCAGTCAGGGCGCGCGCATCCTGTCCGAGACCGCCCCGCGCGCCCTGGCGGCCCTGCCCGAGGCCATCCGCAACCGGCTGAAGGTGCAGCAGCAGTCGCGGCCGGAGACGCTGGAGGCCGCGCGCCAGATCTATCTGGACGCCGGGATCGAGGCCGAGGTCGCGCCCTTCTTCCGCGATATGGCCGACCGGCTGTCGAAGGCGCATCTGGTGATCGGGCGGGCGGGGGCCTCGACCTGTTCGGAGCTGGCCGTGGCGGCCCTGCCGTCGGTGCTGATCCCGCTGAAGATCGCCATGGACGACCACCAGACCTTGAACGCACGGGCCCTGTCCGAGGCGGGCGCGGCGAAGATGATCGCCGAGGACGATCTGACCGTCCAGAGCCTGACGGCGGCCCTGGAGGAGATGCTGTCCGATCCGTCGGGGCTGGCGGCCATGTCGGCGGCGGCGCGCTCGGTGGCGATCCCGGATGCGGCGCAAAGGCTGGCCGATCTGGTGGAGGCGGCGGTCCGATAAGACCCTTCTCCCCGCCGGGGGAGAAGGTGGGCGGCGAAGCCGCTCGGATGAGGGGGACGCTTCCGTCATCCAGACGGGTTGATGCGGGTGTGCGTCATTTGGCGTCCCCCTCATCCGTCTCGCTGCGCGAGCCACCTTCTCCCCCGGCGGGGAGAAGGGCTATGGTCCGCCCATGCCCCAGTTCGTCGTCGATCTGACCAACACCGTCTTCGCGCTCTGGCGCCAGTTCCACTGGCTACCGGAATGGGCCGTGGTGTCGATCATCACCGTGGTCTTCGTCTTCATCGGGTGGGCGGCCAATCAGGTGGTGTTCGCCTTGCTGAAACTGGCGGTGCGCAACCGCGACGAATTCTGGAAGGGGATGCTGAAGCGCGCCCGGCTAAAGGTGCGGATCGCGGTGATGATCATCGCCCTGGCCCTGGCCGTGACCGTGTCGCCGCTGGACCCGGAGCCGTCGCTGTTCATCCGGCGCACCCTGCTGTTCGGCTTCATCCTGGTGTGCGGCTGGATGCTGGCGGGAGCGGTGGACGCGGGGGCGGTGGTTCACCTCAAGAAGTTCAACATGGAGGCGGAGGACAACCTCTACGCCCGCAAGCACGTCACCCAGACGCGCATCCTGCAGCGGGTGGCCGCCATCCTGATCGGCCTGATCACCCTGGGGCTGGCGCTGCTGACCATTCCCGGCGTCAAGCAGTGGGGCCTGTCGCTGCTGGCCTCGGCGGGGGTGGTCGGCATCGTCGCCGGCCTGGCGCTGCAGCCCTTCCTGACCAATCTGATCGCGGGCATCCAGATCGCCACTTCCCAGCCGATCCGCCTGGACGACGCCGTCATCGTCGAGGGCGAATGGGGCCGGGTCGAGGAGATCACCTCGACCTATGTGGTGGTCAAGCTGTGGGACTGGCGGCGCATGGTCCTGCCGCTGACCTACTTCATCCAGAAGCCGTTCCAGAACTGGACCCGCGAGGATTCGCGCCTGATCGGCGTGTCCTTCCTCTATGTGGATTACGAGGCGCCCATAGACCGGCTGCGGATCAAGCTGGAGCAGATCGCCCACGCCTCGCCGCACTGGGACGGCGACGTCGTGGCTTTGCAGGTCACGGACGTGACCGAGCGGACGGCCCAGGTGCGCTGCTTGACCAGCGCGCGCAACGCCTCGGTCGCCTTCGACCTGAGGGCCGAGGTGCGCGAGAAGATGCTGGCCTTCATGCGGGACGAATGCCCCGAGGCCCTGCCGCGCGACCGGATGGATTTCGACCGCGAGCGCCGCCGTCCGGCGCCGCGCCCCACCGGCTACGACGAGTAGATCAGGCCGCCTGCATCGCCTTGCGGGCGCGCCAGAAGCGCAGGGTGCGCAGGGCCGCCTCGCGCGTCAGTTCGTTGTACATCCCGGCGTAGGCCCGGGCCTTGCCCATGGCGTTGTCGTCGGTGTTCAGCAGCACCACGGCGTAGGTCAGGAACAGGGCGCGATCCAGGTCCGCCGCCTTGCAGATGACGGCCAGGGCGTCCAGCTCTCGCCGCTCGATGATCTGGCGGGCGGTGTGGAAGTCGACGTCGGCCAGTTGCGACAGGGCGATCAGGAAGGCGGTCTGGCCGCCCGAGCGCAGGAAGCGGGCCAGCACCTGGGGCGTCAGCTGACCGGCGGCGCGCAGTTCCTCGACATAGGCCAGGCTCTCGGCGTAGTCGGCGGGCAGGGCGCCGTCTTCGGCGGCGACGCGGGTGCGGCCGGCGGCGAGGGCGCTTTCCAGCAGGGCCGGGTCCAGGCGGGCGTTCTGCTCCAGGATGCGCTGACGCAGCCGGGCCTCGACGTCGAAATAGAGGTCGTTCAGCAGATCGGGCGGCAGGCTGGCGCGCTCGACCGTGACGGCGTGCAGAGCCGGGTTGGCGCGGGCGCGCTCGACGGCGGTCTCGGAGGCGGCGCGCGACAGGCTGGCGCCTTCGTTGCCGAGCAGGACGCCCAGGGTCTCGTCGTCGCCGCGTTCGACGATGGCGTCGGACACGGCCTCGGACACCGCGGCGCGGCGGCTGACGGCGCGCATATGGCCCTGGCCGCGCGAGCGCACCACGCCGATCAGATCGGCCTCGGTCAGCACCGGCGAGGCGGCGAGGACAGGGGCGGCGACGGTCTCGGCCTCATCATTGGCCAGGCGGCGGATCAGCTGATGCGGGGCGTCCGGCGCCTCGGCGAACCGCTCGGCCAGCTCGGCGCGCACGGCCGTCTCCATGGCGTCGGTCAGGTCGGACAGGACGGCGCCGTAGAGGGCGGTCTCGGACTCCGTGCGCTCGGCGGCGCCGAAGAAGCAGTCGGTCAGCTCGCGCAACAGGGCGCGGCGCTTGGGGCTGGACGCTTCCTGCGCCAGGGCGATCAGGTCGGGCAGGCGCGAGCCGGTCTCGGCCGGGGCGGCGGCGACGGGAGAGGAGGCGGCGCCGTCGCTCATGGCAGCATCGGCCCGTCGGTCACGGGATCGTCGGCCATGGGGGCCGCGCGCAGGCGGCCCTGGGCGTCGCGCATGACGGCGGGCGCTTCGGGCGGCTGAGCGAGGTCGTCCGAGGCGATCGGTTGATCCAGTTCGACCGGCAGAGCGTCCAGGTAGTTGGGCGCGGGCAGGGGCGTGGCGTCCGGCTGACGGCCCGCCTGGCGGTGGACCGAATAGTAGCGGGCGCCGCCTTGGGCCGGGGCGTCATCCGACACGGGCTGAGGCGCAGGTTGGGGCGCGGGTTGCGCCGCAGGCGCCGTGTTCGGAGCGGGAGGCGCAGGAGCGGGAGCAGGCGTCGGGGCGGCCGGTTGGGGCGTGTTCCGCTGCAACTGGAAGATCGGCGCGTCGCGTCGAGGGGCCATCGGATCGAAGGCCGAGTCAGCCGGGACAGGCGCCGGCATGGGTTGCGGCGCCGGCTGAACGGGCGGTTGAACCGGAGGTTGAACGGGCGGCGCAGGTTCGAGAATCTGCGCGGGCGCGGGTTGGGGGACCGGCTGGGGCGCAGGCGCAGGCGCAGGCGCGACAGCGCGCGGGGCAGGCTGGACCGGCGCGGGCGGCGTCGGCATCGGTCGCACGGGTTCGGGCATCGGCGCGGGCGTCGGCTCAGGCGCGGGCGTGCGCTGGACCGGCGGCGCGGGTTGCGGCTCCGGCTGGGATTGCGGGCGCGTCCAGGGGACGTGGCTGGGCGCCGGGGCGCGCTCCATCGGCTGAGGCTGAGGCTGGGCCTCGGGCATGTGGGGCGCAGGGGCGTAGTCCGTCGGCGGCGGCGCGACGGGTTGCGGTTGAGTCGAGAGGGGCTGACGCGCCCAGGGCGCGGGTTGATAGGTCGGCTGATACGGCGCCGGGGGCGTGTAGGCTGGCGCGGGGGGCTCGGACGGGGGCGCGACATAGGGGCCCCAGGTCGCATCGGGATGGCTGGTCACCGGGCGGAAGTCCGGCGCAGGCGTCAGGGCGTTGGCCGAGGGCGGCGGGGCCGGGATCGGCGGCGGCGCGCCCCAGGTCTGGGCGGGCGTCAGCTGGCGGCTGTAGCCGGGCGCTCCGGCGCGCCAGGGATAGCCGCCATGCGGGATGACAGGCGGGCGCGCGACCGATGACGGGGCGTAAGGGCGGACGACGGGCGCAGCCGCATAGGCCGCCTCCGGCGGCGGGGCGAAGCTGTCGGCGGCGGCGGTCGGATAGGCGGGGACGGACTGGACGGACGGGTGGTTCTGGGCGCGGCCAGGCCATGACAGGGGGCGTCCATAGGCGGCCGACGGATAGGGCGATTGGACGGTCTGGGAGGCGTCTTGCGGGACGCCCTGCGCCCAGGCGGCCGTGGCCGCGCCGAGCGCGGGCAGAAGGGCGGCTATGGTCAGGGGGCGGGGCACCGGCGCCTCGTGAAAGGTGAAGAGGGTCAGCCGATCAGCCTAGACGGCGCGGCTTAATCCTCGCCTAACGCCGGGCGGTCTTAGGGTGAAATCGGTTCACAGGCGATCGCGCATGAACCGGGATAATGGTTTCGGGCGAAGGCCTAGCCGCGCGAGGGCAGGTACTGGCTGGTGAAGGCCTCGCGCCAGTCCGGGACGGACGAATAGGCGCTCTGGGTCTGTTCGGCGAAGGCTTGCCAGCGTTCGGGCGTCATGGCCCCCAGGCCGTAGAGCGCCGCATCGCCGCCGTCGACCATGGCCTGGGCGCGCAGGGCCGTACGCGCGGCGTCCAGCACGCGCTGGGGCAGGTCGGGATTGGCGCGGCGGATCAGGGCGTCGCCCCTGGCCCCGTCGCCGTGAACGTATTCGCGCCAGCCCTCGACCGAGGCGGCGATGAAGTCGCGCAGGGCCTGGCCGTTGTCGCGGGCGAAGGCGTTGGGCGCCAGCACCAGGCCGGAGTAGGAGGGGTAGCCGTCCTCGGCCGGGATCAGGACCAGGGGCTGGAAGCCGACCTCGCGCGCGATCGCCTCGGGCGCGCCGTCGGTCAGCCGCGCGATCAGGACGCTCTCGCGATCCTCGCGGAAGGCCTTCAGATTGTCCTCGGCCGCGCCGGCGCGGGCCTGGTCGGACGCCAGGTCGAAGCGGGCGCGCAGCCATAGCCAGAAACTGTCCTGGTCGCCGGGCTCCATCAGGATGCGGCGACCACGCAGGACGGTCAGATCCTCCAGCTCCTGGTCCGGATGGGCCAGCAGGACGACGGGATCTTTCTGCAGGAAGGCGGCCACGGCCTTGACCGGCGCCCGCTCGGCGACCAGCCGCAGGGGCAGGAAGCTGTCGCGTCCGACAGCCAGTTCGACCGCGCTGGCGGCCAGAAGGGCGGGGATGTCGGCGCCCGACGGCCCGCTCAGGATCTCGACGTTGAGGCCGCGCCGTTCATAGGCCCCGGTCGCGACGGCCTGATAGAAGCCGCCGTGCAGGGCGCCCGCCGGACCGCCCGCGGCCACCCGCAGCCGCACCCGCCCGGCCTCGTCTGTCTGAGCCGGAGTGCGGCCGCACGCGGTCAGGACGCCCAGGGCGGTCAGGCCGAGGGCGCCGGCCATCAGGCCGCGTCGGTGCAGGCAGGGGCGAGTCATCACGTCTAGGGTGTAGGGGGGCGGGCCGCGCTTGGAAAGGCGGCGGGCGTCGCCGGCACCGATTCCGGCCCGGAAATCGAGCGCCTGACCCCGCAAGGCCGGCGCCGGAATTGAGCGAGGGGACGTAACCCTTGAACCAGACCGTCGCCGGTCGGATCGCGGATCGCGTCCCCTCGCCAAGTCCGGGTTGGACTTGGCCGCTATCGGGTCGGAACTCGGCCTCAGCGTCGACGGGCGAACCCGGCGTCGTTCGGCAACCCTTCCGTCGGCTCCTGGTCTTCGGCGTTCCGCAAGGCGAACCTCGCGCCGTCCGTCAATCCCGGCCTGGTTCTCCGTGATCCCTGCGCCGAAGCGCTAGAGGATCGGGAGCCTTGGCCCTGCGTCGGTGTTTCCGCGTCCTCCGAAGAGGCTTGGAACCCTGGGTCAGAGAGCCGGACCGGTCCGCTTGATCTCCGGGTCTCCCCGGATTTCCGCGCCGCCGTGTCCCTCGGCCTGTTGACGTTCCCGCGAAATCCGTTATTGGGCAAGCGCCCAAATCAGAGCGTCTGTGCGGAATTCTCCCGGACCCGGTGGGCAAGTCTGTGGATATCTGTGGGCGGATGAAATTCGCGAAGGCGGATCAGCGCCTTGTGTTGTCCACAGCAAAAAGGGGCCGCCGTGAGGCAGCCCCTGGATAGGCGACCGCCACCCGCTCGCAGGAGCGGATGGCGGCGGATCATCAGCGATTGCGGATGAAGGTGCGGATGTCGTTCGACAGCTTCTTCAGGTCGTCGTCGCGGACGTACATCATGTGGCCGGCGTGGTAGTAGTGCCACTCGATGCGGCCGTCGGTCGGGAAGCCCGGACGGTTCAGCGAGTATTCGGCGCCGAAGAAGGGCGTGGCGAAGTCGTAGTAGCCCTGACCCACCCAGACGCGCAGGCCGCTGTTCTCACGCAGGGCGCGGCCGATATAGGGGGCCACGTTCAGATACTCTGCGCCGCCGCGCCCGGCGGACGGAAGGTTCCAGTCCCAGTTCCGGGTGCCGCCGATCGAGGAATAGACCACGTCGGGCGAATACTTCAGGCCCTCGCGCGACCAGGCGTTCATGGCGGCGGTATAGGCGCCGTCGATGCCGTAGAAGCTGGGGTCGTTGTCCGGGCGGTCGCCGGCGTTGTCGTAATCGACGCCGGTGTAGCGGGTGTCCAGGCGGCCGATGGTCAGGCCGCGATCCCGCAGCAGCTCCTTGTAGAAGCGGCTGGGCGACAGGCGCAGGTTGGCGTTGCTCAGATAGGTCTGCGACACGCCGGTGTAGCGCGACAGCTGCTGCAGGATGGTCGCCCGCTCGTCGGCCGTCAGGTCGTTGCCCTTCAACAGAGCCGTGGCGTAGGGGCCGATGGCCCAGGCGCGGGCCTCGGCGACGAACTCCTCGACCGTGGCGGGCTTGTTGGGGACCTTGTCGTGATACCAGGCCGTGGCGGCCATCGACGGCAGGTTGGTGACGTAGCCCAGCTCATTGCCCTGGGAGTCGGCGGCCAGGCTGAAGTCGAGGATCGACGAGATCAGCAGGATGCCGTTGATGGCGACGTCTGTGTATGTGCCTTCCAGCTCGTTGATGACGGCGGCCGAGCGGGTGGTGCCGTAGCTTTCGCCGCCGATGAATTTCGGCGCGTTCCAGCGGCCGTGCTCGTTGAGCCACAGGCGGATGAACTCGGCCATGGACTTGGCGTCCTTGGTCACGCCCCAGTAGTCGGCCGGGTCCTTGTCGCCCAGGGCGCGGCTGAAGCCGGTGCCGATCGGGTCGATAAAGACGATGTCGGTGACGTCCAGCAGGGAGTCGACGTTGTCGATGATCGGATAGGGGGCGGCGCCGTCGTCCTTGGCGTCCGAGGGCACGACCACGCGCTTGGGCCCGAAGGCGCCCATGTGCAGCCACAGGGAGCCCGAGCCGGGGCCGCCGTTCCACAGGAAGGTGACGGGACGGTTGGGGTCCGTCGGGCCTTCCTTGATGTAGCTGTAGGAGACCATGGCCGCGAGCGGCTTGCCTTCCTTGTCCTTCAGATAGGTCTCGCCGGCGATGGCGCGGTAGGCGATGCGCTGACCGCCGAAGACGCCGGTGTGGCGGGTCTCGGACATGACGGGCGGCGGAATGGCGGCTTCGGTGCGGTTCGCGGCGGCGTCGGCGCGCGGCGCGCCTTGAGGCCCGCTCTGGCCCCCGCTTTGCGCCATGGCCGGCCCGGCCAGGGCCAGCGCCGAAGCGGCGACGACAAGCAGTCTCTTCATGGATAAACCCCCAGTTGGTCTACGCGGCTCCCCCTCGAGAGCCGGGCGCGCGAACGACGCCGCCCAGCTTGAGATGAGGCGGCAAGCCGGGCCGAATGTAAACCGTGGGTTCCGGCCTAATCGCAGGAGAGTTGGCTGGACGTGGACCAATTCCGCGAAGAATGTCCGGATAGGACGAGGGCGGCCTCTAGCCCGCCAGGGCGGCTTTCTTTTCTTCCAGCTCCAGCCAGTCCAGTTCGGCGGCCTCCAGTTCGGCGCGGGCCTTTTCGGCGGCCTTCATGGCGCGGTCGAAGGCGGCGGGGTCGCGCGAATAGAGATCGGGGTCGGCGAGGATGGCGTCCTGTCGGGCGATCTCGACGGGCAGGGACTCTATCAGCTTTTCGACCTCCTCCAGGCGACGGGCGTCCTTGTAGGAGAGCTTCACGGTCTTCTTGGGGGCGCGATCAGGCTCCGCCTTCTCGACCCGACGCGCCGCTGAGGGGGCGGCGTCAGCGTGGGTCGGGGGCGGGGCGAGGAAGCCGGGGTTCTGGCGCAGGAAGTCCTGCCAGCCGCCGGGGGTCTCGACCACGTCGCCGCGACCGTTCAGGGCGATGGTCGAGGTGGCCAGACGGTCGACGAAATCGCGGTCGTGCGACACCAGGATCAGGGTGCCGTCGTAGGATTCGAGCAGTTCCTCCAGCTTCTCCAGCGTGTCCATGTCGAGGTCGTTGGTCGGCTCGTCGAGGATCAGCAGATTGGCGGGCTGGGCCAGCGCCCGCGCCAGCAGCAGCCGGTTGCGCTCGCCGCCCGACAGGGTGGAGATGGGCTGTTTCAGCTGGGCTTCCTGGAACAGGAAGTCCTTGGCGTAGGCGGCGACGTGCATGGAGCGGCCGCGCACCAGAATGCTGTCGCCGCCGCCCGGCGTCAGGGCGTCCCACAGGGTCATGTCCGACTTCAGTCCCTCGCGCGACTGGTCGAGGTAGAGGGGGTCGAGGTTGGCGCCCATGCGGACGGTTCCCTCGTCCGGGGCCAGTTCGCCCAGCAGCACCTTGACCAGGGTGGTCTTGCCCGCGCCGTTGGGGCCGACGATGGCCAGCCGGTCGCCGCGGATGATGCGGGTGGTCAGGTTCTTGAAGATGGTCCGGTCGCCGAACGCCTTGCTGACGCCCTTGATGTCGGCGACCAGCTTGCCCGAGACGGCGCCGGAATCGACGCCCAGGTTCAGCTCGCGCGGCAGATCCTTGACCCGCTCGGCCCGGTCCAGACGCATCTGCTGCAGGGCGCGGGCGCGGCCCTCGTTGCGGGTGCGCTGGGCGGTGATGGAGCGGTAGAAGGTGTAGGTCTCGGCCTCGATGCGCTTGGTCAGGCGGCGCAGGGATTCGGCCTCTTCGTCCATGACCTTGGCGGCCCAGTCGTCGAACTCGACGAAGCCCTTGTTCAGGGTGCGGACCTTGCGGCCTTCCAGCCAGTGAACGGTGTCGGTGACGCGGTTCAGGAAGGCGCGGTCGTGGCTGACCACCAGGAGGGCGAACCGGGCCTGGATCAACTCGTTCTCCAGCAGTTCGATGGCCAGGATGTCGAGGTGGTTGGTCGGCTCGTCCAGCAGCAGCAGGTCGGGCTCTTCGGCGAAGGCCTTGGCGAGGGCGGCGCGGCGGATCTCGCCGCCCGACAGGCCCTGGGTGGACTTGGCCGGGTCGAGGCCGAAGGTCTCCAGCCAGCTTTCGGCGGTCCAGCGCTCGGCCTCGCCCGAGGCGGCGTAGTCGGCGAGCGTCTCGCCGGTGATGACGGGCTCCTGCGGGACATAGGCGAAGCAGGTGCCGGCCTGGACCGAGCGGTCGCCCGAGTCCGGCTCGATCAGGCCCATGACCACCTTCATCAGGGTGGATTTTCCCGCCCCGTTGCGGCCGACCAGGGCGGCGCGGCTGCGCGGCTCCATCGCCATGTCGACACCGTCGAACAGCGGGCGGGGACCGTCCTGAAGGCGGACATCTTTGAGAGCGACGAGGGGGGGTCTGGCGGCCATGGGGGCGCATATAGCGACTGACCGGCGCTTCGGCCATCGGCGTTGACGCTTCCCTGACGGCGGGCTGTAGTCGCGGGCGATGACGACGGAGGGTGGAATGGATCTGAGCGCCTCGGCAAGAGACGGTCGCGCCGCGAAGAGGGGGCCGGGCCGGGGCTGGTACGCCTTGGCGGCGCTGCCCATGATCTGCGGGTTCGCGGCCATGGGCGCGGTGCTGTTCACGCAACTGCCGAAGCTGGATGACGGGCTGGAGCAGATCGTCGTGCCGGGCGCGCGCGAACTGCGGCTGGAGCCGGGCCGGCACACGGTCTTTCTGGAGTACCGCAGCGTCGTTGACGGCCGGGTCTATGCGGTCGATCAAGTGCCCGGTCTGGCCGTCCACGTCGAGGCGGCGGACGGCGCGCCGGTGGCGGTGAGCGCGCCCATGGGAAGCTCCACCTATTCAATGGGCGGACGTCAGGGCGAGGCGATCAATGTGTTCAGCGTCGAACGGGCCGGAATCTACAGGATCTCGGCCGACTATGATGGGCAGGTCGGGCCGCAGACGGTGATCGCCGTGGGACAGGGCTTCATGGGGCAGTTGTTCGCCACGGTCTTCCTAGGGCTGGGGGCCGTCTTCCTGGGCATGATCCTGACGGTGGCGACTGTGGTCGGGGTCTATCTGGCGCGGCGGAGAGCGAGACAGGCCTGAGCGAGTCTCGGCTTGACGCATACCGTCCAGTTGGTATGTAAAGCGTCATGGACACGCAGACCCTCCGCCGCACGCCCGAAGACACCCGCCGCCAGATCATCGAGGCGGCCATCGAACTCGCCGCCGAAGAGGGGGCGATGGCGGTGACGCTGGACGCCGTGGTGGCGCGGCTGCCGTTCAGCAAGGGCGCCTTGCTGCACCATTTCCCCAACAAGCAGGCCCTGCTGGAGGGCGTGATCGACCATCTGGCGTCCGAGATGATGGCGGCGGTGCTGGCCGAGGCGGCGCGCGACCCCAACCCCTATGGCCGTAATGCGCGGGCCTATCTGCGGGCGATCGTCAACGAGCCGGCGACCGAACGCGACGTCAGCATCGGCCGCGCGGCTCTGGCCGCCTGCGCCATAGAGCCGAGCCTGATCCCGCGCTGGCGCGCGGCGATGAAGACCCTGGCCGCCGATGACCCGGAAGACCTGGCAGGCAAGGACGACGCCCTGATGCTGCGGCTGATCGCCGACGGCCTGTGGATGACCGACCTGTTCGGCACGCATGAGGTGTCGCCGGAGCAGAGGAAGGCTCTGCTGTCGCTGCTGACGCCGGGCAGTCTGTTGACGGACGCCTATGGGGGAGCGGCCGCGTGAACCCGACCACCTGGCTGGCCCTGCTGGGCGCGATCGGCTTCGAGGTGATGGGGACGACCCTGTTGCAGCAGTCGCAGCAGTTCACCAGGCCCTGGCCCACGGCGGGGCTGGCGGTGTGCTACGGCGTCGCCTTCTATCTGTTGACCCTGGCGCTGAAGCAGATGCCGGTGGGGCTGGCCTACGCCATCTGGAGCGGGCTGGGGGTGGTGCTGATCTCGGTGATCGGCCTGTTCCTGTTCAAGCAGAAGCTGGACGCGCCCGCGATCATCGGCCTGGCGCTGATCATCGGCGGGGTGGTGGTGATCAACGTCTTCTCGAAGAGCGTGACGCATTAGGCAGAGGGCGACAGACGCGCCCTGGAGGGGTATAGGGCGCGGCCATGAAATCCACGCCTGCCAAGCCGTTCTGGGAAACCAAGACGCTCGCCGAGATGTCTCCGGCCGAGTGGGAGAGCCTGTGCGACGGCTGCGGGCTGTGCTGCGTCATCCGTTTCGAGGATGAGGACACGGGCCAGATCATTCCGACGCACGTCCACTGCAAGCTGTTCGACCCGGACCGCTGCACCTGCACCGATTACGCCCAGCGCCAGGCCGAGGTGCCGGACTGCGTGCAACTGACGCCGGACAATATCGAACGGCTGAAGTGGATGCCCCTGTCGTGCGCCTATCGCCGCTTGCACGAGGGACGGCCGCTGGCCTGGTGGCATCCGCTGGTGTCGGGCGACCCGGAGACGGTGCACGCGGCGGGGGTGTCGGTGCGCCGCCAGACGGTGTGCGAGACGGCGCTGAGGGAAGCCGAGGACGCTCTCGATTTCGAGGCGCCGGAGTGGATGGCCGAGCGGGGAACGCTGCCCCGGCCGGCCTGATCGGGTCCGCTAACGAATATTTCGGGGTTAGGCGCGACAAGGAACAACCGAGCGGGGGGAACGCGAGTTGTCATTCACCAAGAGCATAGAGGCGTTGGAAGGCCCGGGCGGGCCGTTTCAGCGCCTGGTGGATTTCGCCGCGACCCTGTTCGATTGTCGGGCGGCGGTGGTGACCCTGCTGACCGAGCGGGACGCGGTCATCCGCTCGAGCGCGGGCGTGTGCATGCAGCGCATTCCGCAGGAGGACAGCCTGGCGCCCATCCTGACGGCGATGGGGCCGGGGGCCACGCTGGTGTCGACCGATCCCCGGGGCGACCCGCGTCTGAAGAACCACGCCCTCGTCCGCAAGACGCCGCATCTGAGGTTCGTCGTGGTCGCGACCCTGTGCCATCCGGCCGGGCGGCCGGTCGGCGCCTTCAGCATCCTGGACGACCGGGAGCGGCCGGAGCCGACCTCGAAGCAGATGGAGCAACTGGCCAGCCTGGTGGGCATGGCCGAGGACATCATCGCCGGTCTGGACGCCGCGCGCATCCGGGACGAGCGGCTGGAGACGCTGCGCCTGGTCGAGCAGATGTCGGGCGTCGGCCACTGGCGGCTGGAACGAAAGCGGCGGGTGATGGAATGGTCCGACGAGGTCTATCGCATTCACGGCGTCGAACGCGGCCGGTTCGTCACGGATCTGGACCAGACGCTGGCCTTCTATGGGGAAGAGGACAAGGCGCGGCTGGGCGAGCTGATCGAGACGGCCCTGACCGAGGGCCGCCCCTATATGGCCAAGCTGACCCTGATCCGGGCCGACGGCGAGGAGCGGCGTGTTCTGACCCACGCCGAGACCGAGCGCGGAGAGGACGGCCAGGTCTCGGCCATCTTCGGCGTCTTCCAGGACGTGACCGACCAGGAGAAGGTGCTGGAGCGCGCGCGCCGCGACGAGGGGCGTTATCGCCTGCTGGCCGAGAACGTCGGCGACGTCATCACCCGCGTGAAGATGGACGGGTCGAGCAAATACATCTCGCCCGCGATCAAGCAGCTTCTGGGCTGGACGCTGGAGGAGATGAGCGGCCAGTCCACCGACTATGTGCACCCTGAGGACAAGCACCTGGTCCTCAAGGCCATCGGCGAGGCGGTGAAGACCGGAACGCCCACCCGCCTGGAGCATCGCGCGGTGCACCGGGACGGCCATACGGTCTGGGTGGAATGCACCTTCAAGGCGCTGAAGGACGAGCACGGCCACGTGGACGACGTGGTGGTGGTGATCCGCGATATGACCCAGCGCAAGCTGTTGGAGGACGAGGTCATCGAGGCCAAGGAGCGCGCCGAGAAGGCGGCCCGGGCCAAGAGCGAATTCCTGGCCAATATGAGCCATGAGCTACGGACGCCGCTGACCAGCGTCATCGGCTTTTCGGGTCTGCTGCACGGTTCGGAGCACCTGCCGCCGGAAGAGCGCATCTATGTCGAGCGCATCGCCACGGCGTCGGAGGCCCTGCTGGGCGTCATCAACGACATCCTCGACTATTCCAAGCTGGAAGCCGACGCCATCGAGATGGACCCCGAGCCGTTCGACACGCGGGCCCTGGTGGACGGCGCCGCCGCCATCATCGAGAGCCAGTGCTCGCTCAAGGGGTTGATCCTGCGCGTCGTGGTCGCCGCCGACACGCCCGAGCGGCTGACCGGCGACAAGGGGCGGCTGAGGCAGGTGATCCTCAACTTCCTGTCCAATGCGGTGAAGTTCACGGCGCGCGGCGAGGTGACGCTGGAGCTGGGCGGCCGGTTGGACGAGAACGGCCAATGGCGGATGCGGGCGGCGGTCCGCGACACCGGCATCGGCATTCCGGCCGAGAAGATCGAGGAGCTGTTCCACCGCTTCACCCAGGCCGACGCCTCGACGACGCGGGTCTACGGCGGGACGGGGCTGGGGCTGGCCATCTCGCGCCGTCTGGTCGAGCTGATGGGCGGAGAGATCGGCGTCGACAGCACGCCGGGCCAGGGCTCGACCTTCTGGTTCGAGGCGCCGTTGGCCGTGGCCGCCGCCGGTGACCAAGTGATCGAGACACGTCAGGGACGAGCGGCCGAGCAAACGATCCGGGGCCGGGTGCTGATGGCCGACGACGCGGCGGCCAACCGCGAACTGGTCAGCGCCATCCTGCGGAATCTGGGACTGGAGATCGACACGGTCGCCGACGGCGCGGAGGCGGTCCATGCGGTCCAGTCGGGCGCCTACGACCTGGTGTTGATGGACGTGCATATGCCGGTCATGGACGGGCTGAAGGCGACCCGCGAAATTCGCCGGATGCAGGCGGGGAGCGGGCGCCGGACGCCGATTCTGGCCCTGACCGCCAACGTCCAGGCCGAGCAGGTTACCCGCTGCCTGGAGGCGGGCATGGACGGCCATCTGGCCAAACCCATCCAGATCGTGGAGCTGGCCGCAGCCCTAACCCGGTGGCTGTCGGGCGGCGATCCGGCGGCGATGGCGGTCTAGGCGTCGGCCATTGCGTCGCGGCTATCGCAGCCGAGGGCGCGGATCCCTGTGATTTCCCGGCTTTGGGAGGTTCTGGAGGCTGTTCGCCAGCCTGAGGACGCTGGTCCGCTATGGTTCGGTCATGGCGGGAAAAGGGGACGAGGCGGGGCGGGCGGCGGCGGTCGCGCAGTGGCTGGACGGCGCCCTGGCGCGGCTGATGCAGGCGACCGATGAGGCGATCGCCGTGGTGGCCGCCGCGGAGCCTCCGGCCGACGTGGCCGAGGCCGAGAAGCGGGGGCGCGCCATCGGCGTGCTGGCCCGCACGGCCAAGGCGGTGGCCGCGCTGGCGGCGGCGTCACCTCGCAGGACCCGCGATCCCGAAGAGGACGGAATGAGCGAAGACGATCGTGAACTCAGCGACGACGAAGAACGGACCGCGCGGGCAGAGCTCGAGTCTCGTCTCGATCATCTTCTCGGGGTCGCCGAGCGCAAGGGATTTGGCGCAGCAGCGGCTGAAACAGGCGACGCGCGAGGATCTGCTGCGGCTGCTGAGGGCGACGCCGAGGTTGAACGACGACCAGGTCTGGCCGCCGCCTGATACGGATTGGCGCACCTGGGTGCTGCTGGGCGGGCGCGGGTCGGGCAAGACCTTCGCGGGCGGCTTCTGGATGAACGAACTGGCCAAGGCGAAGGATCGCACCTTCGCCCTGGTCGGACCGGCGCTGCACGATGTGCGCGAGGTGATGGTCGAGGGGCCGTCGGGGCTGAAGGCGCAGGCGCCGGGCGACAACCGACCGCGCTGGGAGGCGGGGCGGCGCAGGCTGGTCTGGCCCTCGGGCGCGGCGGCCTATGCGTTTTCGGCCGAAGACCCGGACAGTCTGCGCGGGCCGCAGTTTCATGCGGCCTGGGCGGATGAATTCTGCGCCTGGAGGAACATTGAGGCGACGCTGTCGAACCTGAGGTTCGGGCTGCGGCTGGGGGCGGACCCGAAGCTGGCGATCACCACGACGCCGCGTCCCATCCCGGCGCTGAGGCGGTTGCTGGCCGAGCCGGGGGTGGTGAAGGCGCGGCTGGCGACCAAGGATAATGCGGACAATCTGGCGCCGGGGTTTCTGGGGCATCTGCAGGCGCTCTACGCCGGGACGCGGCTGGAGGCGCAGGAGATGGAGGGGCTGGTGGTCGAGGCCGACGGCGCCCTGTTCCGGGCCGAGGATCTGGCGCGGGCGCGGGGCAACCGGCCTGCGAAGTTCGAGCGGGTGGTGGTGGCTGTCGACCCGCCCGCCAGCGCCCACGGCGACGCCTGCGGGATCGTGGCGGCGGGGCGCAGGGACAGGACGGGCTATGTGCTGGCGGATCGTTCGGCGCGGGGGCTGTCGCCCGCCGGATGGGCGCGGCGCGTGGCCGAGACGGCGCGAGAGTTCGACGCCGACCTGGTGCTGGCCGAGGCCAATCAGGGCGGGGAGATGGTGCGGACCCTGCTGGGGCAGGCGGACTGTCCGGCGCAGGTGAAGCTGGTGCACGCCAGCCGGTCGAAGAAGGCGCGGGCCGAGCCGGTGGCGGCGCTCTACGAGCAGGGGCGAGTCGTCCACTGCGGCGCGTTTCCGGCGCTGGAAGAAGAGATGATGGCGCTGGGGAGCGAGACGCCGGGGGCGAAGAGCCCGGACCGGGCGGATGCGCTGGTCTGGGCGCTGACGCACCTGCTGCTGGCCGGGAAGACGCAGCCGAGGTTGCGGGCGCTTTAGCGGTTTCCTTCTCCCCTTGTGGGAGAAGGTGGCAGGCGAAGCCTGACGGATGAGGGGGGCGCTATGCTTACCTCATCCGACGGTCAATGGCGCACAACCCCTCATCCGACCCTGACGGGCCACCTTCTCCCACAAGGGGAGAAGGGAAAGATAATGGAGATTTCAATGGATTGGCGACGACCGTTCGGTCGGCGGCGCGTTGCTGCGCCCGAAATCAAGGATAGCCGCACGGGGCCGCTGATCGCTTTGACCGGCGCGGGCCGGGCGCGGTGGACGCCGCGCGACTATGCGCATCTGGCGGACGAGGGGTTCGGCAAGAACGCTGTGGCCTATCGCTGCGTGCGGATGATCGCGGAGGCGGCGGCCTCGACGCCGCTGGTGGTGATGGTCGGGGGCGTGCGGAGCGCGGACCATCCGCTGGCGCGGCTGATCGACAAGCCCAATCCCGAGCAGTCGGGGGCCGAACTGATGGAGGCGCTTTACGGCGCGCTGCAGACGGCGGGCAACGCCTATGTCGAGGCGACCGGCGACGCCGACGGGGACGGGGCGCCGGACGAGCTGTGGGCGCTGCGGCCGGATCGGATGAAGGTCGTGCCGGGGCGGGCGGGCTGGCCCGAGGCCTATGAGTATGCGGTGGGCGGCCGGTCGGTGCGGATCGCGCGGCATGGCGACGGCTGGTCGCCGGTGATGCACCTGAAGCTGTTTCATCCGACGGACGATCACTACGGATTTTCGCCGCTGGAGGCGGCGGCCTTCGCCATCGACGTGCACAATGCGTCGGGGGCCTGGAACAAGGCGCTTCTGGACAATGCGGCGCGGCCGTCGGGGGCGCTGGTCTATGGCGCCAAGGACGGGGAGCGGCTGACGGCGGATCAGTTCGAGGTGCTGAAGGCGGAACTGGGCGAGGCTCATGCCGGGGCGCGCAACGCCGGGCGGCCGCTGTTGCTGGAGGGCGGGCTGGACTGGAAGCCGATGAGCCTGACGCCGAACGACATGGACTTCATCGCCGGGAAACATGCGGCGGCGCGGGAGATCGCCCTGGCGTTCGGCGTGCCGCCGCAACTGCTGGGGATTCCGGGGGATGCGACCTACGCCAACTATCGCGAGGCCAACGCCGCCTTCTGGCGGGGGACGGTGATTCCGCTGGTGAGGAAGGCGGCCGGGGCGATGACGGGCTGGCTGGGGAGCCGCTTCGTCGATTGCCGGATCGAGCCGGATCTGGATGCGGTTCCGGCCCTGCAGGTCGAGCGGGATGCGCTGTGGACGCGGCTGAACGCGGCGAGCTTCCTGACGGATGAGGAGCGGCGTCGGATGGCGGGAGTGGGCGAATGACGGATCAGGCGAGGAAGTTTCCCGTCGCCCTGATCGCGGCCCTGGCGGTGCAGACCGTCGGCGGTCTGGTGTGGGCGGGCGGGGCGGCGGCGCGGATCGCGACTCTGGAGCAGCGGGTGGACGAGCAGAGGCTGGTCGCCGAGCGGCTGGCGCGGCTGGAGGCCCAGGGCGAGGCCGTGCGCGCGGCGGTCGAGCGGATCGAGCGACAGCTGGAGGGGAAGTGATGGGGAAGCGCTCGTCCTTCTCCCCTTGTGGGAGAAGGTGGCCCGAAGGGCCGGATGAGGGGTTGCGCGACCCCTCACCCGACCGCGCGAGGACGACGGCTGCGCCGCCGTGCGCGGTCTCCCTCTCCCGCAAGGGGAGAGGGACGCTATTCATCGCTGGCTACGCCTCCCTGTGGGGCGTGGCCGATCTGAACGGCGACGTGACGGCGCGCGGGGTCTTCGCGGACAGTCTGGCGAAGACCGGCGCGGGCGGGGTGCGGATGCTGCATCAGCATGAAAGCCGCGCCGTGGTCGGCGTCTGGGACCGCATGGTCGAGGACGAGCGCGGCTTGTGGGTCGAGGGGCGGATCGAGGACTGGTCCGCCGAGGCCCGCTACGCCGCCGCCCTGACGCGCGCCGGGGCGCTGGACGGGCTGTCGATCGGCTTTCGTGCGAGGAAGGCGCGGCGAGACGGGCGGCTCAGGGTGCTGAGCCGGGCGGAGTTGTGGGAGGTGTCGCTGGTGACGTTCCCGATGCTGCCGGGCGCGCGGTTCAGGATGCTGGGGCCTGACGCCTGACGGCCTATCGGTCGGCCAGATGGGCGGCGATGCGCTCGGCGGCCTGAGGCGGGGTGCAGACCTCGGTGTCGATCGTCAGCGCGGCGGGCGGCATGGCGGCCAGGCTGGCGTCGAACTCGGCGCGAAGGCGGCGCAGCAGATCGACCGACTGAAGCTTGCCGAAGGCGGCGCGGCTGGGCTGGACGATCCGGCGCTCCTGTTCCTCTGGCGAGACGGTCAGGGCGATGAAGGCGACGACGCCGCCGAACGGTTCGATCGTCGCCTGGACGCGCGCGGGAAAGCCGGGGGCCACCGTGGCCTCGGGCGCGAAGGTGAAGATGAGGGAACGCTCGTCGCGGGCCGCCTCGGCGAAGGTCTGGAGCCAGAAGGCTTCGCGCAGGCGAACGAACGGCTCGGAACCGAAGTCGAACACGGCGCTGACGGCGTCGACGACGAAATGGTTGTGAAACAGCGGCAGGCCGGTCAGGCGCGCCAGTTCGCGGCCGATGGTCAGCTTGCCCGCGCCCGCAGGGCCGTAGAGGAAGACGATCTGCATCGTTCAGAACCTCGAGGCGAGCAGGCGATCGTCCGGCAACATCCATCCTTCCAGCATTGAAGGGGCAGGCTACCACGCCTGAGCCGGTGCGCGAAGGGTAAGGCAGTTCCGGGCCTGGCCCGGTTGACGGCGCGCCGCAGGACGGTCGCGCATTTTTCTGGAGAGACCATGAAAGAGACCAAGACCGTCTCGGGGCATCCCGAGGCGCGCGCCGCCATGCATGAGATGATGGCCGCGTTCGAGGCGTTCAAAGGGGCCAACGACGCCCGTCTGGACGAGATTGAGAAGAAGGCTTCGGCCGATGCGCTGCTGGAGGAGAAGGTGGCGCGCATCGATCAGGCGGTGGCTCAGGCGCAGGCGCGCATGGACCGTGCGCTGAGCGAGAGCCGCCGACCGATGCTGGGCGCCGAGCCGCCCGCTGTGGTCGCCGCGCCGGAGGCCAAGGCGGCGTGGGACGGCTATATGAAGTCGGGCGCCTCGCACGGGTTGGAGCTGAAGGCGGGGCTGTCGTCGGCGTCGAACTCGGCGGGCTATGTCGTGCCGCCGGAGACGGAGCGGGCCATCGAGCGTCGTCTGATGGCCGGGTCGCCGATGCGCGAGATCGCCACGGTGCGCACGGTCGGCTCGGGCGTGTTCAGGAAGCCGGTGTCGACGGCGGGCGTCCAGGCGGGCTGGGTGGCCGAGACGGCGGCGCGCCCGGAAACGGACCCGGCGACGCTGGCGCTGTTGGAGTTCTCGTCGGCCGATCTTTATGCCTGTCCGGCGGCGACGCAGAGCCTGCTGGATGACGCCTTGATCGATCTGGACGAATGGCTGGCGGCTGAGGTCGAGGACGCCTTCGCGGCGCAGGAGACGGCGGCCTTCGTCGGCGGCGACGGGGTCAACAAGCCAAAGGGCTTTCTGGCCTATGACACGGCGACCGAGGGGACGCAGACCTGGGGCCAGATCGGCACGGTCGTCTCGGGCGCGGCGGGCGGTTTCGCCAGCGCCAGTCCGGTCGATAAGCTGATCGACCTGATCTATGCGCCCAAGGCCCAGTATCGGCCGAATGGGCGTTTCGTGATGAACCGGCGCACGGTCTCGGCGGTGCGCAAGTTCAAGGATGCGGACGGCAACTATGTCTGGTCGCCAGCGACGCGGCCGGGCGAGACGGCGAGCCTGCTGGGCTATCCGGTCACCGAGATCGAGACGATGCCGGATGTGGCGGCGAACAGTCTGTCGATCGCGTTCGGCGACTTTGCGCGCGGCTATCTGATTGTGGACCGCGCGGGGGTGCGGGTGTTGCGCGATCCTTATTCGGCCAAGCCCTATGTGCTGTTCTACACGACCAAGCGCGTCGGCGGCGGGGTGCAGAACTTCGACGCGATCAAGCTGATGAAGTTCGCGGCGTCGTAAGGGCGATGACGGGCTTCCTTCTCCCCTGCGGGGGAGAAGGTGGCTCGCGCAGCGAGACGGATGAGGGGGACGGGGGCTGCGCGCTCTCGGTCAGCCGGTCGTCTGTTGAACCCTTCCCCTCATCCGAGCGCCTCCGGCGCCCACCTTCTCCCCCAAGGGGAGAAGGCAGCAGAACATTGGAGATTTGAATGAGCGCACCCGTGAGCCTCGCGGAGGCGAAGCTGTTCCTGCGCGTCGAGCATGAGGCGGAGGATGGGCTGATCCAGACCCTGATCGACGCGGCCAGGGCGCGGGTGGAGGGGGAGGCGGGCTTGAGCCTGACCTCGACCTCGCCGGCGCCGCTGAGGTTGGCGGTGATGATGCTGGTGATGCGCGCCTTTGAGCGCGGCGAGAGCGAGATGTCGGCGGCGCCGGTCGAGGGGTGGATCGCGCCCTATCGTGTGGTGCGGCTTTGACTGGGGCGATGAAGGTGGTGGCGTCGCTGGTGCGGCCGGTGACGGCGCAGACCCCCTATGGCGGGCAGGTCGTCAGCTATGAGCCGGTGGGGTCGCTGTGGCTGGCGCTGGGCGCGCGCAGGCGGCGCGAGCGGACGGAAGCGGGCGTGACGCGGGCGGTGGAGACGCTGAGCGCCACGGTGCGGGCCGATCCGCGGCTGGAGGAGGGGCTGGTGGCGCGCTTCGGCGGAGCGGACTGGGCCTTGGTCGGGATCGAGGCCGATCCGAAGGCGGCGGGCCGGCTGCGGCTGAACCTGGAGCGGGCGCGATGAAGGATCATGAAGGGGCGCTGGTGAAGGCGCTGATCGCGCATCTGGGCGGCGACGGGGCGTTGCAGGCTCTGTTGGGCGATCCGGTGCGGGTCTGGGATGAGGCGCCGCAGGGGGCGGGGTTTCCGCATCTGGTGATCGGGCGGTGCGAAAGCCGACCGCTGAACGCCGACGGCGGCGGGGTGGAGCAGCGGCTGACCCTGACCTGCGCCAGCCGGTTCAGGGGGCTGGAGGAGGCGCGGGCCGTGGCGGCGGCGGTGCGGGCGCGGCTCGCCGATGCGCCGCTGGAGGCGGACGGGGTGAAGGCGGTCAGTCTGGGCGTGACGTTTACGGACCTGTTCCGCAGCCCGGACCTGAAGCGGGCGTGGGCGGTGATGCGGCTGAGAGCCGTGACGGAGGAAATTTGAGATGAGCGCGCAACGGGGCAAGGACATCCTGCTGAAGATCGAGGGCGCGGGCGGCGCCTTCACCACGGTGGCGGGGCTGAGGGCGAGGGCGATCTCGCTGAACGCCAAGACGGTGGACGCGACCGACAGCGACAGCGCCGGACGGTGGCGCGAACTGCTGGCGGGGGCGGGCGTGAAGTCGGCGGCGGTGTCGGGGCAGGGAATATTCCGCGACGCGGCTTCGGACGCCCTGATCCGCGAGGCTTTCTTTGAGCAGGCGGCGAAGACGTGGCGGCTGATCGTGCCGGATTTCGGGGTGCTGGAGGGGCCGTTCCTGGTGGCGGCGCTGGAATACGCCGGCGAGCACGAGGGCGAGGCGAGTTTTGCGCTGAGCTTGGCCAGCGCGGGCGAAGTGACGTTCTCGGCGCTGTGATGGTGAACGGCGTGCGGGGCGAGGTCGTCGCAGGGCTGGCGGGGGCGGAGCGGAGGCTGTGTCTGACGCTGGGGGCGTTGGCGGAGATTGAGACCGGGCTGGGCGTCGCCGGGATGGCGGCGCTGGCCGAGCGGATGCGCTCGCTGTCGGCGCGGGATCTGATGGTGGTGCTGGCGGCCTTGCTGCGCGGCGGCGGCGAGGGGGCTCTGGCGGATGAACTGGCGAGGGCGCCGGTCGATCCGCGTGAGGCGGCGGAGGCGGTGGCGAAGGCTTTTGCGGCGGCGGCCTGATGACGCCCCAAGACCGTCAATGGGCGGAGATGATGCAGGCGGCGGCGCGGATGGGCGTGGGGCCGGAAGGGTTCTGGCGCCTGTCGCTGAAGGAGTGGCGGATGCTGACGGCGGGGCCGGTTCAGGCGGCGCCGCTGGGGCGCGGCGAACTGGAACGGATGCAGGAGATGTGGCCGGATGACTGATGGTTTCAGGCCGGACGGGATCGACGCCGTGCCGGTGAAGGCGGCGGAGGCTGCGGCGGCGCTGGAGGCGCTGAAGGAACCGGCGGAACGGGCGGCGGCCTCGATCGAGGACGCCTTCGGGCGCGCGGGGGCCAGCCTGACGAAGTCGCTGACGCGGGCGGCGGCGGATGGGGAGGTGACGCTGGCCGAACTGGCGCGGGCGGTGCTGAATGCGGTCAATGCGGCGGCGGGGACGCGCGGCGGCGGGCTGAGCGGGGCGATAGCGGCGGCGCTGGGCGGCTTCGGCGGGGCGCGGGCGGACGGCGGCCCGGTGCTTGGCGGCGGCGCCTATCTGGTCGGAGAGCGCGGACCGGAGGTGTTCCGTCCGGAGGGCGCCGGGACGATCGAGCCCATGGGCGGAGCGCCTGGTGTCACGGTGAACGTCACGGTGGACGGCGGGGCCGAGGGACTGTTGCGGTCAGAGACGCAGATCGCACGGATGCTGGCGCGGGCGACGGCGTTGGGGGCGCGCTGAAGTCGCGAGGCGCCGGGCGCCCGGCGATAGCCGGGCAAGCTCAAGCAGCGAGGCGTCGCGCGTCGAGCGATAGCGCAAAAAGAAAGGGACGCCCGGAGGCGTCCCTTTACAGACCGGTGGGTCGATTACTCGCCCTTGGGGTTGGGGCCGAACTTGTTGTCGCCCTTCTGACTGTCGACGATGCCGATCCAGAGGAGGAAGCCGAGACCGACCAGCAGCATGATGCTGAGGCCGCCCATCATCGAGCCCAGCATGGACAGGGCCACGGAGGGATCTTCGCTCTCGAAGGCTTGCGGATTGGTGATGATGGCGGTGCCGACGGCGCCGATGATCATGAAGAAGCCGATGATGTTGGCGACCCAGGGGATGACGGCGAACCAGCCGGACTTGCCCATGTCGTGCAGGCGTTTCACCGTGATGGCCAGGTTCGGCCAGATCAGCGCGAGCGAGATCAGGCCGCCGAGGATGGGAATCCAGCCCAGCACCACGCCGGCGCCGAGCAGGATCAGCCAGCTGATCCAGAAATGCTGGCGGCGCAGACGGCCGTTGAAGGACAGCATGGCCGTGGCGAAGTCATAGGCGCCGAGCGGGGCGCCGCCCGTCGACGAGGCGGCGGCCTGGCCGAAGGCGGCGGCGGGGGCGGTGGAGGCCAGGATCATGATCTGGGTCGCCTCCATGCCTTCCGGCACGAAGTCGACGCGAGCGCCGACGGCGACGGTTCCGCCAGCCTGGATGTCCGCGCGCGTGAAGCCGTAGCGGATGCTGTCGTCGCCGCTGATCAGGCCCGTGCCCGAGACGTCGTCATAGCTGAGAATTTCGCCGCGCACGCGGATCTCCTGTCTTGTTTCCGGCTTGGCCGTGTTGTGACGAAAGCATGGCTGAGCCTGGCCGTTCGGACAACCCGAAGACTGCCGTCGGGTGAAGTTTTTCGCGAAACGTTCGCAATCTGTCCCGCGACGGGACGCAATCCACATCAAAGTAGCGAGGACGCATGGCCTTTCATGAGGTGCGCCTGCCTGCGCGGCTGGCGTTCGGCTCGACCGGCGGGGTCGAGCGGAGGACGGAGATCACGACGCTGGCGTCAGGGTTCGAGCGCCGCTCGACGCCGTGGGCGGACGGGCGCAGACGCTATCTGATCGGGGCGGGGTTGCGGTCGCTGGACGACATGGCGGCGCTGACCGCGTTTTTCGAGGCGCGGCGCGGGCGGCTGAACGGGTTCCGGTTTCGCGACTTTGCGGACTTCAGGAGCGGGGCGCCGGGGGCGGCCGTGACGCCGCTGGATCAGGCGATCGGGGCGGGAGACGGGCAGGCGCGCGTCTTTCAGTTGAGCAAGGCTTACGGCGATCATCGGCGGGTCGTCGCCAAGCCGGTCGAGGGATCGGTGCGGGTCGCGGTGGCGGGCGTGGAGACGGCGGCCTTCTCGCTGGAGGCGACGACGGGGCGGGTGACGCTGGCGACGGCGCCGCCGGATGGCGCGGTGGTGACGGCGGGGTTCGCCTTTGACGTGCCGGTGCGGTTCGACGCGGACCGGATGGAGGTGACGCTGGAGAGCTTCGGCGCCGGGCGGATGGTCGCCATGCCTCTGATCGAGGTGCGGGTCTGAGCCATGCGGAATGTTCCGGACGAACTGGCCGCCCGCATCGAGAGCGAGGCGGCGACGCTGTGTCATGTCTGGCTGCTGAGGCGGGCGGATGGGCGGGCGATGGGCTTCACCGATCATGACCGCGATCTGGAGGTTGAGGGCGTGGCGTGCCGGGCGGCCAGCGGCTGGACCGGCGGGGCGGGCGACGGCGAGGTCGGGCTGTCGGCGGGTGCGCTGTCGGCCTCGGGCGGGCTGGATGATGCGGCGATCACCGAAGAGGACATAGCGGCGGGGCGGTATGACGCCGCCGAGGTCGAGCTGTGGCGCGTGGACTGGATGCGGTCGGACCTGAGGGTGCGGCTGTGGAAGGGAAGGCTGGCGCGGATACGGCGCGAGAACGGGCGCTTCGTCGCCGATCTGGACGGGCCGATGGCGGCGCTGGAGCCGGTGGTGGGGCGGACCTACGGCCGGGGCTGCGACGCGGTGCTGGGCGACGGGCGTTGCCGATTGGGCGCGGCGGCGGTCGCGGGCCGCAGTTGCGACAAGCGGTGGGCGACCTGCGTGGGGGTCTTCGCGAACGGGGTCAACTTCCAGGGATTTCCGGACATTCCGGGCGAGGACTTCCTGACGGCGCGGCCGGTGGCGGGACGCAATGACGGCCGGAGCCGCAGGCGATGAGGGGCGGCGCTGATTTCTCCCTCACCGTCCCGGGGAGGATGGTTGAGCCGAAGGCGAAGCCGGGTGGGGGCGGTGCGGTTGGGCAAGCGCCGCGTCCTGATCACCTGGTCCTCCCCACCCGGTCGCTGCGCGACCACCCTCCCCATGAAGGGGAGGGAGAGGCGTGGCGCGTGGGGGTCGTGGCGGCTGCACGCGGTTGGCTGGGGACGCCCTATCGGCATCAGGCCAGCGTGAAGGGCGAGGGGGCGGACTGTCTGGGCCTGGTGCGCGGGGTGTGGCGCGAGGTGGTCGGCGAGGAGCCGGAGGCGCCGCCGCCCTATCGCCCCGACTGGGCCGAGGTCGGGGGCGAGGAGACGCTGTGGACCGCGGCGCGGCGGCGGCTGGTGGAGATTGCGCCGGAGCAGGCGGGGCTGGGCGATGTGCTGCTGTTCCGCATGGCGGCGGGGTGTCCGGCCAAGCACTGCGCGATCCTGAGCGAGGTTGCGGGGCCGGAGCGGCGGATGATCCACGCCTATTGGGGACGGTCGGTGGTCGAGAGCTGGATGGGGGCGTGGTGGCGCAGGCGCTTGGTCGCGGCGTTTCGTTGGCCCGAAATATAAGAAGGAGCAGGCATGGCGCAGGTCGTTCTGGGCGGGATCGGGTCGGCGCTGGGCGGGCCGATCGGGGGCTTTATCGGCGGCGTGCTGGGGCGGGCGGCGGACAACTGGCTGGTCGCCGGCCTGTCGCACGCGCGGCAGGTCGGGCCGAGGCTGGAGGGGCTGAAGCTGCAATCCTCGGCCGAGGGGGCGCCGATGGCCTGCGTCTTCGGTCGGGCGCGGGTGGTCGGCCAGGTGATCTGGGCCGCGCGCTTTCTGGAGCGCAAGGAGAAGCGATCGGGCGGCAAGGGCGGTCAGAAAACGGTCGACTACGCCTATTCGCTGAGCTTCGCCGTGGCCCTGTGCGAGGGCGCGATCGACGGGATCGGGCGTGTCTGGGCGGATGGTCAGCCGATGGACATGGCGGGCGTGACGATGCGGCTGCATCGTGGGACGGAGGATCAGACGCCCGACCCGCTGATCGAGGCGGTGGAGGGACGGGCGCCCGCCTATCGCGGGACGGCATATGTGGTGTTCGAGGATCTGCCGCTGGACGCCTATGGCGACCGGCCGCCGCAACTGGCGTTCGAGGTTTTCCGTCGGCCGCAGGGGGTGGCGCCCCAGCTGGAAGATCGGCTGGAGGGCGTGTGCCTGATCCCCGGCGCGGGGGAGTTCTGCCTGGCGACCGAGCCGGTGATGCGGCGCGAGGGGTTGGCGAGGTCCACGCCGGAGAACGTGCATCTGACGGCGGGTCAGACGGACCTGGAGGCCTCGCTGGATCAGCTGACGGCCCAGGCGCCGAGGTTGAAGCGGGTCAGTCTGGTGGTCGGCTGGTTCGGCGATGACGTGCGGATGGGTCACTGCCGTATCCGGCCGGGGGTGGAGCGACGCGACAAGCCGACTCGGCCGCTGGTTTGGAGCGTGGCGGGGCTGGGGCGTGCGGACGCTCATCTGATCTCACAGACGGGCGGCGGCCCGGCCTATGGCGGGACGCCCTCGGACGACAGCGTGCGTCAAGCGATCCGGGCGCTGAAGGCGCGCGGGCTGGAGGTGACGCTGTATCCCTTCGTCTTCATGGACTGCCCCGGCTATCCGTGGCGCGGGCGGATCACGGGAATGGACGGGGCGGGGGCGACGGCGGAGGTCGCGGCCCTGTTCGGCGCGGCGGACGGCTGGGGGCTGAGGCGGCTGGCGCTGCACTACGCCCGGATCGCGGCGGATGAGGGGGCGGACGGCCTGCTGATCGGCTCGGAGATGCGGGGGCTGACGGGGACGCGCGATGCCAGTGGCGGCTTTCCGGCGGTGGCGCAGTTCCGGGCGCTGGCGGCCGAGTGCCGGGCGGTGGTCGGGCCGGGGGTGAAGCTGAGCTACGCCGCCGACTGGTCGGAGTATTTCGGCTGGCAGAGGGATGGAGAGGTGCGCTTTCACCTCGATCCTTTGTGGGCGGACCCGAACATCGATTACGTCGGGATCGACTGGTATCCGCCGATGGGCGACTGGCGCGGCGGCGACGGCGGGCGGGATGCGGAGGTGTTCAAGGGGGCGTCGGATGCGGCCTATCTGGCGGCGCAGGTGGCGGGCGGCGAAGGGTATGACTGGTTCTACGCCGACGCGGTCGACCGGGCGGCGCAGCAGCGCACGGCGATCGAGGACGGCGCCCACGGCGAGGACTGGATCTGGCGCTACAAGGATCTGAAGGGCTGGTGGTCGAACCCGCACCATGAGCGCGTCGGCGGGGTGCGGCAGGCGGAGCCGACGGCCTGGGTTCCGGGGATGAAGCCTATTCGGCTGACTGAGTTCGGCTGTGCGGCGGTGGATCGCGGGGGCAATGCGCCGAACCTGTTTCAGGACCCGAAGAGCAGCGAGAACGCCTTGCCGCCGCACTCGACCGGCGCGCGCGACGACCGGATGCAGCGGCGTCTGATCGAGGCGGTGCTGGGGCATTATGCGCAGCCGGCGAACAACCCGGTCTCGGGCGTCTATGGCGGGCGGATGCTGGAAGGGGCGGACGTCTGGTGCTGGGACGCGCGGCCCTATCCGGCGTTTCCGGCGCTGGATCAGGTGTGGGCGGACGCGGGCGCCTGGCGCACGGGGCATTGGCTGAACGGGCGGATGGGCGGGGATGCGCGCGGCCTGATCGAGGCCATCCTGAAGCGCGGGGGACTGTCTGAGGCGGACTATACGGTCGGGGCGGTGGACGGCGCGGTGACGGGCTATGTCATCGACCGGCCGATGGCGACGAAGGACGCCTTGTCGCCGCTGGTGCAGGCGCTGGGGGCGACGACGGCCGAGCGTGATGGTCGGGCAGCCGTGCTGGGCGAGACGGCGCGGGAGATGACGCTGCATCAGGCGGCTCTAGCCCTGCCTGACAAGGGCGGGAGCGAGGCGGCGGATCGGCGATTGACGCCACGGCCCGGCGCGGCGCGGATGCGCTTCATCGACGAGGCGGCGGACTATCAGTTGGGCGCGGTGACGGTGCGCGGCGAGGGCGAGGGGGGCGGCGTGGACGCGGCCTTGCCTGCCGTGGTCGGGGTCGGGCTGGCGACGGCGGCGGCGCAGCGGCTGTTGGCGGGCGAGACGGCCGAGCGGTTGACGCTGAAGCTGGGGCCGCTGGAGGCGCTGAGGCTGGAGCCGGGCGATGTGATGGCGGTGGAGGGGCGCGCGGGCGACTGGCGCGTCGAGCGGCTGGACTGGGACGAGACGCCCAGCGCGGTGCTGGCTCCGGTGATCGAGGTCGCCGTTGTGGATGCGCCGGAGGACTGGCGTGGGGAGAGCGGCGGGGCGGCGACTGTGGGGGCGCCGTTCCTGAAACTGTTGGACCTGCCGCCTTTGCCGGGCGAGGAGGCGGACGGGCGGCCGGTGGTCGCGGCGGCGGCCGAGCCGTGGACGCCGATGGCGCTGCATGGCGGGGGCTCGGTCGACAGTCTGACGCAGAGGGCGCTGGTGGAAACGCCCGCGACGGTGGGAACGCTGACGGCGCCCTTGCGGCCCGGCGTGGTCGGGCGCTGGGACGAGACGGGCGTGCTGAACGTGCGGATCGAGGGGCAGGCGCCGCAGAGCCGGGCGGTCGAGGCGGTGCTGTCGGGCGCCAATCTGCTGGCGGTGCGCAGTGCGGACGGGTGGGAACTGGTGCAGTTCCGTCGGGCCGAACTGGTCGGCGGAGACGTGTGGCGGTTGAGCGGCTTGTTGCGCGGACAGCTGGGGACGGAAGAGGCGGCCGCGCGCGGGGCGGAACCGGGGGCGCTGGTCGTGGTGCTGGAGCGCGGCATGGCGCGGGCTGAGGTGGATGCGGTCGAGCGCGGATTGCCGCGGATCTGGCGGGCGGGGCCTGTGGGTTCGCCGCCGGGCGGGGCGGGGACGACGGAGGCCGGCTTCGTCTGGAGCAACCGGAATGCGGCGCCGTGGCGACCGGCGCATCTGAAGGCGAGGCCGGAGGGCGGCGGATGGCGGTTGAGCTGGCTGTCGCGCGTGCGTCTGAGCGGCGACGGTTGGGAAGGTGAGCCGGTCGAGGTCGATCCGAGGCGGTTTCGGGTGCGGGTGCTGGACGGGGATGCCGAGCGTCGGGTCTGGGAGGTCGAGGAGCTGGCGGCGGTCTATGGCGCGGTAGAGGTCGCGGCGGACTTTCCCGGGGGCGTCGGCTCCGTAGCCAAGGTCGCCGTGGCCCAGTGGGGCGACGGGTACGGCTGGGGCGCGGAGGCGGTGGCGGGGCTGTGAGATACAAGGCCCTCTCCTGTTGGGAGAGGGCTTGAGCCTCCAAGAGCGAAGCTATTGGCTAAGGCGAAAGGGTGAGGGTTCGCGGCTGAAGTCGGCCGCAGGCCGTAGCTCGTCTTGCGCGACGGCTTGCGCCGACGGAGAGGACAAGCCCCTCACCCTTTTGCGCAAGAACGATCGCTGCGCTCTCGTGCGCTCAAGCCCTCCCCGCCGGGAGAGGGGGGCAGAAAGGCCTTTCGCCCCTTTCGGCGGGCGGGCGCATGGCTTAACTGACGCTCTGGTCTGTGTTGATCCGGAGTGGAGCGAAAATTGGCTGGCGATCCCTATCAGGAACTGGGCGTTTCCAAGGGCGCGAGCGCGGACGAGATCAAGAAGGCGTTCCGCAAGCTGGCCAAGGAACTGCACCCCGACAAGAACCCCGGCGACAAGGCCGCCGAGGAGCGGTTCAAGCGCATCACCGCCGCCTTCGACCTGCTGGGCGACGCCGAGAAGCGCGCCAAATATGATCGCGGCGAGATCGACGCTGACGGACGCGAGCAGTTCCGCGGCTTCGGCGGCGCAGGGCAGGGCGGACGTCCGGGCGGCGGCGGTTTCGGCGGCTTCGGCTTCGGCGGGCGCGGCGAAGGCGGTCCCGGCGGGCGGGCCAGCTTCGACGACATCGATCTGGAAGAGATTTTCGGCGCCTTCGGCGGCGGGGCGCGTAACGCTGGGCGCGGGTTCGGCGGCGGGCGCGGGCAGGACGTGCGCGCCACGCTGGATATCAGCCTTGAGGACGCCATCGCCGGGACCACGCGCCGTATCCAGTTCTCGGATGGACGGATGCTGGACGTGACCATCCCCAAGGGGGCGTCTGAAGGCCAGACCATTCGGTTGAAGGGGCAGGGCGCCCCGGGGCGGGGCGGTCAGTCAGGCGACGCGCTGATCGAACTGCGCATCCAGCCGCATCCGGTGTTCAAGCGCGACGGTGCCGATCTGACGATGGACCTGCCGGTGTCGGTTCCGGACGCGGTGCTGGGCGGCAAGATCCAGGTGCCGACGCCCGAGGGCGCGGTAATGATGACCATTCCCAAGGGCTCGAACTCGGGCAAGGTGCTGCGGCTGAAGGGGCGCGGCGCCTATGCGAACGGCAGGCGCGGCGACCTGATGGCCAGGCTGGTGGTGACGCTGCCCGAGACGCCGGACGACGAACTGGTCCGGTTTGCGACCGAATGGCGTGAACGCCGGCCCTACAAGCCCGGCCGTTGATGGCCTAAAGGCTTGGCCTTCCTCCTCTCCTGCGAGACTTCAGAGACTGACATGACGCCCAAGCCTGCCGCCAAGCCCGCTCGCCCCTGGTTCTCTGCCGGGCCGACGGCCAAGCGTCCGGGCTGGGAGTTGGCGAACCTGCCGACGAACCTGATGGGGCGGGGCATCCGCGCGCCGGAAGTGGTCGAGCGGTTCGCGCATGGACTGCGGCTGACGCGCGAGGTGCTGAGCCCGCCGGACGACTATGTCATGCTCTATACGCCGGGATCGGACACGGGGGCGGTCGAAGCGGCGCTGTGGTGCATGTTGGGCGAGCGGCCGGTGCAGGTGGTCGCCTATGAGAATTTCGGCCTGACCTGGCTGACCGACGTCAAGGATCATCTGGGGCTGGAGCCCGAGGCTCTGACGGCGCCGTGGGGCGATCTGCCGGACCTGGCGAGGGTCGATCCGAAGAAGGATGTGGTGTTCCCGTGGAACGGCACGACCTCGGGCGTGCGCGTGCCGGACGGCGACTGGATCGCCGACGACCGCGAGGGGCTGACGATCTGCGATGCGACCTCGGCGGCGTTCGCGATGGACCTGCCGTGGGACAAGCTGGACGTGACCACCTTCAGCTTCCAGAAGGCGCTGGGCGGCGAGGCGGGCATCGGCCTGATGGTGCTGTCGCCGCGCGCCGTGGCGCGGCTGGACGCCTATCGCCCGGATCGGGCAGTGCCCAAGGTGCTGCGGATCGTCGACAAGAAGGGCTTTGATCGGACCCTGGCGGACGGGGTGGCGATGAACACCTTTTCGATCCTGACCATCGAGGACTGGATCGACGCCCTGGACTGGGCGAAGGCCGTGGGCGGCCTGCCTGCGCTGATCGCGCGCACCAACGCCAACTATGCGGCCCTGGCCGGGTGGGTGCAGCGGACCGACTGGATCGACTTCCTGCCGGAGCGGGAGGAAATCCGTTCGACCACCTCGGTCTGTCTGAAGTTCGTCGATCCGCGCATCGCGGCGATGGACGAGGCGGGCCAGAAGGCCTTCGTGAAGCGGTTCAAGGCGCTGCTGGAAGGCGAGGGGGCGGTCTATGACATGGAGCCGCATCGTTACGCCCCGCCGGGCCTGCGTCTGTGGTGCGGCTGCACGATCGAGACGGCGGACGTCGTGGCCGCGACGCCGTGGCTGGAATGGGCGTTCCAGACGGCGGTCGGCGAGTTGGCGGGATAATTCTGCACCTCATTCCGTGCGAGTGGGGCGACTCCGGACGATTCAGGGGTTATAGGCTCCCACCGCATTCTGGATTGCGGAGAAACGGTCTTGGCGAACGTCGCGGTGGTCGGCGCCCAATGGGGCGACGAGGGCAAGGGCAAGATCGTGGACTGGCTGTCCAATCGCGCCGACATGGTGGTGCGGTTCCAGGGCGGCCATAACGCGGGCCACACCCTGGTCGTCGACGGCAAGGTCTACAAGCTGGCGCTGCTGCCCTCGGGCGTGGTGCAGGGCAAGCCCTCGATCATAGGCAACGGCGTGGTCGTCGATCCCTGGCACCTGGTCGGCGAGATCGAGAAGATCCAGGCCCAGGGCGTGGCCATCACCCCCGACATCCTGACCATCGCCGACAACGCCTGCCTGATCCTGCCGATCCATCCGGCGCTGGACGTGGCGCGCGAGGCCGCCGCCAGCGCGCCGGGGGCCAAGATCGGCACGACCGGTCGCGGCATCGGTCCGGCCTATGAGGACAAGGTCGGCCGCCGCGCCATCCGCGTCTGCGACCTGGCCAATGAAGAAGACCTGAAGGTAAAGATCGACCGCCTGCGCTCGCACCACGATCCGCTTCGCGCCGGTCTGGGGCTCGAACCGATCGACCCGGCGGCCCTGCTGGCGCAACTTCTGGAGATCGCGCCGATGATCCTGCCCTACGTCAAGCCGGCGTGGCGCGTGCTGGATCAGGCCCAGAAGGCGGGCAAACGCGTGTTGTTCGAGGGAGCGCAGGGCGCCTTCCTGGACGTGGACCACGGCACCTATCCCTATGTGACGTCGTCCAACACGGTCGCCGGGCAGGCGGCGGCGGGCTCGGGCATCGGTCCGCGCGGCGTCGGTTACGTGCTGGGCATCGTGAAGGCCTATACGACCCGTGTGGGCGAAGGGCCCTTCGCCTGCGAACTGAACGACGAGGTCGGCCAGCACCTGGCGGTGGTGGGGCGTGAGATCGGCGTGAACACGGGCCGGTCGCGCCGCTGCGGCTGGTTCGACGCCGTGCTGGTGCGCCAGTCGGTGGCGATCAACGGCATCGACGGCATCGCCCTGACCAAGCTGGACGTGCTGGACGGGCTGAAGACGCTGAAGATCTGCGTCGGCTATCGCATCAATGGCGAGGTGCTGGACTATCTGCCGTCCAGCCTGAAGGATCAGGCCTCGGCCGAGCCGGTGTTCGAGGAGTTGGAAGGCTGGACCGAGAGCACGGGCAGCGTCCGCAGCTTCAAGGATCTGAACGCCCATGCGCTGAAGTATGTGCGGCGGATCGAGGAGCTGATCGGCGCGCCGGTGGCCCTGCTGTCGACCAGCCCCGAGCGTGACGACACCATTCTGATGCGCGATCCCTTCCAAGGCTGAGTTTACATTTTGGGATAAGGCAACGACGCCTTAACCCGTCGAGCATAGGGTCGGGCTCTGGAATGGAGCTCGCCCCGTGTTCGCCCTAGACGCCAAGACGATGCAGAGGATCGCGCCGGTGGTGCGGCGCGTGCTGATCGTCGATCCCAATCCCGCCGCCGCGCGCCTGCTGATGGATCTGCTCAAGGGGTTTGGGTCGCGCGAGGTGGTGGTCGAAGGCGACGAGTCGCGCGTGCTGGACCTGGCGCGGGAGATGGAGCCGGGGCTGATCTGCACCGAGCGGGCGGGGCCGAAGCTGGACGGCGAGGCTCTGGTGCGGCGTATCCGTCGCTCCAGCCTGTCGTGCCGGCGCGCGCCGATCATCATGGTCACAGCCGAGGCGACCGCCAGCGCCATCAAGGGCGCGCGGGACTCCGGCGTGCATGAGTTCCTGAGAAAGCCCTTCACCAGCGGCGACCTGCAGCGGCGGATCGAGAATCTGGCGACCAAGCCGCGCGACTGGGTCGAGGCGGTGGGCTATGTCGGACCGGACCGGCGGCGCTTCAACTCGGACGACTACGCTGGCCCGCAGAAGCGACGGGCGGACAAGCCGCGCTCGGGCGCCGAGGCCGCGGTGGCGGTCAAGGATCAGGCGATGCGGATCCTGTTCTCGGCCCTGGCGCAGTTCGACAGCGACCCGTTGCAGGCCGTGCGCGCCATCAAGCAGCAGGCCGAGACCTTGAAGGCCCTGGCCATCAAGACGGGCGATGCGCCGCTGGCCATCGCCGCGGCCGGACTGGACACGGTGCTGGCCGCCGGAGCGCCGACCAGGGCTTCGCTGACGGCGCCGGTTCAGGCGGTGCTGAAGCTGGCGCCGCCCGAGACCCTGGCGCGGGCGGGTTAGGAGACGGGTCGACGTCAGGCGTCGACCAGGTTCCGTTCCTCAGCCGCAGCGCGCATGGCCTTCTGCAGCTTTTCGAAGGCGCGGACCTCGATCTGGCGGACGCGCTCGCGGCTGACGCCGTACTGACCGGCCAGTTCCTCGAGCGTGACCGGGTCGTCCTTGAGCCGGCGCTCGGTCAGGATGTGCTTCTCGCGGTCGGTCAGCTCTTCCATGGCTTCCTGCAGCAGGCCCATGCGGATCGACTTTTCCTCGCTCTCGGCCAGTTCGGTCTCCTGGCTGACGGCGTTGTCGTCGGCCAGCCAGTCCTGCCACTCGCTTTCGCCGTCGGCGCGCAGGGGAGCGTTCAGCGAGGCGTCGCCGCCGAGACGGCGGTTCATGTCGATGACGTCCTGCTCGGTCACGCCCAGCTTGGTGGCGATGTGCGAGACGTGGTCGGGGTGCAGATCGCCTTCCTCGAAGGCCGAGATCTGGCTCTTGGCCTTGCGCAGGTTGAAGAACAGCTTCTTCTGCGCCGCCGTGGTGCCCATCTTCACGAGCGACCAGGAGCGCAGGATGTATTCCTGAATGGACGCGCGAATCCACCACATGGCGTAGGTCGCCAGGCGGAAGCCCTTGTCGGGGTCGAATTTCTTGACGGCCTGCATCAGGCCGACGTTGCCTTCCGAGATCACCTCGCCGATCGGCAGGCCGTAGCCGCGATAACCCATGGCGATCTTCGCCACGAGGCGCAGGTGAGAGGTCACGAGTCGGTGGGCGGCCTCGGTATCCTGGTGTTCGCTCCACCGCTTGGCGAGCATGAACTCCTCGTCCTTGGTCAGCATGGGAAACTTACGGATTTCCGTAAGATAACGGGACAGTCCCTGTTCGGGCGACATCACCGTCAGCGTATTGTTGGCCATATGGTCCCTCCGGCTGCATGAGCTGGCGCTACGGTTCCGACCACATGACGTGCATCTTCACCTCGCCCCTCAACTGACAAGATGGGAATCCGTTGCCCGAAGCGGAAGGGGCGGATTGTCCCAATTCGGCGGCGACGGTCCGTCGTCGTCGATCAGTTATCTAGCACAGATGTTGTTGCGAATAAAGCGGCGCGCTCCGGGGCCGCCTCAGAGGTCGGCCAGAAGGGCTTCCAGGCGTTGCATGTCCTCGGGCGGAGCGGTTTCGAAGCGTAGCGCCTGACCGGTCACAGGATGGACGAAGCCGAGGACGGCGGCGTGCAGGGCCTGGCGTTTCAGCCCGGCCGCCTCGACGGCGGCGCGGACGGGGGCGGAGGGGCTGCCCGAGCCGTAGACGGGATCGCCGAGCAGGGGCGCGCCTCTGGACGCCAGGTGGACGCGGATCTGGTGGGTGCGGCCGGTGTGGAGAGTGCAGGCGACGCGGGCGGCCAAGGGGGCGTTCGAAGCCTTGGCCGGGCGGCCGAAGGTCTGCTGGACCACATAGTCGGTGATCGCCTCGCGTCCGCCGGAACGCAGCACGGCCATCTTCTTGCGGTCGCCGCTGGAGCGGCCGATCTGGGTCTGGATGCGGCCTTTCTGGGGCGTGGGAGCTCCGCGGGTCAGGGCCACATAGGTGCGTTCGATGTCGTGGGCGGCGAACAGGGCGGACAGGCCGAGGTGAGCGCGGTCGGACTTGGCGGCGACCATGACGCCCGAGGTGTCCTTGTCGAGGCGGTGGACGATGCCGGGGCGGGCGACGCCGCCGATGCCGGACAGGCTGTCGCCGCAATGCGCCAGAAGCGCGTTGACCAGGGTGCCGGTCTCGCAGCCGGGCGCCGGGTGGGCGGCCATGCCGGGCGCCTTGTCGATGACGATCAGGTCGGCGTCCTCGAACAGAACCGTCAGCGGAAGGGATTCGGGTTGCGGCGTCGCCGGCGCGACGGGCGGCAGGGCGACGGCGTAGAGGCCGGGTCGGGCCTTGGCCGAGCCGCTGGAGACGACCTGCCCGTCGCGGGTCACTGCGCCATCGGCCAGCAGGGCCTGGAGCCGGGCGCGCGACAAGGCGGGGAAGGCCTCGGCCAATGCCTTGTCCAGGCGCACGCCCGAGGCGTCGATGCGCGCCTGCATCACCTCGACGGCGTCGCGGGGCGCCTCTTCAAGCGTTTCGTCGTCTTCCGTCAGCAAGGGTTCATCGGCCATAGGGCGAAATAGCATGGCTTGCGCAGAGAGGCGTCATCGGTCCTTGAACGCACGCAATACGCCCTGGAGGGGCCGAAGATGAAGTCGCTGATCGCCTTTGTTGTCGCCGTATCGGGCGTGATCCTGCTGTCGGGTTGCGCCACCATGAACGAGGACCAGTGCCTTGTCGGCGATTGGGGCGGTCAGGGCTGGCGCGACGGCGCGGCCGGACGCCAGGTCAGCCGCCTGGACGATCACGCCAAGGCCTGCGCCAAATACGGGGTGGCGCCGAACATGAGCGCCTATCTGGCCTCGCGAGAGGACGGGTTGCGGACCTATTGCACTTGGGAGAACGGATTCCGGCAGGGTCGTGAAGGGAACAGCTATGGCGGAGTCTGCGCCCCGGCCGAGGAGCGCGACTTCCTGCCCGCCTATGAGGATGGACGACGCATCCATGCGGTCGAGCAGGCGGTGAGCTCGGCGGAGAGCGCATTGAACTCGGCGATCGGCCGCATCGGCAATCGCGAGGACAAGCTGGAAGCCAAGCAGCGCGAACTGCGTCAGGAAGGGCTGACCGATGAGGAACGTCGTCGCATCCGCGACCGTATCCGCGAGGTGCGCGAGGAAATCCGCGACGCCCGCCGGGATGCGCGTCAGGCCGAGGAGGCGCTTCACTACGCCGAGATCGAGGCGCGAGCCGTGCGCGGCGCGATCGGCGGCCGCTACGGCGTTTGGTGAAGATGAAAACGCCCGCCTCCATCGACTGGAGGCGGGCGTTTCCGTCTGATCAGGACGCAACCGGCGATCAGCCGATGCGCGGGTCCAGTTCGCCCGAAGCGTAACGCTTGGCCATCTGGGCGGTGGACAGGGGCTTGATCTTGGATGCCTGGCCTTCGCAACCGAAGGCCTGATAGCGCTCGATGCACAGCTTGCGCATGGCTTCCTTGGCGGGCTTCAGATAGGCGCGCGGGTCGAACTCGCTCGGCTTCTCGGCCAGCACCTTGCGGATGGCGCCGGTCATGGCCATGCGGTTGTCGGTGTCGATGTTGACCTTGCGCACGCCGTTCTTGATGCCGCGCTGGATTTCCTCGACCGGCACGCCCCAGGTCTGGGGCATCTGGCCGCCATACTGGTTGATGATGTCCTGCAGGTCCTGCGGCACTGAGGACGAGCCGTGCATCACCAGGTGGGTGTTGGGCAGGCGGCGGTGGATTTCCTCGATCACGTTCATGGCCAGGACTTCGCCGTCCGGCTGGCGCGTGAACTTGTAGGCGCCGTGGCTGGTGCCCATGGCGATGGCCAGGGCGTCGACCTTGGTGGCCTTGACGAAGTCGACGGCCTGATCCGGGTCGGTCAGCAGGGCCGAGTGGTCCAGCTTGCCTTCGAAGCCGTGGCCGTCCTCGGCCTCGCCCATGCCGGTCTCGAGGCTGCCCAGAACGCCCAGTTCGCCCTCGACCGAGACGCCGCAGCTGTGGGCCATTTCGGTGACGCGGCGCGTCACTTCGACGTTGTACTCGTAGGAGGCGGGGGTCTTGGCGTCTTCTTCCAGCGAGCCGTCCATCATCACCGAGGTGAAGCCGTACTGGATGGCGGTGGCGCAGGTCGCCGGGCCGTTGCCGTGGTCCTGGTGCATGCAGACCGGGATGTGCGGGTACAGTTCGGCCAGGGCGTCGATCAGCTTGGCCAGGACGATGTCGTTGGCGTAGGAGCGGGCGCCGCGCGAGGCCTGGATGATGACCGGCGCGTTGACGGCGTCGGCGGCCTCCATGATGGCCAGGCCCTGCTCCATATTGTTGATGTTGTAGGCGGGCAGGCCGTAGTCGTGCTCCGCCGCGTGGTCGAGCAGTTGTCGCAGCGTGATGCGCGCCATGGATAGTCTCCTGAACCGGTTATGATTTTGCCCGACCTCTTAGCCGTTCGGGCGGGGGAAGTCACGCCGGGTTACAGCGCCGCGGCTTAGTGGACTTTGTGCGCTGAAGCCCTATGGGGTTCCGACGCGTGAACAGCGTCAGACCAGGGAGCGGCCATGGGCCAGAATGATGATGCGCTGGACGAGGACGGCGGCGGTTTCGACGTCGACGACTGGTCGCGGCTGACGCCCTTCGCCGGCGCGGTGGCGACGCTGGATGATGTCCAGGCGGGCAAGGCCGTCTTCGCCCTGGGCGATACGGAAGAGGCGCGCGTCATCGACATGGAACTGCCTCAGCCCGTGATCTGGTGGGAGGAGGACGGCGAGCAGGCGGCCGTGATCGTCCAGGCCGAAGCCCACGTCGGGCCCGACGGCGATCTGATGGAAGTGCTGGGCTTGATCATGCCGGACGGCGGCGGGGCGGTGGCTCTGCTGGACGACGTCGATCTGGTGGACGACACCGACCCGACGTGGCGCGATCTGGTCGCGCGCGCCGTCGATATGGACGGCGAAGACTAAAGCTTCGGACGTCAGGAGCGAGGGCCGCGAACAGCCCTCGCCTTGATGGTTGCGCTTAAGCGGCGCGCAGGGCTTCGACGCCCGGCAGAACCTTGCCTTCCATCCATTCCAGGAAGGCGCCGCCCGCGGTGGAGACGAAGGTCATGTCGTCGGCCGTGCCCGCGTGGTTCAGGGCCGCGACGGTGTCGCCGCCGCCGGCCACGGCGACCAGCTTGCCGGCCTTGGCCAGTTCAGCGGCGTGTTTGGCGGCCTCGACCGTGGCCTTGTCGAAGGGCGGGACCTCGAACACGCCCAGCGGGCCGTTCCAGATCAGGGTCTTCGACAGGTCCATGGCGCGGTTCAGGCGGGCGACCGTCTCCGGCCCGGCGTCCAGGATCAGGTCGTCGGCGGCGATGCGGTCCAGGGCGCGCACGCCCGATTCGATGCCCGGCTTGACGCCCTTGGCGACCACGACGTCGACCGGCAGAAGCAGTTCGCAGCCTTGGCGACGGGCTTCCTCGATGATCTCGCGAGCGGTGTCGGCCAGATCCTTCTCGCACAGCGAACCGCCGACATCGACGCCCTGGGCGAACAGGAAGGTGTTGGCCATGCCGCCGCCGATGGCCAGGTAGTCCAGCTTGGCGACCAGGTTCTTCAGCAGGTCCAGCTTGGTCGAGACCTTGGCGCCGCCGACGATGCCGATGACCGGCTTCTGCGGCTTGCCCAGCGCCGCATCCAGCGCCTCAAGCTCGCGCGCCATGGCGCAACCGGCATAGGCGGGCAGCAGGCGGGCCAGACCCTCGGTCGAGGCGTGGGCGCGGTGCGCGGCCGAGAAGGCGTCGTTGACGTAGAGGTCGCCCAGTTCCGCCAGCTGTTGGGCGAAGGCCGGGTCGTTCTTTTCCTCGCCCTTGTGGAAGCGGACGTTTTCCAGCAGCAGCACGCCGCCCGCGTCCAGATCGGCCACGGCGGTCTTGGCCTCGTCGCCCACGCAGTCGTCAGCGAAGCGCACGGGGCCGTGCAGCAGCATCTCCAGCGGCTGAACGACCGGCTTCAGGCTCATCGACGGCACGCGCTCGCCCTTGGGGCGGTCGAAGTGGGCCAGCAGCACCACCTTGGCGCCCGCCTCTCGCAGGCGGTGGATGGTCGGCAGGGCGGCCTTCAGCCGGGTGTCGTCAGTGACGTTCCCGTCCTCCATCGGCACGTTGAAGTCCACGCGGACCAGGGCGGTCTTGCCCGAAAGGTCGGAAACGTCGTCGAGGGTGCGGAAGGTCATCGGTGATCCGTCTTTTGATCTGGGCGGCGGGCCCGTCGTCTTGAAACAAGGGGCTCTCAGCCGTTCGGCGAGAGCCCCTCATAGGTCAGCAGTCTGTCAGGCGCGAGGCCGGATCAGAGGAACTTCGCCATCACCAGGGCGGTGTCGGCCATGCGGGTCGCGAAGCCCCACTCGTTGTCGTACCAGGTCAGGACGCGGGCCAGCTTGCCGTCGACGACCTGCGTCTGGGGCAGGGCGGCGGTCGAGGAGGCGGCGACGTGGTTCAGGTCGACCGAGACCAGCGGGTCGGTGGTCGTGGCCAGGACGCCGCTCATCGGGCCGTTCGCGGCGGCCAGCAGGGCGGCGTTGATTTCCTCGACCGTGACTTCGCGACCGGCGACGACCTTCAGGTCGACGACCGAGACGTTCGGGGTCGGGACGCGGATCGACGAGCCGTCCAGCTTGCCCTTCAGTTCCGGCAGGACCAGGCCCAGGGCCTTGGCGGCGCCGGTCGAGGTCGGGATCATGCTGAGGGCGGCGGCGCGGCCGCGGTACAGGTCCTTGTGCATCGTATCCAGCGTCGGCTGGTCGCCGGTGTAGGCGTGGATGGTGGTCATGTAGCCGCGCTCGATGCCGAACAGGTCGTGCAGCACCTTGGCCACCGGGGCCAGGGCGTTGGTCGTGCACGAGCCGTTGGAGACGACGATGTCGTCGGCCGTCAGGGTCTCATGGTTGACCTTGAAGACGATGGTCTTGTCGGCGCCGTCGGCAGGGGCCGAGACCAGCACGCGCTTGGCGCCCGCCTTCAGGTGAGCAGAGGCCTTGTCCTTGGAGGTGAAGATGCCCGTGCATTCCAGGGCGATGTCCACCTTCAGCTCGGCGTGCGGCAGGTTGGCCGGGTCGCGCTCGGCCGTGACCTTGATCTTGCCGGTGCCGACGTCGATCCAGTCCTCGCCGGTCGTGACCGTGCCGGGGAAGCGGCCGTGCACCGAGTCATAGCGGAACAGGTGGGCGTTGGTCTCGACCGGACCCAGGTCGTTGATCGCCACGACCTCAATGTCCTTGCGGCCGTGCTCGACGATGGAGCGAAGGACGAGGCGGCCGATGCGGCCGAAGCCGTTGATGGCGACGCGAACGGTCATGGGGCGAGGTCTCCTGAACCAAGGGTTATTTATGATTGGCGCCTTAGTGGGACGGAGCGCGCGCGGTTGCAACCCCGTCGCCGTAACAAGGTATGATCACCTGTAACCGTCGGGGCGCGGCCCAGCCCTTCAGCAGCAGCGGAAGCCGCCCCCTTCGCCAAACCGCCGCGCCTCATGCAGGCGGAAGAAGGCGGTGCGGTCCAGCGGTTCCTGATCCGGGTGGGTCGCCTTCGTATGGGCGACATAGGCGTCATAGTCGGGCTGGCCGATCATCAGCCCGGCGGTGCGGCGGGCGTCCTTGCCCCACCGCACCAGAGTGTCGCGACAGGCGCAGAGCAGGTCCGCGCCCCCGGTTGTCGCCGAGGATGAAGAGGGCCTAGGCACGGGCGATGTCCATGGCTTCGTCGGCCAGGGTCAGCTCATGCTCGGCCGGGGTTTCGACCACGGTCGGGCGATCGGACTTCAGCGCCTTGAGGCAGGCGCCGACGCCATAGACCACGACCGTCAGCACCACGAACAGGAAGCCCGCCGTCAGCGCCGAGTTGACGTAGTCGTTGACGATGACGCGGTGCATGTCGCCGATGGTCTTGGCCGGAGCCAGGATGTCGCCGGCGGCCATGGCGTCCTGATATTTCCGGGCATGGGCCAGGAAGCCGATCTTCACGTCCGGGTGGAACAGCTTCTGCAGCCCCGCCGTGACCGTGCAGATCAGCAGCCAGACCGCCGGGACCGCCGTGGCCCAGGCGAACCTCTGCCGCTTCATCTTGAACAGGACGACCGTGCCCAGGATCAGGGCGACCGCCGCCAGCATCTGGTTGGCGATGCCGAACAGGGGCCACAGGCTGTTGATCCCGCCCAGGGGATCGACCACGCCGGTATAGAGGAAATAGCCCCACAGCCCGACCGTCAGGGCCGTGGCCACGACGTTGCCGGTCCAGGAATGGGTCTGGCGCATCTTCGGCACGGCCATGCCGAGCAGATCCTGGATCATGAAGCGGCAGACGCGGGTGCCCGCATCGACCGTGGTCAGGATGAACAGGGCCTCGAACAGGATGGCGAAGTGGTACCAGAAGGCCATCATGGCCTCGCCGCCGATGACGCCCGACAGGATGTGGGCCATGCCGACGGCCAGGGTGGGGGCGCCGCCTGCGCGCGACAGGATGGAGTGCTCGCCCACCTGTCGGGCCAGGTTCTCCAACTCGGCCGGGGTGATGTGGAAGCCCCACTGGGCCACGGCGGCGGCGGCGGATGCGGCGTTGTCGCCGATGACGGCGACCGGGCTGTTCATGGCGAAATAGACGGCCGGGTCCAGCACGGTGGCGGCGATCAGGGCCATGATGGCCACGAAGCTTTCGCACAGCATGGCGCCGTAGCCGATCAGCGGGATCTGGTTCTCGTTCTCCAGCAGCTTGGGCGTGGTGCCGGACGAGATCAGGGCGTGGAAGCCGGACACGGCCCCGCAGGCGATGGTGATGAACAGGAAGGGGAACAGGGCGCCCGAGAAGACCGGCCCGGTTCCGTCGATGAAGGGGGTGACGGCGGGCATCTGGATGTGCGGTCGCACGATCAATATGCCGACGGCCAGGGCGACGATGGCGCCGATCTTCAGGAAGGTGGACAGGTAGTCGCGCGGGGCCAGCAGCAGCCACACCGGAATGACCGAGGCGATGAAGCCATAGGCCATCATGGCGATGGCCAGCGTCGTGCCCGACAGGGTGAAGGCCGGACCCCAGAAGGGATCAGCCGCAATATGGCCGCCGCCGATGATGGCCAGGACCAGCAGCACCACGCCGATCACCGACACCTCGCCCACGCGGCCGGGCCGCAGATAGCGGGTGTACAGACCCATGAAGACGGCGATGGGAATGGTGGCGGCGACGGTGAAGGTGCCCCACGGGCTCTCGGCCAGGGCCTTGACCACCACCAGGGCCAGCACGGCCAGGATGATGACCATGATCATCAGCACCCCGACCTGGGCGATGACGCCGGGGATGGGCCCCATCTCGGTGCGGACCATGTCGCCCAGCGAGCGACCGTCGCGTCGGGTCGACATGAACAGGACGATCATGTCCTGCACCGCCCCCGCCAGCACGGCACCGACCAGAATCCACAGCACGCCCGGCAGATAGCCCATCTGCGCCGCCAGCACCGGCCCGACCAGAGGGCCTGCGCCCGCGATGGCTGCGAAGTGGTGGCCGAACAGGACGTTGCGCGGCGTCGGGACGTAATCCAGCCCGTCATTGTGTCTAACGGCGGGCGTGGGCCTGCGGGCGTTCAGCCCCAGCACCTTTCCGGCCAAATAGCGGGCGTAGAAGCGGTAGGCGATGGCGTAGACGCACAGCGCCGCGACCACGATCCAGACGGCGCTGATGCTTTCGCCTTGGTGCAGGGCGATGACGGCGAGGGACACGGCCCCCAATATGGCGATGGCGCCGAATATCAGCGCCGTCTTGAGCTTGCCCATGGCGAACGGTCCTCCGGGTCGACTGGGTGCGACCTTTCGCCTTTTTTGGACCCTAATCGCGCCCGGCGCCAATCGACAAAAGTCGAAGAAGCTTGGCTGCGGGCATGGCTAATGTTTCGACCCTCTCCCATCAGGAGAGGGAGAAGGATTACGGAGCGACCACCCGCACCTTGCTCGCCGCCTCGGTTGCACGCGCACGCGCCTCGTCCGTGTCGGCGCCGCGCGCCAGGGCCACGCCCATGCGGCGGCGCTCGAAGGCCTCTGGCTTGCCGAACAGGCGCAGGTCGGCGGTCGGGACCGACAGGGCTTCGGCCACGCCCTCGAACACCACGCCTTCAGCCTCCATCCCGCCGTAGATGACGGCGCTGGCGCCCGGTTCGCGTAGGGTCACGTCGACCGGCAGGCCCAGAATGGCGCGGGCGTGCAGGGCGAACTCGCTCATGGTCTGGGTGGCCAGAGTCACCAGCCCGGTGTCGTGCGGGCGCGGCGACACCTCCGAGAACCAGACGTCATTGCCCTTCACGAACAGTTCGACGCCGAACACGCCGAGGCCGCCCAGCGCCTCCGTCACCTTGGCCGCGATGGCCTGCGACGCTTTCAACGCCGCCTCGCTCATGGCCTGCGGCTGCCAGCTTTCGACATAGTCGCCCTTCTGCTGGCGGTGGCCGATAGGCGCGCAGAAATCGGTGCGCACCGCGCCGTCGCGTAACGACCGCACCGTCAGCAGGGTGATCTCATAGTCGAAGTCGATGCTGCCCTCGACGATGACGACGCCGCCCGCGACCCGCCCCGAGGCTTCGGCATAGGCCCAGGCGTCGGCGACGCCCTCGGGGCCTTCGACATAGGACTGGCCCTTGCCCGAGGACGACATGACCGGCTTGACGAAGCAGGGAAAGCCCACGGCCTGCGCGTCCGCCGCCAGCTCCTCGGCCGAAGCAGCGAAGGCGTAGGGGCTGGTCGGCAGGCCCAGTTCCTCGGCGGCCAGACGACGGATGCCCTCGCGGTTCATGGTCAGCTGCGTCGCCCGCGCGGTGGGGATGACGCGGGCAAGACCCGCCGCTTCGATGCCGGCCAGCACGTCGGTGGCGATGGCCTCGATCTCGGGCACGATGATGTGCGGCGCCTCGGCCAGGATGACGCCGTTCAGCACCTGGGCGTCGGTCATGGGGATGACGTGGCTGCGGTGCGCCACCTGCATGGCCGGAGCGTTGGCGTAGCGGTCGACCGCGATCACCTCGGCGCCGAGGCGCTGCAGCTCGATCGCGACCTCCTTGCCCAGTTCGCCCGAGCCCAGCAGCATGACGCGCGTGGCGTGGTCGGTAAGCGGCGTGCCGATCTTCATGGCGTCAGGCTCCGAAAAGTCGTTCAGGTTCCGGGCGCTGCCGGAACCGCATAGAGGCGGCGAAACGCGTCCAGCGCCGCGCCGTGATAGATGGTGGCGTGGCTTTCGGCCGGGCGCGGGGTGAAGTCCCATTTGACGCCGGGCAGGGCGTGGTCGCGCAGATTGGCGGTCAGCACGTCCATCGGCGCCTGCATCATCTCGCCCTCGTCGCCCAGCGTCAGGATCAGGGTGCGCGGATCGTTGGAGTGGTCGCGCAGATGGGCGCCGGACTGCTGGGCCAGCCTGCCGCCGTCCCACCACAGGCTGGGGCTGACGGCGACATAGGCGTCGAACATCTGCGGCTCTTTCAGGAAGGTCTCGATCACGAACAGACCCGCGAGAGACTCGCCCATCAGCGCCGTCTCGCCGTTGGTGCGCAGGCGGCTCTCGATGAAGGGCTGGACCTCTTCGCCGATGAAGCGACGGAAGCGGTCGGAATGGCCCTGCGTCGGATAGCGGGCGATCAGTTCGGCGTCCTCGGTCGGCAGGGCCAGCTCATTGCGGCGGTCGACCGAGGCGACGCCCACGACGATGACGTCGCGGGTCGTGCCGACGATGGTCCCCAACTGGGCGATGCCCGAGATGTGGTGGAAGTCCTGATCCTGACCGCCGTCCAGCACATAGAGAACCGGATAGGTCTGGCCGCTTTCAGCATATCCGGGCGGCAGCCAGACGTTGATCTCGCGCGTCTGACCCATGATGGCCGAGGGCAGGGCGTAGGACCGGCCGATGACGATGGGCGTCTCGGCGACGGCGGGTGCGTCCTCCGCCGGTGCGGCGAGAGCGGTCGCGCCGCCCGCCATCGACAAGCCGAGGCTCAGGACGAGGGCGAGGCGGCGCATGAGGGTTACAGTCGGGCCTTGGCGGCTTCGACCACGGCCTCGGCGGTGATGCCGAACTCGCGGTAGAGGATTTCGGCCGGGGCCGAGGCGCCGAAGGACGACATGCCGACGAAGCCGCCGTCCTCGCCGATGAAGCGTTCCCAGCCCTGCTTGATCGCGGCCTCGACGGCGACGCGCACCGTGCCGCGGCCGATGACGGCGTCCTGATAGGCCTTGGGCTGCTGCTCGAACAGGGCGAAGCAGGGGACCGAGACGACGCGGGTGGGCACGCCTTCGGCCTCCAGCGTCTCGGCGGCCTTCAGGGCGAGGGCGACTTCGGTGCCGGTGCCGAACAGGGTGACTTTCGCCTCGCCGTTGGCGGCCTTCAGCTCATAGGCGCCCTTCCTGGAGAGATTTTCGCCCGCGTCGGTCACGCGCACGGCCGGGGTCTTCTGGCGCGACAGGCACAGGGCGGTCGGCGTGGTCTTGTGCTGCAGGGCGACCTGCCAGCACTCCAGCGCCTCGACCGTATCGGCGGGGCGCATGGTCAGCAGGTTCGGGATGGCGCGCAGGGCCGCCAGATGCTCGACCGGCTGGTGCGTCGGGCCGTCTTCGCCCAGGCCGATGCTGTCGTGCGTCAGGACGTGGATCGCGCGCACGCCCATCAGGGCGCCCAGACGGATCGCCGGACGGCTGTAGTCCGCGAACGCCATGAAGGTGCCGCCGTAGGGGATGACCCCGCCGTGCAGCGCCAGGCCGTTCATCGCCGCGGCCATGCCGAACTCGCGGATGCCGTAGTTCAGGTAACGACCGGCATAGTCCGGCGCGTCCATGATCTGGGTGTTCTTGACGAAGGTGTTGTTCGAGCCGGTCAGGTCGGCCGAGCCGCCGACCATTTCGGGAATGGCGTTGAACACCGTCTCCAGCGCCTCGCCCGAGGACTGGCGCGTGGCCAGGGCAGGCTTGTCGACGACCAGCGACTTCAGCTTGGCGTCCAGCGCCTCGAAGGCGCCGGTGGGCAGGTCGCCGGCCATGGCGCGGGTGAAGTCGTCGCGGTGGTCGTGGTTCAGCAGGCGGGCTTCCCAGGCCTTGCGGGCCTTGGCGCCCTGCTTGCCGACCTTGGCCCAGGCGGTCTTGATCCCTTCGGGCAGTTCAAACGGCTCGAACGGCCAGTTCAGCGCCTGGCGGGTCGCCGCGATCTCGGTGGCGCCCAGGGCGGCGCCGTGGGTCTTGTGGCTGCCTTCCATGGTGGCGGCGCCCTTGCCGATCTTGGTCTTGCAGGCGATCAGCGTCGGCTTGTCCTGCTTGGTCGCCCAGTTCAGCGCTTTCTGGATCTGCTTGTAGTCGTGGCCGTCGATGGCCTTGACCGCCCAGCCGGAGGCCTTGAAGCGCGCCAGCTGGTCGGTGGCGTCCGAGAGCGACAGCTTGCCGTCGATGGTGATTTCATTGTCGTCCCACAGGACGCACAGCTTGTTCAGCTTCAGGCGGCCCGCCAGCGCAATCGCTTCCTGCGAAACGCCTTCCATCAGGCAGCCGTCGCCGGCGACGACCCAGGTGCGGTGGTCGACCAGATCCTTGCCGAAACGCGCCGCCAGATGCCGCTCCGCCAGGGCGAAGCCGACCGAGGTGGCCAGGCCCTGGCCCAACGGGCCGGTCGTCGTCTCGATCCCGGCCATGTGGCCGTACTCCGGGTGGCCGGCGGTCTTGAAGCCCCACTGGCGGAAGTTTTCCAGCTGCTCCTTGGTCGCGTCCTTGTAGCCCGTCAGGTGTAGCAGGCTGTAGATCAGCATCGAGCCGTGACCGGCCGACAGGATGAAGCGGTCGCGGTCGGCCCAGTCGGGACGGCTGGCGTCGAACTTCAGGAATTTCGAATAGAGGACGGTGGCGACGTCGGCCATGCCCATCGGCATGCCGGGGTGGCCGCTCTTGGCCTTTTCGACCGCATCCATGGACAGCACCCGGATGGCGTCGGCCATCTGTTTGGGCGAAGGCTTGGCGAATGCGGCTTGGGCGTCGGTCACGGCGAGACCTTTCCTCAGGAACAGGATAAAGCGGGGGCGGCGCCGCTTTACCCCGGCGCGCCGGCAGGTTCTACACGGAATCTGGAAGAAAGGACCCCCATGGACGCCGTTACGGCTGCAAAGGCGCGGATTGATCGAGCGTTGGCCGATCTGGAGCGCAAGGTGCTGGAGCTGAAGGCGAGGCCCGCTTCGGCGCCGCCGATCGCCGATGACGACCTGTTCGCGCCACGTCCCTCGAACGCGGCCGATCTGGCGCGCATCGCTGAGCTTGAAGAGGTCGGCCAGGAAACCGCCCAGGCCCTGGCCCTTGCGGCCGACGCCGTGCGCGAGGTGTTGGCGCAACAGCAGGCGGCCTCACAGCAGGCCGCTGGGCGAGAGGAGGCGAACTGATGGCGACGGTGACGGTAGAGGTTCACGGCCGCCCCTATGCGGTGGGCTGCGCCGATGGTCAGGAGGCGCGGGTGCGCGACCTGGCGTCTCAGTTCAACGAGCGGGTGCAGGGCGTGGCCGATCAGGTCGGCCAGGTCGGGGACGTGCGCCTGTTTCTGATGGCGGCTCTGATGCTGGCCGACGAGCTTGGAGAGGCGAAACGCCAGGCGGCGGTCCAGAACTCGGGCCGGGCCAAGGCGACGGCTGCGGCCGCCGTTGCGCCGGCCTCCGCCAGCGACGGCGTGGCCGAAGCCCTGAACGCCGTGGCCGCAAGGATCGAGAAGATCACTCAAACGATCTGAGCGCGGTTTCTCCCTCCCCATAAAGGGGAGGGAGAGGGATGTTCGCCATTGTTGAAACCCGCCTGAACGCCTATCTTGTGCGACGGCGGGTCCTGCTGCGGCTCACGTCGAAGACAACATATCCTTCTGACCTTAATTCACTCATAGGGATCTGTCCCTGTCCGGGCTCGAGGGCCTGGGCATACGGAGCCCACCTGGCTACCCAGGTCGAGAGGATTTAAACGCGCTTCACGGCTCACGCGGCGCCGCCACCCTCTTCTCTTTTGTGCGCTATCGCTCGCGACGGGGTCGCTCACTGCTTGAGCGCGTTTCGTGCGCTCTGGGCGCGCATTTCTTCACCTGCTTCTCCTCCCGCCGTCATCCTCGGGCTTGACCCGAGGATCGGGTTGGGCGACGCGCTCTGCTTGTCGGCGTTCAGCGCGCCGTTGGGCTGGATCCTCGGGTCAAGCCCGAGGATGACGGTGGAATTTGGCGAAGGGCCGAGCGGCGATGACCCCCAAGCACGAACTTCGCGCCGCCATGCGCGCGCTTCGCAAGCGTCTGGCCGAGACCGACCCCGAGGCGGCCGAGCGCGCCGCAGGCCATGCCGACGCCCTTCCTCCCGGCGAGATCGTCGCCCTCTACCGCGCCATGGGATCGGAGCTGGATACGGACGCTCTCGCCAATATCCTGCATCAGGCGGGGCGTCGTCTGTGCCTGCCGGTGGTGCTGGAGCGCGACGCGGCCATGATCTTCCGCGCTTGGGCGCCGGGCGAGCCGCTGGAGCTGGACGCGGCTGGCTGCCCCGCGCCCCTGCCTCTCGGCGAGGTGGTGACGCCCGACCTGATCGTGACGCCCCTGCTGGCCTTCGACGCCCACGGCGGGCGGCTGGGGCAGGGCGGCGGTTATTACGACCGGACGTTCGCGGCGCTGCCCGACGCACATCGGGTCGGCTTCGCCTATGCCGGGCAGGCGGTTGATCGCCTCGCTCTGGAGCCGCACGACATCCGCCTGCATGGCGTTTTGACCGAGACCGGCTATAGAGCCATCCCATGAGATTGGCGTTTTTCGGTGACGTGGTCGGCAAGTCCGGGCGCGATGGACTTTCGGACCACCTTCCGGGGCTGAGGCGCGACCTCAGGCTCGATTTCGTGGTGGTCAATGCAGAGAACGCCGCGGGCGGCTTCGGCATCACCGAGAACACCGCCAACGACATCTTCAACGCCGGGGCCGACGTCCTGACGCTGGGCAACCACAGCTGGGACCAGCGCGAGGCCCTGACTTATATCGTGCGCGAGCCGCGCCTGATCCGTCCCGCCAACTATCCGCGCCTGATGGATGCGCCGGGGCGCGGCGCCGACGTCTTCGTCACGCCGGACGGGCGCCGAGTGCTGGTCATCAACGTTCTGGGCCGCGTCCACATGGACCCGATGGACGACCCCTTCAGCGCGGTGGAGCGCGAACTGGAGGCGGCGCCTCTGGGCGTCGTCGCTGACGCCGTCATCGTCGACATGCACGCCGAGGCGACGAGCGAGAAGATGGGCATGGGCCACTTCTGCGACGGCCGCGCCAGTCTGGTGGTCGGCACCCACACCCACGTTCCGACGGCGGACGCGCAGATTCTGCCGCACGGCACGGCCTATCAGACCGACGCGGGCGGCTGCTGCGACTACGACTCCGTCATCGGCAACGACAAGGAAGAGCCGCTGCGCCGCTTCACCACCCGTCTGTCCGGCGGGCGCTACACCCCGGCCAGCGGCCCGGCTACCATCTGCGGCGTCTTCGTCGAGACCGATGACCGCACGGGCCTGGCCAAGCGCGTCGAGCCGATCCGCGTCGGCGGGCGTCTCATCCAGGCGATACCGCAGGTCTAGGCCGCAGCGGCCCGCTTCCGCGCCCTGAGCCGCAGGCGCAGGGTCCGCTGGCTGCGCAGGGTGACCTGATGGATAGGGCGGGGCTCGATCGGGGTGATGGCCTCGACCTCGGCGGCCTTCAGGATTTCGGCCAGGGCGATCACCGCCTCCTGCATGGCGAAGGCGGCGCCGATGCAGATGCGCGGGCCGCCGCTGAAGGGCAGCCAGGCGTAGCGATCGATCGACTTGCGGTTCTCGGGCAGGAAGCGTTCGGGGCGGAAGGCGTCGGGCTCGTCCCACAACTTCTCATGCCTATGGATGACCCAGGGCGCGATCAGCACGCTCTGGCCCGCCTTCACTTCATGGCCGCCGATCTCGTCGTCCTCCAGCGCCTGCCGGATCATGGCGGGGGCGGGCGGAAACAGACGCATGGCCTCCTCGATCACCGCACGGTGCCAGATCAGGTCGCGCACGCCCGCCGGACTGCGGTCCCAGCCGTCCGCCTCGGCCTTCAGAATGTCGGCCACGCGGCGGTCGCGGCTGATCAGGTGCAGGGTCCAGCCCAGGGTCCTGGCCGTCGTCTCATGTCCCGCCAGGATGAAGGTCAGGATGTTGGAGGCGACCTCATGATCCGACAGGCCCGAGCCGTCGCCTTCCTCATCCCGCGCGTTCAGCAGGGCGGTCAGCAGGTCGTCGGGGGCGTCGCCGTGGGTCAGGCGGGCGCGCCGTCGCGCCACCAGGGCCGTCACCCGCTCCTCGAAGAAGCGCGCCGCCCCGCCTGAGGCCACGCGGCCCAGACGCGGGATCCAGTCGGGCGCTTTCAGCGCATCGAGCGGACTGATCCGCGCCCCGACCGACAGATACTGGTTCAAGGCCCTTTCAAACCCGGCGGCGTCGCCGTCCAGGTCGTCGGAGAACATGGTCGCCGACAGGATGTCGAAGGTCAGGCCGCTCATCTCGCTGTCGATGTTCAGCACGCGCGCGCCGTGGTGCGGCAGGCGCCAGCCCTCGACCCGGCGGCGGCAGACCCCATCCATGATGTTTGCCGTTCGGGCCGTGTAGGCGGGCGTGAAGAGCGGCGCCATGATGCGGCGTTGCCGCCGCCACTGCTCGCCCTCGGTCAGCAGCAGGCCGTCCGCCAGCATGGGCCCCAGCACCCGTCTTTGCAGGTCGCCCTTCACATAGTTGGCGGCGTTGTCGGTCAGGACATGACGCACGCCCGCCGGGTCGCTGACCACCAGCGACCGTCCCAGCGGCGACTGGCCGCTGATGTAGAGCTCCCTGAAGTGCGCCTCGCCCCAGATCTGCAGCGGGTCGCGCCAGCTCTGCCACAGGAAGGGCAGCAGGCTCATCCGCGCGGTCCGGCGCGGCGGCGTCCAGGGACGGAAGGTCGAGGCGGCGGCGTCTGTCATGGAGCGCTCCTTCTCAGGTCGACTCCATATTTATTGACTATAATGTCAAAATGAAGGGGGCTTCGAGGCTATCCCGCCAAATGCCTGGCGCTGAGCAACCGTTCACGCAGGTCGTGGAGTTGCGTCGCGCGACGCTGGGGAGCGTGGGTCTGCAGGACATAGGTCTGTGCGGCCCGGGCCAACGCCAGGCGTCGTTCGGGATCGCCGATGAGACCGTCCATCGCCGCAGCCAGTCCTTCGGCGGTCAGGTCGTCGACATAGACGGCGTGCGGGCCGCTGGCTTCGCGCAGGCCGCCGCGTCCCGACGAGATCAGGGCCGCCCCCGCCGCATGGGCCTCCAGCGCGGTCAGGCCCAGAGGTTCGGCCCAGACCGAAGGCGTCAGGGCGATGGCCGCCCGTTGCATCACCGCCTGGACCTCGCCCAGCGGCGCGGACTTCAGCACCGATACGCGATCGCCGAACCGCTCCAACGGCGCGACGTGCGGCGCGGCCCAGGCGGCGTGCTTGTCCCAGTCGTTGAGCATCAGCACGGCGCGCCAGTCCGGATGGCGCTCCAGCACGGCGGGCAGGGCGGCGCAGATCAGGTGCACCCCCTTCTCCGGCATGGCGCGACCGGCGAAGGCGATCACAGGCTCGCGGTTCTCGACCGGCGCCCGCCACAGATCGACGCTGATCGGATTGGGAACGGCGAAGGCCTTCGGCTCCTGGCGCGGAAAATCGTGCAGGAATTCCCGCCGCCCGGCCTCGCTGACGAAGACCAGGCCGTCCAACTGGCGAAAGCGCCGCTCGTAGCGCCAGCGATCAAGCGGGGTGCGTGGGGATTTCAGCGCATTGTGCCGATAGAGAACTCGCGTGGCGCGCGGAAACCGGCGGGCGATATGGAGGGCCTGCCGGAGCTGCTGATGGAATTCGATCACATCCGGCTGATAGTCGCTCAGCGCCTTTTCAAGCGCCGCCATCCGCTTCCTGTCGCTGGGCAGGCGGTGGGCCGGCAGGTCGCCGTGGTCGTCAGCGCCTTCGCAGCAGAAGATGCGGAGCTCCGCCTTCTGCGCGCCGCGAGCCAGGGTCCGCACGACCGTCTCCATGGAATTCGGCTGGGATGCGGAGAAGCGGCAACCGGAAGGCAGGACGACAGCGACTTTCAGCGGAGGGCTCCGTCGGGGCTTGGCTATGCCGAGCGCCCTACACCATCAACATGAACGGCTGCTGACAATCCGCCTTAAGGTTGTGCGGCGCGGCGCGCCTCAAGCGCGCGCAGGCTGGCTTCCTCGGCCTTCAGGTCTTCGGCCAACTGGGCTTTCAGCGCCGGATCAGCGACGGCGGCCAGGGCGGCGCGGGTCTCCTCCACCGCCTGGCGCCGTGCGGTGATCAGTCGCGACAGTTCATCCGGCTCATGCAGGGCCGGGCCGGAGGCGGTCGGGCGACGGATCGCCTGGATCTCTTCTTCCTCGGTGGTCTTCAGCGCGGCGGCCTGCCGGGCGGCGGCCGCATCGCGCAGGGCGTGCTGGACGGGATCGCCGCCCTCGAACTCGCAGGCCGACAGCAGGGCGGCGCCGGCGACGACGAGGGTGAGGACGGCGGCTCGCATCAGCCTTCGATCCAGTTCGGCATCCAGCCTTCGTGGAACTCGCGCACATGGGCGACGGGGATGCGGAACAGCTCGCCCTTCGGACCCGAGGAGGCGAAGTCCGCGCCCTTGACCAGACCGACGACCGAGGCGTGCAGCCCCGCGTCCTGCGCCTTGGCGATCAGGGCGTCGGCGTCCGCCACGGCGACCAGATAGCGGGCCTGGTCCTCGCCGAACAGGAAGGCGTGGGCGTGAGCCTGGCTGGAGGCGTTCAGCTCGATGCCGACGTCCGAGGCCAGGGCGATATCCGCCGCCGCCCCGACCAGGCCGCCGTCCGACAGGTCGTGAACGACCGTCAGCTCGCCCGCCTCGATCAGGCCGCGCACGAAGTCGCCGGTCTTGCGTTCCAGCTTCAGGTCGACCGGCGGCGGAGCGCCGTCCTCGCGGCCCAGAACCTCGCGCAGATAGATGGAGGCGCCCAGTTCGCCGTGCGTCTGGCCGATCAGCACCAGCTGGTCGCCCTCGGCCGCGCCGCCGAAGCCGGTGGTCACGTCGTAGTTGGTCAGCAGGCCCACGGCGCCGACGGTCGGCGTCGGCGGAATGGCGACGCCGTTGGTCTCGTTATACAGGCTGACGTTGCCGCTCACGACCGGGAAGTCCAGCTCGCGGCAGGCCTCGGCCATGCCGTCGGTGGCGCGCACGATCTGGCCCATGATCTCGGGGCGCTGCGGGTTGCCGAAGTTCAGGTTGTCGGTGATGGCGATGGGGCGCGAGCCGACGGCGGTCAGGTTGCGCCACGCCTCGGCCACGGCCTGCTTGCCGCCTTCATAGGGGTCGGCCTGGACATAGCGCGGGGTGCAGTCGCTGGTGACGGCCAGGCCCTTTTCCGTGCCGTGGACGCGGATCACGCCCGCGTCGGCGCCGGTCGAGGAATCCTGCAGGGTGTCGGCCATGACGTGGCGGTCGTATTGCTCCCAGATCCAGCGCTTGGACGCCATGTCGGGGCAGGCGACGACCTTCAGCACGGCGTCGTTCCAGCTTTCCGGCGCGGGGACTTCCGCCGGGTCGAGGCGCGGTTGCAGCTCGGGCTGGACCCACGGACGGTCATACAGGGGGGCGTCGTCGAACAGCGGGGCCAGCGGCACGTCGCAGACCACATCGCCGTGGTGCTTCAGCACCAGATGGCCGGTGTTGGTCGTCTTGCCGATGATGGCGAAGTCCAGCCCCCATTTCTGGAAGATGCGATAGCCGACGTCCTCGAAGCCGGGCTTGAGGACCGCCAGCATCCGCTCCTGGCTTTCCGACAGCATCATCTCATAGGCGGTCATGCCGGTTTCGCGCTGGGGCACCTTGTCCAGGTCCAGCTCGACGCCGACGCCGCCCTTGCCCGCCATCTCGACGGACGAAGAGGTCAGGCCCGCCGCGCCCATGTCCTGAATGGCGGCCACGGCGCCCGAGGCCATCAGCTCCAGCGTGGCCTCGATCAGCAGCTTCTCGGCGAAGGGGTCGCCGACCTGCACCGTCGGGCGCTTGGCGTCCGACTCGTCGTCGAACTCGGCCGAGGACATGGTGGCGCCGTGGATGCCGTCGCGGCCGGTCTTGGAGCCGAAATAGACCACGTCGTGGCCCGCTTCCGGCGCGGCCGAATAATAGATCTCATCGGCGCGGGCCAGGCCGACGCACATGGCGTTGACCAGGATGTTGCCGTTGTAGCCCTTGTGGAAGTTGGTCTCGCCCGCGACGGTCGGCACGCCGACGCAGTTGCCGTAGCCGCCGATGCCGCTGACCACGCCCTTGACCAGACGCCTGGACTTCTCGTGCGACGGATCGCCGAAGCGCAGGGCGTTCAGCAGGGCCACCGGGCGCGCGCCCATGGTGAAGACGTCGCGCATGATGCCGCCCACGCCCGTCGCCGCGCCCTGATAGGGCTCGATGTAGGAGGGGTGGTTGTGGCTCTCCATCTTGAAGATGCAGGCGTCGCCGTCGTCGATGTCGATCACGCCGGCGTTCTCGCCGGGGCCGCAGATGACGCGCTCGCCCGTGACGGGGAACTTCATCAGCTGCTTCTTGGAGGATTTATAGGAGCAGTGCTCGGACCACATGACCGAGAAGACGCCCAGCTCGACCTGGTTGGGCTCGCGGCCCAGCCGGTCCAGCAGGACCTGATATTCATTGGGGGCGAGGCCGTACTCTTCGGCCAGCTGGGCGATGGTCTTTTGGGGCGCGCTCATGGGCGGGCCTTCTAGCCGTCTCTGGGGCGTCTGTCAGCCCATCCGAAGCGGCCTTGGCGAGACTCAACGACGGCGTTCGATTCCGCGCCTCAGGCCGAACGTGACGATGACGCCGGCCACCACCAGGACGAAGGCCGCCGCCAGGGCCGTAAAGGCCAGCACCGGCTTGATCTCCTGCTCAGCCACGAAGGCTCCGACCAGGCCCCAGGCGATGGGCAGGGGATAGGCCAGGGTCCGCAAGGCCCAGGTCACGCCGATCCCGGCCAGGGTGGTCGCGACCACGGCCAGCACGGCCCAGCCGGTCGGCGACAGGGCGGCGGGCAGGGCCTCGAACGCCGTCGCCACGGTGATCAGGTTCAGCGGCGCCGCCACGGTCAGCCACCCGGCCAGCGCCGCCAGTGGCCAGATCAGGAACCAGCGGTCCCGCTCCATCGCCCCGGTCGCGCGGATCGTGCGCGCGCTGGCCAGCATCGGCAGCAGCAGGGCCAGGAGCGAGGCGAAGATGACGACGACGCTGGCCGCCTTGAGGTTCAGCGCCGCCATGATGATCCAGAAGCCGATGCCGAAGAAGGCGACGACCGACGGCCAGCCCATGCGGTTGATCAGCACGCTTTCGCCCGTCTGGGGCAGGGCCTGACGCCCGGCGTAGATCAGCAGGCCCAGATAGAGTAGGCTCCAGATCGAAAAGGCGTAACCGGCCACCCGCAACGTCTGGTTTCCGTCGGCGGCGAACTCCGCCTGGCTCAGGCCGAAACCGCCCAGGGCCTGAACGATGGGAACGATGACGGCGAAGACGGCGGCGGCCAGCACGGCCAGGCGGCGCGTCTGCTGGGCGGGGGTGGGGCGTTCGATGGCGGTCATGCGTCTCTCCGGCTCAGCTTCGCCGTATCTACGCGCGGCGCGACGGAAGGTTCACCGCAGGCGCGCGGAACCGGCCGGGTGCATTCGGGCTTGCTGTTTCAGGACAGATGACAGGAGGCCACGATGGCCGAGAAACAGACCCCCGCCGAGCCGACGATCAATGAGGAAGTCGCGACCAACCGCGCCCTTGAACAGGGGCTGGGCGTCGGCGCTCGCGAACTGGCCGCCATCCACGAATCCGGCGCCGAAGGCACGCTGGAACGCGACCTCGACGAGGACGGCGAACCTGCGAACGAAGCTGCTCAGGTCAGCGACGCCGGACGTAGCGCCAGCGTCCTGGATCGTAAGGGCGTTTAGGCCGCCGCGTAGATGCTCTGGAACAGGGTGGCGCCGTCGGCGCTGCCCAGTTCGGCTTCGAAGGCGCGGTCGGGGTGGGGCATCATGCCCAGGACGTTGCCGCGCTCGTTCTGCAGGCCGGCGATGTCGCCGACCGAGCCGTTGGGGTTGTCGACGTAGCGGAAGACCACCTGGCCCTCGCCCTCGATGCGCTTCAGCGTCTCGGCGTCGGCGAAGTAGTTCCCGTCGGCGTTGCCCTGGGTCATGACGATTTCGCGCTGGCCCTGATAGCCCGAGGTGAAGCGCGTCTGGCCGTTGGCGACGGTGATGCTGATGGGCTTGCAGATGTATTTCAGGCTGCTGTTGCGCATCAGGGCGCCCGGCAGCATCCCGGCTTCGCAAAGGACCTGGAAACCGTTGCAGATGCCGACCACGGTGACGCCGTCGTCGGCGGCCTTCTTGACCGCCTGCATGATCGGGGCCTGGGCCGCCATCGCGCCGCAGCGCAGATAGTCGCCGTAGGAGAACCCGCCGGGCAGCACGATCAGATCGAGGCCCTTGGGCAGTTCGGTCTCGGCATGCCAGACCATCTGGACCTGTTCGCCAGTGGAACGTTCGACGGCGACCTTGCAGTCGCGATCGCAGTTGGAACCGGGGAAGACGATGACGGCTGCGCTCATGACCGGGCCTCCTAGCACCCTTCGTGGAGAATGTCAGGCGTCGCTTTGCGGCGTCTTGCGACCGGTGGTCCAGGCGACCGCCCAGACCGCGAAACCGCCCAACGACAGGGCGACGCCGACCCAGCCGGTCGAGGTCCAGCCCCAGCCCGCCGCCACCGCCATGCCCGCCAGCAGGGGGCCGATGGCGTTGGCCGTGTTGAAGGCCGAGTGATTGAGGGCGGCGGCCAGGGTCTGGGCGTCGCCGGCCACGTCCATCAGCCGGGTCTGCAGCACCGAGCCCAGCCCGCCGCCGCCGCCGATCAGCAGCACGACGATCATCACCGCCCACAGATGGGGCGCGGCGAAGGGATACAGCGCCAGCGCCGCCGCGCTCCACAGCAACAGGCCGCCCGCCGCCGCCATGCCGAAGCGGTCGGCGGCCCAGGCGCCCAGCAGATTGCCCGCCATCATGCCCAGGCCGAATAGGGCGAAGACCCAGGGCAGGACCTCCGGCCCCACGCCCGTCACCGCCTTCAGCGTCGAGGCCAGATAGGCGTAGACCGCGAACATGCCGCCGAAGCCGACGGCGCCGATGCCCAGCGTCAGCCAGACCTGGCCGCGCTTCAGGGCTCCCAGTTCGCGCCAGGGACTGGCGTCGGGATGGGCCGGATCGCGCGGCGCGAACAGGGCGACCAGCGCCATGGTCAGCACCGCCAGCACGCTGACGATGGCGAAGGTCCAGCGCCAGCCGAACTCATGACTGACGGCGTTGGCGACCGGCACCCCGATCACCGTGGCGACCGTCAGACCCAGCAGGATAGTCGAGACCGCGCGGGTTCTCAGGCGCAGGGGGACCAGCGACGCCGCGACCAGCGCCGCCACGCCGAAATAGGCCCCGTGAGGCACGCCGCTGAGAAAGCGGAAGGCCAGCATCCACTCATAGGTCGGGGCGATGGCGCTGAGCGCGTTGCCGACCGCGAACAGGGCCATGAAGCCGATCAGCAGCAGCCAGCGCGGAAGGCGCGCGCCCAGAACGGCCAGGATCGGCGCCCCGACCACCACTCCGGCGGCATAGGCGCTGATGACGTGGCCCGCCTTGGGCTCGCTGACGCCCAGGCCTGCGGCGAAGTCGGGCAGGACGCTCATGGCCGCGAACTCGGTCACGCCGATGGCGAAGCCGCCCATGGCCAGGGCCAGCAGCACCAGCGCCGTCTTGCCCGGCTCGGCCACGCGCTCGATGTCGCGACCGGCCGTGATGCAGCCGGTTTCGTCGAGGCAGGGGGCGGCGTCGGCAGGGGGCATGGATTATCGCAATGCAGCAAAAGGGGAGGTTGCGCTGCAAAATAGGAACGCCGCCCACGGCATCAACCGGAGCGGCGTCGAAGCGCTCATCACGCTTTGTGTCCATGCCTCGGGAGGCCGGGCGTCAGCCCCGGTTTTCGTAGGTCGCTGTGATCGACGCCTTGGCCAGGGTGTGGAAGTGCAGGTTGAAGCCGAAGACCGCGCCCGAGTTGTCTTCCGTCACGTCCAGCCGGTCCACATCCACGGCGAAGACGGTGAAGATGTAGCGGTGCGGGCCGTGGCCTGGGGGCGGGGCGGCGCCGCCGAAACCGGCCTCGCCGTAGTCGGTGCGGCCCTGGACGGCGCCCTTGGGCAGGTTCGCCCCGCCGACCGCGCCCGCGCCGGCCGCCAGTTCGGCGACATCGGCTGGAATGTTGGCGACGGTCCAGTGCCAGAAGCCCGACCCGGTCGGCGCGTCAGGGTCATAACAGGTGACGGCGAAGCTCCTGGTCCCCTCCGGGGCGCCCGACCATGAGAGCTGCGGCGACGTGTTACCCAGCGCCTTGACCTGGGCGTCAGGCAGGACCCCTCCGTCAGAAAAGTCGGTCGAGGCGACAGTGAAGCCCATGGCGGCGTTCTCCCTTTGGCGGCGGATCAGGCCGCCGAAACTGAAACAGGACTAACGAAAGACTGGTCACGGACGTTGCGTCGCGACATTCTGTCCCTAGCTAAGGTCAAGCTGTCTTGATGAGCGGAGGAACGGGATGCTGCAAGCCCTGTTGGACCGAACCTTTCAGACGCGGTCGATCCGGGTGCGATTTCCCGACGGCCGCGAGCTGACGGCAGGGCCGGGCGAGCCGGAACTGACGGCCGTGCTGACCGACATGAAGGCGGCCGTGGCCATCGCCGCCAATCCTGACCTGGCGTTGGGTGAAGCCTTCATGGATGGAACATTCCAGGTCGAGGGCGGCGGCATCTATGAGTTTCTGGAGCTGACCGCCTCGCAGATGGCCTTGCGTCCGCGCACGCCGAAGATGACCTGGATGCAGCGGATCAAGCGTGGCGCCGAGCAGGCCAATGATCGCCTGAACGCGCGCAGCAATGTGCATCACCACTATGATCTGACGGTCGACTTCTACCGCCTGTTTCTGGACGACGACCTGCAATATTCCTGCGCCTTCTTCGAGACGCCGGACGCCAGCCTGGAGCAGGCCCAGGTCGCCAAGAAGCGCCGCCTTATCGACAAGCTGTTGCTGGAGCCGGGGCACCGCGCCCTGGATATCGGCGCCGGTTGGGGCGGGTTGGGGCTTTCCATGGTCGAGCGCGGGGCGCGGGTGACGGGCGTCACCCTGTCGACGGAGCAGCACCGGACGGCCAATGAGCGTGCGGCGGCTCTGGGCGTCACGGACCGGGCCGACTTCCGGCTTCAGGACTATCGCGACCTGGACCAGACCTTTGATCGCATCATTTCGGTCGGCATGTTCGAACATGTCGGCGCGCCGAACTATCAGGAGTATTTCGACACCGTCGCCCGCCTGCTGGATGACGACGGGGTGGCGGTGGTCCACGCGATCGGCCGTAACTCGCCGCCCAATCGCACCCAGCCCTGGATCCGCAAATACATCTTCCCCGGCGGCTATATTCCGGCGCTGTCGGAAGTGCTGCCCGCCATCGAGCGGGCGGGCCTGTGGGTCACGGACATGGAGGTGCTGCGTCTGCACTACGCCGAGACCTTGCGGCATTGGCGCGAGCGGTTTCTGGCGCGGCGCGGCGAGGCGCGGGCCATGTATGACGAACGCTTCTGCCGGATGTGGGAGTTCTATCTGGCCTGCAGCGAGGTCGCCTTCCGCGAACTGGGCCACATGGTCTTCCAGCTGCAACTGACGAAGAAACAGACCGCCGTGCCGCTGAGCCGGGACTATCTGTGCGGTCAGGCCTGACCGAAGGCGGGATCATAGCGGACGGGACCCGTCCCCGTGATGGGGCCGAAGCTCAGCGCCATGAAATATTCAGGCGGCAGCCCAGGATAGGTCAGGCGCGGGTCCTGAGCGAACCCGAAGCGGGTGTAATAGGCGGGGTCGCCTAGGACGACGCAGCCGCGCGCGCCGTTGCGGCGCAGATCGCCCAGGCCCGTTTCTATCAATCGGCCGCCGATGCCTTGACCCTGATGGGCCGGGGCGACGGACACGGGCCCAAGGCCGAACCAGCCGGGCTGAGCAGACCATTCGACCGGGGAAAAGGCGGCGTGGCCGACGATCCGACCGTCCAGCTCGGCGACGAGGGACAGGGCGAGGGCGCCGGCGTCTCGCAGGGCGTCGATGATGCGCGGCTCCGAGCCGTCGCTGTGCGGGTGGCCGTCAAAGGCCGCCGCCGTCAGAGCCCGGATCGCGGCCTGATCCGCCTGGGTTTCAGGCCGCAGGATCATGTCAGGCGACTTCGATCCGGTAGCTTTCGATGACCGTGTTGGCCAGCAGGGTGTCGCACATGCGCTTCACCTCGGCCTCCTTGTCGGCGACGGCGTCGTCGAGGTCGAACTCGATCAGCTTGCCGACGCGGGCGTTCGCGACGCCGTTCCAGCCCAGACCCTGCAGGGCGCCTTCGACGGCCTTGCCCTGAACGTCCAGAACGCCGGGCTTGAGGAAGACGTGAACTTTAACCTTGGCCATTAATGCAGCCCTCCCTGAATCACGGTCGGCATGTCCTTCATGATGCCGAGGCGGCGGGCCACCTCGGTGTAGCTTTCGATGACGTCGCCCATGTCGCGGCGGAAGCGGTCCTTGTCCAGCTTCTCGCCCGTGGTCGAATCCCACAGGCGGCACGAGTCGGGGCTGATTTCGTCGGCCAGGATGACGCGGCTGAAGTCGTTCTCCCACACGCGGCCGAACTCGATCTTGAAGTCCACAAGGGTGATGCCGACGGCGCCGAACATGCCGCACAGATAGTCGTTCACCCGCACCGTCATGGCCAGGATGTCGTCCAGTTCCTGCGTCGTGGCCCAGTTGAACGCCGTGATGTGCTCTTCGGTCACCATCGGGTCGTTCAGTTCATCCTTCTTGTAGTAGAATTCGATGATCGAACGGGGCAGGGGCGTGCCCTCTTCCTGGCCCAGGCGCTGGGCCAGCGAACCGGCGACGACGTTGCGGCAGACGACTTCCAGCGGGATGATCTCGACTTCGCGGATCAGCTGCTCGCGCAGGTTCAGACGCTTGATGAAGTGGTTGGTCACGCCGATCGTGTTCAGGCGCGACATGATGAATTCGCTGATGCGATTGTTGATGACGCCCTTGCCTTCCAGGGTCGCCTTCTTCTGCGCGTTGAAGGCGGTCGCGTCGTCCTTGAAATACTGGATCAGCGTGCCCGGCTCAGGCCCTTCGTACAGGATCTTGGCCTTGCCCTCGTAGAGCTTCTTGCGCTTGGTGTTCATCTTCGGGTCCCGGACGGGAAGGAAACGGACGGCCTCAAAACGAAAAACGCGCGGCCCGAAGGTCGGGGCGGCGCGGTCCTTGAATCGACGGCGGCTCTAATAGAACCACGCGCCCTTTAACCGAAGGGCGTCTGTGACACAAATATCCTGAAGCGACCCTGCGTCAGCATCCGCGACCGAAGTCTGGTTGCGTTCGCTCGCGCCGGGGGCCATAGAGCCGTTTGCGGGCGAGACTGGCCCGTGACTGGAGTTACGACGCGCATGACGACCTTCGACGATCGGGAACAGGCCTTCGAGGCCAAGTACGCCCTCGATCAGGAACAGGAATTCAAGGCCATCGCGCGTCGCAACAAGATGCTGGGCCTGTGGGCGGCCGAGAAGATGGGCCTGTCGACCGAAAGCGCCGAGCAATACGCCGCCGCCGTGGTCCGCGCCGACTTCGAGCAGCCGGGCGAGGAAGACGTCTTCCGCAAGGTGGCCGGCGACTTCAAGGCCTCGGGCATGACGGTGTCCGAGGGCGAGCTTCGCTCCAAGATGGACGAACTGGCCTCGATCGCGCGCGAACAGATCCGCGCCGGCGAATAGGGCGCATCGCCACCCGATGACAGAAGGGCCGCAACCGGCGACGGTTGCGGCCCTTCTTCGATCTGCCTCCCGCCGGGGAAACGGGGGTGACCGGAGGCGCCGGGGCGCATCTGATCAACGCGCCTGAGGCCTATCAGTTCGATCGGTTCGGTTCGATCCGGCGCCTATTTCGGCATCAGCACCGTGTCCACGACGTGGACCACGCCGTTTGACTGGGCGATGTCGGCCTGGGTGATGGTCGAGGTTCCGCCCTTGGCGTCGGTGATCCGCCACTGGCCGCCGCCGGCGTCCTTGACCGTCAGCTTCTCGCCCTGAACCGTGGTCAGGGTCGCGGTTCCGCCGTTGGCCTGGGCCTGGGCGGCGATATCGGCGGCGGTCAAACGGCCCGGCACCACGTGATAGGTCAGGATCTTGGTCAGTTCAGCCTTCTGGGCCGGCTGCATCAGACTCTCGCGCGTGGCGGCGGGAATCTTGTCGAAGGCGGCGTTGTCAGGGGCGAAGACCGTGAAGGGGCCGGGGCCCTGCAGGCGCTCGGTCAGGCCGGCGGCCTGAAGTGCGCTGACCAGGGTGGTCAGGTTGGGAGCCTTGGACGCGTTGGCGACCAGGTTGTCGGAAGGATTCATCGCGGCGCCGCCGACCATGGGTTCGGTCGTGGCGGGAACGGCCGAAGGCGTGGGGCCCTCGATCATGGACGGTTGTTTCTTGCCGTCGTTCTGACCGCAGGCGGCCAGGGTCAAGACGGCGACGCTGGATACGGCGAGTACTGCAATGCGGATATTCATGGCGTCTCTCCTTCGATAGCGGCGCACGGGACGACATGGCCCCGGTGGAAGGGATACGGCCCAGATACGCAAAAGGATGCGAGCGGGTTCAAATTTTCAGGCGTCGGGCGTGAACCTTCAGCTCAGATAGGGGTCGAGCATCCGCCAATGGGCGAGCTTTTCCTCGAAGGCGCGGGCGTGGGCCGGACTGGACGACGGCAGGTCGATCAGGGCGGCGGTCGTCGCGCCTTCCAGGATGCGCCGTCCGTGTCGCGCGGCGGTTCCGCCGTTGAAGGCGATCGCCCGCAGGTCGGGCAGGCGGTGCGTCAGGGCGATCAGATCGGCCGCCTCGGGCGTGCGGATGGCGGCGTCCAGACTGCCCTTGCGCTCGGCCGAGGCGATCACGTCCCAAAGACCCACGTGACGCGCCAGCAAGGCGGCCAACCGCGCCTCATAGGGCAGGGCGGTCAGCTCGACGCCGGTCACGCTCCCGATCAGCCGCCAGAAGGCGTTGCGCGGATGGGCGTAATATTGCGCCGCCCTCAACGAGGCGTCGCCCGGAAGACTGCCGAGGATGAGAAGCTGGGTGCGATCATCAACGACAGGCGCGAAGCCGACCGCGCGCATGATCAGGCGCCTGCGTTCCGAAACCAGCCGACCACGGACAGCCGCGCGCCCTGGGCATAAGCCGCTACCGGCGCAACGGAGTGGTTCTGAGGGACGCGAAAAAGCGTCAGGGTGTTCCATCGCGGCGCGAAGCCTCGGGAGACGTCCCCTGCGTCGTCATGGAACAAGAGCTGGCCGCCCCAGTCCGCACGCCAATGCCGTGTCAGCCCTAAAGTATAGGCGATCAGGCGATCGCTCCGTTCAGCCCCGATGTCATTATGCAGGCCGATGAAGTCGCCGGGCCGATAACGCGTAAGCTGCCCGTCGGCTTTCACGATCTCCGACTGCCCGCTGATCGCGACGCCCAGCCGAACAAACTCGTCATTGAGGAACTCAGTGAGCCTGTGAATGGGGTGACCAGAGTCTCGCCCGCTCAGATAGGCCGTTATGAGTGGGTAGGTCAGATACAGAAAGCCGTAGGCGGCGCCTGCCTTCGTCATCATCGTCGCCAAGCGTCGCCGAAGCTCCTCGTTTCCGGCGGCTTTGGCTTGGGTCTGGTTGAACAGGCTCGGCCGACCGTCCTCGCCCTGGAAGACCAGATCCCAATCGATACGGGTCTCGAGGAGGTGAAGAAGGTGTTCGGCCACCGCAGGCTCGAAGATTTCGTCTATCTGTACGAAGCCGTCGCGTTTGAAGGCGTCGGCCGCTTGTCCGATGTCAATCTTCGGGTTGATGCGGATCGCCGGGCCGTCCATCAGCGCCTCCCGAACACCCGGTCGAAGACCACGTCCACGTTCTTGGTGTGGTAGCCGAGGTCGAACAGGGCCTCCAACTGGTCGTGGGGCAGGGTGACGCGCGGGTCGGCCTTCAGGAAGTCGATGAAGACGCCCTCGCCGCGCCAGACCTTCATGGCGTTCTCCTGAACCGCCGCATAGGCGTCCTCACGCGAGACGCCGGCCTGCGTCAGGGCCAGCATGACCCGTTGCGAGAAGACCAGGCCGCCCAGGCGGTCGAGGTTCTTCTGCATGTTCTCGGGGTAGACGTTCAGACGTTCGATCACGCCCGCCAGACGGTGCAGGGCGAAGTCCAGGTGGATGGTGGCGTCCGGGCCGATGCCGCGCTCGACCGAGGAGTGGCTGATGTCCCGCTCGTGCCACAGGGCGACGTTCTCCATCGCCGGGGTGACGGCCGAACGGACCAGACGGGCCAGGCCGGTCAGGTTCTCGGTCAGGATCGGGTTGCGCTTGTGCGGCATGGCCGACGAGCCCTTCTGACCCTTGTCGAAGAACTCCTCGGCTTCGAGGACTTCGGTGCGCTGCAGGTGGCGGATCTCGACGGCCAGACGCTCGACCGAGGAGGCGACGACGCCCAGGGCGGCGAAATAGGCCGCGTGGCGGTCGCGCGGGATGACCTGGGTCGAGACGGGCTCGACGGCCAGGCCCATCTGATCGGCGACGTATTGTTCGACGGCCGGATCGACGTTGGCGAAGGTGCCGACGGCGCCCGAGATGGCGCAGGTGGCGATCTCTTCACGGGCGGTGATCAGGCGGCGCTTGGCGCGCTGGAACTCGGCGTGATAGCCGGCCAGCTTGAGGCCGAAGGTCACCGGCTCGGCGTGGATGCCGTGCGAGCGACCGACGGTCGGGGTGTATTTGTGCTCCTTGGCGCGGGCCTCCAGCGCGGCGAGCACCCGGTCGACGCCGCCCAGCAGCAGGTCCGTCGAGCGCGCCAGCTGCACCGCGAAACAGGTGTCCAGCACGTCCGACGACGTCATGCCCTGGTGCAGGAAGCGGGCTTCCTCGCCGACGATTTCAGCGACGTGAGTCAGGAAGGCGATGACGTCGTGCTTGGTGGTGCGCTCGATCTCGTCGATGCGGTCGGCGTCGAAGGTGGCGTCCTTGCCGTTGGCCCAGATGGCCTCGGCCGATTCCTTCGGGATCACGCCCAGCTCGGCCATCTTGGTGGCGGCGTGGGCCTCGATCTCGAACCAGATCTTGTACTTGGTCTCTTGCGACCAGATGGCGACGGCGTCGGGGCGGGAATAGCGCGTGATCATGGACCGGTCGTGTCGGGCGAGAGGGCCGGTGAGTCAAGACGGGGTGCTCCAATCCTTCTTCCCCCGTGAGGGGGAGGGCGGTCGGCGAAGCCAGTCGCAGGAAGGGCCGGACAGGGGGGCGTCATCCCGATCCCCTGATCGACGCCTTCCTCAAGAGACAGGACGGATCGCGGATCAGGCGGCGGGCGCCTTCAGCCGCAGGTCGTCGGTGACGTCGCCCGCCTTGGTCGGCTCGCCCTGGAATTCGCCCGCGTATTCCGGGGACAGGGCGCTCTGGAAGGCCGACAGCGGCAGGGTCAGATAATAGGCGCCCTCGACATAGGGGCCGACCGCATAGGCGTCGAGCAGGAAGGTCAGGCCGCCCGCCTTGCCCGGAACCGTGCCCGGCGCCAGCGTCACGGCCACGTCCTTCAGCTTGGGGCAGGCCCACATGTCGCCCGTGGTCGAGACCGGCGTGGAGCCGGGGCGCTTGGTCTTGGCGGTGTTCACCGCCTGGCAGAGGGCGCGCTCCAGGTTCGTCGTGTCGGCCCGATCCGCAAACAGGTCGGACGCGGCGATGCGGCGGGTCTCGGCCTTGTCCCACAGCAGGCCGGTGGCCACCGTGTTCGGGTGGGCGCCGCCCGAATAGTCGAAGTCGGTCCGCATCAGGCTGAACAGGCGGCCGGTCTCGATCGGGGCGCCGTAGACGATGGTCTTCTCATAGGGGGGCATGCCTTCGGGCGATCCGGCCTCGGTGCGGTCGGCCTGGGCGCCCTCGGCGTATTCCTTCAGCTTGGCCACCTCGTCGCGGTACAGCGGGGTGTAGAGCGCCGGATAGGACAGCACGGCCTCGGGCAGGCTCAGGCTGACCTTGGCGTAGGGCGTGGCGCTGTCGTACTTCAGCGGCCCTTCGACGGCGTGGGCGGAGGCGGCCGGCGCGGCGGGCGTGTCCTTTTTCTCATTGCGCTGGCAGGCGGCGAGCGAGGCCGCGACGGCGGCGGTGACGAGAAGGACGCGAAGGGGGCGCGAAGGGATCATGCCGGGCTCCTTTGGAACGGTTCGATCAGAAAGCTAGGCCGTTGAACGCGATGGCGGCCAGAAGGATCAACCCCGCATCGCGATTCGACTTGAAAAGACGCAGGGAAAGTTTCGGATCGTCCGGCTGCAGCCGCCGCACCTGCCAGACGAAATGCAGGGCGTAGAGCGCCAGACCGAGATAGAAGACCGGCCCCAGACCGGCGACGTAGCCCGCCGCGCCCGCCAGGGCCACGGCCAGGGTGTAAAAGACGGCCACGCCTTCCTTCACCTTGCCGCCCAGCGCCCGCGCCGAGGACTTCACCCCGGCCATGACGTCGTCCTCGATGTCCTGAAGCGCGTAGATGGTGTCGTAGCCCAGGGTCCAGAAGACGCCGCCCGCGTAGAGCAGGCCCGCGGACAGGGCGAGGTTCCCCATGCGGTTCAGGCTCTCGGCCATCCAATAGCTGTCCCCGCTGGCCTTCACGCTCAGGACATAGAGCCAGCCGAGCGCGAACAGCCCGCCCGTCGCGGCGGCGAAGCCCAGCAGGGCGCCCCAGTTGAAGGTCAGGCCCAGCCAGGCCTGCGGCCACCAGGTGATGCGCTTCATGAAGGGATAGGCAGCCACCAGCCCCAGCGACAGGGCGCCCAGCAGCACCGACGTCAGGTTCATCGTCAGCAGGATGCACAGGCTGATGAGGCTGAGGCCGCCGACGAAGGCCCAGGCCTGCTTGACGCTGATCTGGCCCGCCGGAATGGGGCGCAGGGCGGTGCGCGCCACCTGGGCGTCGAAGTCACGATCGACGATGTCGTTCACCGCACAGCCCGCACCGCGCATCAGGGCGGCGCCGACGGCGAAGCCGACGATCAGCCACAGCTCATAGCCGCCGAACGGCCGGTCATACTGGTTCAGCGCCAGCATGATCCCCTGCCAGCCGGGCAGCAGCAGCAGCCACGTCCCGATCGGCCGGTCGAAGCGGCCCAGCTTCAGCCAGGGCTTCAGACGCTCGGGCGCATGACGGTCGACCCAGTTCTGGCCGGCGGCGTCGGGAAGCGGGGCTGTGTTCATGCCGACCGTCTTAGACCTTGATGACGCTGCGGGTGAAGAGGGGGCTTCGAACCGGCGTCTCTCCAGACGGTTGCATCGGCTCGCCGCACCGCCTTTACTCGCAACCAGACAGAAGCGAGCCGCCGATGACCGAAGCGCCGATCAAGGGCCCAGCGTCCTATTTCCCCTCCATCGAGAAGAAGTACGGCCGCCCCGTCGCCGAGTGGAAGGCGGAGATTCGCGCCGGCTATCCGGCCAAGCATATGGAACTGGTCGCCATGTTGAAGGACGAGCACGACATGGGACACGGCCACGCCAACGCCCTTGTGGCGCACACCCTGGCGGAAGACGGACTGAAATAGCGCTCTGACCGCCATCTGGCGGAAAGGCGAAGTCTCAGATTTATGAAGTTTGCGGCCCAGGCTGGACAGTGAGCGCCGTATCCGCCACTGGGCGCGAATGGCTCGCAGCTCCATCCCCCGCAGCGTCTGGATTCTGGGCCTCGTCAGCCTGTTGATGGATGTCTCGTCGGAGATGATCCAGACGCTTCTGCCCATCTATCTGGTGGTGGGGCTGGGCGCTTCGGCGGTGATGATCGGTCTGGTCGAAGGCTTTTCCGTCGTCGTGGCGACGGCGGTGAAGTTCCTGTCGGGCTTCTGGTCGGATCGTATTTCGCGGCCCAAGTGGCTGGCGGTCGCGGGCTATGGGCTGGCGGCCCTGTCCAAGCCGATCTTCCCTCTGGCGGCCTCGGTCGAGGGGGTGTTGCTGGCCAAGGGCGTGGACCGGATCGGCAAGGGCGTCCGCACCGCTCCGCGCGACGCCCTGGTGGCGGCGGTGACGCCGCCGGACATTCGTGGACGCGCCTTCGGCCTGAGAAAATCGCTGGATACGGTCGGAGGCTTCGTCGGCCCCCTGCTGGCGATCGGGCTGATGGTGGTGCTGGCGAACGACATCAAGGCGGTGTTCTGGCTGGCCTCCATCCCCGCCTTCCTGGCCGTGGCCCTGCTGGTCGGCGGCGTGTCCGACCCGCCGCGTCCCGACGAGGGCGCCAGGAAGCCGCCCAGCCTGAAGGGGGCGCTGCGTCTGGACGCCGCCACCTGGACCATGATCGCCCTGACGGCGGTGATCGGCCTGGCGCGGTTCAGCGAGTCCTTCCTGCTGATGAAGGGGCTGGACGTCGGCGTCCCCGCCGCCTTCGCGCCGGCGGCCATCGTCCTGCTGCACCTGGTGTTCGGTCTTGCGGCCTTCCCGGTGGGGGCGCTGTCGGACCGCATCGGCCGCACCTCCCTGCTGCTGCTCAGCCTGGTCTTCCTGGCCGCCGCCGATGTGGCGCTGGCGCTGGCGAGCGATCAGGTCGTCTTCTATCTGGGCGTGGCCCTGTGGGGCCTGCACATGGGCTTTTCCCAGGGCCTGCTGATGACCCTGATCGCCGATGCGGCGCCCGCCCATCTGCGCGGCTCGGCGTTCGGCCTCTTCGCCCTGATCTCGGGCCTGATCGCCCTGGCGGGCAATGTGGCGGCGGGCCTGCTGTGGGACGGTTTCGGGCCGCAGGCGACCTTTGCGGTCGGCGCGGTGCTGAGCCTTGTCTGCGCCCTGGGCATCGCGGGGTGGGTGCGGCTTCAGGCGGCGCGCAGCCGCTCCAGCGCCTCGGAGTAACGACGCGACAGCGGGACGTCCAGGGCGCCCAACTCCACCGTCCAGTCGCCTGATCCTTCAGGCCGCAGTCCGGTCATCCGCGCGGCATTGACCAGCCAGCCCCGGTGCGTTCGCACGAAGCCGAAGCGCGCCAGTTCGCCCTCGACCGCCGCCAGGGTGACGCGCATCAGGGGCCTGCGCCCGTCGGCCAGGACGAACTCAACGTAGTTGCCCGCCGAGGTTGCGGCCAGGATGTCGTTCAGCGGCGCCCGGATCAGCCGCGCTCCGTCGCGGATGTCGAAGCTGACGGGCCGCAGCGGCGTCTCGCGCGCCTCGCGCAGGCCGCGCACGCCCCAGAAGGTCCCGACGAACAGGGTGTAGCTCAGCAGATCCTTGCGCAGTTCATAGACGAAGCGCTCGACGGGCGGGCCATAGTCATAGACCTCGCCCATCAGGGCGTAGACGCCGTGCCGCATCGCCACCATCATCAGGACGTGCAGCAGGCTGTAGAGGCAGACGGCGCCCAGGTGCAGGGCCAGGAACCGCCCTCGCGCGCGCCAGCCGTCGTGCAACAGGTCTGTCGGCGCGGCGGCGGCCGCCATCCACGGCAGCCAGATCAGCAACGCCAGGGCCAGGGCGCTCGATCCTTCCCACACCCAGGGCGCCCATGACCGCAGGCTCGGCCAGTCGGCCTGAACCGTCAGGGCGTTGACGACGAGAAAGCCCAGGGTGACGGCGATGATGATCGGCGCGCCGGTCAGCAGGTCGCGCCGGTCCGCCCCGTTCGTCCCGGCGGACGCGCCGCTCGTCCCTGGCGCCAGCGGTCCGGCCCTCGAGTCTGACCGGACGGCCCCTGCGCCTTGCCGGGCGCGGGGCGCCTCAGGCACGGCGGATGGCGTCGTTTCCGTCATTTCAGGTCGTCCATGTCCTCAGAACCCCTCGCATCCGAAACCCCGGCAATCCTGCGCCGCCATGACCTGGACTGGATCCGGGTCGGCGCCTTCATGCTGCTGATCCTCTACCACGTCGGCATGTTCTACGTGCCCTGGGACTGGCATGTGAACAGCCCCCGGCCGGTCGAATGGCTGGAGCCGGTGATGCAACTGACCAACCCCTGGCGGCTGACCCTGCTGTTCCTGGTCTCGGGCGCGGCGACGCGATTCCTGTTCGACAGTTTCGAACGCGAGGGAAAGGGCGCCGCGCGCCGTTTCGCCGGATCGCGCACCTGGCGGCTGCTGCCGCCGCTGCTGTTCGCCATGTTCGTGATCGTGCCGCCGCAGTCCTACTACGAGGTGGTCGAGGCGGCTTCGGGGTTGGGCGTTGTCGAACCGGCGCGTTCGCCCTGGCTGGCTGACTTCTGGGTGAAATACGCCACGGCGTCCGGCGGCTGGTGCGACGCCGACGGCTGCCTGATCACGCCGACGTGGAACCACATGTGGTTCGTGGCCTATCTGTTCGTCTACAGTCTGGTGCTGGCGGGCCTGCTGGCGTTCGGGCGGGGGTTGCTGCCCGTGATCCAGTCCGGGCTGGAGCGCGCCTTGAAGGGCTGGGGCCTGCTGATCTGGCCGGTGCTGTGGCTGTTCCTGCTGCGCTGGACCCTGGCGCGCATCTTCCCGACGACCCACGCCCTGACCGACGACTGGTACAACCACGCGGTGTCGTTCAGCGCCTTCCTGTTCGGCTTTCTCAGCGTCCGCTCGGCGGTGCTGAAGGCGACCTATGAGCGGCTGCGGCGACCTGCGCTGATCCTGGCCCTGGGCGCCTGGGCGGGATGGGCCGCCTATGCCTGGACCTATCGCGACAGCGGAACGCCGCCCGAAGCGCTGAGGGCCGCCATGCGCCTCGTCTATGCGCTGGATCAGTGGGCCTTCATCGCCGCGGTGCTGGGCTATGGCGCGCGCTATCTGAACCGGGGCGGGCCGTGGCTGCGCTATCTGACGGGCGGCGTCTTCTGCTTCTACATCGTGCACCAGACGATCACCGTGGTCGCGGCCTACCACCTGTCGAAGCTGGGCCTGCCGCAGGGGCTGGAGGCGGGGCTGCTGATCGCCGTCACCTTCGGCGGCTGCTGGGCCGCCTATGAGGTCGCGCGTCGCCTGGGACCGCTGGACCTGGTGCTGGGGGTGAAGAGCAACGCCGGGCTTGCGCCTCGGAATCGTCCGGTTAGGCTCGAGCCCCGAGAACAGCAGCCGGTCGGACAGGACGGATGACGATACGCAGGAAGGCCCCGTTCCCCTGGCTGCTCGTCCTGACCTGGCTGGTGCTGCTGGGCGCGGCTGTCGGCGGCCTGTTGACGGGGGAGTTCAGCGTCACCTTCGTCGGCGCCGGGACCTTCCTGCTGACGCTCGTCCCGTTCTGGCTGGCGCCGCGCGTCGGGCTGAATCTGCCGATCGGCTTCGTCACCGCCATCGCCGTCTTCCTGTGCGCCACCCTGTTCCTCGGCGAACTGGGCGATTTCTACGAGCGTTATTGGTGGTGGGACGTAGTGTTGCACGGCGGTTCGGCCGTGGCCTTCGGCTTGGTCGGCGCCCTGCTGATGCTGATGCTGGTGCAGGGCAGCCAGCTGAAGGCCGCGCCCCTGACGGTGGCCTTCTTCGCCTTCTGCTTCGCCGTGACCATCGGCGCCCTGTGGGAGATCTGGGAGTTCACCCTGGACCAGGTGTTCGGCCTCAACACCCAGAAGTCCGGCCTGGTCGACACCATGTGGGACCTGATCGTCGACTCCATCGGCGCCCTGATCGGGGCGGGCGCCGGCTGGGCCTATCTGAAGGGGCGCGGAGGCGGGCCGCTGGTGCGGGCCATGCGCGCCTTCATCGACAAGAACCGGCGCCTGTTCGGCGGTTAGCCGCTCAGGCTTCGCCGGGGTGCCGTCCTGCGCGTTGAGGTAGAAGCAAAATAAGCGCCACGATCGCCGCCGCCAGAACAACCGACGCCAGCGGGCGGCTCAGAGCCAGGCCGCCGTGATCCAGCGGCTTGTCCAGGAAGTCTCCGACCGTGGCGCCAAGCGGCCGGGTCAGAATGAAGGCGGCCCAGAACAGCAGGACCCGGTTCGCCTTGGTCCAGAAGTAGAGGCCCGCGACGACGGCCAGCAGGGCGCTGAACACGAGGGCGGCGCCGATATAGCCCAAGCCGCCCGTGTCCGCAGTCCAGTCGCCGAGCGCCGTGCCGAGCGTCTGCGAGAAGGTGATCGTCAGCCAGTAGAAGGCCTCGGCGCGCGGCGTGCTGATCGTGTCGGAGGAGATGGACCCCGTGCTCCAGCGCCAGACGGCCAGGGAAGCCAGGACGCAGGCCAGCAACAGCAGCGATCCGCCTGTGTAGCCTATGCCCAGTGAACGGGTGGCGAAATCGGCCAGGGCGGTGCCCGCCGTGGTCGAAGCGATGATGGTCGCCCAATAGAGGAAGGGGCGGAACCGTTTCGCCGTGATCTGGCCCCAGACCAGGACGATCAGCACGGTCATGAAAATGACCGTTCCGGCCAGATAGCCCAGCTTCATCGTCATGGTGACGGTGTCGCCCGCCGTTTCGCCGAGCGTGGTCGCCAGAATCTTGATGATCCAGAAACCCAGGGTGACGGCGGGGACCTTGCTGAGAATCTGGCGTTCCTGCTCCGTCATGGTCCATCTCCTCGTGGTGTGAGGCGTCCTAATCCGCCAGCCGTCCTTGCGCCTCATCGCCGGGGAAGACCACGTCCGGGTCCGGTTCGCGGCACTCCAGGCCGGGACGGTTCAGGCGGCGCAGGACATGGCGCAGGATGTTCAGCCGCGCCGTCTTCTTCTTGTCGGTCGCCACCACGGTCCAGGGCGCATAGTCGACATGAGTACGCTTCAGCATTTCGTCGCGCGCCTTGGAATAGTCGCTCCAGCGCGCCTGGGCTTCGGCGTCCAGAGACGAGACCTTGAAGCGCTTCAGCGGGTGATCGACGCGCTCCTCCAGACGGCGGCCCTGTTCGTCGCGGCTGATGTCCAGCCACAGCTTGATCAGCAAGGTCCCGGACTGGGTCAGCATCCGCTCGAAATGCGGGGCGTCGTGCAGGAAGCGTTCGTATTGCGCGGGCGTGCAGAAGCCCATGACCGGCTCGACTCCGGCCCGGTTGTACCAGGAGCGGTTGAAGATGACGATTTCGCCGGCCGCCGGCAGATGGGCGGCGTAGCGCTGGAAATACCACTGCGTCGTCTCGCGATCGGTCGGCTTGGGCAGGGCGACGGCCCGCGTCTGGCGCGGCGCCATGTATTCGGTCATGCGCTTGATCGCCCCGTCCTTGCCGGCGGCGTCGCGCCCCTCGAAGACGATGACGACCTTCAGCCCCTGTTCGATGGCCCAGGCCTGAGTCTCGACCATCTGGATCTGCAGGGCTTCCAGCATGTCGTCGTAGTCGTCCTTGGCCATGGGCGTGTCCTTGTGTCGCGATCGGCGAACCTTGCGGCGAATTCACTGGCGTCGCCAGCCTCGCCGTTCACGGTGCAACGCAAAGGAGCGTGAAATGATCAATCGACGTCATGTCCTGGCGGTCGGCGCTGCGGCTGCCGTCGCGCCTTCGGTCGCGCGCGCGGAAGGGGAGGGGGCGTTCGACGCCGCCCTGACCGCGGCCTTCGACACGGTCAAGCCGGTCGCCCTGGCGGGCGGCGTCGTGACGGACGAGGGCCTGGTCTGGTCCGGCGTGCGGGGCGTGCGGCGGGCGGGGCGAGACGATCCGGCGACGCTGGCCGACCGCTGGCACCTGGGCTCCAACACCAAGGCGATGACGGCGGCCCTGTTCGCCCGTCTGGTCGAGCAGGGGCGGGCGCGCTGGGCCATGCCGCTGGCCGAGGTCTTTCCCGACCTGACCATCGAGGCCGGCTGGGACGGAGCGACGCTGGACGACTTCATGACCCATACGGCGGGGCTGAAGGACGAGGCGGTCATGGGGATGGCCTGGCTGATGACGGCGCGCGCCGATCCCCGGTCCCTGGCCACGCAACGCCGCGCCATCGTCGAACGGGCGCTGTCTGCGCCGCCGTCGGGCGTGCGCGGGACGTTCGCCTACGGCAACGCCAACTATGTGCTGGTCGGGGCGGCGATCGAGGTCATCACCGGCGGGTCGTGGGAAGAGGCCATGCAGGCCGAGGTGTTCGGACCTCTGGGCCTGACTTCGGCGGGTTTCGGCGCTCCTGAGACCAATGTCTCCGGGGGAGCGAACGCCTGGGGCCATCGCCGCACGGGCGAAACGGCCCTGGCGACGGACCCGGCCGATCCGGGATCGGATAATCCGCTCGCCCTGGGCCCCGCGGGCACGGTGCATATGACGGCGGCCGACTACGCCCGTTTCCTCAAGGTCTTCCTGACCGAAGGCGACGGCTGGCTGAAGCCCGAGACGGTGCGGCGGCTGGTCACGCCGGGCGAGGGGCGGACCTACGCCTGCGGCTGGATCGTCCTGCCGCCCCAGCCCTGGGCCAGAGGCCCCGTGATCGCTCATGAAGGCTCCAACACCCTGTGGCACGCCATCGCTCTGGTCGATCCGGCGGGCGGTCGGGCCGTGCTCGGCCTGTCGAACGACGGGGGCCGCGGCGGCCCGGCCTGCCAGGCCCTGGCGATGGGGATCCTGCGCGCGCTCTGAGCATTGGCTCAGCGATGACCTCCCCTTCCGCGCCGCCAAGGTCCAAGCCCCCGCCGTCCACGCCGCCGTCCACCCCTCTGGCCGATCTCTGGAGCGAGGCGTGGATGCTGGCCCTGGCCGCCTGCGGCGCCTTCGCCCTGATCGACGCCTGGGCTCCGCCGCAGGATTTGCCGTGGAAGCCGCTCGACCTGCGCCTGCCCATGGGCGCCGCCACGGCCGCAAAGATACGGGCGCTGGACCTGCCGCCGACGGCGACCGCCGTCGAGGTCGAGACCGGCACGACGCGCTGCATCACCCTGCTGCGTCAGGCGGGCGTCGCGGTCGAGCGGGCGCCGGATCGCGACGACGGCGGGTTCTGCGTCGTGCAGGGGGCGGTGCGGCTGACCGGCGGCGATTTGACGCCCCTCGACCCGTCGGGCGTGGCCATGCGCTGCCCCATGGCGGCGCGGTTCCTGTTGTGGGATCGCGAGGTCGTCCGTCCCGCCGCCCGCGAGATCATGGGCGCCGAGGCCGTCCGGATCGACAATCTGGGAACCTACGCCTGCCGTCGCGTCTACGGCTCGGCCGACACGGCGGCGCGCCCCAGCCAGCACGCGCGCGCCAACGCGCTCGACGTGGCGGGCGTGGGCCTATCGGACGGCCGCCGGACGACGCTGGCCGCCGATTGGGACGGTCAGGGCCCTTCAGGGGCCGCCGGGGCGGCGTTTCTTCGGCGTTTGCGCGACGGGGGATGTCGTCTGTTCGGCAATGTGCTGACGCCGGACTACAACGCTGCGCATCGCGACCACTTTCACCTGGACGCAGCGGGCCGGGGAGTATGCGCGCGGCGGCGAAATTAACTGTAACGACTGTCAGTTCGGTTTCGCTTTACAGTTGACCGCTGTGGATAGTCGGGTGACAACATCGCCGCAGTCCGGATTTCACGTGGGGTCCAAACCCGCGTCTCGCTCCTTCGCCTGAACGAGCTTGTCCAGATGGGCTGACGGGCTCTCCTGCATGGAAGCCCGCCTGGCAAAGCGCGTTTACGGAGACGCAATATGGCGACCGGCACGGTCAAGTGGTTCAACCCCACCAAGGGCTACGGCTTCATTCAACCCGACACGGGCGGCTCGGACGTTTTCGTCCACATCACCGCCGTCCAGAAGGCGGGTCTGGCGGGCCTGGATGACAACGCCAAGGTCGAATACGAGCTGGAAACCCAGCGCGGCAAGACCTCGGCTGTGGAGCTCAAGCTCCTCTAAGGCCTGACGGACCTTCGGGTTCATCAAACAGGAAGACGCGGAGGGCGACCTTCGCGTCTTTTTTGTCGGCGGATTGTCAGCACGCGGCCGCTCGGCCGCGTCGAACGCGGGATCGAACCGCGCGCCTGGGGTTTCTCTTCAGCAGAAGAGGAGAGACCCATGCTCAAGAACAAGAATTCCTCGGCCATTGTGGCGGTGAAGGATCTGGAGCGCGCCCGGACCTTCTACTCGGACGTGCTGGGGCTGAATCTGGCGGACACCGGGATGGACGGGGTGCTGGGCTATCGCACCGGCGCCACCTGGCTGACGGTCTATCGCTCAGACTTCGCCGGGACCAACCGGGCCAACGCCGTGGTCTGGGACGTGGGCGTGGAGGTGGACGACATCGTCGCCGATCTGAAGGCCAAGGGCGTCGCCTTCGAGCGCTACGACGGCATGGAGCATGATGGAGACATCCATGTCGCCGGGGGGCTGCGTCTGGCCTGGTTCAAGGATCCGGACGGCAACATCCTGCACCTGTTCGGCGGAGCGGGCGCAGCCTAGCCCTCCAGCGAGACGACCGGCTGGCTGACAGGCTTCTCGCGGCCCCGCGCCTTCAGCCAGGCGCGGATGCGGTTCTGGATCGGCTGATCGATCAGATAGTGCAGCCCGAAGGCGAAGACGAAGGCGGCCAGCACGCCCAGGCCCCACAGGCCCCAGCGCCAGGCGTCGCCCAGGGCCAGCTTGTCCGCGAAGGCCTCGGCCAGGCCGAACCAGGCGATGCGCACCACTTCGTTGGAGATGAACATGGAGAAGGACACCATGGCCGCCTGTTCGACCAGCTTCGACGGCTTGCGGCCCGGCGCCGCGCCCGCCGCCACGATGATGAGGCTGATGAAGACCAGCGAGATCAGGGCGTGCTTGTCGAAATGCTGCACCCCGGCCAGGGCGACGGCGGCCAGCGCCCCGGCCCAACCGGCGACGCGCGGATTGATCCACACCCCTTGCGCGAACCAGGCCAGCCCCATGCCGAGGATGAACAGGGGCAGGGCGCGCCAAATGCCCAGGTTCAGCGGCATCTGATAGACGGGATACTTCAGGATCGCCCAGCTCAGCTCATTGGCCGCCAGATAGCCGACCACGACCAGGGCCAGCGCGGTCCACGGCCCGATCCGGCTGAGACCGCGCAGCACGAAGGGGAAGGCGACATAGCAGCCCAGAAGGGCCGAGATCGACCAGGTCGGGGCGTTCCAGCCGATGCCGCCGTACACGCCGAACGACTGCACCAGGGCGACCTGGGCGGGCAGTTGATCCCAGGCGAACCACTCGGGATGGCTGGGCGGCTTTCCGGCGAGCGTCGCCGCCAGCACCAGGGCGACCAGCAGGCCCAGCACGATCAGGTGCGCCGGATAGACCCTCAAGGCCCGCTTGAGGAAGAAGTCAGTCTTCGACATCCTCCCCGAGCCGACCGCGCGGCCGTAGACCCGCATTAGCACATAACCGCTGTCGATCAGGAAGAAGTTGGTCAGCAGGAAGCCGCCCCGTTCGAACACGGGATGGAGGCTCTCGGCCAGGGGAACGGGCGCCGACATCTGGAAGTGATGCAGGATGATCAAGGCGGCCACGATGAAGCGCAGCGCATCCAGCCATCCGCCGCGCGAGATCGGCGGCGGTTCATTCCGGGACGAAAACACGGCCTGCAGCATGGCGACCCCCTTGTTCCGGGCGAGCCATGCAGGAACGGGGCCGGACCATTGCAAGATTAATCGCCCTTGATGTAACGTTGTAATGTATTGGCGAGGCTCGTATGTCAGCAAGGCGGCGATCATGAAGACGGCTACAGCAAGGATAGGCGGCGCGGCTGCCCTGGCCATGGCCCTAGTTCTTTCGGCGCCGAGCGATGTCCGCGCACAGCAGGTTTCGACGCCCCAGGGTTCTTCCAAGATGGAGGAGCGGCCGACCGTAACGTTGAATATCGTGAGCGGCGACCTTTCGGGGCAGGAGAAGCGGGACTTCGACCTGGTGGAACGGGCGATGCGCGACATACAGACGCGAGGTTACGCAGGCCTGGACCGTCATCTCCCCGCGCTCAGGCGTGCCTTGGCGCGCGCGCCGGCCATCTACCCGTACGTCGAAAAGCGGAACGCCGACGAGTGGATCGTGCGCACGCTGGAAATCGGCGAGACTGTGCTGACGGCGACGATGCTTCAGGTTGCGGCGCAGGAAGACGGCGCGTCCTCTGTGACGGTGCGGCAGCAACCCAACGTCTACCAGCTTGTCGCGCTGATGCTGGGCAGCGAGGCTGTCGAACGCAGGCGCCTGGACGAGGCGATCGCCGTGCTGGATCAGGGGCTGGCGCGTCAGCCCGACGACTGGGTGCTGATTAAGGAAAAAGCGTCGGCTCTGCAGGCAGCCGGGCGCAATGAAGAAGCTCTCAAACTGGCGAGCGAGGCGCTGGCGTCCGATTCGGTCCGCATCCTGCTGAACGCCGGCGCTCTGCATCGCAGCGGGGGCTTCAGCCTGATCGAACTGCAGCGGTTGCCGGAAGCTCGCGCCGCCTATGACGAGGCGTTGAAGTTGGACCCTGAAGATCGATCCGCCAAGGCTCAGCTAGCCTATATCGACGGTCTGGAAACGGGGCAGGCGCCCACTGCGCCGGTCGTCATGACGCCGTCGGCCGCAGCGGGAAAACCGGCGAACCCTTAGGACCCGCCGGACGGCAAGCCTGGCCTCACCCCCGCACGAGCCGCAGGAACTCCTCGCGGGTGCGCGGGTCTTCGCGGACGGCGCCCAGCAGGCAGCTGGTCGACAGACTGGCGCCCGGAACGTCGACGCCGCGCATGGTCATGCAGCTGTGCTCGGCCTCGATGACCACCCCGACGCCGAGCGGACGCAGCACGTCCTGGATGGCGTTGGCGATCTCGGAGGTCATCTTCTCCTGGATCTGCAGGCGGCGCGCGTAGCCGCGCACCACGCGGGCCAGTTTGGAGATGCCGACGACCCGGTCGGTCGGCAGATAGGCGACGTGCGCCTTGCCCACCACCGGCAGCATGTGGTGTTCGCAGAAGCTGACGAAGCGGATGTCCTTCAGCACGACCAGTTCGTCGTAGCCGCCGACCTCCTCGAAGGTCTTTTCTAGATAGTCGCGCGGCTCGACCTCATAGCCCTGGAACAGCTCGCGATAGGATTTGGTCACGCGCTTGGGCGTTTCGATCAGGCCTTCGCGGTCAGGGTTGTCGCCGGCCCAGCGGATCAGGGTGCGGACGGCGGCTTCGGCTTCTTCCTGGGAAACGGCGGGGGAAAAGGGGGTCTGGTCGCTCATGACAGGCTGCATACCCCCCCTGCGCCGGTTTTGGAAACGGCGCCGCTGTTTAAAACAGTCTCTTTCCGGCTCAGGACAAACGAACCAGCTCGACGCGGCGATTGCGGGCGCGGCCTTCGTCGCTGGCGTTGTCGGCGACGGGCTTGTCGGCGCCGAAGCCCTTGGCCTCCAGTCGCTGGGCGTCGATCCCCTGCTGCGTCAGGGCGGCGACCACGGCGCGGGCGCGTTCCTCGGACAGGGGGCGGTTGCGCGCGGGCGCGCCGGTGTTGTCGGTGTGGCCCTCGACGGACAGACGCAGGGTCGCATCATCCTTCAGCAGTTGGGCGACGGCGTCGATCTGAGGTCGCGAGGCGTCCAGGATGTCGGCCTTGTCCAGAGCGAACTCGACCGGCACGGCGACGCGGCCGTCGGCGGCGATCTTGCGCGCCAGTTCGCTGGCGGGCAGCAGGCCGGCGGTCGGGACCAGGGTCTTGACCTCGGCCACGGCCAGGGAGCCGGACGCGCTGCCGACATGCAGGTGGACCCAGACGGTGCGGTCCGCCTGACGGATGATCCAGGTCTGCGACGGGTCGTTGTAGATGTCGCCGAGGCCGTCCAGCGCGGCCAGCTGCACGGCTTCGGGCAGGGCATGGGCGGCTTCACTCGGGATCTGACCGTCGAAGATGCGCACGGCGCCGGCGTCCTTCAGCGCGTGCTCCATGTTCCGCAGCAGTTCCAGCCTCGAGAAGGTCTTGTCGCTGTCGTTGGTGATCCGAACCTGATGGATGCGGCCTTCGACCATCTCGAAGCGTGATCCGGTCCAGAAGGGGAAGTCGGCGAAATCCTGCGTCTCGCTGTTCTGCGGCTTGTAGCCCTCAGGCAGGCGCAGATAGGGGAAGTCGCCCAGGCTGGCGGTCGACAGCGCCACGCCGTTCACGTCGAAGGCGCCCGTTGCGGCGGCCGACGCGCCCTCGGCCGGAGCCGCGGTCGTCTCGGTCTGTTCCGGCGCCTTGTTGTCGCACGCGGCGACCAGCGACGCCGAGGCCGCGATCATCAGGACGGAGGCGAGACGCAGGAACGGTTTCATGGGGCATCCTTCAGGCGTGGAATCGAGGAGGGCGAAACCGTTCGTCTAGTCGCCGGTGTTGTCAATCGCGTGAAACGGCCTCGACCGGAACCCTGACCTCCTTCTCTCGTCCTAACGTCGCGTTAACCATCCTGTCGGCATTTTCTGCCCACTGTCCCGCGCGTGTGTTCGGGGCGCTTCGGGGATCGGCGATGAACGGCGCGGAAGTTCTGGATGTGGGTCGCGACGCCCTGTGGCTGACGATCCAGCTGTGCCTGCCGGCCCTGATCGTGGCCCTGGTCGTCGGCGTGGCCATCGGTCTGTTCCAGGCCCTGACCCAGATCCAGGAGCAGACCCTGGTCTATGCGCCCAAGATCGTCGCCGTCTTCGTGTCGCTGCTGCTGTTCCTGCCGCTGATGGGCGCGCTTCTGGGCGGCTTCATGCGCGAGATCGCCGCCCGCATCGCGGGCATGTAGGCGAGGGCGAGAGGGCATGGAGCCTTACGCCACGGCGGAACAGGTCTGGGCCGGGGGGCTGATCTTCGCGCGCGTCGGGGCGATCCTGATGCTGCTGCCCGGCTTCGGCGAATCCTATGTGCCGCCAAGGGTGCGCTTGTCGCTCGCTCTGGTGCTGTCGCTGGCGCTGTGGCCCATCGTGGGAAGCAGCCTGCCCGCCCTTCCGGCGACCTTGGGGGCCACCGTCGGCTGGGTGATCCGCGAGGTGCTGACCGGCCTGGCCATCGGCGCCATTCTGCGCAGCTTCATGACCGCCATGACCACGGCGGGCGAGATCGTCTCCCTGCAGACGACGCTCGGCTTCTCCCAGACCGCCAACCCCCTGCAGGCCCAGCCCGGCACGACCCTGTCGGCCTTCCTGATGCTGCTGGGCGTGACCCTGGTGTTCGCCACCAACACCCATCACCTGTTCATCGGCGGCATGGTCGGCTCCTATGAGGCCATCGCCCCGGCCAGGCCGCTGATCGTGTCGGACTTCACCGCCATGGCGGTGCGGACCCTGAGCCAGAGCTTCATGCTGGGGGTGCAGCTGGCGGCGCCGGTGCTGGTCTTCGCCCTGATCTTCAACCTGGCTTCCGGGCTGGTGGCGCGGGTCATGCCCAGCTTCCAGGTCTATTTCGCCGCCGCGCCGCTCAGCGTCATCCTGGGCTTGTCGGTGTTCACCCTGAGCCTGGGCGTGCTGGGGACGGTCTTCATCGACCGCTACCGTTCGGTGGCGGCCTTCTTCACGGGAGGCGCCGTTGGCTGACGGCCCCGATCCCGAGTCGAAAACAGAAGACGCCACCCCGCGAAAACTCGAGGATGCGCGCAAGAAGGGCGACGTCGCCAAGTCGCCGGACGTGGCGGCCGCCCTGTCCCTGGCCGGGGCGGCGGGCGTGCTGCTGGCCGGCGGCGGCTGGTTCTCGACCCGGATCGCCGAGGCGCTGACTCCCTTCCTGGCCCAACCGCACGCCATGATCGGCGGGCTGGAGGCGGGGGCGGGCGTCGAGATCGGCATGCGCGCCGTCTGGGCGGCGGCGCCCTTTCTGGCGGCCCTGATGTTCGCGGTCATCCTGGGCGGGGCGGGCGGCAATCTGGCGCAGTCCGGCCTCATCTTCACCACTGAGAAGATCAAGCCCAAATGGTCCAAGGTGAATCCGCTGGAGGGCTTCAAGCGCATCTTCGGCCCGGACGGTCTGGTGCAGTTCCTCAAGACCTTCATCAAGCTGGTCGCCATCGGCCTTGTCTGCTGGTGGGTGCTGAAGCCCCACACGCGCGAGCTTGAGAACCTGGCCGCCATGAGCCCGGCCTCCATCCTGCCCTTCGCGCGGGACCTGGCCCTGGCGCTGATGTTGTCGGCCCTGGTGTTTCTGGGGCTGACGGCGGGGGCCGACTATCTGTGGCAGCGGATGCGCTTCGCCAAGCGGATGCGGATGACCAAGGAAGAGCTGAAGGAAGACTTCAAACAGTCCGAAGGCGACCCGCACGTAAAGGCCAAGCTGCGTCAGATCCGTATGCAGCGCGGTCGTCAGCGGATGATGCAGGCCGTGCCCGACGCCACCGTCATCATCACCAACCCGACCCACTATTCGGTCGCCCTGCGTTATGAGCCGGATCAGGGCGACGGCGCGCCCGTCTGCGTCGCCAAGGGCGTCGACGCCCTGGCCCTGCGCATCCGCGAGGTGGCCAGGGAGCACGACGTGCCCATCGTCGAGAACGTGCCCCTGGCCCGCGCCCTCTATGCGGCGGTCGAGGTGGACGACATCATTCCGCGCGAACATTTCGAGGCGGCGGCCAAGGTCATCGGCTTCGTCATGCAGCAGAGGAAGCGGCGATGAGGGCGACGGTGGAGGAACGGCGTATGCTGACGAACCCTGATTCGCCCGGGCGAGACGCCATGACCATTTCCCGACCGCAGGACCGCCAGAAGGCTCGCGCCGTGCGTCGCCCGCGCTTCGATCCGTGGCTGGTCCTGATGGCGGTCGGCTTCGCCATGGCGATCGCGGCCATCGCCTATCCGGCGTTTCGGGCCGGCGCCTTCACCGCGCCGGGGCTGATCCTGATCTTCGCAGCGGGCGCGACGGCGCTGATCTGGCTGTCGGCGTTCGGCCGGTCCGAGCGGCGTCCCGCAGCGGGCGACACGGCGGTCGAGATGCTGGACGCCATGGCCGAGCCCGCCGCCCTCGTCTGGCCGTCGGGGCAGGTGCTGGCCTACAACGCCGCCTGGGCCGAGGAGAACGGGGCCGTCACCACCCTGCCGCGCGGCAAGTCGGCGCAAGCTCTCTACATGGCCTTCGCCCAGGCGCGCGAGGGACATCAGGGCCGCGCCATCGTCCAGATCGGCGCGCGTGAGATCGAGGTGCTGATCGGCCAGGCGGGGCAGGGGCGTTTCCTGGTCCGCGCCGCGCCCGACGCCGTCCTGCCGCTGGCTCCGTCCGCGCCCGCCGCGCCCCAGCCCGCCGCCCCGACGGGCGAGGCCCGCGCCATGGCCGCAGGCGCCCCCTTCGGCTCGGCGGTGATCGGCGGCGAGGACCTGTTCGCCGGCCGGGTCGAGGAGCCGAACGCGGCCCTGGCCCTGCTGACCGGCCCGGCCGCCTCGGGCGACGCCGCCTTCGGCCATCTGTTCGACCCGACGGGCGTGGCCGAGGCCAGGACCAAGCTGGAGGCCGGGTCGTCCGGCCCGATCGAGCTGATCGCCCGCGCCCACCCGGATCGCCAGCTGCACCTCTACGTCGCGCCCGAAGGCGACCGGCGTCGCGTCTGGCTGTTCGACGTGGCGGCGCAGAAGTCGATGGAGCTGCAGCTGTCGCAGGCCCAGAAGATGCAGGCCGTGGGCCAGCTGGCGGGCGGCGTGGCGCACGACTTCAACAACCTGCTGACGGCCATCCAGCTGCAACTCAGCGGCCTGCTGGAGCGGCACCCGGTCGGCGATCCCTCCTATGAGGGGCTGAACGAGATTCGCCAGACGGCCATCCGCGCCGCCGATCTGGTGCGGAAGCTCTTGGCCTTCTCGCGCAAGTCGACGGTGCGGCGCGAACGGCTGGATCTGGGCGAACTGGTCGGCGAGTTCGCCGTGCTGCTGCGTCGTCTGCTGCGCGAGGACGTGCGGCTGGAGACCGACTACGGCCGCGACCTGCCGCTGGTGCTGGCGGACAAGAGCCAGCTGGAGACGGCGGTGATGAACCTGGCCGTCAACGCCCGCGACGCCATGCGCGGCGTGGTCGAGCCGGGCGCCGGCGTGGTCACGATCAAGACCCGTCGTCTGACTGGCGCGCAGGCGCGCGATCTGGGCTGGCGCGAGGCGTCCGAGGACGTCGCCCTGATCGAGGTGTCGGACACCGGCCCCGGCGTGCCGACGGCCCTGCTGGACAAGATCTTCGAGCCCTTCTTCACCACCAAGGCGGTGAACGAGGGCACGGGCATGGGACTGGCCACCGTCTACGGCATCGCCCAGCAGGCGGGCGGCCACATCACGGTCGCCAATCTGGAAAACGCGGGGGCGGCCTTCCGCATCTTCCTGCCCGCCGCCACGGCCGAGGAACTGGTCGAGGCCCCGGTGGTCGAGAAGGTCGTCAAGGCGCCGCGCGACCTGTCGGGCGCCGGCCGCATCCTGTTCGTCGAAGACGAGGCCGCCGTGCGCGGCATCGCCGCCCGCCTGCTTCGCCAGCGCGGCTATGAGGTGATCGAGGCCGCCGACGGCGAGGAGGCCCTGGTCCTGGCCGAGGAATGGGCGGGCCAGATCGACATGCTGATCTCGGACGTCATCATGCCGGGGCTGGACGGGCCTTCGCTGCTGCGCAAGGCGCGGCCTTTCCTTGGCGACGCGCCGGTCATGTTCATCTCGGGCTATGCCGAGAGCGACTTCTCCGACCTGCTGCAGGACGAGGTGGGGGTCTCCTTCCTGCCCAAGCCGCTGGACATCAAGACCCTGGCCGAACGGGTGAAGCAGGAGCTTCACGCGGGCTGATGCCGGGCGAGGGCGTCAGGCCCTCAGGTCGAGCCGATCGTCCGACGACCAGCGCCGCTCCCGCGCGGCTTCGTGCAGGGTGTCGGCGAGATCGATCAGCTGATGACGGCGGAGACGCGGAATCACTTCCAGCAACTGCAGGCGCAGGCTTTCGGCTTCGGCGTCGGAGAGGAAGGCGTCGCGAGAACGACCAGACATGGCGCACCGCCCTGAAAAGCGACCGGAAAGACGGTCAGGGGCGTTCGGAAAACAGCTATTTCGCGCTTTAGGTTCCGAAAATCGGCTTTGGCTCGAGAATTGTGAACAAAGGCGACGTTCAAGGCTTGGGTATGTCGCGCGCGGCCCTAGATAGGGTCCAGAGGAATCAAACGCCGTAAAGAGGAGTCTCCCATGGCCTTCACCCTGCCCCCGCTGCCCTACGCCTATGACGCGCTGGAGCCGGCCATCGACAAGGAGACGATGACCTTCCACCACGACAAGCATCACCAGACCTACGTCGACAACCTGAACAAGGCGATCGACGCCGACGCCTCCATGCAGGGCAAGTCGCTCGAAGATCTGTTCGCCCAGATGTCGAAGCTGCCCAAGGCGGTCCGCAACAACGGCGGCGGCCACTGGAACCACAGCCTGTTCTGGGAACTGCTGGCCCCGGCCGACAAGGCGGGCGCGCCCTCGGCCGAACTGGCCGCCAAGATCGACGCCGAACTGGGCGGCATGGACAAGTTCAAGGCCGACTTCGACGCCGCCGGCGCCGGTCAGTTCGGTTCGGGCTGGGCCTGGCTGATCCTGCAGGACGGCAAGCTGAAAGTCACCTCGACCCCGAACCAGGACAACCCGCTGATGGACCTGGCCGACGAGAAGGGCGCCGTCCTTCTGGCCGCCGACGTGTGGGAGCACGCCTACTACCTCAAATACCAGAACCGCCGCGTCGACTACCTCAAGGCCTTCTGGTCGGTGGTGAACTGGAACAAGGTCAACGAACTGTACGAAGCCGCCAAGGGCTGAGCGCCCCGGCGTCTGAGCGCCTGATCTGCGGCCGCCGTTTCCGAAGGGAAGCGGCGGCCGTTTTCATTTAGTCCGCCTGCTCGGCCATGACGGCGGCCAGCAGCGCCTCGCCGTCCTGCAGGGCCCTGTTCTTCAGGAGGGCGGAGTCAAGGACCTGACCGTCCAGTATGATTTGACGCAGGCGTCGGGTGTCGCGGATGTCCTGCGACGGGTCGCCCTCCACGACCAGCAGGTCGGCGCGGCGTCCCACGGCGATGCGGCCGATGTCCTCGCGTTGCAGGATGTCCGCTGCGGTTCCGGTCGCCGACGACAGCGCCAGGAGGGGACTCAGGCCCGCGCGGGTCATCAGCTCCATTTCCAGATGAAGACCGCCGCCAGGCAGGTTGTAGGCGCCGGCGGGGGTGTCGGAGCCTGCGCCTATGCGGCCGCCCAGTTGGGCCAGACGCACCATCACGGCTGCGCCGATGCGGGCGTCCAGTCTCGCCTTGTCGTTGCTCTCGGCATTGGCGTGGAAATGCTGGTGGACGCCGCGCCATTGCTGATCCAGCCCGCCGCGGACCGACCCCTGCGCATCGCCCAACGGCAGATCGGCCAACACCGGATCGGGCGATTGCGTCTCGGCGGTGAAGTGGGAGACGGACAGGGTGGGGACCAGCGCCGTCTGCGCCGTCAGCAATGCGCGGGCCAGCTGATCGATCAGGGCTGGATCGAGAACGTCTGCGTCCAGATCGCCGCCCAGACGACGGTAGGCCAGGGCCGCGCCGCTGGCGTGCTCCAGACTGTCCAGGCCCAAGGCGGCGGCTTGAAGGAGATCGACCTCCGCGCCTCCGAGACCGCGCGTCGAGGCCATGCCCAGATCGGCCATGGTCGGCAGGCCCAACGCCCTGGCGCGCTGAACGGCGGCGGCGAAGGCGTCGGGCGGCAGCTGTTCGTACAGCTTGACCCAGTCGGCGCCTTCCGCCGCCAGGGCGTCCACGGCGGCGATCGCCTGCTCGGGCGTCCCCGCGATCAACAGTTCGACGCCTTCCAGGGACGGGCCGTCGGCCGGGCGCGCGGGCGACGGCCCGTCCGGCTCCGCCGCAGGGTAGAAGCGCTTGATGATGCTGTTCTCGCCGTCCAGCATCGGCCCGGCCCAGACCAGACGGGTCTGCGGCGCGGGCAGGGCCTTCAGGGCCCGGACCATCGCCAGATCGGTGTTGGCGGACCGCACCGTGGTCACGCCCGAAGCCAGGAACCAGCCGTAGTAGTGGGGGCGCGGGTGGGCGTGCAGATCGATCAGGCCCGGCATGATGCTGCCTTCGCCCGCGTCGATGAAAACGGCGCCTGGAGGCGCGGCGCAATCGGCCGCCTTGCCGACGCAGGTGATGACGCCGTCGATCGCCACGACCCGGCCATGAGGGATCGGCGCCGCGCCCGAGCCGTCGATGATCCGACCGGAAAGCACTAGGGCGTCGGGTCGGTCGGCCTCGCCGGCCTGCGCCGCCGTCGCCGTCAGGACGGCCAGGGTCGTCGCCGCCGTGCGCCAGAGCTTGCCCATCATGTCGTCTCCTCCTGAGCTGTTGCTTCTGGTTCGGACAACTGCACGGGCGGAGGCTGCGGGCTCAAGTTTCCTTTCTGTCATGCTGGGCCAAGGCCGCCGACATTGACTCCCGGCCTCGCCGCCTTCATAAGCCCGGCCTTCTCGCACCGGGTTTCGCCCGAGGCGCGATGTCTATTACGGACGATGCGTGGACCGCCGTTGAGATCGCCGCTCCAATAGGGGAGGGGCCGGGCCGCATCATGATGAAGAGTGACACATGTCCAAGCGCCACAGCGCCAAGTACAAACTCGACCGGGCCATGGGTGAAAACCTGTGGGGTCGCGCCAAGTCTCCCGTCAACAAGCGTTCCTACGGCCCCGGCCAGCACGGCCAGCGCCGCAAGTCCAAGGTCTCTGACTTCGGCCTGCAGCTGAAAGCCAAGCAGAAGCTGAAGGGCTACTACGGCAACATCACCGAGAAGCAATTCGCGGCGACCTACGCCGAAGCCGCCCGCCGCAAGGGCAACACCTCGGAAAACCTGATCGGTCTGCTGGAATCGCGTCTGGACGCCATCGTCTACCGCGCCAAGTTCGTGCCGACCGTCTGGGCCGCCCGTCAGTTCGTCTCGCACGGCCACGTGACCGTGGACGGCAAGAAGGTCGACATCGGTTCGTACCGCGTCAAGCCGGGCCAGGTCATCGAGGTCAAGGAAAAGTCGCGCAACATGGCTCTGGTGCTCGAAGCCCAGCAGTCGAGCGAGCGCGACCTGCCTGACTATCTGGAACTGGGCGATCGTGGTTTCTCGGTCCGTTACGGCCGCGTGCCGGAACTGTCCGACGTTCCGTACCCGGTGAAGATGGAGCCGAACCTGGTCGTCGAATACTACTCCTCGTAAGTTCGACGGACCTGCCCGATCCGTCGGGCGCGGTTTCAGGATCAAGAAGAGGCTCCGGCTCGCCGGGGCCTCTTTTTCTTATCCGACGCAGCGGCGGTTCCCTTTTGGGCCAAACCAAGGCATGTTGCGCCGGCTGTCAGGATCGAGCCGCGGGAGGCTGAAATGAGATATCGGATCGCTTTCTGCGCCGCTGTGGCGCTATCCGTCGTCCTGACCGGTTGCGCCCAGAAGCCGGGCTCGCTGGTGCGGACCGAAGGGATGCCGGGCCAGCTGGAGCCGATCCACGCCGCCGCCTTCACCCGCGACCTGGCCGTGTTCCGCGTCAGCTCCAACGGCTGCACCGACAAGAGCGACGTGAAGCCCTTCATCACCCGGCTCAAGGATTCGGCGGTCATCACCCTGCGCCGCCTGGACGAGGATCGCTGCACCCGTCCGATCAAGGGCGGGGTCCAGGTCGAATGGACCTTCCAGGAACTGGGCCTGCCGCCCGGCGCCAATGTCGTGGTCAACAACCCCTACATGATGGACGGCGCGGCCGTAGCCATCAGCCAGTGAGGGCGAAGGCCGTTAGGGCGGCCTTTTTCAACTTTCCTTTATCCATATCGAAACAGCCAGGGTTAATGCCTGGGAGTTAGAACGGCCGGCTCTTTTCCTCCCCGGCGTCTTCCATGCGTGTCCTGACCTGCCTTACCGACGAGCATCATCTGGGGCTCGTCGCCCTCGCTGCCCTGATCTGCCTGCTGGGCAGCTTCATCACCACAGGACTGTTGAAAGGGTCAGGGAGAACGCAGGGATGGCTCGTCTGTCCTGGCTCTTCCTGGGCGCCGTCGCGGGCGGGGCGACGATCTGGTGTACGCACTTCGTGGCCATGATCGCCTATCGGCCAGGCGTCGAGACGGCCTATGAGCCGCTGTTGACGGGCGTCTCCCTGGCGGTGGCGATTCTGGGCGTCGGCCTGGCGCTGGCGGCCGCCTCCATGCGCCGCCGGTTCTCCGTCGAGGCTGGCGGGATCCTGTTCGGCGCGGCCGTGGCGGCAATGCACTTTGTGGGAATGGCGGCCCTGTCGGTCGAGGGCGTGGTTCATTGGTCGGCCGTCTATCTGGCCGTATCCGTCGCCGGTTCGGTGCTGTTCGGCGCTCTGAGCTTCCATCTGGCGTCGGCCGACGACCGTTACGCCCGGTTGAAGGGCGGAGCGGCCATGGTGCTGGGCATCGTCTGCCTGCACTTCACCGCGATGGCGGCGATGACGGTCATCCCCCTGGCGCCGCTGGACGGCATGCTGACGGGCGAGAACGCGCGTGACGTGCTGGCGCTGGGCGTGGCCGGGGTGGGCCTGCTGGTTCTGGGCGCCGGGGCCGCCAGCCACGCTCTGGACCGCGAGGCTCTGGCGCAGAACCGTGAACGCCTGCAGTACCTGCTCGAGACCGGCGTGGACGGCATGGCGATCGAGCGGGACGGCGTCATCGTCGCCGTCAACGAAGTGCTGGCGGAACTGACGGGCGCGGATCGCCAGGCCCTGATCGGCTCGGATCTGGAGGCCTGGGTGCAGGACGCCCGCCGTCTCGATGACGGGGCTGTGACCCAGACCGTGTTGATGGCGAAGGGACAGGAGATTCCCGTCGAACTATCGGCCCGTCGCGACCTCACCGCGCGCAGCCGCACCATGATCTACGCCGTACGCGACCTGCGCGCCCGCATGGCCCAGGAGCGCCGCATCGCTCATCTGGCGCGCAACGACAGCCTGACCGGTCTGCCGAACCGCGCCTCCTTCCTGGAGCGTCTGACCCGCCAGAAGCAGACCGCCGCCGAGGGGGAGGCCCTGGCCCTGTTCGCCCTGGACCTGGACCGGTTCAAGGAAGTCAATGATCTGTACGGTCACGCGGTTGGAGACCAGTTGCTGTGCGTCATCGCCCAGCGGATGAAGGGGGCGCTGCGCGAGGGCGAGTTCATCGCGCGTCAGGGCGGCGACGAATTCCTGGCCCTGGCCTCGGTCGCCGACCGCGACGAGGCTCGCGCTGTCGCCGAGCGCCTGCGTCAGGCCGTTGTTCAGACCGTGACCCTCGACCACGCCGACCTGTCCTGCGGCGCCAGCATCGGGGTGGCGCTGTGGCCTGAGGACGCCCACGACGTCTCTACCCTGATCAACAACGCCGACCTGGCCATGTATCGCGCCAAGGCCTCCCTGACCCAGGACGTCTGCTTCTATGAGGCGGACATGGACCAGGCGGTCCGTGCGCGCCGTCGTGTGACCCAGGCCCTGCGCGAGGCGCTTGAGAATGAGCGGTTCGAGCTGCACTATCAGGTGCAGGCCTCGGTCAGCACCGGCAAGGCTACCGGTTATGAAGTTCTGCTGCGCTGGAAGGATCACGACGGCCGCTACATCTCGCCGGCCGACTTCATCCCTGTGGCCGAGGAGAACGGTCTGATCCTGCCGATCGGCGAATGGGTGCTGCGCCAGGCCTGCCGTCAGGCCGCCGCCTGGGCCGAGCCGCATCGCATCGCCGTGAACCTGTCGCCGGTCCAGTTGAGCCACGTCGACCTGCCTCGTCTGGTGCACCAGATCCTGCTGGAGACCGGCCTGGCGCCGTCGCGCCTGGAGCTGGAGATCACCGAGACGGCCATGATCACCGACATGGAGCGCACCACCCATGTGCTGCGCCAACTGAAGGCCCTGGGCGTGAGCATCGCCATGGACGACTTCGGCACGGGCTATTCCTCCCTGTCGACGCTGAAGGCCTTCCCCTTCGACAAGATCAAGCTGGACCGCTCCTTCATGACCGAACTGGACGGCGAGGCGCCGCAGTCGCGGGCCATCATCCGCGCCGTCCTGACCATCGGCGAAAGTCTGTCGATCCCGGTCCTGGCCGAAGGCGTCGAAACCGCGGAGCAGTTGGCCTTCCTGCGCGCCCAGGGCTGCAATGAGGTGCAGGGCTACCTGCTGGGTCGGCCTCAGCCCGAGGCCGACGCCTTGTTGAACGGCGTGGTCAGGATCGCGGCGACGGAAGCCGCCGAGCCTCAGGCCGAGCGCGCGGCGGCGTAGCCCGGCCAGTGCGTCGCGTCCGCCCGTTCGTACTGGACGGGCAGGGCCTCTTTCGCGCCCAGAGCGACGGCGGCGTGATGGCCCCAGTTCGGGTCGTCCAGAACCGCGCGGGCGACGGCGATCAGATCGGCCTTGCCCTCGGTCAGCACCGCTTCGGCCTGTTGCGGCGTGACGATCATGCCTACGGCCATGACGTTGGCCTCGGGGACCGCCGCCTTGACCGCCTCGGCGAAGGGAAGCTGATAGCCCGGCTGGTCGCCTGGGATGCGCGCGGTCGCGACGTTGCCGCCGCTGGTCAGGTGCAGGTAGTCATAGCCCATCTCGTGCAGGGCCTGGCCGAAGACGGCGGCCTCGTCCGGGGTGATCCCGCCCTCGGTCCAGTCCGAACCGTTGAAGCGGACGCCGAGGGCCTTGGTCCGGGGCCAGGCGTCGCGCAGGGCCTGGGCGACGCGCAGCGGGAAGCGCATCCGGTTCTCCAGCGAGCCGCCGTACTCGTCCGTCCGTTCGTTCGACAACGGCGAGAGGAACTGGGTCAGCAGGTAGCCGTGGGCGGCGTGCAGCTCGACCAGGTCGAACCCGGCGCGGTCGGCGCGCTCGGCCGCATCGACGAAGGCGGCGACCACGCGGTCCATGCCCGCCTGGTCCAGGGCGGTCGGCGTATGCCAGTCGTCGCGATAGGGCTGGGCCGAGGCGGAGAAGGTCTCCCACGCCTTGTCCGCCGGGGCCGGGCCGCCCCGGTCGATCCACGGCGGATTGGTCGAGGCCTTGCGTCCGGCGTGGGCCAGCTGAATCCCGATCGGCGTGTCCGAATAGGTGCGGATGTCGCGGATGATCTTCGCGAAGGCGGCTTCCTGCGCGTCGTTCCACAGGCCGGTGTCGGCCCAGGAGATGCGGCCAGCGGCCTCGACGCCCGTGGCTTCGATCACCACGAGTCCGGCGCCCGACAGAGCCAGTCTGGCCACATGCTGGGCGTGCCAGGGCTGAGGAACGCCGTCCACGGCCGAATACTGGCACATGGGGGCGATAACGATGCGGTTCTTCAGCGTCAGCGGCCCGACGGCGCGCGGGGTGAACAGCAGGCTCATGCGTGAATCTTTCGATGAACCCCGGGGAGGCGGGGCACAGTAGCTATGACTGTGGCGGTTGGGTTCAAGGCCTCCCTTTCCGATTATTCACGTGATCCCCAACCGCGAGCCTGGCAGTTTGCCGCCAACCAACAAGGGGAACACCTATGCGTCGTCTCATCATCGCTCTCGCCGTCGCCGCGGTCGCCGCGCCCATGCTGTCGGGCTGCATCATCATCGCCACCGAGAAGCCGACCACCCGCGTCATCCACTCGGCCCCCGCCGAGGCGAACTGATGCGCCTGGCCGTCGTCGCCGCCGTCGCCCTGCTGCCGCTGCTGGGCGGTTGCGTCATCTATTCCAACGAGGGCGGCGAGAAGGTCTCGATCGTCACGGACCAGAGCGCGGCTCGGGACGAGCCGCTGGAAGCCGTCCGCAAGGTCGATTTCGACGGCCAGCGTCTGAACGTCGTCGTCGGCTCCAACGGCTGCACCGAGGCGTCCAGCTTCGAGGTGCGGATCAAGGACGGCGATCCCGCCGAACTGACCCTGGCCCGCCGTTCGCCTGACCTGTGCAAGGCCCTGGTCCCCGAGGGCAAGACGGTCAGCTGGACCTATGACGAGCTGGGCCTGGAGCGCGGCCAGCCCGTGCGCGTGCTGAATCCGATCAGCCTGTAGGCCCGGCCCTGGAGAGGCGTCAGGCGCCGAACGCGCCTGACAGCACGCCGAACAGCGGGTTCGGCCGTCCTTCGTCGTTGAACAGCAGCGGACTGTCCTTGCCGTCGTCGTTCTCGGCGCGGCGCAGCCAGGAGTCGCTGTCGCGCACGCCCCAGACGGTGAAGGCGAAGCGCTGGGCGGGGGGCAGGTCCATGAAGGCTTCCGCCAGTTCGGCCACGCGCGCCGTCTGCTGTTCGCGTCGCTGGGCGCCGGGACGCAGGTCAGGCATCCGGCCGCCGCGTTTCAGAGAGGCGTCCAGTTCGGAGACATGGATGGGCAGGCCGAACTGGCGGGCCTCGTTCATGAAGCCGGCGATCCGGCCGTCGGGGATTTCGATGTCGAGGTGAGACTGGACGCCGATGCCCTGAACCGGGGCGCCCGCCTTCAGCAGCCGCTCGACCAGACGCAGGAAGGCGGCGCCCTTCTTCGGCGTGTTCTCCAGATTGTAATCGTTCAGGAACAAGGTCGCAGCCGGCGCGGCGATGCGGGCCTGTTCGAAGGCGCGGATGATATAGGCGTCGACGCCGCCCAGGCCCTGGCTCCACACGCAGTCGCGATAGCCGCTCCCGTCATCCTCGACCGGTTCGTTGACCACGTCCCAGCCGACGATCTGGCTGCGCCAGCGCCCGGCGACCTCGGCGATGTAGCGGTCGTGTTCGGCGATGAAGCGCGGTCGGTCGTCGACGAGGGCGGTGAACCACGGATGCTCCTGCGCGTACCAGATCAGGGCGTGGCCGAAGAGGCGGATGCCCAGATCACGCGCGAAATAGGCGATGCGGTCCGGCGCGTCGAAGCGCAGGGAGCCGTCCTTCTGGAGGATGTATTCCATCTTCATCTCCCACTCGGGCGTGAGCTGGGAGAAGTGGGTGGAGACCAGACGGAACCAGTCCTGATCGGACAATTGGCCCGACATGGCGACGGTCCCGACAGGGAAGGACGCGACAGACTTCAGCGGGCGGACGGGGCCGGTCGGCGACGGAACAGGCGCTTCGCCTGCGCCGCAGGACGCGAGCGCGAGGGTCGAAGCCAGCAGGGCGCGGCGGTCGATCACGTGTCAGCCTTCGGCGCGGCGGCGCAGGCCCATTTCGTCATAGGCGGCGGCTTCGCGCTTGGCGGCGGCCATCAGCTTGTTCAGCCGGGTGGTCTCGGCGACGTGCTCGAACTTCTTCAGTTCCTCGAAGGCGCCGGTCAGGGCGTCGCGGGCGCCTTCCTCCTCGGCGGCGACGGCGGCGACTTCGGCTTCGGCGTCGGCGCGGCGCTGCTTCCAGCCGTTGAGATAGGCCTGCAGCATCATGCCCGACGACGGGTCGTGCCGCGCGTTTTCACGCTCGACCTCGGCCTCGGCGTCCAGCACGGCGACGCGCATTTCGGCCTCGGCCTTGCGGGCGCTGATTTCGGCCAGTCGCTTCTGCAGCGTCTCGACCTCATAGTTGGAGATGCGGATCAGGGATTGGGCCCAGGCCGTCATGCGTCGTTTCCCGCGATCATTGGTCCACCATGCCTTGGTTCAGGATGGTTTCAAGTCTGTCGAAACTGTCGGCCAGGCGCGTCACGTCGTCCTTGTCCTGGGTCAAGAAGCCCTCCAGGGCCGGATTCAGGGCGATGGCGCGGTCGACGATGGGGTCGGCCCCGGTGCGATAAGCGCCGATGCGGATCAGCTCTTCCATGTTGGAATAGGCGCTCAGGCACTGGCGCGCGCGGCGGTTCAGCTCGCGCTCGGGCGAGGACTGGTTGCCGGGCATGGTGCGGCTGACGGACTTCAGCACGTCGATGGCGGGGAAGCGGCCGCGCTCGGCGATTTTGCGGTCCATGACGATGTGGCCGTCCAGGATGCCGCGCACCGCGTCGGCGATCGGCTCGTCATGGTCGCCCCCGTCCACCAGTACGGTGAACAGGGCGGTGATCGGCCCCGCCTCGGTCCCGTCCGGCCGGATCGGCCCCGGCCCGGCGCGCTCCAGCAGCTTGGGCAGTTCGGTGAAGACGGTGGGGGTATAGCCCTTGGTCGTCGGCGGTTCGCCCGCCGCCAGGCCGATCTCGCGCTGGGCCATGGCGAAGCGGGTGACGCTGTCCATCAGGCACAGCACCTCCAGCCCCTGATCGCGGAAGAACTCGGCCACGGCCATGGTCATGTATGCCGCCTGGCGCCGCTTCAGCGCCGGCTCGTCGCTGGTGGCGACCACGACGACGGCGCGTTTCAGCCCCTCTTCGCCCAGGGTCTCCTCGATGAACTCGCGGACCTCGCGGCCCCGCTCGCCGATCAGGCCGACCACCACGACGTCGCAGGTCGCCTGTCGCGCCAGCATGGACAGCAGCACCGACTTGCCCACGCCCGAACCGGCGAAGATGCCCAGACGCTGGCCCCGGCTGGTGGTGGTGAAGACGTCCATCGCCCGCACCCCCAGGTCCAGTCGTTCGCCCACCCGGCCGCGCGAATGGGCGGGCGGCGGCGGGGCGCGCAAGGGGTAGGGGACGAGGCCGGGCGTCAGCGGCCCAAGGCCGTCGATCGGTTCGCCGAAGGAATCGATGATCCGGCCCAGCCAGGCGGTGGTGGGGCGCACGCTGGCGGCTGTGTCGATGATCCTGATGTCGGCGCCGGGCGCCACGCCCTCGACCGGGCCGAAGGGCATCAGCAGGGCCTTGGCCTCGCGAAAGCCGACGACCTCGGCGGGCAGGGGCGGCTGGCCGCGCCGCTCGATCTCGGCCCGCGCCCCGACGGCCAGACGCGACAGGCCGCCGCGCGACTCGATCAGTAGGCCGCTGACGCCCGCCACCTTGCCGGTGACGACCAAAGGGTCGATCGCTTCGACGGCGGCGACGAGATTGCGCAAAGAAAGCCCCTGGACCGCAGGCGCGATGGGGCGATCCCAGGCGCGCGGCCGATGGGCGGACACTGCTGCATCATGGTTAATGAGCGATGAAGCCGGCCTGACGTTACAACTTATGCGCGCGAGAAAGGAAAAAGAAAGCTTCCGGCCGTAGACTTCCCTCAGACGTGCCTAGGGTCATCACCGCAATCAGAAGGGGAGCGGGTCGGATGTTCAGCAGAAATCGTCGGCGAAAACAGGCTGCGGATCTGGAGCGGCTTGAGGAACTGGACCGCCTGATGGCGGCGATCGGGCGGTCCCAGGCCGTGATCGAATTCAATCTGGACGGGACGGTTCTCGGCGCCAACGACAATCTGCTTCAGACCATGGGCTACGCCCTGGACGAGATTCAGGGACGGCATCACCGGATGTTCATGGACCCCGATGAGGCGTCGACGCCCGACTACAGCGCCTTCTGGCGGGAACTGAACGAGGGCCGCTTCGTCGCCCGCAAGTTCCGCCGCATCGCCAAGGGCGGGCGGGAGGTCTGGCTCGAAGCCTCCTACAATCCCGTGCTGGACGAAGCCGGTCGGCCGCTGAAGGTGGTCAAGCTGGCGGTCGACATCACCGAGGCCGAACAGGCCTCGCAGCGGGCGGAGCAGGCCCGCCTGGCGGCCGAGGCGGCGCAGGCTCGCCTTGTCGGCGCCTTGGCCGAACAGCTCTCCCGCCTCTCGGACGGCGATCTCCTGGCGGCCATCGAGCATGAGATGGAGGGCGCCCACCAGGCGGTGAAGTCGGACTTCAACGGCGCCGTCGCCAGCCTGCGCACGGCGCTGGGGCAGGTGCTGGCGGCGGTGGCCACGCTGCGCGGCGGCTCCGACGAAATCAGCCAGGCCTCGGATGACCTGTCGCGCCGCACCGAACAGCAGGCCGCTTCGCTGGAGGAGACGGCGGCGGCCCTGGATCAGATCACCGTCACCGTGCAGCGGGCGGCCGAAGGCGCGCGCCAGGCGGCGACGGTCGCGTCCAAGGCTCACGCAGAGGCGGATCGGTCGAGCGACGTCATGCGCCGGGCCGTCGCCGCCATGGACGGCATCAGCCGCCGATCGGCCGAGATCAGCGACATCGTCGGCGTGATCGACGAGATCGCCTTCCAGACCAACCTGCTGGCGCTGAACGCCGGGGTCGAGGCGGCGCGGGCGGGCGACAGCGGACGCGGCTTCGCCGTGGTCGCCTCGGAGGTGCGGGCCCTCGCCCAGCGCTCGGCGGAGGCCGCCAAGGAGATCAAGACCCTGATCGCCGCCTCGGGCGCCGAGGTGGCGCAAGGCGTGGAGCTGGTCGCCGAGACGGGCCGCGCCCTGACGACGATCGCGGAACAGGTCAATGAGATGGACGGCCTGGTCGCCGAGATCGCCGCCTCGGCCCAGGAGCAGGCCTCGGGCCTGGGGCAGGTCAATCAGGCGGTGAACCAGATGGACCAGGTGACGCAGCAGAACGCGGCCATGGTCGAGCAGACCACGGCGGCGGCCGCCAATCTCAAGACCGAGGCCGAACACCTGGCTGAACTCGTGGGGCGTTTCCGCACGGGCGCGGACGAGGGTGGGGCGCGCGAGCTGAAAGGTCGGGAGACGCCCGGCCGCGGCGGCCCGCCTCCGGCGCTGGAGGCCCAGCGCGCGCGCCTGCGCGCCGTGGCCAACGGTCCGGCGGTGGAGGAATGGACCGAGTTCTAGGCCCTAGAACAGCAGCTTCACCGCCGCTCGCATCAGCAGGGCCAGCACGGCGCCGAAGACCAGGCAGGCGATCAGGTTGGGAATCGGCCGTTGCAGCCGGGACAGCAGGACCTTCATCGAAACGCGTCTGTGGTCAGGCGGGGGCGGCGGGGTCCTGCAGCGGCTGAGCCTCGTCCGAGGGCGAGGTCAGCACCGCGCCGACCGAGGCGGTGATGATGGCGGCGATGGCCAGCCATTGCAGGGTGCTGAGATGCTCGCCCAGCACGAACAGCCCGGCCAGGGCGCCGATGGCCGGATCGCCGCTGACGGCCACGCCGAAGGTGCGCTTGGGAATGTGGCGCAGGGCGATCATGTCCAGCGTATAGGGCAGGGCGCTGGACACCAGGGCCACGACCAGGCCGAGCGCCAGGATCTTCGGATCGAACAGGGTCAGTCCTGCGCCGGCGAGGCCGAACGGCACGACCGTCACGGCCGCCATCGACATGCCCACGGCGACGGTCGCGCCGCTGGGCAGGTGGCTGACCCGCTTGCCGAAGACGATGTAGCTCGCCCAGAAGAGGCCCGCCGCCGCCGCATAGGCGCACCCGACGGGGTCCAGCGTCGCCACGGCGCCGTCGAGCGGCAGCAGCAGGCTCAGGCCCAGCACCGCAAAACCCACCCAGACGAAATGGATCAGGCGGCGCGAGTTGAACAGGGCGACCGACAGCGGCCCCATGAACTCGATGGCCAGGGCCACGCCCAGCGGAATGGTGTTCAGCGCCATGTAGAAGCTGAGGTTCATCAACCCCATGACCCCGCCGTAGACCGCCAGGGCCCGCAGGTCGTTGCGAGTGAAGGCGGTGCGCCACGGCCGGAAGATCGCCAGCAGCACCAGGGCCGAAAGGCCGACGCGCAGCGCCGCTGTCCCGGCCGGCCCGACCATCGGATACAGCGTCTTGGCGAAGGAGGTGCCGGCCGAAAGGGACACCATCCCCCCGACCAGGGCGAGATAGGGCAGGATGGCCGCGAGGCGCGGCGTGCGAAGGGCGAGCGTCAGGGAGGACATGGCGCGGAACCTAGCCAAAACCCGCCTGCGTTTCTCGCTGATTTCACCTGCCATGACGCAAGAAACAGGCGTATGATCCCTGATAATGCAAGAAAACGCCGACCTCGATTCCTTCGACCGTCGCCTGCTGGCCCTGGTCCGGCGCGACAATCTCCAACCCGCGCGCCTGTTGGCGGAAAAGGTCGGCCTGTCGGAATCGGCGGTGTCGCGGCGGTTGCGGCGGCTGCGCGACGAGGGCGTCATCATCGCCGACGTCGCCGTGGTCGACCCGGCGCGCCTGGCGCGGGCCCTGACCATGCACGTCCTGGTCGAGATGGAGCGCGAGGGCACCGCCGTTCTGGACGCCCTGATCGACAAGCTGACCGCACGGCCCGAGGTTCAGGCCGCCTGGTATGTGACGGGCGACACCGACCTGATCCTCTATGTCGTGGTGCCGACGATGGAGGCCTATGAGGTCTTCACCCGCGAGATGCTGAACGACGACGCCCGCGTCCGCGCCTTCAAGACCCTGATCTCCATCCGCGAGGTCCTGCCCTTCGACCCCGCCCGCCGCGCCCTGGCGCGATGAGCTCCGCTAAAGCCTGCGTCAGAATTCCTGCGCGGGTCTGCTTTGTTCGCGGCGTATAAGACTTATCTGTTGAGCCGACACCCGCACGGAGACCTCCCATGTCCGACGCTTCCAACGCCGCCTATGACGCCAGCCGCCACAAGAAGGCGGGGCGGGGCCGGGTCTATGACAGCATCGTCGACACCATCGGCGACACCCCCCTGGTGCGGCTGCCCAATCTGACGGCGGCGCTTCAGCCCAAGGCCACGGTGCTGGCCAAGCTGGAGTTCTTCAACCCGATCGCCTCGGTCAAGGACCGCATCGGCGTGGCCATGGTCGAGGCGCTGGAGCAACTGGGCAGGATCAAGCCGGGCGCGACCCTGATCGAGCCGACCAGCGGCAACACCGGCATCGCCCTGGCCTTCGTCGCCGCGTCCAAGGGTTACAAGCTGATCCTGGTCATGCCCGAGAGCATGTCGATCGAGCGGCGCAAGATGCTGGCCCTGCTGGGCGCGCGCCTGGAGCTGACGCCCGCCGAAAAGGGCATGAAGGGCGCCATCGCCCGCGCCGAGGAACTGCTGACGGAAATTCCCGGCTCGGTCAGCCCGGCCCAGTTCGAGAACCTGGCCAACCCCGCGATCCACGAGGCCACCACGGCCGAGGAGATCTGGAACGATACGGCCGGGGCCGTCGACGTGGTCGTGTCCGGCGTCGGCACCGGCGGCACCATCACCGGCGTCGGCCATGCGCTGAAGGCGAAGAAGCCCTCGGTGAAGATGATCGCGGTCGAGCCGACGGCCTCGCCCGTCCTGTCGGGCGGCGCGCCCGGCCCGCACAAGATTCAGGGCATCGGCGCGGGCTTTATCCCCGCCGTGGTCGACCGCGCGGTCATCGACGGCGTGGAGCAGGTCACCAATGAGGAGGCTTTCGACATGGCCCGCCGCGTCGCGCGCGAGGACGGCGTACCTGTCGGCATCAGCTCGGGCGCGGCCCTGGCGGCGGCCTTCCGCCTGGCGGCGCAGGATGAATATGCCGGTCAGACCATCGTGACCATCATCCCCAGCTTCGCCGAGCGCTATCTGTCGACGGCCCTGTTCGAGGGACTGTGAAGTCGCTTGGAGCGCGACTGCACTGCTGGTTAACCGCTGACGCCTAGGGTGTCGTCATGGGCGACACCCAGGCCAGTTTGAACGAGACGAGCACGCCGCGCGGGCGCACGGCGCGGCAGGTGCTGCTGCGTCGGCTGGCCGATGTCGTCAGCCTGCCCGCCAGCCGGCTCAACGCCTTCGAGCGGGCGGTGGTCGGCGATCTTCTGGCCGACGTGCTGCGTCCGGCGATGCTGGAGGAGCGGCGGCGCGTGGCCTTGCGGCTGGCCCCTCTCGGCGAACTGCCGGACGCCCTGAAACGCCTGTTGTTGCGCGACGAACCGCCGGTGGCGGCGCCGTTGCTGGAAGACTGCGCCGCCCTGTCGGACGCCGATCTGATCGGCTGCGCGCGGGACGCCACGATCCGGCACCGGCTGATGATGGCCGCCCGGCGCGACCTGTCGGAAGCTGTGACCGACACCCTGTTGAGCTGGGGCGAGGAGCCGGTCATCGCCGCCGTCCTGGCCAACCCCTCCGCCCGCCTGACCCAGACCAGCCTCGAGGGCGTGATCGCTCTCAGCCGGTCGTCGCGCGCGCTCTGCACGGCTCTGCTGAAGCGGCCGGAGCTGCGCCCCTCGGGGGCCTATGTCATGTTCTGGTGGTGCGGGCCGGACGACCGACGCGTCATCCTGCAGCGTTTCGCCGTCTCGCGCGACGTCATGCAGACCAGCGTCGAGGACGTCTTCGCCCTGGCGGCCGAGGAGGGCTGGGCCGACCCGGTGGCGCGCAAGGCGCTTCAGTTCATTGAAAGACGTCAGCGAAATCGCGCGGCGATAGAGAAGAGCCCCTATGCTGACCTTGAGGCCGCCGTCGCCGCCGCGGCCGCCCACGGCCTGTCGCGCGACCTGGTCGGCGAGATCGGCCATCTTTCCGGGGTGAAGCCGCTGACGGCGGCCAAGATCATGGGCGATCCCGGCGGAGAGCCTGTGGCTATACTCTGCAAGGCGGCGGGGCTGACGCGTTCTAGTCTTCAGACCCTGTGGCGATCCATGCGTCGACCCGAGACGACCGGGGACGGCGCCGTGCATCCGGACTGGAGCCGGGTGCAGCTGACCTATGAAATGCTGGCCGTCGATCGCGCCCAGACAGTGCTGCGTTACTGGAACTGGTCCCTGTCATCCGCTCTGACGCCGACCCTGCTGCGCGCCATTCGCGATGGTGAAGACCAGATGATCGACGAATACTCGGCGCCCGAGCGCGCGGCGGCGCTCGCCTTGGCGGATAACTTTGGTCGTTGAAATGGCCGTTCCTGATCTATGCTGAATTCGAGCTCACACTTCGCTTCTTGAGCGAGAAATCACCTCCGCATTGCTTTCAATACAAAACATAAGTATGAAACCGCTCGACGGCAGGTCGATTCAGATCAGTCGATTGAAAATGGGGCATGCAAGAGGCTGATGCAGATGGAAGAAAAACCCGAACTGCTCGAGATGACCGCTGACATCGTGTCGGCCTATGTCAGCAACAATTCCGTTTCGGCTGACGCCGTGCCGGGTCTGATCGCACAGGTCCACGCGGCTCTTTCGGGCGTTTCGGTCGCTCCGGTCGAGCCCGAGCCCGAGCCCCAGGAACCGGCGGTGCCGGTTCGCAAGTCGATCACGCCGGACTTCCTGATCTGCCTGGAGGATGGTCGCAAGTTCAAGTCGCTGAAGCGTCACCTGCGCACCAAATACAACATGAGCCCCGAAGAATACCGCGCCAAGTGGGGTCTGCCGAAAGACTATCCCATGGTCGCCCCGAACTACGCCAAGGCGCGTTCGGAACTGGCCAAGCAGATGGGTCTGGGCCAGGGCGGCCGTAAGCCGGCCCGCGCCACGCGTAAGTAATCCGCTTACGCATCCGAGAGATGCAACGCCCGCTCTTCGATCGAAGGGCGGGCGTTTTGCTGTCAGACGCACAGCCTGGGACAGGGGTGACCTGAGGCGCGGCGGCGGTTAACCCTGTCCGCACACCTGCCGTTGAAACGGCCGCGCTAGACAGACGGCATGTACCACGCGCCTTCCGGTTTCGATCCTTCCGGCCCTCCGCCCGATCGGCGGCGACGCATTCGCGCGCCGTTTCGCCAGACGCGCCGTCCCGACGAGCGGATCACCCTGCTGGGCGAGCCGATCGATCTGGTTCGGCCCGAAGAGGTGCTGCTGCATCTGGAGCGCAGCGTGGACGCGGGCGTGCAGAGCATCGTCGCCAACCACAATCTGCACAGCCTCTACCTGATCCGGCGCACGCCGGGGATGCGGCGTCTGTACGAGGCGGCCGATCTGATCGAACTGGACTCGACGCCGCTGATCCATTTCGCGCGTCTGCTGGGCCATCCCGCGCGGCCGCAGCACCGCTGCACCTATCTGGACTGGCGCGATCATTTCTGGAGCTTGGCCGACCGCAACGGCTGGCGCGTCCTCTATGTCGGCGGCGCTGATGGCGTGGCCGAAGAGGCGGCGCGGCGGCTGGCGGCCCGCTATCCGGGCGCGATGGTGAAGGGCCTCAGCGGCTATTTCGACGCCACGCCCGGGTCCTTGGGCAATACGGCGGTTCTGGCGGCGGTCAGGGATTTCGCCCCGCACGTGCTGTTCGTCGGCATGGGGATGCCGCGTCAGGAGCTGTGGATCGCGGACAATCTGGCGTCTCTGCCGGCGGTTCCGATCCTGCCGGTGGGCGCCGCCTTCGACTATGAGGCCGGGGTTCAGAAGGCCGCGCCGCGCTGGATGGGACGGGTGGGCGTCGAATGGCTGTTCCGCCTGTTCGCCGATCCGAAGCGGCTGTTTGCGCGCTACTGCATCGAGCCCTGGTTCCTGATCGGACCGGCGCTGGGCGACGTGCGCGCGGCCATGCGGCGCAGGAAGCGCTGAACCGCGCCCCTTGTCAGCCATCGCAATGACGCTGATTGAGGCGTTGTATTCTCGAGGCCTTTTCTTGGCTGGACCGGATCGACCGGCCGTCCGCTAGCCAGCCCGCATACTCCTGAGCGCGCCGAGCGCGGCGCCGGCTGACAAGGAGACGACCGCGCCGATTTCAGACGATTCAGACGAATTGGACTCTGTTTTTTCCGTCCACGTCGACCCCGCGCCTCGGATCACGCCGTGACGATCTCTTCGGCCTGTTGCAGGTCGACGCTGACCAGTTGGCTCATGCCGCGCTCGGGCATGGTGACGCCGTACAGGCGGTCCATCCGGCTCATGGTCACCGGGTTGTGGGTGATGACGATGAAGCGGGTGTCGGTGCGCGAGCGCATCTCGTGCAGCATCCGGCAGAAGCGGTCGACGTTGGCGTCGTCCAGCGGCGCGTCCACCTCGTCCAGCACGCAGACCGGCGCCGGATTGGCCAGGAAGACGCCGAAGATCAGCGCCGCCGCCGTCAGGGCCTGCTCGCCTCCGCTCATCAGGCTCATCACCGACAGCCGCTTGCCGGGCGGACAGGCGTAGATCTCCAGCCCCGCCTCCAGCGGATCGTCGCTCTCGACCAGTTTCAGCTCGGCCTGACCGCCGCCGAACAGGGCCTCGAACAGGGTCTTGAAGTTGGTGTTGATGACGTCGAAGGCGGCGATCAGCCGCTCGCGCCCTTCGGCGTTCAGTTCGTCGATGCCGTCGCGCAACTTGGCGATCGCCTGCGTCAGGTCGATGCGCTCGGTCTTCATGGCGCTGAGCCGGTCGCCGTATTCGGCCGCCTCTTCCTCGGCGCGCAGGTTGACGGCGCCCAGCGCCTCGCGCTCGCGCTCAAGCCCGTAGAGCAGGCTTTCGGCCCCCGCCGCGTCGGGTGGGCGGGCGATGGCGTCGTCGGTCAGCTTCTTGCCCAGCTCCTCGGGCGACATCTGCGCCGTCTCGCGGATGTTGGCGGCGCTTTCGGTCAGCTTTTCCGCTGCCGCCTCGGCGCGGGCGGACAGACCTGCCCGGCTTTCGCGGGCCTGAGAGGCGGCGGTTTCAGAGGCGCGGGCGGCGCGGTCGGCTTCCTGAGCGCCCGCCTCGGCCACGGCGACGGCATCGGTCGCCGCCTGCTTGCGCTTTTCGGCCTCGGCCAGGGAGTCCATCAGGGCGTTGCGCTGCTCGGCGAAACCGGCGGGCGCGGCTTCGGCCTTGGTCAGGGCGACTTGCGCCTTCTCCGCATCGCGCTCCAGCGTCTTGAGGCGGGCGGCGCTGTCGCCGGATCGCGCAGCCCAGCCCTCGCGGGCGCGGGTCAGACTGCCCAGCCGCTGTTCACGCATGGCGCGGTCGCGGGCCTCTTCGTCGCGGGTGGAGCGGGCGGCCTGCGCCGCCAGTCGGGCGCGCTCGGCCCCGCCGCGCGCCTCGGTCAGCTCCTGTCGCAGGCCGACCACCACATCGGAGGACGACTCGACCGAACTGGCCTCGGCGAAGGCGGCCTCGGCCTCCTGCACCTCGCCGTCCAGCCGGGCGACGGCCTCGTCCAGCGACTGGGCGCGGGCCTCCTTGCGGGCCTGATCGCGCATCAGGGATTCCAGCCGATCGCGGGCGGAGACGACCTGCTTGTCCAGCGTGAAGGGGCGCAGCCGCGCGGCCTTCACCGCTTCCTCGGCGGCGCGGAAGGCTTCGCCTGCGGCCTTCAGCGCCCCTTGCGCCGTCTCCAGCGCGGGCTTGCCGAGGTCGATCTCGGCTTCCAGTTCCGACAGGCGGGTGCGCTGGGCCAGACGCACGGCGGCGGGGCGGGGCGCCTCGGCGCAGCTGACGAAGCCGTCCCAGCGATAGAGGTCGCCCTCGAGCGTGGTCAGGCGCGCGCCGCGCGGCAGGGCGCGGGCCAGTTCGGCGATCTGCTCGCGCGGGGCCACGCCGCAGAAGGCTAGGCGCGCGGCCAGTTGATCCGGCGCCGTCACATGGGCCGACAGGGGCTCGACGCCTTGCGGCCAATCGGGCGGGGCGGCGTCCGCGCCCGCCCAGTGCGCCGGGGCGCGGGCGTCCAGCGCGGCGTCCAGGTCATCGCCCAACGCCGCCGCCAGCGCGGCCTCATAGCCCTTGGCGGCCGACACCCGGTCCAGCGCCGGAGGGTGTTCGCGCTTGCCGGTGACCAATAGTTGCGCCAGCCCGCGCGCCTCGGTCTGCAGCCGACCGAGCCGGTCCTCGGCGGCGCGGGCGGCGGTGCGCGCCTCCTGCTCGGCGCGGGCGATGTCGCTGCGTTTGGCCTCGGCGGCTTCGACGGCTTCGCGCGCGGCGGTCAGTTCGGTCTGAGCGGTTTCCAGCGCCGTGCGCGCCGTCTCGATCTCGGGCGTCTCCAGCGGGCCGAGCGCCTCGCGTTCGCGGCGGGCCTGTTCGTGCTGGCCCTTCACCCGCGCGAGCCGGGCCTCGGCGTCGCGCTTGCGGGCGCTTTCGGCGTTGGCGCGGGCCTCGACGGCGGCCAGCGTCCCGGCCAGCCGTTCGACCTCGGCGTCGGCGGCCTTGCGCGCGTCCTCAGCCTCCAGCAGAGCGCGTTCCAGTTCGGGGCCACGCTCGGGGGCGGCGGCGATCTCGGCCTTCAGCTTGTCCAGTTCGCGATCCAGCCGTTCCAGCTCGCGCCCGGCGTCGGCGGCCATGCCGTCTTCGCGCACGCGGTCGGCCTCGATGCGGGCGACCTCGGCCTTCAGACGGTCGACCTCGGCGCGCGCGGCCTGTTCGGCCATGTCCAGCCGGTCGCGCTCGATGATGGCGCGGTTCAGCAGGGCGGTGGCGACCGCGTCTTCTTCACGCGCGGGCTTCAGCCCTTCCTGAGCGTTCAGGGCCGCCGTCTGGGCCGCCGCCGCCGCTGTGGTGGTCTCGGCCACCAGCCGGTCGGCCTCGCGCAGTTCGGCCGCCGCCGTCTCGGCCGCCGTTTTCGCATCCGTCCAGCGGACGTAGAGCAACGCGGCCTGAAGCGCGCGGATCTCGGCCGATATCTTCTTGTATTTCTCCGCCTGACGCGCCTCGCGTTTCAGCCGGTTCAGCGTCGACTCCAGCTCCTTGCCGATGTCGTCCAGTCGGTCGAGGTTGGTCTCGGCCGCCTTGAGCCGCAACTCCGCCTCATGACGACGGGTGTGCAGGCCCGCCACGCCCCCGGCTTCTTCAAGGATGCGGCGGCGGTTCTGGGGCTTGGCGGCGATCAGCTCCGAGATCTGGCCCTGACGCACCAGCGCCGGGCTGTTGGCGCCGGTGGAGGCGTCGGCGAACAGCAGTTGCACGTCGCGCGCCCGCACCTCCTTGCCGTTGATGCGATAGGTCGAGCCGCGGCCGCGCTCGATCCGGCGCGACACCTCCAGCATGGGCGCATCGGTAAAGGGCTGGGGCGCGCGCTTCTGGGCGTTGTCGATGGTCAGCTGGACTTCGGCGTGGTTGCGCGGCGGACGGCCCGCGGCGCCGGCGAAGATCACGTCCTCCATGCCCTGGCCGCGCATGGCCTTGGCCGAGTTGGCGCCCATGACCCAGCGCAGGCTTTCCAGCACGTTCGACTTGCCGCAGCCGTTGGGCCCGACGATGCCGGTCAGCCCGGCCTCGATCTGCACCTCGGCCGGGTCGACGAAGGATTTGAAGCCGACGAGCCGGAGGCGCTGGAACTGCATCGCGTCCCGATCAGCGGGTCCGGATCAGCGGGTCGATGGCCGCCGATAGGGCCTCCAGCGAATGGTCGCTGACCCGCTTGCCGTTGACGAAGAAGGAGGGCGTGCCGGTCACCCCGGCCGCCACGGCGCCCTCGACCTCGGCCTGAAGGGCCTGGCTGGTCGCGGGGTCCTTCATGCAGGCTTCGATCTGTTCCTGGCTGCGGCCGCTGGCGGCGACGGCTGCGGCGAACCAGTCGCGGGCGTCGCCCTTTTCGAAGGCGGCGGCCTGACCGCTCATCAGGCTGTGGGCGACATCGAAGAAGCGGTTCGGCGCGGCGCAGCGCGCTATGCCCGCCGCCGTCGCCGCGATCTGGGCCGGCGCCGTGGGCATGTCGCGGAACACCAGCCGCACCTTGCCGGTGTCGATGTAGCGCGCCTTGAACTGCGGCAGGGTCTCATTGGTCCAGGCGGCGCAGTGGTTGCAGGTGAAGGAGGCGTATTCGATCACCGTCACCGGGGCGTCGGCCCGACCCAGCACGCGGTCGGCGGCCGTGACCGCGGGGACAGCCGCCGTCGTGGAGGCGCGCGTTACGGCCGGATCGAGCGCGGCCGAAGGGCTGGCGACGGCGGCGGTCGCCAGGGCGGCTGCGCCCAACAGGGCGTTGAGAGTCAGGCGCGGCCGCAGCATCGGCTTACTTCGCCAGTTCGGCGTCGATGACCTCGGACAGGCCCGACAGCGAGCTGTCCGCCACCTTAACGCCGTTGACGAGGAAGTAGGGGGTGCCGGTCACGCCGGCGCTGATGCCGGCCTGGATGCGCTTCTCCATCGCCTCGATGGCGCCCTTGTCGCGGATGCAGTCGTTGATCTGCTGCTCGCTGAGGCCCGCCGCCTGACCGGCGCGGAACAGGGTGGTGCGCGGCTGGACGCCCGCCATCCATTCCTTCTGGCTGGCCATGATGTCCTCGACGACGTCGAAATACTTGTCCGGTCCGGCGCAGCGGGCGATCAGGAAGCCGGCGACGGCGATGTCCTGCGGCGGCGTCGGGAACTCGCGGAAGACGTAACGGACCTTCTTGTTGTCGACGTACTTCGTCTTGAATTCAGGCCAGACTTCCTCGTTCCATACGGCGCAGTGGCCGCAGGTGACCGAGGCGTATTCAACGACGGTGACCTTGGCGCCTTCATCGGCGCCCAGCGCCATGTCGCCCTCGGCGGCGCCGCCGGAAGCTCCGCCCGAACAACCCGCCAGCACGGCCATGGAGGCCAGGGCCGCGGCGGACAGCGCCGCACGGCGGCTCATGGCGGCGTATTTGAAGGTCGGGGCCATCGGATGGTCCTTGTCAGAAATGAGATTCAGAAACGTCGCGCGATTCGCGCGCGCAGGCGAAATCGTCTGAATGTCGAGAACGCCGATGGCGAAGGTTTGTCAACGCCCCTCGTCGCGCGGCGGCTGCGACAGCACGGCGCGGCCCAGCTTGCCAAGGGCCGCCTTCAGTCCCTCAGGCGCCGCCTCGACCGAGGCGTTCAGCGCCGCTTCCGTGGCGGCGGGCAGGGGCGGCAGGGCCGCGCGGCCGCGCGGGCGGGGCTTGGCGCCCGAGGCGGGCAGGGGTTTCACCGGCCCCTGGGCGATGCGCAGCTTCTCGACCGAGCCCGCTCCGAGAAACAGGTTCACGCGCTGGATGATGTCCGCCGACTGATGCTGGACCAGCAGGGCGGCGGGGCCCGCGACGCGCAGCTCCAGCGTCCCGCCGGCGTTGCCGCGTCCCTTGGTCAGCTTCTGCGGGCGGGTGACGCGCGCCAGCCGTTCGCCCACGATCTCGACCCAGCGCGGCTCCAGCGCCGAGGCGCCGCGTCCGAACTGGGCGTCCAGCTTCTTGATCAACGGCGCCAGCGACCGGCCCGCTGGCGGAGGCGGGCGCAGGGCCGGGCGCGTACGCCTCTGCGCCAGAATCTGGCGCGCTTCAGCTTCGGTAGGCAGGATGCGGCGCATTCGTTCTATATAGCCTGAACTCATGGTCGACGTCCCCTCCCTCCGCACCGCCCTGCTCGATTGGTATGACGCCCATGCCCGCGGCCTGCCGTGGCGCGCGCCGCCGGGGGCCAGGGCGAAGACCGACCCCTATCGCGTCTGGCTGTCAGAGGTGATGCTGCAGCAGACCACGGTGCCGCACGCGACGCCCTATTTCGAACGGTTCACCACGCGCTGGCCGACGGTGAATGATCTGGCGGCGGCGGAGGACGCCGAGCTGATGGCCGCATGGGCGGGGCTCGGCTACTATGCCAGGGCGCGCAACCTGCTGGCCTGCGCCCGCGCGGTGGCGGCCGAGCACGGCGGGGCCTTCCCGCAGACCGAGGTCGAACTGCTGGCCTTGCCGGGAGTGGGCGCCTATACCGCCGCGGCCGTGGCCGCCATCGCCTTCGACCAGCCCGCCAACGTCGTCGACGGCAATGTCGAGCGGGTGATGAGCCGCCTGTTCACGGTCGAGACCCCGCTGCCCGCCGCCCGGCCCGAACTGCGGCGGCTGGCCGGCCTGTTCGTCGATGCGCACAGGCCGGGCGACTGGGCGCAGGCCTTGATGGACCTGGGCTCGGGGGTCTGTCGGCCCAAGTCGCCGCTATGCGAGCGGTGTCCGCTGACCTTCGGCTGCGAGGCGCTGAAGACGGGGACGCCTGAACGCTATCCCCTGAAGGCGAAGAAGGCCGAACGGCCGCATCGGCGCGGCCACGCCTATGTGCTGACGGACGGCGCAGGGCGCGTCGCCCTGGTGCGGCGGCCGGACAAGGGTCTGCTGGGGGGGATGGCGGGCCTGCCGACGTCGGACTGGGGGGCGATGCCGGATTTCGCCCCGCCCATCGGGGGCGACTGGCGCGCGGCCGGGGCGGTGGAGCACGTCTTCACCCACTTCAGCCTGACGCTGGAGGTGCATGTGGCGACGGGCGAGGGCGACTTCTCATGGACCCCGGCGGACGAGGCGGCCAACGCCTTGCCGACCGTGTTCAGAAAGGCGCTGGAGCGGGCTCTGGGCGCCGCCTAGCCCGTCGCCCTCAGATTCACCGTCCCGCTGCGCCCGCGCGGCATCACCACCACATGGCCGCTCAGGCGCTGGAAGTGCAGGTCGATCACCCCCTCGCCGACCTTCAGCCGCGTGATCGACAGCCGGTCCAGCCCGGCGGGCAGGGCGGGATTGTCGACCTCGACCAGGCCTTCGGCGGCGTCGATGCTCAGGCCCAGCACCGACTGCATCATCAGGAAGACCGAGCTGGCGGCCCAGGCCTGGGGCAGGCAGGCGACCGGATAGGCGATGGGCGGCTCGCCCGTCTCGCGCACGAAGCCGCAGAACAGTTCGGGCAGGCGCATCTGGAAATGGGCGGCCGAGCCGTAGATCTCGCCCAGCAGCATGGCCACCGCCCGCCGCTCGCCGTAGCGGGCCATGCCCGCCGCCGCCAGGGCCGTGTCGTGCGGCCAGACCGAGCCGTTGTGATAGCTCATCGGGTTGAAGCGAGCCTGTCCCTTGGCCAGGGTTCGCAGGCCCCAGCCCGAACGGAACTCGGCCGTCAGCATCCGTCGCGTCACCCGTCGCGCCCGCTCTTGCGAAGGCAGGCCGGTGAACAGCAGATGCCCGGCGTTGGAGGCGATGGCGCGGCATTGCTCTCCGTCGCCGTCCAGGGCGATGGCGTAGAAGCCCTCGTCCTCCATCCAGTAGCGGTCCTCGACCAGGGCGCGCAGCGCCTCGGCCCGGTTCGCCCATTCGAGAGCGCGACCGTCGCCAAGTACGGCGCCCATCTCGGCCAGCGCCTTCCAGGCGGCGAAGGCGTAGCCCTGGACCTCCAGCAGGGCGATCGGCCCCTTGGGAAAGCGGCCGTCGGCGTGGAAGATGGAGTCCTCGGAATCCTTCCAGCCCTGGTTCGACAGGCCGGTGTCCGCCGCGCGCGCGTAGTCGATCAGGCCGTCGCCGTTGCTGTCGCCATAGTCGCTCATCCAGCCCGCCGCCGCGATCAGATGGGGCCACAGGGCGCGCACCGTCTCATAGTCGTTGGTGCGCTTGGCGTAGGCGCCGGCCAGGGCGATGAACAGGCAGGTGGTGTCGACGCCCCCGTAGTAGAGGCCGAACGGCACCTCGCCCAGCACGCTCATCTCGCCGCCGCGCGTCTCGTGCATGATCTTGCCGGGGGCCGAGTCCATGAAGGCGTTGGTCTCGGTCGCCTGACGCGAGGCCAGATAGGTCAGCACCCCCTTGGCCAGGCCGGGGTCGATCCACAGCATCTGCCAGGCGGTGATGATGCCGTCGCGCCCGAACGGGGTCGAGAACCACGGCGTCCCTGCATAGGGATAGGGGCCCGTCGGCAGGTCGGTGACCAGAAGGGCGATGTCGGCCCGCGACTGTCGTAGCCAGTCGTTGAAGCCCTGGTTGCGTCCGCCCTCGACGATGGCGCCCCTTCGCAGCCGTCGCCGCATGGCCAGCCGCGCCAGGATGGCGTGCCAGCGCCAGCGCGTCTCGTCCGGCTGTTCGCAGGCGTCCAGGCCGCATTCGATGAACAGGTCCAGGCTGCGCCCGCGCGGCAGGCTGAACATGAACTCGGCCCGATTGGCGCTGAGGCGGGCGGGCGGCTCCGAGAAGGCCAGACAACTGGTCCGTCCCACGCCGTCCAGGCCGGTGTAGCTGAAGGTCACGCGCCGTCCGTCGATCACCGGCGGATGGATTTCACCGTGTTGGGACCGCACCGTGCCGCGCACCTGGAAGATGTCGGCGAAGTCGGCGTCGAACTCGAACGTCAGCGGCAGCAGGATGTCTTCGACGCCGTGGTTGACCATCCGCACCCGCTCGAACAGGCGCCGGTTCCAAAGGAAGCGTCGTCGCTCCAGGTGCAGCACTCCCGCCGGGGCCGAGCGCCCGCCCATCGGCGGCAGGGGCCGGTTGGTGGAATGACAGGTGAAGAAGACGTTGTCCTTGGTCACGCCCGAACTGAGCCGTGACGGCCGCGCGCGCCCGACCGTCAGGACGAAGCGGGACAGCAGCCGCGTGTCCCGCTCGAACAGGCCGTCTGCGCCCGCCTTCACGTCCCCCCAGTGATCGGCGACGAGGAAGGCGTCGCCGTCCTTCAGCGCCATCAGGGTCTCGAGACCGTCCTGATCATTGGTGTCGGCGGCCGTGGCCTGGACAGAATAGGCGTCGTCCATAAGCGTCTCCGCTTGCGGTTCGTCCCCCTGATGAAGTCACAAGCGAACGGCCGGGGAGGCGGTTCAGTTCAGATGAAAACGGCGTTCGTCGTCAGGCTCGGCTGATCAGGCGGAGAGGTCAGGCCAGGGCGGCGAAGCTGCGTTCTTCCTCGATGCTCCGCATCGGCGCCGCGAACGGCCGCTGCGCCAGAAGATCGGCGTAGACGTCCAGATACCGCCGCGCCATGGCCGTGGCGGAGAAGCGCAGGTCGAACCGCGCGCGGATCGCCTCCCGGTCCAGCCGATGCGCTCGGGCGGCCGCGGCGACCGCCTCCTCCATGGTCGAGACCAGGAAGCCGGTGGCGCCGTCCTCGATGATCTCGGGCGTCGAGCCGCAGGCGAAGGCCACGACGGGCGTGCCGCAAGCCATGGCCTCGATCATCACCAGGCCGAACGGCTCGGGCCAGTCGATGGGGAACAGCAGGGCCTCGGCGCCGCCCAGGAAGACGGACTTTTCCGCATCGCCGATCTCGCCGACGAACTCGACCAGGGGATTGCCCTGCACCAGCGGCTCGATCACCGTCTCCCAATAGACGCGGTCGGCGGCGTCGACCTTGGCTGCGATCTTCAGCGGCTTGTTCAGCCGGGTTGCGATCTCGATGGCGCGGTCCGGGCGCTTCTCCGGCGAGATGCGGCCCAGGAAGGCCAGATAGCCCTGCGGCCGGGGCGAGAAGCGATAGAGGTCGCCCGGCATGCCGTGGTGCACGGTCGCGCGCCAGTTGGCGTGGGGCAGGGGGCGGCGTTGGTCGTCCGAGATCGACACCAGGCCGAACTCCGACCAGCGGTCATAGACGGGCGCAAGATCCTTCAGGTCGAGCCGCCCGTGCAGGGTCGTCACCGTCTTGTCCGCCCAGCCCTCGAAGAAGGGGAAATGGACCATGTCGGTGTGGAAATGGATGACGTCGAAACGGTCGGCGCGGTCCAGCACCTCGGCCAGCTGGCTCATATGCGCCGCCAGATCCGACTTCAACGGGGCGGGGTCCAGGCGCATGGCCTGATCGCGAACCGGGATCAGGCGGGCGCGGGTGCGCGCATCGGCGCTGGCGAACAGGGTGACGTCGTGGCCGAGATCGACAAGGGCGTCGGTCAGATGGGCGACCACGCGCTCCGTGCCGCCGTAAAGACGGGGCGGCACGGCCTCATACAAGGGCGTGACTTGGGCGATTTTCATGGCGGGCTCCTGCGTCGCGTCGATACGCGGCGCTGCAACCTCAATCCGCCCAGGTTCGCCTGGGTTCCAGCGTTGCTGGAACGATATTCTTCAATCCCGCCTGTGAGTTAGGAGCGAACGGAATTCGCCCTTTACTGCATCCCGGCCCGGATCTCGGCGCGCAGGGCGTCGATGGGGCGCAGGCCCGTATCCGTCTTGAAGCGCCAGTAGGTCCAGCCGTTGCACGCCGGGGCGTTTTCCAGCAGGGCGCCCAGCTTGTGGATCGAGCCGGTCAGGGCGCCGGACACCAGCGAGCCGTCAGCCCGCACCCGCGCCTCGCGCTCGCCCTTGGGGCAGTACAGCTTGTCGCCCGGCGCCAGCAGCCCGGCCTCGACCAGGGCGCCGAACGGCACCTTGGGCTCGGCCTTCTTGGAGCCGGTGACGACCAGGTCTTCCGGCGCGGCGGGGATGACGGCCTTGATGCGCTTTTCAGCCAGCTTGGCGTAGGTCTCGTCGCGCTCGATGCCGATGAAGTGGCGGCCCAGACGCCTGGCCGCAGCGCCCGTGGTGCCGGTGCCGAAGAAGGGGTCCAGCACCACGTCGCCGACGCGGCTGGCCGACAGCAGCACGCGGTGCAGCAGGGCCTCGGGCTTCTGGGTCGGGTGGGCCTTGGCGCCGTCCTCGTCCTTCAGCCGCTCATTGCCGGTGCACAGGGCCAGGGTCCAGTCCGAGCGCATCTGGGTGTCTTCGTTGAAGGCCTTCAGCGCGTCGTAGTTGAAGGTGTAGCGCTTCTGCTCGCGCGACTTGGCGGCCCAGATCAGCGTCTCATGGGCGTTGGTGAAGCGCGTGCCCTTGAAGTTCGGCATCGGGTTCGACTTGCGCCAGATGATGTCGTTCAGCACCCAGAAGCCCAGGTCCTGCATCGCCGCGCCCAGGCGGAAGATGTTGTGATAGCTGCCGATGACCCACAGGCTGCCCTCGTCCTTCAGCACGCGACGGCACTCGCCCAGCCAGGCGCGGGTGAAGGCGTCATAGGCGGCGAAGCTGTCGAACTTGTCCCAGTCGTCGTCGACCGCGTCGACCTTGGAGTTGTCCGGACGCAGCAGGTCGCCGCCCAACTGCAGATTATAGGGCGGGTCGGCGAAGACCATGTCCACCGACTTGTCCGGCAGGCCCTTCAGCACCTCGATGCAGTCGCCACGCAGGATGACGTCGGTCTTCAACTCGGACATGGATAAGCGGCCCCGGACAGATGAGGCGCTTATGGTGAATCCTTACGGTTAAGGCGGAGTAACCAAGATTCACGCGGCGGCGATTGTGCTGATTGCGCCCGGGCGGTGCGGGCGCCATGATCACAGCATGGAAATGGCGGTCAGACCCTTCTGATAGCGTCCGTGCGGGCCTGACGCCCCCGAGCGGCGCATCCTGTGCGACCCGGTTTCGCCCGGCGCATGACGGCTGCGCGCTTCATAGCTTCAGTAAAATTCAACGGCTGCCCGGCGCTGACCGGGTGCGGCCGCGCACATAGAGATTTCCATGACTCAGGTTTTCGAAAGCCCGTTCAAGGGCCGACTGCTGTCCGATCTGGCGACCAATCCCAACATCATCGTCGGGCGCTACAGCTATTATTCCGGCTGGTATCACGGCCACGGCTTTGACGACTGCGCCCGCTATCTGATGACCGAGCCGGGCGTAGACCGGCTGATCATCGGCGACTTCTGCTCGATCGGCAGCGGAGCGGCCTTCATCATGGCCGGCAATCAGGGGCACCGGAACGATTGGGCCAGCTCCTTCCCCTTCTTCTACATGCCCGAGGTCCCGCATTTCGCTGGGGCGGTCGACGCCTTCGAGAAGGCGGGCGACACAGTCATCGGCAACGACGTCTGGATCGGCAGCGAGGCCATCATCATGCCGGGCATGAAGATCGGCGACGGCGCCGTGATCGGCACGCGGGCGCTGGTGACGCGCGATGTCGAGCCCTACGCCATCGTCGGCGGCAATCCGGCCAGGGTCATCCGCAAGCGGTTCGACGACGACAGCATCGCCATGCTGATGGAGATGAAGTGGTGGGACTGGGACGACGAACGTCTGGGCCAGGCCATGCCCCTGCTGTGCAGCGGCGATATCGCGGCCCTGCACGCCTTCTGGCGCGAGTGGGCCCTATAAACCCGCTCATCCCGGCGAAGGCATGGTGCAAATCGCATCCTGTTTGAGCTATGGGGCGAAGATGATCCGTCGTCTTCGCCCCGTTCCGTTCGCCCTTGGGCCTGTCCACTTCGTCGGCATCGGCGGCATCGGCATGAGCGGCATCGCCGAGATCATGCTGAAGATCGGCTATCAGGTGCAGGGCTCGGACGCCAAGACCAGCGCCAACACCGAACGGCTGGAGAAGCTGGGGGCCCGCATCTACATCGGCCACGACGCCGCCCATGTGACCGAGGGCGTGTCGGCGGTGGTCTATTCTACGGCGGTTCAGCCGACCAACCCTGAGCTGATGGTGGCCCGCGAACGCCGCATCCCTCTGGTGCGCCGGGCTGAAATGCTGGCCGAGCTGATGCGGCTGCAGTTCTCGATCGGCGTCGGCGGCACCCACGGCAAGACGACGACGACCTCGATGGTCGCGGCCCTGCTGGACGCCGGGTCGCTGGATCCGACGGTGGTCAACGGCGGCATCATCAACGCCTATGGCACCAACGCCAAGGTCGGCGGCGGCGACTGGATGGTGGTCGAGGCCGACGAGAGCGACGGCTCCTTCCTGCGCCTGAAATGCACGGTTGCGATCATCACCAACATCGACCCGGAGCATCTGGACCACTACGGCGACTTCGATGCGGTGAAGAAGGCCTTCTGCGACTTCATCAAGGACATTCCCTTCTACGGCTTCGGCGTGGTCTGTCTGGATCACCCCGAGGTGCAGAAGCTGGCGGCCCAGATCGATAACCGTCGTCTGGTCACCTATGGCCTCAATCCGCAGGCCATGGTCCGCGCCGACAATGTGCGCATGGACCCGGACGGATCACGCTTCGACGTGGTGATCCAGGGGCAGGGCATGGCCGCCCTGGGCGAGCCCGCGCGCATCGAGAACCTGCATCTGCCGATGGCGGGCTGGCACAACGTCTCCAACGCCCTGGCCGCCATCGCCGTGGCGCGCGAGATCGGGGTGGACGAGGACGCCATCCGCGCCGGTCTGGCCGGGTTCGGCGGGGTCAAGCGCCGCTTCACCACCACGGGCGTGGCCCACGGCGTGCGCGTCATCGACGACTATGGCCACCACCCGGTCGAGATCGCCGCCGTGCTGAAGGCCGCGCGTCAGGTCGTCCACAACGCCGACAATCCCGGCCGCGTCATCGCCGTGGTCCAGCCGCATCGCTACACCCGCCTGCGCGATCTGATGCAGGACTTCTCGACCTGTTTCTCGGACGCGGACAGCGTGCTGGTCGCCGATGTCTATCCGGCGGGCGAACAGCCGATCGAAGGCGTCGACAAGCACGCCCTGGTCGAGGGGGTCCGCCGCTACGGCCACCGTCACGTCGCCGCGCTGGAGAACGCCGCCGCCCTGCCGCGCGTCATCCGCGAAGAGGCGAAGCCGGGCGATCTGGTCGTCCTGCTGGGCGCGGGCGATATCACCAGCTGGGCCTACGCCCTGCCGGCGCAGCTGGAGGCGCTGGGTTGAGCGAGTTCGCTCTCACCGGAGGATGCCATTGCGGCCAGGCCCGCTACGTCCTGTCGGCGGCGCCCGAGCGTGCGGAGCTTTGCCATTGTCGGGATTGCCAGAAGGCGGTCGGCGCCGTGTTCGGCGCCTTTGCCGATGTGAAGCGCGAGGCCTTCCGCTGGCTGACGCAATCGCCCGCGACCTATGCGTCTTCGCCCAGCGTGCAGCGTGGGTTTTGCCAGACCTGCGGGGCCTCCCTGACCTATGACGCCTCAGACGGCGACACGATCGGTGTATCCTTGGGCAGCCTCGACGCCCCCGATCGCGTGCCGGCGACCGGACACTGCGGCGTCCAGTCGAAGCTCGCATGGCTGACCCTCAACGACGGCCTGCCGCAGCGGCGGACAGGCGAGGCCTTTCCGGGGCAGGACCACGAATGACTGACTGGCGCGATAATCTCCCCGCCGTGCGCGGCAAGCTGCTGCTGAACGAGCCGCTGGGCCCCTACACCTGGTTCCGCGTGGGCGGGGCGGCGGACGCCCTGTTCATTCCGGCGGACGCCGACGATCTGGCCGACTTTCTGAAGGCCCTGCCCCAGGACGTACCCGTCACCGTGATCGGCGTCGGCTCGAACCTGATCGTGCGCGACGGCGGGGTCGAGGGGGTGGTGATCCGTCTGGCCGGCCGCGCCTGGGGGCAGGTGACGACCGACGGCGTCACAGTCACTGCGGGCGCAGGCGCGCTGGACAGCATGGTGGCGCGCGCCTCGGCCAAGGCGGGCATCGCCGGGCTGGAGTTCTATGCGGGCATCCCCGGCTCGATCGGCGGCGCCCTGACGATGAACGCGGGCTGCTACGGTTCGGAGACCAAGGACGTGCTGGTCTCGGCCTGGGGCCTGAACCGCAAGGGCGAGCGGGTCGAGCTGACCCTGGCCGATTTCGGCTATACCTATCGCCATTCCAACGCCCCGGCCGACATCATCTGGATCGAGGCGACCTGGCGCGGGACGCCCGACGCGCCCGAGGCCGTCGCCGCCCGTATTCAGGAAATCACTGAACGCCGCGAGAAGACTCAGCCGATCCGCGAGAAGACCGGCGGCTCGACCTTCAAGAACCCGGACGGCCATTCCTCGTGGAAGTTGGTCGATGAGGCGGGCTGGCGCGGCAAGCTGCACGCCGTGACCGGCGGGGGGGCCAAGTTCAGCGAACTGCACTCCAACTTCATGATCAACCCCGGCGAGGCCACGGCGGCCGACATCGAGGGTCTGGGCGAAGCCGTCCGCGCCGACGTGCTGGAAAAGACAGGCGTACAGTTGAACTGGGAAATCCGCCGGATCGGGCGGAAATAACCCTCTCCCATTGGGAGAGGGGCGAAAGGTGACGAATTTCCTTCCACGACCCCGTATCGTTTCCAACCGGTTAACCGTATTCAGGGCATAGGGGCGGGCTAGTCTTCGGATGTGGTCATGCGTGCGCCCCTGAACACCCTCCATGTCGCTGTCCTGATGGGCGGCCTGTCTTCGGAACGCGAGGTCTCGCTGTCCTCTGGACGCGGCTGCGCGGACGCCCTGGAAGGGCAGGCGGCCAAGGTCACGCGCGTCGACGCCGGGCGCGATCTCGCCCAGGTGCTGACGGCGTTGAAGCCGGACGTCGTCTTCAACGCCCTGCACGGCAAATGGGGCGAGGACGGCTGCGTCCAGGGCATCCTCGAGACGCTCAAACTGCCCTATACCCATTCCGGCGTCCTGGCCTCGGCCCTGGCGATGGACAAGGACAAGTCCAAGGCCGTTCTGCACGCGGCGGGCGTCATCGTGCCGGGCGGCGGCCTGTTCGACCGGCACGAGGTCGCCAGCCGCCACGTCATCGACCCGCCCTATGTGGTCAAGCCGAACGCCGAGGGCTCTTCCGTCGGCGTCTTCCTGGTGCGCGAGGGCGCCAACCGTCCCGTCGCCGAGGTCGGCGCCGAAGACTGGGCCTATGGCGACCAGGTCATGGTCGAACCCTTCATCCCCGGCAAGGAGCTGGCGGTCGCCGTCGTGGGCGAGGCGTCCGGCCCGCGCGCCCTGACCATCACCGACATCACCCCGACCAAGGGCTTCTACGACTACGAGGCCAAATACGCGCCCGGCGGCTCGCGCCACGTCCTGCCCGCCGAGTTGCCGCCGCACGTTTTTGACAAGGCTTTACGTCAGGCCGAGCTGGCCCACGCGGCCATGGGGTGCCGAGGCGTGTCTCGCGCTGACTTCCGTTATGACGATGTTAACGACGTTCTCGTTCTGTTGGAGGTGAACACCCAGCCCGGCATGACCCCGACCTCGCTCGTTCCCGAGCAGGCGGCCTTTGTCGGTATGGATTATCGCGAACTGGTTCGTTGGATGGTGGAGGACGCCTCATGCCCGCGGTAGTGCGCGGCGGTCGGCGACAGTCTTCGGCCAAGGGCGGCGCGCGCGGCGCTTCGTCCGGCCGCGCGGCCGAGATCGGCCGTCTGGACATGTCGCCGCGCGTTGTGGCGGCGACCCTGGTGGTGGGCGTCGGCATACTGGCGGCCGTCCTGGCCACGGGCGCGAGAGCCGAGCGCATCTCGACGGCCGTCTCCGAACGCTTTGACGCCGTGACGACCGGCATGGGTCTGAAGGTGCGCCAGATCCATGTCGCCGGCGCCTCGCCCGAGGCCGCCGCCGCCGTGCGCGCCGCCATCGGCGTCCACGCCGATCAGCCTATCGTCAGCCTCGATCTGGCCGCCGTGCGCGAGCGGGTGCAGTCGGTCGGCTGGGTCAAGGAGGCGCGCGTGGTGCGCCTGTTGCCCGACACCCTGATCGTCGACATCAAGGAACACGACCGCCTCGCCGTCTGGCAGGTGGGCGGCAAGGCGCACGTCATCGACGCGCAAGGGATCGTCATTCCCGGCGCCGACGCGGGCCGCTATCCCCGACTGCCGCTGGTGGTGGGAAAGGGCGCGGATCAGGCCGCCTCCGACGTCCTGCCCCTGCTGGCCCAGCGCCCGCGCCTGATGGCCAAGGTCGACGCCCTGGTCCGCGTGGACGAACGCCGCTGGGACTTGCGCCTCAAGGACGGCGCCCTGATCCAGCTGCCCGCCGTGGATCAGGAATCCGCCCTCATCCGCCTCGACGCCCTGGACCAGCGCGAACGCCTGCTGGACCTGGGCTTCGCCCGCATCGACCTTCGCACGCCGGAAGAAGTGGCCGTTCGCCCTTCCGAAGGCGCTGTTTGACCCTCTGACCCCTTAGGACACGACCCCATGGTTGGACGCAGCCGAGACATGAAGCCGGAACAGGGCAGGGGCGCGCCGCGCGCGCCGGTCGTGGCCGCGCTCGATCTCGGCCAAGCCAAGGTCGCCTGCTTCATCATGAAGCCGGACGGCGTGCGCCACGCCGACCGCACCATCCGCGTCGCCGGGGCCGGCCACGTCCAGTCGCGCGGCGTCAAGGGCGGGGCCATCGTCAACATGGACGAGACGGCGCAAGCCATCGGCCACGCCGTCGAACGCGCCGAGCGCGCGGCGGGCGCTCCTGTCTCCGGCGTCGTCGTCACCACGGCCATCGGCCAGATGGCCAGCCACCGGGTGCAGGCGCGCGTCTCGCTCGGCTCACACCCGATTAGCGACGCGGATCTGGCCCGCGCAATCGGCATGGCCCTGGCGCAGATCCGCCTGCCCAACCGTCGTCCGATCCATGTCCTGCCCATCGCCTGGTCGGTGGACGGGGCGCGCGGCGTCCATGACCCGCGCTCGATGCGCGGCGGCTCGCTGGGGCTGGACCTGCTGGTCGTCTCCATGTCCGAGGGCTCGTTCAACGCCCTCAGCCACTGCCTCGAACTGGCCCACCTGGACCTGCAGGGCGTGGCCGCCGCGCCGGTCGTTTCCTCCCTCGCCGCGCTGGAAGAGGACGAGATGGAGCTGGGCGCCCTGTGCATCGACATGGGCGGCGGCTCGACCTCGGCGGCGGTCTGGGGCGGGCGCTCACTGCTGCATATCGAAAGCCTGAACGTCGGCGGTGACCATGTGACCGCTGACATCGCCCGCGGCCTGTCGACCTCGCGTGTCGGCGCCGAACGGCTTAAGACTCTGCACGGCTCGGCCATGGCTTCGGCCAATGAAGACCGCGAAATGCTGGAAGCTCCGCCGCGCGGCGAGGACGCCTCGGCCGGTCCGGTCATCGTCCCGCGCGCCATGCTCAAGACCGTCATCGCTCCGCGCGTCGAAGAGACGCTGGAGCTGCTGCGCGACCGCCTGAAACACGCCGGCATGGGCCTCGAACCCGGCGCGGGCCTCGTCCTGACCGGCGGCGCCAGCCAACTGAACGGCGTGCGCGAACTGGCCGTGCGCGTCTTCGACCGCCCGGTCCGTCTGGGTCGCCCGCAACGCGCGCCCCACCTGGCCGACGCCGCCGCCGGCCCGGCCTTCTGCTCGGCCGCCGGCGTCCTGCTACGCGCCGCTTACGGCCCACGCGAGGCCGTCTCCGCCCGCAAGCTGATGTCCCGCCAGATCACCGCCGCCGACGCGCCCAAGGTGCATCGCGGCGGCATGGTGGCCCGTGCGGCCGGATGGTTGCGGGATAATCTATAGGTCCCCTATAGAGCGGACGCAGGCGACGTGGGACGGAACGCGCAGCGAAAGACGGCGGTAATCTATAAAAAACTGCGGCCTAGCTTGCTGTAGGGCCTGCCGCCTTCGCCGACTCACGTTAATCATGGTAACTCTTCGTTAACGCAGACAGGGTTTTCCTTAACGCGCTCATAACCAATGCGATTCGGCGGGGAGTTCGCATCGGGGACGAAGGGCAGGGTCCTTAGGTCGGAATTTTATAATGTCTCTCTCGCTGGTCAGGCCGGAAGCCACGGAATTGAAGCCCCGCATCGTCGTCTTCGGCGTAGGCGGAGCGGGCGGCAACGCCGTCAACAACATGATCGACTCCGGCCTTGAGGGCGTGGAGTTCGTCGTCGCCAACACCGACGCCCAGCATCTGAGCTTCGCCAAGACCGACCGTCGCATCCAGCTGGGCGAGACGATCACCCAAGGGCTGGGCGCGGGCGCCCACCCCGAAGTCGGCATGAACGCCGCCGAGGAGAGCGCGGACGAGATCCACGCGCACCTGGAAGGCGCGCACATGGTCTTCATCACCTGCGGCATGGGCGGCGGCACCGGCACCGGCGCGGCCCCGGTCATCGCCAAATGCGCGCGTGATCGCGGCATCCTGACTGTCGGCGTGGTGACCAAGCCCTTCACCTTCGAAGGCCGCCACCGGATGCGCCTAGCCGACGCCGGCGTGGCCGAGCTGCAGCGCTACGTCGACACCCTGATCGTCATCCCGAACCAGAACCTGTTCCGCGTCGCCAACGAACGCACCACCTTCTCCGACGCCTTCGGCATGGCCGACCAGGTGCTGCACTCGGGCGTGCGTTCGATCACCGACCTGATGATCCTGCCGGGCCTGATCAACCTCGACTTCGCCGACGTCCGCGCCGTGATGAGCGAGATGGGCAAGGCCATGATGGGCACGGGCGAGGCGACGGGCGACGACCGCGCCCTGCTGGCGGCCCAGAACGCCATCGCCAATCCGCTGCTGGACGAGACCAGCCTGAAGGGGGCCAAGGCCGTGCTGGTGAACATCACCGGCGGCATGGACATGACCCTGCTGGAGGTCGACGAGGCCGCCAACGCCATCGCCGGCGAAGTGGACGGCGACGCCAACATCATCTTCGGCGCCGCCTTCGACCCGGCGCTGGACGGCAAGATCCGCGTCTCGGTCGTCGCCACCGGCATGGATGAAGCCGTCATCCAGCAGATCGAGCCGCAGGGCCAGGCCTTCGGCGGTCGCCCGGGCGGTCTGTCGGCCGCTGCGCCGCGTCAGCCGGAAGTCCGCATCGACCCGGTGCGTGAAGCCGCGTCGCAGCCGGCGCCGACTCCGACCTATGAAGCCCCGGCCGCACGCGCGCCCGAGCCGAAGATCGAGGCCAAGCCCGAACCGGTCATCCACGACGCGCCGCGCAACCTGGAGCCGATCGTCGATCCGTGGGTCGAGGAATATGAGCAGGGCGCCGGCCGCGCCCAGCCTGCGGCGTCTTCGGAGCAGGGCGACCTCTATTTCGACCGCGCCCCGCAGCGTCAGCAGCCTGCGCCGCAACAACCGGCCCAGCGCCCGGCCGCCCGTCATGAAGAGCCCGCCGAGGAGCCCTTCTACGACGAGCGCGATCATCGTCGCAGCGGCTGGAGCCTGTTCGGCCGCAAGCGTCAGCAGCCTCAACAACAACAGTCCTATGCGCCCCCGCCGTCGTCGAACCGCACGACCCAACAGTTGCGCCAGACGCAGTCGATGCAGCCTCAGCAGCAGGATCCGCAGGTGGGCCAGTCCGAGGATGACGACCTGGAGATCCCTTCCTTTCTCCGCCGTCTCGCGAACTGATCGGCCCAGAAAGCCCTGATACTGAAACGCCCCGGAGCCGACCTCCGGGGCGTTTTTGCGTGTGGGCGCAAGGCGTCGAGCTGTCGCCGAACCGAAACAATCCGAAACTCGACTTTCATTTCGGGCTTGAGCCCTGAGGCGTAAACGACAGGCGAGGCGAAGACCGTCCCGTCGGGGCGGGTCGCGCAACAGAGAGTATCCGAGTGACGGTCCGCAACGACCAGTACGAACAGACCATCGTCGCCCCGGCCATCTGCGCCGGCGTCGGCGTGCACACCGGCCGCCGCGTGCGTCTGGTCGTGCGCCCGGCTGCGCCTGGCCACGGCATTGTCTTCGTGCGTACCGACGTGACCGACCGCGACAACCGCATCCCCGTCTCGGGCGAGGCGGTCGTGGACGCGCGCCTGAACACCATGATCGAAAATGCGGCGGGCGTGCGCCTGTCGACCATCGAGCACCTGATGGCGGCGCTGGCTGCGCTGGGCGTCTCCAACGCCGTGATCGAGGTGGACGGGCCGGAGCTGCCGATCCTGGACGGCTCGGCGCTGCAGTTCGTGCAACTGCTGGACCGCGCGGGCTTCCGCCGTCAGGAAGCGCCCCAGACCTATATCGAGATCCTGAAGCCGATCCGGGTGGAGGAGGGCGACAAGTCCGCCGTCCTTCTGCCCTGCGACCGCTATGAGATGCGCTTCGAGATCGACTTCCCCACGCCGGTCATCGGCAATCAGGTAGTGGACTTCGTCGTCGACGAGGCGACCTTCCGCTCGGACATCATGGCGGCCCGCACCTTCGGCTTCGCCCATGAGGTCGAGGCCCTGCGTCAGGCCGGGCTGGCTCGCGGCGGTTCGCTGGAGAACGCCGTGGTGATCGACGGCGACCAGATCCTGAACCCCGGCGGCCTGCGCATGGAGCGCGAGTTCGTGCGCCACAAGGCGCTGGACGCCATCGGCGACCTGTATGTGCTCGGCGCACCGCTGCTGGGCCGATACGAAGGCGTCAAGGCGGGCCACGCCCTGAACAACAAGCTGGTCCGCGCCCTGCTGGCCCAGCCGGATGCCTGGCGCGAGACGGTTCGCGTGCCCGACATGGCGATGGCGGGCTGAATTCTTCCTTCTCCCCTTGAGGGAGAAGGTAGCAGGCGGAGCCTGACGGATGAGGGGTGGTGACGCCCTGGCATCCAGATTGTCGCGTCGCCGTCCTCGCTAATTTTTAGATGCCGCGCTGACACCCCTCATCCGAGCGCCTCCGGCGCCCACCTTCTCCCACAAGGGGAGAAGGGTCAGCTTAGCGTAATCGCGCTGATCAACCGTCCGAAGTCTGGTTCGCCCGCCAGATAGGCGCGGCGGTTGGAGTAGAAACGATCCGCATCCACGCGCGTGTCGTCGCCGGTCCAGGCGGCTTCGCCGACGCCCGCCTGCTCCAGCCGCCACAGGACGAAGCCGGGCAGGTCGAACTGGCGTTTGTCGTCCGCTGCGCCGGGGGCGAAGAAGCGTTCGCTGCCGGGGTCGTGGTGGGCGAAGCGGTCCTGATAGTCGGCGCCGACCTCGTAGGAGCCTTGGGCGATGCATGGGCCGACGACGGCGACGATGCGCGAGGGCTCGGCCCCCAGGGCCTGCATGGCCGCGACAGTCGAGTGGATGACGCCGCCCAGGGCGCCCTTCCAGCCCGCGTGGGCGGCGCCGATGACGCCCGCCTCGGCGTCGGCGAACAGCACAGGGGCGCAGTCGGCGGTCAGGACGGTCAGCACGGGCCCCTTCACGCCCGCGACCACGGCGTCGCCCTCGGGGCGTTCTCCGGCCCAGCCGCTTTCGGCCACGCGGGCGACAGCGGAATGAACCTGATAGCAGCCGCACAGGTCGTCGGCGGCGCCGCCCATCCATTCGGCGACGCGGCGGCGGTTCTCGGCGACGCGGGCCGGGTCGTCCTTGGAGCCGACGCCTGCGTTCAGTCCGGCGTAGATGCCGTCCGATACGCCGCCCGCGCGGGTGAAGAAGCCGTGGCGCACCCCGGCCCTGGTCAGCAGCGGATGGGTGATGGGGTTCAGGCTCATTCGGCCCCCTCCAGTTCGAAACGGGCGGCGTCGATGGCGGCCTGAACGGCCTTGCGGGCCTGGGGGCTGTTCTTCCAGCAGGTCGAGCCGACGCTGGCGGCGGCTCCGGCGCAGACGACGGCCGCGTCGGCCTGGGCCAGACGGGCGAAGCCGCCGACGCTCAGTTCCTCCAGCCGCTGGATCACCTTGGGGCCGACGCCCTTGGTCGCCAGCAGGATCTGGCGCTCATGCTCGGTGAAGGTCATGGCCGCATCAGTCTCCATCATCGGGCGCGCCGCGTCAGAAGCCCGGCAGGGCCAGTGAATGGGGCGAGAAGATCGCCGTCGCCTTGAACAACTCGCCCATCTGATCCGGCGCGGTCAGGCGGTCCAGCTGGCGCTGGATGACCGGGGCGGCTTCGGGGCGTCCCTGCATCAACCGCTGGGCGCGGGCTTCGATCCCCAACGCCTTGAGGAAGGCGCCCTGACCGACGCAGCCGGTGACGTCGGCGCCGCCGCGCACGGCGGCCTCCAGCACCAGGGGGAAGTCGGCCCATTGCGTCAGGTCGGCCTCGCCCGGCGTGGACAGGGGATCGACCTTTTGATGCCGCCGCAGGGCCTGGAGCGTGTCGCCCGCCTCGGGTTTGCTGCGGCCGTAGTCGATCAGCAGGGCGGCGCCGGATGCGGCGCGGATCAGGCTGGCCAGATCGCGGCCGAAGGCGGCCTGCTGTTCCGAAATCTCGATGATCTGGCCCGGTTCGACGTCGAAGCCGGGCGTCTCGAAGCCATCGGCGATGGCGGTCAGGCCGAAGGTCAGTTCATTGTCGTCGGTGACGCCGATGCGGCGCTCGGCCCAGCCGCCTTCGGTCTTGATGAACTGGCGCGCGGGCAGGCAGTCCAGCACCTCATTGGCGATCAGGATGACCGGGGCGTCGGTCTCGACCTTGTTCAGGGCGCTGAGCCAGCGCGGATGCGCGTCGGCGTCGGCCAGGCGTCGGGCCTGTTCGGCGCGCAGCGGCGCGCTGGGCTCGATCAGGATCAGGTCGACCGCCTGCAGGAAGCCGGGGACCAGCCGCGCGGCGCGCAGCACATCGGACATCAGGGTGCCGTCGCCGGGCCCGACCTCGACCAGCCGCACCCGCTCGGGCGCGCCAAGGCGGGTCCAGGTCTCGATCGCCCACAGGCCGATCAGTTCGCCGAACATCTGGCTGATCATTGGGGCGGTGATGAAGTCGCCCCGCTCGCCCAGCGCGGGGCGCGTGGCGTAATAACCGCTCTTGGGGTCGTGCAAACAGCGGGTGACGTAGTCCGCGACCGTCATCGGCCCGGTCAGCACGATCTCGCGGACCAGGCGCTCCTTGAGCGTCTCCGCCATGATGGTCTTACGCCTCCGTGACGGCCGGCTTCTTCAGCGCCCGCCAGATCAGCCAGGCGCCGACCAGCATCATCGGGATCGACAGGATCATGCCCATGGTCAGGCCCAGCGGCAGGTTCTCCAGCCCGGCGTCGGGCTGACGCACGTTCTCCAGCGCGGCGCGACAGACGCCGTAGCCCAGCAGGAACAGGCCGGTGACGAAGCCGGGGCGCTTGAACATCCGCCACTTCCAGATCGCCAGCGACAGGACGATGAACAGCAACAGCCCTTCCAGGCCCGCCTCATACAGCTGGCTGGGATGGCGCGGCTCGTTGCCGGCGGGGCAGAAGCCGTACATCTGCTGGATGCGTTCGTTGCAGAAGCGGATGGCCCAGGGAACCGTCGTCTCGCGGCCCCACAGCTCGCCGTTGATGAAGTTGGCGATGCGGCCGAAGAACAGACCCAGCGGCGCGACCGGGGCGATCAGGTCGCCCAGGCTGAGCGGGTTCACCTTCTGGCGATTGGCGTAGAGGGTGATGGCGATGACGACGCCCAGGAAGCCGCCGTGGAAGCTCATGCCGCCGGTCCACAACTGCAGCAGCTCCAGTCGCTCGCCCCAGCTGTCGCCGGTGAACAACTGGGCGAACATCGCCGGCTTGTAGAAGAGGGCGTAGCCGAAACGCCCGCCCAGGATGACGCCCAGCGTGATCCACAGCACCAGGTCGTCCAGCTGCTGTCCGCCGACGGGCGACCGGCCCGGCGCCCACAGCCGCTCGGTCTTGGCCAGGCGTGAGGCGTACCACCAGCCCAGGACGATGCCGGCGACATAGGCCAGGGCGTACCAGCGGATGGGCAGGGGGCCGAGATGGATCAGGACGGGGTCGAATTCGGGAAAGGGCACGGGGCCTCCGTCTGCGCCTTCAGAAGTTGACCATCGTCTAGCAAGCGGGACTGCATTCGTCGCGCGCTTTTCCCGCGAAGCAGTCTATAGGCCGCAGGCAGGTAAGGTTTGGTTTACCCAAATCAATGCACCGTTAACCACGTTCGGACCGATGGTCCGGGAGTTCTCAAGAGGCCGCCATGCAGACGCGCAATCCCCTCCTTGATGAGTTCGCCAAGCTGACCACCGGCGCCATGGGCCTGGCCCAGGCCGCGGGCGAAGAGGCCAAAGCCGCCTGGCGCGCCCAGGCCGACCGCTTCGTCGCCGAGATGGATCTGGTGCGCCGCGACGAGTTCGACGTGCTGAAGGACGAAATCGCTGCCCTGCGCGCCGAGATCGCGGCGCTGAAGGCCGCTGCCCCCGCTTCGAAGAAGGCCGCCAAGGGATCGTCCACAGACGCCGCCTCGACCCCGGATTCAGCCGGTTGAGCCGAATCTGCGAACACGCCTACCGTCCTCGAAAGCGCCCACTTGAGTCGCTGCCGCTGCTGAAGAAGTTGAACGCCTGATGGATGCTGTGAGACCCGAAGAGGTCGACCTGCCCTTTGATCCGCTGGATGTGGTCGAACACGTCCTGACGGCGGAGAACCTGCCGTTCGACCGCACGGACGAGGGCGATCTGGCCTTCGCCCTGGCCGGTGACTGGAAGGACTATGAGCTGTGGTTCGCCTGGCGGCCCGAGGGCGACTGCCTTCAGCTGTGCCTGGCGCTGGACCTGCGGGTGGCCAAGACGCGCCGCGCGGCGGCCTATGAACTGGTCTCCATGATCAATCAGCGCACCTGGCTGGGCCATTTCGAGATCTGGCCGGACGAGGGCGAGATCGTCTTCCGCCACGCCCTGGCCTTGCCGCACACCGAGCGCCCGACCCTGGCCCAGGCCGCCTCCATGATCGACGCGGCGGTCGAGGCGGCGGACCGTTATTATCCGGCCTTCGACTTCATGGTGCGCGGCTCCAAGAAGCCGAAGGAGGCGATCGACGCCTGCCTGTTCGAGACTGTGGGCAACGCCTGATGAGCGGTTCCGGACGTCCGGTCGTGCTTCAGGGCGTCGGGCGCCTGGGCTCGGCCATTCTGGAAGGCTGGTTGGCGACGGGCGCCGTCGATCCGGCCGATCTGATCATTCTGACGCCGTCTGAAAAGCCGGTCGCCGAGGCGGCGCGGGCCAGGGGCGCGCGGATCAATCCGCCGCTGGAGGAACTGGCCGACGCCCGCGCCTTCGTCATCGGCGTCAAGCCCGCCAAATGGCTGGAGGCCGCGCAGGCGGTGCTGCCGCATCTCGCGCCGGACGCCGTGATCGTCTCGGTCATGGCCGGGGTGCGCGGCGAGACGATCTCTGAGGGCTACGACGGCCGCCCGGTCGTGCGCGTCATGCCGACGACCGGCGTGGCTCAGGCGCGCGGCGTAGCCACGTTGTGGTCGGCCGACGCGGAGGCTTTGAGCGTCGGGCGCTCGCTGTTCGAGCCGATCGCCGAGACGGTGCTGCTGGACGACGAAGCCCTGATGCACGCGGCGACGGCGGTGTCCGGCTGCGGCCCTGCCTATTTCTTCGCCTTCACCCGCGCCCTGGCCGAGGCCGGGGAAGCCGAGGGGCTGTCGCCCGAGGCGGCGGCGCGTCTGGCGCGCGCCACCCTGCGTTCGGCAGCGGCGGGCGTGGAGGGCGACGAGGCGTTGAACGCCCTGATCGACCGCGTGGCCTCGCCGGGCGGCGTGACCCAGGCCGGTCTGATCGCCCTCAATGAAAACGGCGCCCTCGACCGTTCTGTCGAGAGCGCCGTGAAGGCGGCGGTCGCCAAGTCCACGGAACTCAGCGGCTGATCGTCAAGCGCCTCAGCGTTTGACGAAACGTCCTTCGGCCAGGTTGCGGGCCAGGCGGTCATAGGCGCGCTGGGCGTCGGTCCAGGTGGTGGAACCGCGCGCATCGGCCAGGGTCGGGGTGTAGTAGTCGAACTTGACCGGCTGGACCTCGCCCGAGGCCATGGTCACCGAGCCTTCCACCGCTGCGCCGCCGATCGACAGGCTGCGCATGCCGTCCAGACCGGGCTTGTCGCCCAGTTGCTGCATGGTCGGGCGATTGGGCTTCAGGTCTGTGATGACCAGTTCCACGCGAGCGCCATCCAGGGCGTGACGATCCGTCAGCACGCGTTCGACGGTGCGGGTCAGGTCGCTGACCTGTTGCTGGACGTCGCGGTCGCCCAGTTCCTGGGCGGTCTTGGCGAAGTCGGGGCTGACCGTCACGACGACGGCCGAAGGCTGAGCTGCTGCGACGCCGGAAACGGCGAGGGCGGCGGCGAGCGGCGCAAGGAAAGCAATACGACGCATATTCGGACTCCTGATTCCAGGCCCCCCTGGAACAGGGAACAAGATGGCGATGATTTTACGGTTCCGCTAGGGGCGAGGGCCAAAGTTCCCGCGCGAAATCGGTCTAGGCGGCGCGGCGATCGGCCGGCAGCCGGATGGACGCCTTCAGCCCGCCCAGGTCGCTGCGGCCCAGGGTGATGTCTCCGCCGTGGCTGCGCGCCACGTCGCGGGCCACGGCCAGACCCAGGCCCACCCCCTTGCGGTTCTGGTTACGCGAGGCGTCCAGGCGAGAGAAGGGACGGAAGGCCTCCTCGTGCATGTCGTCGGGGATGCCGGGGCCGTCGTCCTCGACCAGAATCTCAAGACCGCCGGAGGGCAGGGGGCGGGCCGACAGCCGCACCTTTTCACCGTGCGACGCGGCGTTGCCGACCAGGTTGTTGATCGCCCGACGGAAGGCCAGCGGCCGGGCCAGCATGTTCAGGTCGTCGGGCGCCTCGACCTCGGCCACGGCGCCCGAGCGGCGAGCGTCCTCGGCGGCGCGGCGCAGCATTTCCGGCACCGAGATCGTCTGAGCCGCCTCGCCCGCCTCGCCGCGCGCGAAGGCCAGGTATTCGTCGATCATGTGCTCCATCTCGTCCAGGTCGCCCTTCATCGCCTCGGCGCGCTTGAAGGGCGGGGCCAGGGCCAGTTCGAGCCGCAGACGGGTCAGGGGGGTGCGCAGATCATGGCTGACGGAGGCCAGCAGGGCGGTGCGCTGGTCGATATGACGCTGGATGCGCGAACGCATGTCCAGAAAGGCGCTGGCGGCGGCCCGCACCTCGCGCGCGCCGTGCGGCTTGAAGCGCGGCACGCTCTCGCCCCGGCCGAAGGCTTCGGCGGCGTGAGCCAGGCGCTCGATGGCGCGGACCTGGTTGCGGATGAACAGCACCGCCACGCCCAGCAGCAGGACGGTGGCGATCATCAGCCACAGGACGAAGATATGGGCCTGGGTCGCCACGGCCCGTTCGCGCGGGGCGATGATGCGCAGGACGCCGTCGGCTTCCTGCACGCGGATGTCGACATAGGCTGGATACCGGGTGGTGTCGAACCAGAAGGGCTGATCCAGCCGCGAAGCCAGGGCCTTCTCCAGCGTCCGGTCGACCAGGCCCAGGGCCCCGCGTCGCTCCTCGTCGGGCAGGGAGGCGGCGGGCTGGAAGGCGATGGACAGTTGCATCGACCGTTCGGCGCGCTCGGAGATCAGCGCCAGGTTCCGGGCCGAGGGATCGTCCCGATAGCTCTCGGCCGCCCAGGCCACGTCGCCCGCCAGACCCTCGGACAGGCGCGCCGTCACCGCCTGCCAGTGGGCGTCGAAGAAGGCCCAGGTCACCGCCGCCTGCATGATCAGCACCGGCAGGACGATGATCAGCAGCGACCGGCCCCAGAGCGAGGTCGGCAGCCGACGCTTGATCCACCGCGTCCAGACGTTGAACGGCATCAGCCGCATGGAGGGCGTTCCGTTTCCTGTCGTCAGTCCGGCGCCAGCATATAGCCGACGCCACGCACGGTCTGGAGATAGCGCGGATTCTTGGGGTCCGCCTCCAGCTTGCGGCGCAGGCGCGTCACCTGCACGTCCACGGCTCGGCCGGTGATGTCGGCCGTGTCCGGCGACAGGGTCATGCGCTCGACGGGCGAATGGGCGTGGATGGCCAGGGTCTTCAGCAACTGCGCCTCCGCCTCGGTCAGGCGCTGGGGTTCGCCGTCGCGCGTCAGCTCCAGCCGCTCCATGTCGAAGACGGCGGGACCCATGCGGATCTCCTTGGGCGTCATCAGCTTGCCGCCGGTGCGGCGCAGGATGGCCTCGATCCGCAACGCCAGCTCACGCGGGTCGAAGGGTTTGGACATATAGTCGTCGGCGCCGCGCGACAGACCCTCGATCCGGTCGTCCGGGTCGCCCTTGGCCGTCAACAGCAGCACGGGCGTCTTGGACAGGGCCGCCTGGCTGCGGATCCAGGTCGTCAGGTCGAACCCGCTCTCGCCCGGCATCATGACGTCCAGCACGATCAGATCGAACTCGATCAGCTCGACCAGCCGACGCGCCGCGCCCGCGTGGGCGGCGCCGGTGACGCGATAGCCCTCGCGGCTCAGGAACTCCTTGAGCAGTTCGCGGATGCGGTCGTCGTCGTCGACGACCAGGACGTGCCGCCCGCTGCCGGCGGGGGCGACAGGGCCGGAGCGGCCGTTGGCGCGAGGCTCGATCATGCTCATTGCGACTCTCCTCGCGATGCGCCGTTGACGCTGGCGCGCGACAGGCGTCTAACCGATTTCGTTGCGCGGGAGACGTTCTTCAATGGCCTTCGTTCCTTTCGACGATCGTGACGGCTGGATCTGGTTTGACGGCGAGTTCGTCCCCTGGCGGGAGGCGAAAACGCACGTTCTGACCCATGGCCTTCACTACGGCTCGTCGGTGTTCGAGGGTGAGCGTATGTATGGCGGTGAAATCTTCAAGCTGACAGCCCATAGCCAGCGCCTGAAGCGTTCGGCCGAACTGATCGACTTCGAGATTCCCTATAGCGTGGCCGAGATCGACGCCGCCTGCAAGGAAACCTGCGCGCGCAACGGCCTGATCGACTGCTATATCCGCCCTGTCGCCTATCTGGGCGCCGAGCAGCTGAGCGTTTCGGCCAGGAACAGCAAGGTCCACCTGGCCATCGCCGCCTGGGAATGGCCCAGCTATTTCGACCCCGAGGTCAAGAAGAAGGGCATCGCCCTGGAGTGGGCCAAATGGCGCCGCCCCGACCCGTCCACGGCGCCGTCCACGGCCAAGGCGGCGGGCCTCTACATGATCTGCACCATGTCCAAGACGGCCGCCGAGAAGCGCGGCTACGCCGACGCCCTGATGCTCGACTGGCGCGGCTATGTGGCCGAGGCGACCGGCGCCAACGTCTTCTTCGTCAAGGACGGCGCCCTGCACACGCCGCGCGTCGACCACATCCTGGACGGCATCACCCGCCAGACGGTGATCGAAATGGCCCAGGCGCGCGGGACCGAGGTCGTGGTGCGCGACATCCTGCCGGAAGAGCTGGCCGGCTTCTCCGAGTGCTTCCTGACCGGCTCGGCCGCCGAAGTCACCCCGGTGGGGCAGGTCGGCGACTATCGCTTCACGCCGGGCGAACTGTCGCTGGGTCTGATGGACGACTACGGCAAGCTGGTGCGCGGCCAGTTGTAAGGTTTCCCTCTTCCGACGGGAGAGGGCTTGAGCCTCCAAGAGCCGAAGGCGATTGGCGCAGGCGAAAGGGTGAGGGGCTTGTCCTATCCGTCGGCGTGAGCCGTCGCGCGACGGCCTTTCGGCCGACTTCACTCGAGAACCCTCACCCTTTCGCGCCAGAACGATCGCTACGCTCTCGTGCGCTCAAGCCCTCTCCCGTCGGGAGAGGGTCTTTCCATTGCCCCTTGCCAGCCGGTCTCTCCTGGCGTTGATGCGCATTTGAGAAACCGGCTCCCATAGCGCCGGTCGCGGAGCCGCTTATTTCATGTTCAGCCTCCTGAACCTCCAGAGCCTGTTCGGGCTGGTCGTCATCGTCGCCCTCTGCTGGGCGATCTCCGAGAACCGCCGCGCCTTTCCGTGGCGGCTGGCGATCGGCGCCGTGCTGGTGCAGGCGGCTCTGGTGCTGGCGACCTTCGCCATCCCCGGTTCGCAGGTGGTGCTGGACGGCATCAACAATGCGGTGAAGGGGCTGGAACTGGCGACCGAAGAGGGCACCAGGTTCGTCTTCGGCTTCCTGGCGGGCGGGGATCAGCCCTACGCCGTGGCCAATGAGGGCGCGCTGTTCACCTTCGCCTTCAACGTGCTGCCGCTGATCCTGGTGATCTCGGCCCTGTCGGCCCTGTTGTGGCACTGGAAGATCCTGAAGTGGATCACCCTCGGCTTCGGCTTCCTGTTTCAGCGGACCATGGGGCTGGGCGGCGCCTCGGCGCTGGCGGTGGCGGCCAACGTCTTTCTGGGCATGATCGAAAGCCCCATCGTCATCCGCGCCTATCTGGACAAGCTGACCCGTTCGGAAGTCTTCCTGATGATGGTGGTCGGCCTGGCCACCGTCGCCGGTTCGACCATGGTGGCCTATGCGACCATTCTGTCGCCGGTCCTGTCCAATGCTGCGGGACACGTGCTGGTGGCCTCGATCGTCTCGGCCCCGGCGGGGGTCATGCTGGCGCGCGTCATCATCCCTGAAAAGCCCGGCGAGGGCGGAGCCGTGGCCGACTACAACTCGGCCCTGAAATACGACAGCGCCGTCGACGCCATCGTCAAGGGCACGTCCGACGGCCTGATGGTGGTGCTGAACATCTCGGCCGTGCTGATCGTCTTCGTGGCCCTGGTGGCCCTGGCCAACATCATCCTGGGCGGCTTCGTCATCGCCGGCGAACCGCTGACGGTCGAGCGCATCCTGGGCGTGCTGTTCGCGCCCGTGGCCTGGCTGACCGGCGTGGAATGGGCCGACGCCCACAAGGCGGGCTGGCTGTTGGGGGTCAAGCTGACCCTGACCGAGTTCGTCGCCTTCATCGAACTGGGCAAGGTTCCGGCCGCCGAGATGAGCGAGCGCACCCGGATGCTGATGACCTATGCCCTGTGCGGTTTCGCCAACATCGGCTCGGTCGGGATCACCGTCACCGGTCTGTCGGTGCTGATGCCCGAGCGGCGCGAAGAGGTGCTGGGGCTGGTGTGGAAGGCGCTGTTCGCCGGCTTCCTGGCGACCCTGATGACCGCCTGCATCGTCGGGGCCTTGCCCGCCGCCGTCTTCGCCTAGTAGCGTCGCGCAGGGCAGCCGAAGGGACCCTTTGATGAAGCTCTATGAAAGCCGCCGCGCGCCTAATCCGCGGCGCGTCCGCTGGGTCATGGCGGAAAAGGGCGTGACCGACGTCGAGCGGGTCGAGATCGAGCTTCTGGCGGGCGAGCACCGCACACCGGCCTATCGCGCCAAGTTCGGCGTGCCGCATGTCCCGGCGCTGGAGCTGGACGACGGGACCTGCCTGACCGAATCCATCGCCATCTGCCGCTATCTGGAGGCGCTGCACCCCGAGCCGAACCTGTTCGGCCGCGATCCGAAGGAGCAGGCCATCATCGAGATGTGGATGCGGCGGTGCGAGATGTATCTGGCCAATCCGATGATGCTGAACGTGCGCTTCACCCATCCGGCCCTGGCCGCGCTGGAGGCGCCTCAGCCCCAGGTCGCCGAATACAACCGCCTGGGCGCCGAACGCTTCATGAAGACGCTGGATCGGCATCTGGCGGATCATGAGTTCATCGCCGCCGACCGCTTCACCATCGCCGACATCGTCGGGGCGGTGGGGCTGGATTTCGCCCGTCTCGTCAAATACCGCCCGCCCGAGGAGCTGACGCATCTGGCCCGCTGGCTGGAGGCCTGTCGCGCTCGTCCGGCGGCGGCGGCGGGGATGTGATCCGACCTTGCGCACTCTGACTGCGCCGGACCGCTGGCTGGCCCTGCTGCTGGCCGCCCTGGCGGGCTATGTCGACAGCCTTGGCTTCCTGCATCTGGGCGGGGTGTTCGTCTCCTTCATGAGCGGCAACATCACGCGTCTGGCCGTCAGCCTGGCCGAAGGGCGGTGGCTGGCTGCGGGCGCGGTGGGAGGGGTGCTCCTGCTGTTCATTCTGGGCGCCATGCTCGGCGCCCTGGTCGCGGGCGGGGAGGGCGCGCGCTCGCGCAGTCGGGTGCTGGCGCTGGAGGCGGCGCTGCTGGCCGGCGCCGCCCTGGCGGCCGGAGCCGGGCTCGCGCCCCTGGCGATCAGCCTGATGGTCCTGGCCATGGCGGTCGAGAACTCGGTCTTTCTGCGCGACGGCGAGGTCGGGGTCAGCCTGACCTATATGACCGGCACCCTGGTCAAGACGGGGCACGCCCTGGCCGCCGCCCTGCGCGGCGGCGATCCCTGGGCGTTCCGGCCCTATATGGCGCTCTGGGCGGGCCTGGCCGGGGGCGCGCTGACGGGGGCGGCGGTCTATGGCCGCCTGGGGCTGATCGCCCTGTGGCCGGCGGCCGCGCTCGCCATGGTTCTGGCGCTGAAGATGAGGTTCAACCGCGCGGCGTGAACTTCCGGATCACGCCGGAGAAGGTCATCAGCAGGCGCTCGCCGGTGACGATCTGGCCGCGCACGAAGATCAGGCTCTTGCCCGCCTTGGACACCTCGCCCGTCGCCTCGATCAGTTCGCCGACGTAGGCGCCGTCGATGAAGGTCGAATCCAGCTGCACCGTCACGCCCGAGGCGCCCTCCATTTCCTGATAGGCGATCTGGAACATGGCGATGTCGGCGAAGGTCATCAGGCAGCCGCCGTGCATCCGTCCGCCGAAATTCATGTGCTTCTGCTCGGCGCGGAAGGCGCAACGCATGGAGCCGTCGGGGTCCGGCTTGCGATAGAAGGGGCCGACTGTGGAGTCGAAGGTGGCGCCGGAGACCTCATAGGTCTCCCATCCCGCGAACTCGCCTTCGGTGATGGTGATCTTGCCGACCATGCGATTACGCCTTCTTTCTGATCTCGCGCTGCCGCATATAGCGCGCATGAGCGATCCAATCGAAGCGGCCATTTTCGAAAAACTGGCCAAGGCCGATCCCAAGAACGTCGGCGGCAAGAGCATCGAACCGGCCGATGTGGCCAAGGAGCTGCAACCCGAGCAGTGGCAGCGGATGCTGCCCAAGGTGAAGGCGACGGCGCTGGGCCTGATGCGTCAGGGCCGGCTGACCATCACCAAGAAGGGCAAGGCGGTCGATCCCAACAACTTCCGCGGCGTGATCCGTCTGCGCCTCCCGACCGAGGCCGAGACGGCCGCGGCCCTCGCGGCCCTGCCGCCGGTCGAAGCGTCGGATGACGACTTCGATTGATCCGGACGCCGGCCCGCAGACGGCGCTCGACGACGTCCTGGCCGAAATCCGCGCCTGCCGCGCGTGCCTGGGACTGCTGCCGCATACGCCGCGTCCGGTGGTCATGGTCACGCCCGAAACCCGGCTGTTGATCTGCGGCCAGGCGCCGGGGCGGCGCGTGCATGAAAGCGGCCTGCCGTTCACCGATCCGTCCGGGGTTCGTCTGCGTGACTGGATGGGCGTGGACGAGGCAACCTTCTACGGCGACCCGCGCATCGGCGTCGCGGCCCAGGCCTTCTGCTTTCCCGGCACCGATCCGAAAGGCGGCGACTATCCCCCGCCGCGCCGCTGCGCCGATCTGTGGCGGGCGCGCCTACTGGCGGAGCTGCCGAAGGTCGAGTTGACCCTGCTGGTCGGCGGCTACGCCCAGACCTGGGCCCTGGGCGATCGAACCAAGGCGAACATGACCGAGACGGTCCGCGCCTGGCGCGACTATGCGCCCTCTGTCCTGCCCCTGCCCCATCCGTCCTGGCGCAACACGGCCTGGCTGAAGAAGAACCCCTGGTTCGAGGCCGAGGTTCTGCCCTACCTTCGTCGGCGGACAGCGGAGATATTGGCGTGACCCATCGCTTTTCCCTTCTCCCCTTGTGGGAGAAGGTGGCTCGCGGAGCGAGACGGATGAGGGGGCGGTCGGTCCCAGCCTCATCATCGACCGCCGCGTTTGCTGACACAGCCCCCTCATCCGAGCGCCTCCGGCGCCCACCTTCTCCCCCGAGGGGAGAAGGGCGATGGATCGCCGCCGCCCTTCTTTCTCTCGCCCTCGCCGCCTGCGCCACGCCTCACGTTCAGCCGCCGCTGACGCCGCCCAACGGGTTCAACGGGCCGCGCATCGAGGCGGGAACCCTGGGCCGAGGCGCCTTCGTGGTGCAGGACGGGGCGCGGCTGCCCTATCTGCGCTGGAGCCCGGAAGGCCAGGCGCCGTGGGCGGTCATCGTCGCCCTGCACGGCTTCAACGACCACTACGCCTCCTTCCGCTTCGCCGGGCCGTGGTGGGCGACGCGGGGCATCGAGACCTGGGCCTATGACCAGCGCGGCTTCGGCCTGGCCCCGAACCGGGGCGAGTTCGCGGCTGAAAGCCTGACCAGCCAGGACCTGCGCACCATCGTCGCCCTGGTCCGGGCCGAACGGCCGAACGCACTGATCGTGGTGGCGGGCGAGAGCATGGGCGGCTCCTCGGCCATCGCCGCCTTCGGCTCCGACGCGCCGCCCGACGCCGATCGGGTGGTGCTGCTGGCGCCCGGCGTCTGGGGTTGGTCCAGCCAGAGCGCCTTCAACCGCGCAGGGCTATGGACCGCCGCGCGCCTGATGGGGGCCAAGCGGGTCGAGCCGCCGTCCTTCGCCGTGCGCGACATCCGCGCCTCGGACAATACGCTGGAGCTGATCCGCAACGGCCGCGATCCCCTGTCGATCCTGTCGACGCGGTTCGATTCCCTGTACGGCCTGGTCGATCTGATGGAGACGGCGACGCGTCGTCTGGGGAAGATCGAGACGCCGACCCTGCTGCTCTACGGCGCCCACGATCAGATCATCACCAAACGCCCCATGCGCCGCGCCCTGGAACAGGCGGGCGAGCGGCCGAACCTGACGACGGGCTACTACGCCGACGGCTGGCACATCCTGAACCGCGACCTTCAGGCCGAGACCGTCTTCGCCGACATCGAAGCCTGGCTGCGCGATCCGGCCCGTCCGCTGCCGTCCGGCGCGCCGCCCGTGCTGCCTAGTTTAATGTCTGAAGCCATTTCAGCTTCGCACTAGCAATCGAATTTTAAATCGACGTTTATATATCGGTGATCTTAATCAAGTCCTCTCGGAGGATGCAATGAAGATTATACAGTTTATGGGCGTGGACTGGTATGTCCGTTCAGATGGTGTTGGTGATCCAGGTAACAATAATTGGAAGGAAGATAACGCGTTTGTCGACGAAAATGGATATCTTCATCTCAAACTGACATTTGAAAACGGTAAGTGGTACGCGGCAGAAGTATTTACTAAAGATCGTTTTGATTTTGGGACTTTTCAATTCAAAATCGATGCGCCTCTGGGGAGCTTGGACAAGAATATTGTCCTTGGTCTTTTTCAGTACCCCACGCCTGACGTAGGTGAGAATGGGACTAATGAGATCGATATCGAAATCGCTCAGTGGGGTAATGCTACTGCAGATCGACTTTATTATACGATTTGGCCCGTAAATGCGACATTGGGGCAATCGGGTGAATCCTACCCTCTTGATTTGACGGGAACCTGGACCACCCATCGATATAAATGGTCATCGACCCAGATTCATTTCCAGTCGACGCATGGGCACTTCGACGACAATCGATACCCCATTGCGGACTATGTATTCGCCCCTTCTGATCCGTTGCAGCGTATTGCGCAGTATGCGATGCCGGTTCACATGAATCTCTGGGCTTTCGGGCCGCCAGCGACTACGGACACGGTCGAGGTGATTATTATAGGGGCCAATTATTTTCCGCCGGAAGCATGACCGTTTCTCGCCCCCATCTGCCCGCTCTCGATAGTCTGCGCGGACTGGCCGCCCTGGCCGTTTGCCTGATGCATGCGACGCCGCTGTTCGGGCTCAGCGCCCTGGCGCCGCACGCGTATGTGGCGGTGGACTTCTTCTTCGTGCTGAGCGGGTTTGTTCTCTATTATCGCTACGCCCATGTCCTGCTGCCCGGCGCGCAGCGGCCGATGGGCGCAGGAGCCTTCATGCTGCGGCGGATCGCTCGGCTCTATCCCCTCTATGTGCTGGCGACGCTGATGGGGTTCGCCCTGACGACCCTGTGGTTGGCGGCGAACGGAAATCTGGGCGCCGAGGCGGGCGCCTCGGTCTATGCGCTGATCAGCGGTCTGCTGATGATCCCGGCGGTGCTCGACACCTCGGGTCTGCACGACGCCCAGGTGCTGTTCCCCTATGTCGACCTCGGCTGGTCGATCTTCTGGGAAATGGTCATGTCCGTGCTCTTCGTTTTCTGGGCGAAGGCGGGGTTGCGGTTCCTGCTCGTGGTCGGAGCTGTCGCCTTCCTGGCGCTGGCGGCGGCGACCTGGTCGATGGGATCGGTGGACGGGGGGTGGCAATTGGCGAATTTCCATGTCGGAGGCCTGCGCGCCCTGACCGGCTTCTGCCTGGGCATGATGACGGCGCGCGTCTTCCTGGCGCGAGACAATGCGGCGAAGACGACCGCGCGCCCCCTGCTGGCCTGGGGCGCCTTGGCCCTGGTCGCGGCCGCAGCGGTCTATGTGGTGCTGGGGCGATCCTTCACAGTCCTCGGCGTCGAGTTGCTGCTCCTGGCCTGCGTCTTCCCGGCGGTCGTGTGGATGACGGCGGTCTCAGCTCCGCGCATTCTGAGCGTCGGTCCCGGCGTGGTGTTGGGCGGGGCCTCCTACTCCATCTACCTGCTGCACGGCTCCCTGCTGGAGGCGACCAGCGTGGTGCTGAAGCGAATCCCCTTCCTGGCGCCGTCGCCCCTGATCGGCCTGATCTGGCTGGCGGGGGTTCTGGTCGCCAGCTGGCTATGCTGGAAGCTGTTCGAGACTCCGGCGCGGCGGTGGGTGATGGCTCGGTTTGAACGTCCGAAACGACCCGCCCTGGCCGAAGGCTGAACGCAGGAAACACGGAAATCGGGGCCTGAAGCCGCAGTCGGCCCGGAACTGGCGGCGCCGGCACGGTGATGCTTGCCGTTTGTCGGAGGGGCGCGTATGTCCATGCGCACAAAAAATACCCCAGGAAAGGCCTGTCATGGGCATGACGCTGTTTGATTCTCCTTCTTTCTCGAACCATGAAGGCGTCCACGCCTTCTATGATGAGAAAACCGGCCTGAAGGCGATTGTTGCGGTGCACTCGACCGCGCGCGGTCCGGCCGTGGGCGGCACTCGCATGTGGAACTACGCCACCGCCGCCGAGGCGCTGGAAGACGTGCTGCGCCTGTCCAAGGGCATGAGCTACAAGAACGCCGTCGCGGACCTGGAGATGGGCGGCGGCAAGTCGGTTATCATCGGCGACAGCCGCACCCAGAAGTCGCCTGAGCTGTTCCATGCCTTCGGCCGCTATCTGAACGGCCTGGGCGGCCACTACTACGCCGCCGAAGACGTCGGCACCTCGGTCGAGGACATCGCCGAAGCGCGCAAGGTCACCGAATACGTCCTGGGCCTGAAGGACGGCCCGGAAGCCTCGGGCGACCCGAGCCCGGTCACGGCCGAGGGCGTGTTCCGCTCGAACCTGGTCGTGGCGCGGCGCCTATTCAAACAGGACGACATGACCGGCCTGACCGTCGCCATCCAGGGCGTGGGCCACGTCGGCGCCTATCTGGCCGAGAAGCTGCACAAGGCCGGCGCCAAGCTGATCATCACCGACGTCAACCAGGCCAACCTGGAGGCCGTCGCCGCCAGGACGGGCGCCGAGATCGTCGCCCCGGACGCCATCTATGACGTCGCCGCCGACATCTACGCCCCGTGCGCCCTGGGCGCGACGTTGAACCCGCAGACGCTGGACCGCCTCAAGGTCAAGGCCGTGTGCGGCGCCGCCAACAACCAGCTGGCCACCGCCGACATCGGCGACGAATTGTTCAAGCGCGGCATCCTGTATTCGCCGGACTACGTCATCAACGGCGGCGGCATCATCAACGTCGCCTCGGAAATGAACGCCCGCCAGACCGGCGGCGCCTATGACGCCTCGTGGGTCGAAGGCAAGCTGTCGCGCCTGATGGAGACGTTCGAGGAAATCCTCGAGCGTTCGGTCTCCGAGAACAAGCCGACCCACCTGATCGCCGACGCCATCGCCGAGGCTCGCATCAAGGCCGCGGCCGACAAGAAGGCCGAAGCCCAGAAGGTCTAAGGGTCTTCGACAAGACAGCCTGCCTTCCTTGAGGAGGCGGGCGGGCGCCGGGGGGCGCCGAAGGGGGTGCGGGGCGTGATGGTCCCGCAGCCCCTTTTTCTTTTGCGCGCGAGTTATCCCTCTCGCGTCGGGAGAGGGGGCTCCGGATTCCCATCTCTTTAACGCCTCTTAACGCCGCATTTACCATCCAGGCGGCAGTTTCTGCCTAGCGGGTTCGGTTCGTCCCGCGTGTGCAGGGGCGGTTGCGCGTGGGCGGCTTCACGGAAGCTTTGAAGAAGTTCGGCGTCGGACGCCTGGCCGCCATCCTGGGCGTGGCCGCAGGCGTGGCCGCCGTCCTGGTCGCCGTCATGCTGCGCGTGGGCCAGGCGCCGGACGCCTTGCTCTATTCCAACCTCGACCTGCGCGAGGCGGCCGAGATCGGCGCGGCCCTGGATCAGGCCAGTATCAAATATTCCTCCAGGGGCGACGGCTCGACCATCTTCGTCAGCCGCGACGAGGTGGGCGCGGCGCGCCTGATGCTGGCGGGCAAGGGGCTCGTGACCTCGGGCAGCGTCGGCTACGAAATCTTCGACAACCAGTCGGTGCTGGGTCAGACCGAGTTCCAGCAGAACCTGAACGAACAGCGCGCCCTGCAGGGCGAACTGGCGCGCACCATCATGTCGATGCGCGGCATTTCCTCGGCCCGCGTCCACATCACCATGCCTCGGCGCGAGATGTTCCAGGCCGCCGCCATCGATCCGACCGCCGCCGTGGTGGTGGGGCTGTCGGGCCGCGATCTGACGGCCGATCAGGTGCGGGCCATCCGCAACGTCGTCGCCTCGTCCGTGCCGAACCTGAAGCCGGACAAGGTCACGGTGACGGACCAGGCCAACCGCACCCTGGCGGCCGGGTCCGAGGACACCGGCTTCACCTCGGCCACCGCCGAAGCGGCCAAGGCCTCGACCGAGGCCCAGATGCAGGCCCGCATCAAGGACATCGTCGAGGGCGTCGTCGGCGTCGGCGCCGCGCGCGTGCAGGTGACGGCCGACATCGACCATAGCCGCTCGACCACCCAGGAGCAGCGTTTCGATCCGGATGGCCAGGTCGTCCGCTCGACCTCGACCAACGGCAGCCAGTCGCAGGATACGACCGGCCAGCAGGACGGCGGCGTCACCGCCACCAACAACATCCCCGGCGGAGAGGCGCCCAATGCGACGCCGCTCGGTTCGACCCGCGCCGAGAACACTGAGACGACCAACTATGAAATCTCCAACACCACCACGACGACGGTGAAGGAGCCGGGCGAGGTCCGGAAGCTGTCTGTCTCGGTGGCGGTCGACGGCAAATACACCCCCGCCGCCGAGGGCGGGGGCGAACCGACCTACGCGGCCCGCACCGAAGAGGAGGTGCAGCAGATCAAGGCCCTGGTCGCCGCCGCCGTCGGCATCGACGAGGCGCGCGGCGACAAGCTGGAGGTCGTCAACGTCCGCTTCAACCGCGAGCCCTCGGCTGCGCCGGGCGAGGCGCAGGGTTCGTCGCTGTTCGCCTTCGACAAGAACGACATCATGCGCGGGGTCGAGCTGCTGGTCCTGCTGGTCACGGGCCTGCTGCTGATCTTCTTCGTCCTGCGCCCGCTGCTGAAGACGGCTTCGGGGCAGGGGCGCGCAGGCGCGCCCGCCCTGGCCGGCGCCGGCGGCATTCCCGTCACGGCGCTGGACACCCAGCTTGTCGGCGGAACCCTGCCGGGCGGCGCGCCCATGCTGGCCGGACCCAGCGACATGGAACAGCGCATCGACATCGCCCGCATCGAGGGGCAGGTGAAGGCCTCGTCCATCAAGAAGGTCGCCGATTTCGTCGACAGCCACCCAGAGGAATCCACGGCGATCCTGCGCGCCTGGATGCATGAAACCTGATGGCGGCGCGGCTGGTTTCAAAGGGCGCGGCGGTCGATGACGCCAAGAAGCTGACGGGGCCTGAGAAGGCCGCCGTCGTTCTTCTGTCTCTGGGCGAAGAGCACACGGCCCTGTGGCAGCAGCTCGACGACGAGGAGATCAAGGAGGTCTCCCAGGCCATGGCGGGTCTGGGCAGCGTCACCGCCGCCGTGGTCGAAGAGGTTCTGGTCGAGTTCGTCTCCGGCATCGGCGGCTCGGGCTCGCTGATGGGCTCCTACGAGCAGACGCAGCGCCTGCTGGCCTCCTTCATGCCTTCCGACCGGGTCGAGGCCCTGATGGAGGAGATCCGCGGTCCCGCCGGCCGCACCATGTGGGACAAGCTCGGCAATGTGAACGAGGCCGTGCTCGCCAACTATCTGAAGAACGAATACCCGCAGACGGTCGCGGTGGTCCTGTCCAAGATCAAGCCGGACCACGCCTCGCGCGTGCTGACGGCCCTGCCCGAGGACTTCGCCCTGGAATGCGTCCAGCGGATGCTGCGCATGGAGCCGGTGCAGCGCGACATCCTCGACAAGATCGAACAGACCCTGCGCAGCGAGTTCATGTCCAACCTGGCGCGCACGTCCAAGCGCGACAGCCATGAGCTGATGGCCGACATCTTCAACAGTTTCGACCGCCAGACCGAGGCCCGTTTCATCGGCGCCCTGGAGGAACGCAACCGCGACGCGGCCGAGCGCATCCGCGCCCTGATGTTCGTGTTCGAGGATCTGTCGCGTCTCGATCCCGGCGGGGTGCAGACCCTGCTGCGCGCGGTCGAGAAGGACCAGCTGGGCTTGGCGCTGAAGGGCGCCTCGGATTCCTTACGCGAAATGTTCTTCTCCAACATGTCCGAGCGCGCCTCGAAGATCATGCGCGAGGACATGGAATCCATGGGGCCTGTCCGCCTCAAGGACGTCGACAACGCCCAGATGGCCATGGTCCAGGTGGCCAAGGATCTGGCGGCGCGCGGCGACATCATGCTGGCCGGCCAGGGCGGCGACGACGAGTTGATCTACTGACATGAGCGCCCTCCCTTCCAACGCCGTCCCTTTCGCCTTCGACACCGAGTTCGGGGCCGACGGCGCCGTGCTGCGCGCCTCGACCTGGCAGCCGACCAAGCGGTCCTTCGCCCCGGCCGAGGTCGACGCCCTGATCGCCCAGGCGCGGCTTGAGGCCCGACAGCAGGCGTTGAACGAGGTCGAAGCCCTGCGCGCCGACGCCCTGTCGATCGTGGCGCAGACGGTGTCCCAGGCCGCGACCGCCCTGCGCGGCGTGGCCGAGGCGCACCGGCGCGAATCCGCCGAACTGGCCCTGGCGGCTGCGCGTGTGATCGGTTCGGCCGCTTTCGAACGCTTCCCGCGTCGTCCGCTGGAGGCCGCCATCGAGGCCCTGGGTCAGGAGATGGACGCCACGCCGCGTCTGCTGGTCCGCGCCTCGGGTCTGGATGACGACGGCCGCGCCCAGATCGAGGCCTTGTGCGCTCAGGCGGGCTTCTCGGGGCTGGTGGTGTTCCGCGACGAGCCGCATCGGCCCGCCGCCGCCTTCGCCCTGGAATGGGCCGACGGCCGCGCCGAGTTCGATCCGGCCGAGGCGGAGGGCCGTGTGGCCGCCGCCCTCGACGCCGCCCTGGCCGCCGAAGCCGGCCACGCCGAGCCGCCTCTTGAAGGCGGCGCCCATGACAGGAGGGGCTTCTGATGGCCACCGACGATCTCTCGCTCGAGGAATTCGGCGAATCCACCGCCCTCAATCTGGCTGACGAGGGCGGCGAGAAATCCGCCGTCGACCTGGCGCCCGTCTTTGACGTGCCGGTCAACATCTCGGCGGTGCTGGGCAAGGCGCACATGTCGGTGGCCCAGCTGCTGAAGCTGAACAAGGGCTCGGTGCTGGAACTGGACCGCAAGGTCGGCGAGGCGATCGACATCTTCGTCAACAATCGGCTGGTGGCGCGCGGCGAGGTCGTCGTCGTCGAGGACCGCCTGGGCGTGACCATGACGGAAATCATCAAGACCGAGGACAAGGGCGCCTGATCGGCCGCCCCGTCACGGACAAGGATTTGAAGGAGTAGGGCGATGCGTCTTCTGGTGGTGGGCCGGCTCAGCGGCCAGCTGGCGACGGCGGTGAAGATGGCCATGGCGCACGGCGCCAAGGTCCAGCACGTCGAGCGCGCCGATCAGGCGACCGAGCAGCTGCGCCGGGGGCAGGGCGCTGACCTGCTGATGGTCGATTACCGCATCGACATCGCCGCCCTGATCGCCGCCAACGACGCCGAGCGCATTCATGTGCCGGTCGTGGCCTGCGGCGTCGACGCCGACGCGCGCGAGGCGGCCGACGCCATCCGCGCCGGAGCCAAGGAGTTCATCCCCCTGCCGCCCGAGGCGGACCTGATCGCCGCCGTCCTGTCGGCGGTGGCGGACGACGAGCGGCCGATGATCTCGGCCGACCCGGCGATGAAGTCGGTCATCCAGCTGGCCGATCAGGTGGCGCGTTCGGAAGCCTCCATCCTGATCACCGGCGAAAGCGGCGTCGGCAAGGAGGTGATGGCCCGCTATCTGCACACGAACTCGCGCCGGGCGGACAAGGCCTTCATCAGCGTCAACTGCGCCGCCATTCCCGACAACCTGCTGGAATCCGAGCTGTTCGGTCACGAGAAGGGCGCCTTCACCGGCGCCGTGGCCCGCCGCATCGGCAAGTTCGAGGAAGCTGACGGCGGCACGCTTCTTCTAGACGAAATCAGCGAGATGGACGCCCGGCTTCAGGCCAAGCTGCTGCGCGCCATTCAGGAACGGGTGATCGACCGCGTCGGCGGGGCCAAGCCGGTGTCCGTCAACATTCGCATCATCGCCACCTCCAACCGCGATCTGGCCAAGGCTGTGGCCGAGGGGACGTTCCGCGAAGACCTGCTGTATCGCCTCAACGTCGTGAACCTGCGCCTGCCTTCCTTGCGCGAGCGCCCCGGCGACATCGCCGTGCTGGCCGACCACTTCGTCAAGAAATACGCCGCCGCCAACGGCGTGCCGCCGCGCGCCATCGGCGGCGAGGCCAGGCGCGCCCTGGTCGCCCACCGCTGGCCCGGCAACGTGCGCGAGCTGGAAAACGCCATGCACCGCGCCGTCCTGCTGGCGACGGGGGCCGAGATCGACGTCGACGCCATTCGCCTGCCGGACGGCCGCCCGCTGCTGGGTGGGAGCGAGGGGGCCTCGACGCCCGCCGCTTCGACCTATGACGCCGGCGTGGCCGGTCAGGCGGCACAGGTCGCCGACGCCGTGACCCGCAGCTTCGTCGGCCAGACCGTGGCCGAGATGGAGAAGACCCTGATCCTGGACACGCTCAGCCACTGCCTGGGCAACCGCACCCATGCGGCGACCATCCTGGGCATCTCCATCCGCACCCTGCGCAACAAGCTGAACGAATACGCTGACCAGGGCACGCCGATCCCGGCGCCCCAGTCGGGCGTCGCGGCCGCCTACGGCGCGGCGGGCTGATTCGATGCGCGCTGACCGTCGCACCCTGCTGATCGGCGCGGGCGCCCTCGCCCTGGGCGCCTGTACGCGAGCGACGGAGCCAGCGGCCGTCGAACCGGTCGTGCTCGATCTCGACCTGTCGGCGCTGGAGGCCCGCCACGGCGGCCGTCTGGGCGTCTCGGTCCTGACCGAAGGCAAGCGCGCCGACTGGCGCGGCGACGAGCGGTTTGTCTATTGCTCGACCTTCAAGATGTATCTGGCCGCCGCCACGCTGTTGCGTGTTCAGGCGGGGCAGGAGCGGCTGGACCGGGCGATTCCGGTGACGCAGGCCGACATGATCAGCCATGCCCCGGTCACGGAGCCGGCGGTCGGCTCGACCCTGACCATCGAGCAGTTGATGAAGGGCGCGGTTGAAGTCAGCGACAATCCCGCCGCCAACATCCTGATCCGCGAAATGGGCGGGCTGGACGCCTTGCGCGCCTTCTATCGCGGCATCGGCGATGAGACGACCCGCGTGGATCGGCTGGAGCCGGAACTGAACCGGGCGGACGGCGACAAGGACACCATCCGGCCTGGACAGTCGGCCCGCAATATCCAGCGGCTGATCCTGTCGGAGGCCTCGCCGCTTGAATCGGCTTTCAAGCGGTTGCTTCTGGAATGGATGGTGGCGTCGCCGACGGGGCAGGCGCGCCTGAAGGCTGGCGTTCCTCTGGGTTGGACCGTAGCGCACAAGACCGGCACGGGCGGCGACGGTCCGGTTAATGATATCGGCGTGCTGTATCCGACCGACGGCGAGCCTATCGCCATCGCCGTCTATTTCCACGCCACGAAGGATTCGACCGACGCCCAGCGCGAGGCGGTGATCGCCGACGCGACCCGGCAGGCGCTCAAGGCGCTGGGGCATGGCTGACGGCCGCCGAATCCTGTCATCAGGCGGCATGACCTTCGCACGTCGTCATGGCTGATGCGCCGATCCTGATGAAGGACGGGCTGGCGCGCCCCACGGGGCGCGAGGCCCTCGGCTGGCTGATGCGCGGCGAGGTCGGCATGGCGGTCGGCGTCATCGCCGTCATCATGCTGCTGATCGTGCCGATCCCGAAGATGCTTCTGGATCTACTGCTGGCGATCTCGCTGGTGTCCAGCGTGCTGATCCTGATGACGGCCGTGATGATGAAGCGGCCGCTGGACTTCGCCATCTTCCCTACGGTGCTGCTGGTCTCGACCCTGTATCGGCTGGGGCTGAACCTGGCCTCGACGCGGCTGATCCTCAGCAACGGCCAGGAAGGCCACGACAGCGCGGGCAAGATCATCCAGGCCTTCGGCGAGCTGATGATGGGGGGCAACTTCATCATCGGCGTCATCATCTTCGCCATCCTGCTGGTGGTGAACTTCGTCGTCATCACCAAGGGCGCGACCCGTATCGCCGAGGTCTCGGCCCGCTTCACCCTGGACTCCATGCCGGGCAAGCAGATGGCCATCGACGCCGACCTCTCGGCGGGGCTGATCAACGAGGATCAGGCCAAGCTGCGCCGCAAGGAGCTGGAGCAGGAATCGACCTTCTTCGGCGCCATGGACGGCGCCTCGAAATTCGTGCGCGGCGACGCCGTGGCGGGCCTGATCATCACCTTCATCAACGTCATCGGCGGCCTGCTGATCGGCGTGCTGCAGCACGGCATGCCCGCCATGGACGCGGCCAACACCTATGTGCAGCTGACCGTCGGCGACGGCCTGGTGACGCAGATTCCGGCCATCATCGTCTCGGTCGCCGCCGGCTTCCTGGTGACCAAGGCGGGGGTCGAGGGCTCGGCCGACAAGGCCTTCGCCGCCCAGCTGGCGACCAACCCGGTGTCGCTGGGCGTGGTGTCCGGCACGGCGGGGCTGATCGGCCTGATCCCGGGAATGCCGCTGCTGCCCTTCGCAGCGCTGGCGCTGGCCACGGGCTTCATGGCGTGGAAGCTGGGCCGCGACCGGCTGAAACCGCCGCCCGCCGAGCCGGTCGATCTGAAGCCGAAGGAGGACGTGGAGGAGCCGATCTCCACCGCCCTGACCATCGACGAGGTGAAGATCGAGCTGGGTTACGCCCTGCTGGCCCTGATCAACGATCTGGAAGGGCGGCGCCTGACGGACCAGATCCGCGCCCTGCGCCGTTCGCTCGCCCAGGAATACGGCTTCGTCATGCCCAGCGTGCGCATCCTCGACAACATGCGCCTGCCCAATCAGGGCTACGCCATCCGCATCAAGGAGATGGACGCCGGATCGGGCGAGGTGCGCCTAGCCTCCCTGATGGCCATGGACCCGGCGGGCCGCCAGGTCGAACTGCCGGGCGAACACACGCGCGAGCCCGCCTTCGGCCTGCCCGCGACATGGATCGACGAAAGCCTGCGCGAAGAGGCGACCTTCCGCGGCTACACCATCGTCGACCCCTCGACGGTGCTGACGACGCACCTGACTGAAATCCTCAAGGAGAACATGGCCGAGCTGCTCTCCTACGCCGAGGTGCAGAAACTGCTGAAGGAGCTGAAGGGCGAAGAGCAGAAGCTGGTCGAGGAACTGATCCCTTCGGTCGTCACGGTCACGACTCTGCAACGCGTTCTTCAGGCCCTGCTGCGCGAGAAGGTGTCGATCCGCGACCTGCCCGCCATCCTCGAAGGCCTGGCCGAGGCCGCGCCGCACACCACCAGCGTCGCCACCCTGGTCGAACACGTCCGCAGCCGCCTGGCGCGCCAGCTGTGCTGGCAGCACAAGGCCGACGACGGCGCCCTGCCCATCGTCACCCTGTCGCCCGAGTGGGAGCAGGCCTTCGCCGAGAGCCTGGTCGGTCCGGGCGAGGACAAGCAGCTGGCCATGGCGCCCAGCCGCCTTCAGGACTTCATCCGCGCCGTGCGCGAGGTGTTCGAGCGCGCCGCCATGACGGGCGAGAACCCGGTCCTGCTGACCGGGCCGCAGGTCCGCCCCTACGTCCGCTCCATCATCGAACGCTTCCGCGGCCAGACGGTGGTGATGAGCCAGAACGAAATTCATCCCAAGGCCCGGCTCCGGACGGTCGGTTCGGTCTAGACCCTGCGGTAGGGGCTGGACACGGCTTCGGCGGCGAATAAGGTTCGGGATATGAAACGTTTCCGGCCGGCTCTGCGCACCTTCGGAATCTTCCTGCGCACCCCGACCCTCAGTCGCTCGATCATCGCCCTTCTGGCCCTGGCGCTGCTGCTGCTGCTGGCCGTCAATACGGCGACGCTGGTGATGATCCAGCGCACCTCCAACTACAACGACACCGTCGACCACAGCCAGCAGGTGCGCCTGGCGGCCAAGGACACGGTGATGCTGCTGACCGACGCCGAGACCGGGCAGCGCGGTTTCATGCTGACGGCGCGGGCCGAGTATCTGGGCGTGCACGACAACGCCGTCGCCAAGCTGCCTGCGGTGCTCGAACGGCTCGAGACCCTGGTCCAGAACGATCCCGAGTCCTCCGCACGCGTGGCCAAGGTCAAGCAGATGGCTCGCGAGCGTCTGGCGCTGATGGACGAAACCATCAACCAGACCCGGACGGGCCGCATCGGCGAGGCCGTCGCGCGTATTCGCGGCGGCCAGGGCAAGACGCTGATGGACGCCATGCGGGTCGAACTGGCGGCGATCGACGCCATCGAGGCGCGCCGCCTGGCCGAGCGCACCCACCAGTCGGAATGGGCCCAGGCCGTGACCGTGGCGGTCAACGCCCTGGCCGGGGTGCTGATCCTGGTGCTGGCGGGGATCAGCGTCTGGCTGGTGCGGCGCTATGTGGCCGAGATCGAGGCTGCGCATTTCGAGCTCGATCGCGTCAACGCGGGTCTGGAGAACGAGGTCCGCGATCGCACCGCCGAACTGACCCGCGCCAACGAGGAAATCCAGCGCTTCGCCTATATCGTCAGCCACGATCTGCGCGCGCCCCTGGTCAACGTCATGGGCTACACCTCCGAACTCGAGCAGGTCTCAAGGATGGTGGATGAGCAACTGACGGCGGTCGACGCGGCGCACCCCGGTCTGACGGACCCCGACGTCCTGCGAGCGGTGCGCGAGGACGCGCCCGAGGCCGTGGGCTTCATCCGCACCTCGACGGCCAAGATGGACCGGCTGATCAACGCCATCCTGCGCCTGTCGCGCGAGGGACGGCGCGCCCTGGCGCCTGAACGGCTGGACATGACCGGCGTGGCCCAGACCATCGCCGACACCGTCCACCATCAGGTCGCCGAAACGGGCGGCGAAATCGTGGTCGGCCCCCTGCCGCCGCTGGAGAGCGATCGTCTGGCGGTCGAGCAGATCTTCGGCAACCTGATCGACAATGCGGTGAAGTATCAGCAGCCCGACCGTCCCATCCGTATCGAGGTCCAGGGGCAGGAGACGCCCGACGGCTGGGTGGAATACCGCATCATCGACAACGGCCGGGGCGTGTCGCCCAAGGATCACGAGCGTATCTTCGAGCTCTTCCGCCGCTCGGGCAAGCAGGACAAGCCGGGCGAAGGTCTGGGCCTGGCCTTCGTGCGCAACATCGTGCGGCGTCTGGGCGGTTCGATCGAAATCGAATCAGAATTGGGCCAAGGGTCGACTTTTTACCTGAAATTTCCGAAACGTCTGGCTATGCTGGGTGACTACCAAGGAGATCGCCTGTGAGCCACTCGGTGAAGATCGTCATGGTCGAGGACGACCATGGGCACGCCAAGCTCATTGAAAAGAACATCCGGCGGGCGAACATCGCCAACGACATCGTTCATTTCGATCACGGCGAGGCGGCCCTGGACTATCTGTTCAGCGAAGAGGTCCGCCACAACGGGCCGGTCCTGATCCTGCTGGACCTGAATCTGCCGGACATGTCGGGCACGGATATCCTGGAAAAGGTGAAGTCCGACGACAACCTGAGACGCGCGCCTGTGGTCGTTCTGACCACCACGGACGACAAGGTCGAGATCCAGCGCTGCTACGATCTGGGCTGCAACGTCTACATCACCAAGCCTGTCGACTATGAGGCCTTTGCGGGCGCCATCCGCCAGCTGGGTCTGTTCCTGTCCGTCATGCAGGCGCCCGAGATCTGACGCCGTGACGGAACCGGGGGCTTCAATCCGTCTCTTGTACATCGACGACGACCGGGGGTTGTCGCGGCTGGTCCAGAAGGAGCTGGGCCGCCACGGCTATGAGGTCACCTGCGCGCCCGACGCCGACACCGGCTATGAGACGCTGAAGGCCGGCCAGTTCGACGTCTGCGCCCTGGATCACTATATGCCCGGCCGCGAAGGGCTGGACGTCCTGCCGGACATTCTGGCCCTGCCGACGCCGCCGCCGGTGGTCTATGTCACGGGGGCCCAGGACGGCCGCATCGCCGTGGCCGCCCTGCGCGCGGGGGCCGCCGACTACGTCATCAAGGACGTGTCCGAGGACTTCACCGCCCTTCTGCGTTCGGCTGTCGAGGACGCCTTGCTGCGCCGCCGCCTGGAGCGCGAGAACGAAGAGGCGCATGAGGAAGTCCGCCAGGCGCGCGACCGCGCCGAAGCCCTGCTTCGCGAGGTCAACCACCGCGTCGGCAACTCCCTGCAACTGGTGTCCAGCTTCATCTCCCTGCAGCTGCGCCAGCTTGTCGACGAGGGGGCGCGCGACGCCCTGCGCGAGGCCCAGGTCCGCATCGAGGCCGTGGCCCATGTCCATCGCCGCCTCTACACCTCGGCCGATGTCGAGCGGGTGCAGATGGACGAATATCTCGCCGGCCTGGTCGAGGAATTGGGCAAGTCCATCGGCCCCGACGACGATGGACCGCGACTGGCCCTGCGCGCCGAGGCGCTGCAGGTGACGACCGACCAGGCCGTCTCCCTGGGCGTCATCGTCACCGAACTGGTCACCAACGCCGTGAAATACGCCTATGAGCCCGGCGCGGCGGGCGAGATTCGGGTGATCCTGGAGCGGATGGAGGACGGACGCCGCGCCCTGCTGACGGTCGAGGACGACGGGCCGGGCCTGGGCGACGGCCAGCCCAAGGGCACGGGTCTGGGCTCCAAGATCATCTCGGCCATGGCCGGCGGCCTGCGCTCGGCGATCGAGGTCGATCCCTCCCACCACGGCGTGCGCGCTCGCCTGGCGTTTGACCTCTAGGCGACGCTTTTGGGGGTTTCGTCCGGCGTCGCGGCGGGTTTAGTCTCGGCGAGATGAAGCTTCAGTTCGGCACAGCCCGCCCCGGTCTCGACTACATCCACCGCCCCGCTGTCTTCGGCATCGCCGAGCGTGACGGCCGCCTGGCCTGCGTGCGCGTGGATCGCGGCGACGGACAGGCCTACTTCGACCTGCCCGGCGGCGCCCTGGACGGCGAAGAGACGGAGCAGCAGGCGCTGGTGCGCGAGTTCGCCGAGGAGACGGGCCTGATCATCCAGCCGGTCGACCGCCTGACCGAGGCGGCGCAGTATTTCCTCAGGTCGGACGGCACGCCGGTCAACAACGTCGGCGGCGTCTGGATCGTCAGCGTGACCGGCGCCGATCCCTCGACCAAGCAGGAAGCCGACCATGAACTGGTCTGGCTGGAGCCTATGCGCGCCCTGTTCAGCCTGCGCCATGAGGCCCACAGCTGGGCCGTCGCCCGCTGGCTGCGCGATCGTCACGCCGCCGCCTCGGAACCTGGCTGAGCAGAAAGGGTTGTTTTCCCTGAGGGCCGCCGCTCCCGGCGGCTCGTTACACAGGGAGCTCCCCATGCCCGACCACGATCGCATCGAAGGCGCCGCCAAGAACATCGGCGGCAAGCTCAAGGAAGCCGCCGGCAAGCTGACCGGCGACGAAAAGCTGAAGGCCGAAGGCCGCGCCGATCAGGTGGCGGGCAAGGTCCAGAACGCCGTCGGCGGCGTCAAGGACGCGCTGAAGGGCGACAAGGGCTGATCGAGATCCGGTCTCGGCCGTCGCCAGGATTCGGCGGCGGCCTCTACCGCGCCAGGGTCCGCATCGCCCGTTCCAGCCCATCCAGCGTCAGGGGGAACATGCGGTGCTCCATCACCTCGCCGATCAGGCTGACCGAGGGGGTGTAGCTCCAGTGCCGTTCGGGGACGGGGTTCAGCCAGACCGACTTGTCCCACTGTTCGCGGGCGCGTTTCAGCCAGACGGCGCCCGCCTCTTCGTTCCAGTGCTCGACCGAGCCGCCGGGCATGGTCACCTCATAGGGCGACATGGTCGCGTCGCCGACGAAGATGGCGCGCCAGTCGCCGGGGTATTTGTGGATCAGATCCCAGGTCGGGATGCGCTCGCTGTGGCGGCGGCGGTTGTCCTTCCACACGCCTTCGTAGAGGCAGTTGTGGAAGTAGAAGAACTCCAGGTTCTTGAACTCGGTCCGCGCGGCCGAGAACAGCTCTTCACACAGCTGGACATGGCCGTCCATCGAGCCGCCGACGTCGAGGAACAGCAGCACCTTGATCGTATTGCGCCGCTCGGGCCGCATGTGGATGTCCAGCCAGCCCTGACGCGCCGTGCCGTCGATGGTGCCGTCGATGTCCAGTTCCTCGGCCGCGCCTTCGCGGGCGAAGCGACGCAGGCGGCGCAGGGCCACCTTGATGTTGCGCGTGCCCAGTTCGACCGTGTCGTCCAGGTTCCTGTATTCGCGCTTTTCCCAGACCTTGACCGCGCGGCCGTGGCGGCCGGGGCCGCCGATGCGGACGCCCTCGGGGTTGAAGCCGCCGTGGCCGAAGGGGCTGGTGCCGCCCGTGCCGATCCAGCGGTTGCCGCCCTGATGGCGCTCCTTCTGTTCTTCCAGACGCTGCTTCAGCGTCTCCATCAGCTTGTCGAAACCGCCCAGCGCCTCAACTTGCGCCTTCTCTTCGTCGGTCAGGTATTTTTCGGTCAGCAGCCGCAGCCAGTCCTCGGGGATGTCGGCGGTGATCTCCTCGCCGGGGCTGACGCCCTCCAGCCCCTTGAACACCTTGCCGAAGACCTGATCGAAGCGGTCGTAGTGCTTCTCGTCCTTGATCAGGACGGCGCGTGACAGGTGGTAGAAAGCCTCCACGTCGCGCCCGGCCACGCCCTTGTCCATGGCCTCCATCAGATGGAGCCATTCCTTGAGCGACACAGGCACCTTGGCCTCGCGCAGGGCGGTGAAGAAGGGCAGGAGCATGGGCTCAGACTGGCCCCGGCCTAGCCGCGCCGCAAGATGAACTCGTCGTCCATCCAGGCGCCGACCGGGTACTGATACTCGCCCGCCTTCTCGAAGCCGTAGGCGGCGTAGAGCTTCTGGGCCTTCTCATTGCCGCTCCAGACGCCGATCCACAGGGGGCCGTCGGTGTGGGCTTCCATCCACTCCAGCGCGATCTTCAGCAGCTTCGTGCCCAGGCCGAGGCCCTGCGCCGGCTTGCCGACGTATAGGCGGCGCAGCTCGGCGTGGCTGGCCCGGCCGTCGGGGTGGGGCAGGGTGTTCGGCCCGGCGTTGGCGAAGGCCAGCAGCTCTCCGTCGCGCTCGGCCACCCACCAGGCGGCGCCGGGCTCGGCCAGTTTGGCGGTGAGCGTCTCGGTGTTGAAGCCGGCGTCCAGGAAGGCGGTCAGGTCGGCGGCCGGATAGGGAATGCCGAAGCCGGTGACGAAGGTGTCGATGAAGGTCTGGCGCCCCAGCACGGCCAGGGCGGCGGCGTCTTCGGGGCGGGCGGGGCGGATCACGGGAGCGCTCATCGGCCGACCCATAGCGCCGCGAGAGGGCCGGGAGAAGGCGCGCCTCGACGCCAGGCCCCCCGTCCAATACGGCCTCGTCATCTTTGCGTGGTTGCAGGGCCGCGCGACGAGAGCTACCACCCTTGTCCAATGTGCGTCGTTCGCGGCGTGCGCCAATGCTGGAATCGGGGAGGTATAGGGACGCCAAGGCCTTGGTTTCACAGGCTGATCCCATGCTATGACTTCTCCTGCGCTCATGACTCATTCCGAATCCGCAGTTCAGACGCCGGTCGCGGCCGTTCAGGCCGTCGAGGCGGGCGTCCGTTTCGGCGCGATCACCCTGGCCCGTCACGGCGAGCCGGCCCTGTCGCGCAAATGCATGATTACTTCGGACCAGTATCGCGACTGGTGGGGGCGCTATGAGATCGGCGGGCTTCGCGCGGGACAGACGCCGCCGCAGACCCTGCTGACCGCCGCCGAAGGGGCGGGGGCCATCTACGCCTCCACCCGCCCGCGCGCCCAGGAAACCGCCAAGGCCGTGGCGCCGGGCCGCGACGTGCTGGTCGACGCCCTGTTCATCGAGGCCCCCCTGCCGCCGCCGCGCTTTCCGTCCTGGATCAAGCTGTCGCCGCGCTACTGGGGCGTGATCTCCCGCGTCTGGTGGCACGCCTTCAACCACCACGAGGGCCAGGAAACCCGCGCAGAGGCCGAGGTCCGCGCCGATCAGGCTGCGCGCGTCCTGATCGCTCGCGCCTCGGAGGGCCACGATGTCCTGGTGCTGGCGCACGGCTATTTCAACCACATGGTCGGCCAGCGGCTGAAGGCGCACGGCTGGCGTCTGGCGCACAATCAGGGCTTCAAATATTGGTCCCAGCGCCGTTTCGTGAAGCGCTGACGTCGCGGCCTCAGGAAGGCCGTTGAAGCGGCGCGCGCGCCTCTCTAGGTTGCGCCCATCATGACCGACGCATCCGCCTCCCCCGCCGTGCCCGCCGATCTCAGCTTCGAGGACGCCCTGTCGCGTCTGGAGGGCATCGTTTCGCGCCTGGAATCGGGTCAGGCGCCGCTCGAGGAATCCATCGCCCTGTATGAAGAGGGCGCACGGCTGAAGGCCCATTGCGAGGCGCGGCTGAAGGCCGCCCAACTGCGGGTCGAGAAGATCGTCGTCGGCGCCGACGGCCAGGCCAAGGGCGTCGAACCGGACGAGTTCGGCTGATGTCCGCCTCCGACATCGCGACCATCGCGCCGCAGATCGGCTTCGACGACTTCATGAAGGTCGATGTCCGCGTGGGCCGGATCATCAAGGCCGAGCCTTTTCCGGAGGCGCGCAAGCCCGCCTACAAGCTGACCATCGATTTCGGCGACGCGATCGGCGTCAGGAAATCCTCGGCCCAGATCACCCATCACTACACCCTGGACCAGTTGGACGGCCGCAAGGTCGCCGCCGTGGTCAACTTCCCGCCGCGCCAGATCGGGCCGGTGATGTCCGAGGTGCTGACGCTCGGCTTCCCCGACGCCGAAGGGAATGTCGTTCTGGTCGGCGTCGACCGCGACCTGCCGCTGGGCGGGAGGCTGTTTTGACCATGCTCGCCGCCAATTCGCCCGAGCAGGCCGTCATCGACCGGGTGGCCGAGATCGCCGATGTGGTCACCGTCGCCCTGGACCGCCTTCTGCCGCGCGCCGACGGGCCCGAGGCCCGGCTGACCGAGGCCATGCGCTATGCCGCGCTCGGACCGGGCAAGCGGCTGCGTCCCTTCTTCGCCATCGAGGCGGGGCGGATGCTGGAGGTCGAGGAGTGCGCCGTTCTGCGCGCCGCCTGCGCCCTGGAATGCGTCCACGCCTATTCACTGGTGCATGACGACCTGCCGGCGATGGACGACGACGATGTGCGGCGCGGCCGTCCGACCCTGCACATCGCCTATGACGAGGCGACCGCCATCCTGGCCGGCGACGCCCTGCAGACGGCGGCCTTCGACATCATCCTGGACGAGGAGACGCATGACGACCCGGCCGTGCGGTGCGAACTGGCGCGGCGCCTGTCCTTCGCCTCCGGTGCGCGGGGCATGGCCGGCGGCCAGATGATCGACCTGATGGGGGTCCGCGACGATCTGGGCGGGGTGGCCCGGATGCAGCGTCTGAAGACCGGCGCCCTGTTCGCCTACGCCTTCGAGATTCCGCTGATCGTCGCCGACGCCAATGAGGCCGCCTGGCACGCCCTGACCAGCTTCGCCCACGACATCGGCCTGGCCTATCAGATCGTGGACGACGTTCTGGACGCCGAAGGCTCGGCCGAAGAGATGGGCAAGGCGGCGGGCGGCAAGGACGCGGCGCTAGGCAAGACCAACTTCGTCACCCTGCTGGGCGTCGACGCGGCGCGACAGAGGGTCGCGCATCTGGCCGATCAGGCCCGCTCGCACCTTGACCTGTTCGGTCATGAGGCCGAAATCCTCAAGGCCAGCGTGGACTTTGTGCTTAAACGCCGGTCCTGATAGGAAACGCGCCCGCCCTCAGCGGGTTACTGTTTGACGCTCCGTCGTCTGAAGGCCCCCGATCCCCATGCCCAACACCCCGCTTCTCGACACCGTCAAGTTTCCCGCCGACACGCGGGGCTTCGACATTCCCCAGCTGAAACAGCTGGCGGACGAGGTGCGGGCCGAGACCATCGACGCCGTGTCCGTCACCGGCGGGCACCTGGGCGCCGGTCTGGGCGTGGTCGAGCTGACGGTCGCCCTGCACCACGTCTTCGAGACGCCGGACGACATCCTGATCTGGGACGTCGGCCATCAGTGCTACCCGCACAAGATCCTGACCGGACGGCGCGACCGGATGCGCACCCTGCGTCAGGGCGGCGGCCTGTCGGGCTTCACCAAGCGCTCCGAGAGCGAATACGACCCGTTCGGCGCGGCCCACGCCTCGACCTCCATCTCGGCGGCGCTGGGCTTCGCCGCCGCGCGCGACGCCAAGGGCGGGAACAACCGCGTCGTGGCCGTCATCGGCGACGGCTCCATGTCGGCGGGCATGGCCTATGAGGCGATGAACAACGCCGCCGAGGCCACCAGCGGCCAGCTGATGGTCATCCTGAACGACAACGACATGTCGATCGCCCCGCCGGTCGGCGGCATGAGCGCCTATCTGGCCAAGCAGGTCTCGGGCGGCGCCTATCAGAACATCCGCAAGGTCGGGAAGAAGTTCGTCGACCACATGCCGCGCCCGTTCCGCGATGCCGCGCGCAAGGCCGAGGAATACGCCCGCGGCATGATCGTGGGAGGCACCCTGTTCGAGGAACTGGGCTTCTACTACGTCGGGCCGATCGACGGCCACGACATGGAGAATCTGGTCCCCATTCTGAAGAATGCGGCGGCCATCACCGACCGCCCGGTCCTGGTCCACGTCGTCACCCAGAAGGGCAAGGGTTACGCCCCGGCCGAGAGCAGCGCCGACAAGCTGCACGCGGTGGTCAAGTTCGACGTGGTGTCGGGCAAGCAGGCCAAGTCCGTCTCCAACGCCCCCAGCTACACTAAGGTCTTCGGGACCGAGCTGATCAAGCACGCTGAAGCCGATCCGACCATCATGGCCATCACCGCCGCCATGCCGTCCGGCACGGGGCTGGACCTGTTCGGTCAGGCCTTCCCGGACCGCACCTTCGACGTCGGCATCGCCGAGCAGCACGCGGTCACCTTCGCCGCCGGCCTGGCCGCCGATGGGATGAAGCCGGTCTGCGCCCTCTATTCGACCTTCCTGCAACGCGGCTACGATCAGGTCGTCCACGACGTGGCGATCCAGTCCCTGCCGGTGCGCTTCGCCATGGACCGGGCCGGTCTGGTCGGGGCCGACGGCGCGACCCACGCCGGTTCCTTCGACATCGGCTATATGGGCGCGCTGCCGGGCATGGTGCTGATGGCCGCCTCGGACGAGGCCGAACTGGCGGCGATGATCTCGACCTCGCTGGCCATCGACGACCGCCCCAGCGCCTTCCGCTATCCGCGCGGCGAGGGCGTGGGCGTCGACATCCCCGAACTGGCCGCCCCGCTGGAGATCGGCAAGGGCCGCATCGTCCGCGAAGGCACCTCGGTCGCCATCCTGTCGCTGGGCACCCGCCTGCAGGAATCGCTGAAGGCCGCCGACATGCTGGCCGCGCGCGGCGTCTCGGCCACTGTCGCCGACGCTCGCTTCGCCAAGCCGCTGGACGCCGATCTGATCCTGCGTCTGGCGCGCGAGCATGAGGCTCTGATTACAGTTGAAGAGGGCGCCATGGGCGGCTTCGGCGCCTTCGTGCTGCAGCTTCTGGCCGAGAAGGGGGCGCTGGATGCGGGCCTGAAGATCCGCACACTGCACCTGCCCGACGTCTTCCAGGATCAGGACAAGCCCGAGGCCATGTACGCCCAGGCCGGCCTGAACGCCGAACACATCGCCGCCGCCGCCGTGACCGCCCTGGGCGTCGACGCCAGCCGGGCTGTGCGAGCGTAAACCGATCTTCCTTCTCCCCTTGTGGGAGAAGGTGGCCCGTCAGGGCCGGATGAGGGGTTTCTCCGAAATCCGATGAGGAGTTGCGCGGCGAGTGTCGCGCAGCCCCTCATCCGTCAGGCTTCGCCCGCCACCAGCGGATGATGCACGGTGTCGCTGGATCACAATCGACCAGCCCCCCTCGGCGCCTGTGCTAGACTGCGCGCGGGGCCGAGAGGGGATTTCAGACGATTCAGACGAATTGGACTCTATTTTTTCCTTCTCTCACCAGAGGCGGAAAGGGGTCACAGCACTCCGATCATGCTGGCCACCAGCGGATGGCGCACGATGTCGCGTTCGGCCAGTCGGACGACGGCGATTTCGGGCACGGCCTCAAGTCTGTCGGCGATATCCGACAGGCCCGACACGCCGGGCAGCAGGTCCGACTGGTGCGGGTCGCCCGTCACGACCATGGTCGAGTGCCAGCCCAGTCGGGTCAGCAGCATCTTCAGCTGGACGTAGGTGCAGTTCTGCGCCTCATCCACGACGATGAAGGCGTTGTTCAGCGTGCGGCCGCGCATATAGCCGATGGGGGCGATCTCGATCAGGCCCTCGGCCATCAGCGCCTTGACCCGCTTCATGCTGAGGCGATCCGACAGGGCGTCGTAGAGCGGCCGCAGGTAGGGGGCCAGCTTGTCCTCCATGTCGCCGGGCAGGAAGCCGATCGATTCCCCGGCCTCGACCGCCGGGCGGCTCAGGACGATGCGGCCGACCTTGCCCGCCTCCAGCGCCTCGACCGCCTTGGCGACGGCCAGATAGGTCTTGCCCGTGCCCGCCGGGCCCAGCGCCAGCACCAGATTGGCGTGGTCGACGGCCTCCATCAGTTCGGCCTGGCCGTCGGACTTGGGCTTCAGCGTCTTGAGATAGCCCTGGTCCCGCTCGTCGTTCGAGGGCAGGGGCGACCAGCCGCCGACGCGGGCGGGCAATCGCCGCACCTTGGCGTCCTGAATGAATTCGGGCGAATCCAGCACGCCTTCGCGCAGCTGACGCTTGATGGCCGATCGTTTGCTCATGGACGCCTCCAGGGCATGAAAAAAGGCGAGCCCGGCTGGGTCTCGCCTTGGTCGTCGGTGGGGGAGGTGGGGGCCGAAGTCGCGCAGCCGTCCCGAACGGTCGCAGGGTCTTCGCCGCAGCAGGTGCGTCGTCGTCCCCGGACGGGTCGTGAACACGCCAAGCGTATTCTCCAGCGTCTGACCGGACCGGGCTTGATCCGGCTTCGGATCCGGGGGCGAATGGGGCCGTCCGAATCGCATCAACAGACTGATGCTAACGTGGTTTCTGAAGGGTTAAAGCCTTCATTTCGATAAGGATAGGCGGTGTACGGATGAGTGTTTACAGTCTGGAAGACAGCAAGCCCCAGCTTCCGCCCGAGGGCGAATACTGGATCGCGCCCAGCGCGACTGTTCTAGGGAATGTGATTCTGCATCCGGGCGCCAGCGTCTGGTTCAACGCCGTGGTGCGGGGCGACAACGATCCCATCATCATCGGCGCCGACAGCAATATTCAGGACGGCGGCATCCTGCACACCGACATCGGTTCTCCGCTCACTATCGGCGCGGGGGTGACGGTGGGGCACAAGGTCATGCTGCACGGCTGCGAGATCGGCGACAACAGCCTGATCGGCATCGGCGCGGTCGTTCTGAACGGAGCGCGCATCGGGAAGAACTGCCTGATCGGCGCCAACGCCCTGATCACTGAAGGCAAGGTCATTCCCGACAACAGCCTGGTCATGGGCCAACCGGGCAAGGTGGTGCGGGAATTGGAGGAAGGTCAGATCGAAGGCCTCCGGATGTCGGCGCAGCACTATGTCCAGAACTGGCGGCGCTATGTGACGGGCCTTAAGCCGATCGGCTGAGCCGTCGCACCACAATGGCACGGCTCACAATGGGACAGCCCTGGGGATGGGCGAGCCGGAACGGCGCAAACTCGCGTCGGAGGGGATGAAACCGCCCAATGTCGGACGCCTGAAACGGCCCGGCGCTTGCATCGGTCCTGCCGACGATCAATGCAGGAGTCCGATCCCATGCGGATAGGGATTACGAAAATGCTGGCGGGCGCCGTGGCCTTCATGGGGCTGATGGCGCTCGCGGACACGGCTGCGGCGCAGTGCGGGCCTTCGAGCTGCCTGCCGCCTCCGCCGCCGAACCCCCCGATCTTGCCGCCTTCGCCGCCGATCACCCCGCCGGTGACCCCGCCGGGCGGCGGCGGATGCGGTCCCAGCGGCTGCCTGCCGCCGCGTCCGCCGGTGACGCCGCCTTGTGGCGGCGGGGGCTGCCTGCCGCCTCCGCCTCCGACGTGCTGCGGTTCGGGCGGCGGCAATGTGAATGTCAACGTCAACGTCAATGCGAACGCCAGCGCCAACGCCTCGGCGCGCGCCTGGGCGGGATCGCGCGCGGCTTCGACCGTCATCGTCGCCGGCGGGGGCGGGGCCTATTTCAACGTGGATCAGCCCTATCCCACCACGATCCAGGGGCTGAACGTCCAGGGCGGGATGCAGGCGGTGCAGGTGCCCTTCACCGCGTCGCGCCGCATCGAGAAGCAGGTCGTGCTGCAGGCCGTCTGCATCGACGACCGCAATGTGCCGCACCCGGCGTCCCAGGTCATTCCGGGCCGGGACGTCAGCAACAGCTATGACGGCGAACTGTACCGCTGCCTGGCGGGCACCAAGCTGCAGTGGACGGTCAGCGAGGCGGAAGGCGCGCCGGGCGAGACCCTGCTGTGCAACAAGCGTGAGGCGCTGTGGCACGGTGCGGGCGGTCGTCTGGAATGCCGTCCCGAGAAGGCGGCGCGCGACTGCAACGAGCGTTCGCTGCTGCGCCGCTACGGGGCCGGCGTGAAGGTCCTGACCATGATCCGCGAAGAGACCTACACCGAGTATCGCGAGGAAATGGTCGAGGGCGCCGCCTCCACCGGAATGATCATGATGGACGGCGGGGTCGGCGGCCGGGTTTTCTGAACCGGCTGTTCAGCCTGGCGACAGACGCCGGCGTCTAGGGTCAGGCATCGACTCTCCGTCGATAGGCCTAAACGACTGGGCCCCGTTCCTTGCGGAACGGGGCCCTTTCTTCGTTACTGCGCGGCGTTGACCGAGACGACCTCGGCCTTCCACGCCGTATCGGGCTTGAGATACTGGCGCGCGGCCGCCTGGATGTCGGCGGCGGTGAAGGATTCCAGATCGCTGATGTGCGTCTGGATCTGCTCCAGGGAGGCGGGCCTAGCGGCCAGATCCTCCAGTTGGCCGAGCCAGTATTCGTTCCCGGCCTGGCTGCGGCGCAGGGACTCGATCACCGGCAGGCGGGCGCGGTTCAGCTCGTCCTCGCTGACCGGCGTGTCGCGCAGGTCGGTGATGATGGCGTCGACGGCCGTGAAGAAGGCGCCGAACTTCTCGGGCGCCGTATCGGCCGTGATCGAGATGGAGCCGTAGCCCTTGAACACGTCGGACGCCGCGGCGCGGACGCTGGGCGAATAGGCCAGGGCCTGCTTCTCGCGGATTTCGTCCAGGACGCGCAGCTTCAGCACCTCTGCTAGGATGGCGGCCTTGCGGGACTCGGTGCGGTCGGCGACGGCGTCGGTGGTCGGCCAGGCGATATAGGCCAGGCCCTGTTCTGCCGGACCGGCGTGGGTCAGGCGGATCGGCTCGGCCGTCGGCGCCGGGAAGCGACGCTGGTCCGAACCGGCTATCGGCTGGGCCGCCGGGGCGCGCGCGGGCAGGGCGGCGAAGGTCGAGGCGACCGAGGCGACCGCGTCCTCCACCTTGACGTCGCCGACCATGACGATGTCGATCGGGCCGGAGGCCAGGCCCTGAACCACGCCCTGCTTCAGTTCGTCCAAGGTGAACGCGGCGATCTCCTCCGGCGAGGGCATGGATTCGCGCTTGTCGCCGCTGGCCAGCAGGCCGCTAGCCTGAAGGCTGAAGGCGCCGCTGGGCGTGGCCATCTGCTGGGCCATGAACTGCGGCAGGACGGCCTTGATCTGCTCGAACGGCGCGGGGCGCAGGCCCGGATCGGTCAGATAGGCGGCCAGCACCTGCATCTGCAGCTGCAGGTCGGCCGGGCGAGTGGCGCCCGACAACTGATAGGCGTCGCCGTCGATAGCGAAACCGGCGCCATAGATCTTGCCGGTCAGGACGCGGTTCAGCTCGTCCGCCGTCAGCTTGCCCAGACCGCCTGCGGTGAAGACCATCGGGGCCAGGGACTGCGACGTGAAGCGGTCGGTCGGCAGGCCCATCTCGCCGATGCCGGTGCGGACCGAGATCAGGACCTGCTGGTCCTTGAAGGCCGTCGGCTTGACGGTGAGGCGCACGCCGTTGGGGAAGGTGACGACGGTGGCGCCGACGGCGGCGACCTCGGTGGTCGAGGCGGGCGTGGCGGCGGCGCCGAAGTCGGCGTAGGGCCATTCCAGCGCCGCCTGTTCGGCCGGAGCGGTCACCGGCGTGGCGCGGCTGGCCTCCAGCAGGGCGGTGACGCCGGCCTCGCCGCCCTCGATCGGCTCGGGCGTGATGACCAGGGCCAGGGGGCCTTGGCCTTCAAAGGCGCGCTTGACCTCGGCGCTGACCTGTTCCGCCTTGAGATCCTTCACTGCGGCTTCGAACAGGGCGAGGTTGGCGGCGGGCGAGGAGAAGACGCGGTCGTCATTGACAGCGCCCAGCAGGGCGTTGGCCAGGGCCGGGGTGCTGCGCGTCGCGGCCGCCTGGACGGCGTTTTCCAGCGCCGTGCGGGTGTTGGCGATCTCGCGATCCAGTTCGACCTGCGAGACGCCGAACTGAACCAAGCGGCGCTGTTCCTGCTCGATGGTTTCCAGCGCGCGCTGGATGCCGCCGGGGTTGAAGGCGGCCGAGACGCTGCCGAGGTCCAGGGTCTTGAACAGGGTCGCCTGGCCGCCGCCGGCGCCGATGAAGGGCGGGTTGTCAGCGCGGGCCAGTTCGCCCAGGCGGCGGTTCAGCACGGCCATGCCCAGGTTCTGCAGCAGGGCGTCGCGACGTTCCGAAGCCGTGTCGGGATCAAGGTCCGGGTTGCGGATCCAGTTCAGCTGGACCGAGGACTGCACGCCCGGCTCGACCAGGATGCGGGTCTCGGGCTGGCGCGGGGCCACCTGTCCCAGATCGGGCTCGGGACCGTCGGCGGCCTTGGGGGTCCAGTCCGAGAAGGTCGCCTTGATCTTGGCTTCCATCTGATCGACATCGAAGTCGCCGACCGCCACCATGGTGGCGCGTTCGGGGCGGTAATAGGCTTCGTAGAACTCGACGAAGCGCTCGCGCGGGGCGCTGCGGATGATGCTGAGATCGCCGATGGGCAGGCGGTTCGACAGCCGCTGGCCCGGCGCCAGCAGGGCGATCTGCGCCTTCAGGGAGCGCAGGGCGGGGGTGTTGCGCAGCCGCTCTTCGCCCTCGATCACGCCGCGCTCGGCGTCGATGTCCTCGGCCTTCATCAGGGCTTCGGAAACCTGTTCGCGCATGATCCGCAGCGAGGTGTCGACGGTCTCGTCGTTGGTGCGCGGCAGCTCCAGCGTATAGGCGGTCTGGTCGAAGCTGGTGAAGGCGTTGGTGTCGGCGCCGAAGGCCAGGCCCAGGCGTTCCAGAATCCGCAGCAACTCATTCTCCGGCACGTTCGTCGTGCCGTTGAAGGCCATGTGCTCCATGAAGTGGGCCAGACCCAGCTGGTCTTCATTCTCCATCAGGGAGCCGGCCGCGATCCGCAGGCGCAGCGATGCCTGGCCCGGCGGGGTGGCGTTCCTCATGATGGCGTAGCGCATCCCGTTGGGCAGGACGCCGAAGCGCACGGCCGGGTCGGCGGGAATGTCGCTGGCCGCCTGGGCCCAGGGTTTGGAGGGCTGCGCGTCCTGCGCCGCGACGGCCGAGGGCGGCGTCAGGGCGATAGCGGGAAGCGCCGCGCCGCCCATCAGGGCGAGGCTGGACGCGGCAAGCAGAAGCAGGCGACGAGGGGATCGCATTCGGTAGTCTCCGCGACGTGCGAGCGGGCGGCCCCCGGGACTGATTGCGGCCCTGCACGTGATGACAGGCGCGAAGCTTCTTCAGCTTCGCGCCTGTTTACGGTGACAAACGAACTTGACTGCCTCAAGTTACCGAAAGTTAATCCGGGACCTTGGTTCAGGGGCGGGTGACGTAGAAGCTCGCCGTATTGCCGACGGCGTTGGCGCCGGCGACGACGTTGCGGCCCCAGCCGTTGATGGTGGTGGTCGCCGTGGCCCGCACGTCGCCCATGTTGGTCTGGCTGTTGCGCGCGTTCAGATCGCCGCCGCAGGTCGAGCAGGCGAAGCCGGTGACAGCGTTGCCCGCCGCATTGGCTCCGACATAGGCGTCATAACCGTTCTGACCCGTGAAGCCGGCGCTGGCGGTGACGCCGCCGGTGTTCAACTGGGTGTTGTTGATGTTGACGTAGATGTCGTTGTTGCCGGCATGGACCTCGTTGCCCACGGCCTCGGCCGTCGAATAGGCGGCGCCGAAGTCATAGGAGCTGAGCTCGGTTCGCGACAGCACCTCGGCCGAGTTCTGCTGATCCACGTCCACGACCAGCGAACCGCCCTGGTTATAGAAGGCGGCCTGGTTGGAGGCGGCGCGGCTGCGTCCGGCGATGTCCCAGGCGTTGCCCGCCCACACGCCGGTCCAGGCGGTGACGCCGGCGCCCGAGGCGTTCTGGCTGACCGCCAGCTCCTGGTGCGAGTTCGGCGTCGAGGTCGCCTGCACCGCATTGGCCGACGCCTGGCTGCTGAAGACGGCGGGGGCCGGGGCGTAGGTGAAGCGGGCTTCGTTCTCGGCGTAGATCTCGCCGGTCGAATTCTGGTTCGTGCGGCCGGTGACGGCGCCGCGCTGCTCGCCGGTGCCGCCGGCGCCCAGGGCGACGGTGTTGCCGATGGCGTCGGCCGAGACGTGACCGCCGTAGTTCAGCCGCGCGCCAGTCTCCACGATCTGGCTGCGCGCCGTGACGTCGCCGTTCAGATTCTGGCCGGCGTCGACGTCGATGCCGGTGTTGACGGCGGTTCCGGCCAGATAGTTGCCGCGCGCCTGGGTCACGCTGTTCACATAGCCCGTGTCGCCGCGCAGCGTCAGGGAAGTGTCCGCCACGGCGGCGCCCTGCATGTCCTGGGTCGAGCGGATGTCGGCGGCGCGGCCGTCGGCGCTGCCGGACAGGGCGTTGCCCATGGCGGCGTTCGACACGGCGACGTTGTCGCTGACGTTGACGACGTTCAGGCGCTGACCGCTGATGACGTCGCCTAGGTTGAGCTGTTCATTCAGGACCAGACCGCGATCCTGGGCTTGAGCTTGAGCGAAGGGGGCCTCAGCGGCCGCCGCGACGCACAGCGCTGTCGCGGCGATCGTGCCAGCGAGACGGGTCGGCGCGAGTTTGGCCATTGTTCGTGTCCGTGTTTGCGTAAGCGGGATAGTAGCCGCCGGTCGGGCCCACAGGGCTGTCGGCCAGCGGGTCGTTGGCGGGGTTGAGGCAGATTTCCGGGCCGGGGGCGCCGTAGAGGTTGGCCATGAACTCGACCGTGGCGCGTTCGACCAGGGCGCGAACCGCCAGCTGGACCGGCTCCAGGCCGCTGGACCCGGCCGAGATGTCGAAGACGTTGCCGTTCAGGAAGTCGAACACGCCCGCCGACACTTCGCGGCCGACGATCTGCTTCTGATAGGAGACGACGTCCACGACCTCCAGGGTGGTGGTCTGCACCAGGCGCAGGTCGATCGCGACGTTCATCACGAACACCTTCCCGGTGATCAGGCCCGAGCCGCCGTTCTGCTCCACCTCGCCGCCGGCGACGTCGAAGCCGCCCGAGCGGATGTTGTAGTTCACCTCGGTGATGCCGCCGACCACATAGAAGTCGGAGCCCGGCACCTGGCCGGCCAGGATGCGGCGGAAGGCGGCGTCCTGGGGCGCGCCGTTCGGCACGTCGTCGCCGATCAGCTTGTTGTTGGCGTAGCGCAGCTCAAGCTCGGACACCGAGGTGTCATAGCGCTCGACGATGCGGGCGCCGGCCTTGGCCAGGGCGGTGTTGGCCATCAGGGACGCGCCCTGGGTGATCTGGCGACCGCCGTCCGAGGAGATGGAACCGGTGTAGTCGCTGATCCGACCCACGGCCATGCGCGGCGAGGGCAGGTTGTAGCGGCGCGCATAGTCGGCCAGGCAGTACAGCGCGGTCGAATAGGGCGTCGGGTTCGACGTCACCGGCGCGTTGCCGATCGGCTTGGCGTACTGGCCCGACGGACCGGCGGTGGTGCTGACGCAACCGCCCAGCAGGGCGGCGGCGGCGGCGACGCAGCCCAGGGCTCGGACGGGCGAACGGCGGATGGCGGAGATCTTCATGGACGCGGCCCGTTCAGGGTGGTGCCGGCGTTGATGTCGCCGGTGTTGGTCTGGGTGGAGTTGACGACGACCGTGTTGCGGTTGCCCTGGACGACCACATTCAGGTTGTTGCCGATGGCGGTGGAGCCGCCGATGTTCGTGCCGGAGCCGACGCCGCCGCTGAAATGGCTGGACGAGGAGCTGCTGTCGCTGCGTGAATAGGCGCTGCCGTTCTGCTGGATGATGCCGTCGACGACCAGGCGGTTGCCGTTGGCGTCGCGGGTGGTGCCGCGACTGGCCTGCGCCGTGGTGTAGCGCGAGGCGCCGTAGCCGGCCTGGAACTGGCCTGCGCCGGCCGAGCCGGTCGACTGTGCGACAGCCGAACCGGCGGGCAGGGCCGCCAGCACGGCGGCGGCCGCTACGGTCATGAGTGTCAGGCTATGAGACGACATAAGGCGCTCCCGAAATCTTCTGGAACGGCTCACGCAATGACCGTGCCATACGATTTCAGTGTCGTATTGGCGCAAAACGGCGTCTTGAGATCGGATGCGACTGGCCCCATCAAGGGCGAATGTCCCAATCTGACGCCCGTTCGCCGCGGCCGCCGCGTGAAAAGATCTTCAACGCGCCCTTCCTGCCCCTGCTGATCGCAGCTTCCATGCCGGTGCTCTTCTATCTGCAGGAGCGGCTTCCCGATCAGGGACTCTCCATGGCCTTCGTCCCTGCGGACCTGTGGCGCGGACAGTGGGCGGGCCTGTTCACCTCCATGCTGCTGCACGGCGGCTGGGCCCATGTGACCATGAATGCGGTGGGCGCCCTGGCCTTCGGCGCGCCGGTCGGCCGGCTGATGGAGCGCGGGCCGGGGCCGCTGGTCTTCATTCTCTTCTATATAGCGGCGGGCGCCGTGGCGGCGCTGGGCTATGGGCTGGTGCATCCGCATAGCATGGCGCCGCTGGTCGGGGCTTCGGGCGCGGTTTTCGGTCTGATCGGCGCCGCGACCCGGCTGATGGGCGGGCATGGACGCGTCCTGCCTCTGTTCCACCCCATGGTGTTGCGGGCCTCGGCGGCCTGGATGGCGGTGAATCTCATTGTGGGTCTGATCGGTCTGGCGCCCGGCGCGGACGGCGCCCGCATCGCCTGGGAGGCGCACGCGGTCGGCTTCCTGTTCGGCATCGTCGCCATCGGCCCCATCGGCGGGTGGTTCGCCGCACGCCGTGATTTGCCTATCGGCGGAGTCTGAGCGAACCTGTCTTCCATCTTGCGGCCGGTCCGCGACACGCGGACGACGGCCTGCCCATAAGGAGGAAGTCGCCATGCTGGTCGCCGAGATTCTCAAGGGCAAGGGAGACGCGGTCTTCACCCTGGCGCCTGACGCCTCGCTGAATGACGCCTGCGCCGAACTGGAGCGCCGCCAGGTCGGGGCGCTGATCGTCTGTGAAGGCGACGGCGTGGCGGGCGTTTTGTCCGAGCGCGACATCGTGCGGGCCATATCCCGCGACGGTCCCGAGGCGCTGAAGCGGCCCGTCTCTCATTACATGACCAGCGAAGTGGTCTTCGCCGATCCGGCCGAAACGGTCGAGGCGCTGATGGCGCGCATGACGGACCGGCGAGTCCGGCATTTGCCCGTACTGTTGGACAGGCGGCTGGCCGGCGTCGTCTCGATCGGAGACGTGGTCAAATGCCAGATCGCCCAGGCCACGCAGGAAGCCGAAAGCCTGCGCACCTATATAGCGGCGGGGTAGGGCGGCTCCATCCTGTGCATAAGCGTCCGATCTGTGGATAGATCGGGAAAGCCGCCTTTGCCTATTGCCACCGGGAAAATCGGGACGTATATCGCCGCCTCGCTCGGAGACGGGCTGGCCCGACGGGCTTCGGAGACTGGTTTTTCGGGGTTTTGTCTGGGGCGAGGG